>CAIYJE010000071.1 GCA_903926465.1 uncultured Planctomycetales bacterium
CATGCGAGCAGACTTTGTTTTGGCCATGGCACGGATTCCTTGCGGTCGCGATAGTTTCTACCCTTGCTGTCCTCCAGGAAGCGGCAGAAATCACACCGGCACAATCATGCCAGATTACCTAGAATCGCGCAATCGCCCTGGAACCTGATGCCTGATAACGCAGAGAACTTGGACTTCGCCAAACATCGACAAGAATCGACCGAGACGTTCCTCCCTTCCCTCGGTGCCAAATGTCTGGTCAACGAGCAGCATCAGGACCTCCGTACTGATGAGCACAGTGCCGCAGCCTGAGGAAGCGATCTCCTGCTCAAGCGACTTGAGCAAAGGCTCTAGCGGTGGAGCGGCATAGTGTCCCTGGATCGCCTGGCCGAGGATGCTCAACCCCAGTGCGTGGTGAGCTTTGCACGCCAGTCCGGTTTTCGGATAAAGGATACCTTGAGAATGCAGCCGGCGACGTGCCGACCAGAGCGATGATTGCGTGGACGTTGATCCCGTGCGAAAGCCACCCATGTGCAGGATGAGTTTTGTCATGGAGGAGGGGTGTGTATGCCATGGTTTATCTTGCCTCATGCGGTATCTCGCGCGGGGAACGAGAGGCGTTTGCTGAGTTGTTCTCTCGATGCTTGGCTTATGGAATCTACCGCGGCCTTCAGTCCTTGGAGATAGGCATACTCATGAGTGACGTCTGGCTCTAGATAGGCTCCTTCCGCCCATTCGTTCCAGGCATTCACAAACACGTAAGGCGCACCGTCCTGTGCCGCTCCAGCAAGTTGCTGTTCCATGTAAGCGCGAAACTTCTCCGGAGTTCCACCCATGAAAATCCAGGAATCGGGGCCACGTCTGGGGGTATTGTCCCAGCCGACAAAGGCTCCGCGGAATTCGTTGGCGGCATAGGTACGTTTCACCATCTGCTTCCATATGTCCTCGTAAACGTAGCGGAGTTTTTGGGGACGGCCCCACGCGCTGAGTAAGCGGCATACAAGCTTCTGTGCGTGCCATTGGCAACGGAGGGCCGGTGCCGCGCGGCCACGCACCGTTAGCCAGGGCTCCATGCAAGCCGAGGCTGAAAAACCCTCGGTTCCGTGTCTCCCATCAAACGCGGTTAGAGTTTTGACAAAAAAGATTCCGGGAAGTTTGGCCTCTTGCGCCCAGCGGTCCCAGCAGGCGATCATTTTCGGCATCCCGGCGAAATCATTCGCGCGATAGATGAGAAACATCGGTTTGCCATTGTGGGTGATGTAGCGTCTGTCCCGAAAAAACGGGAGAAGATAATCGAAATGAGCCTTCCAGTCTGGCTCGCTCCCATAATCTTGCTGGATCAAGACTTCGTGATTCGCCCCGTCCCATGCCCGGGTCCAAGACTCGTTGGCCCAGGAAAAACAGAATGGAAAATCAGGCGTCCCGCTTTCCAGAATTGCCTCGCAAGGCTTCTCCAGGAGTTTCCTGCCCTTGAACCAGTAGTGGTAATAACAGAATCCGTAGATTCCATGCGCCCGCGCTAGCCGCGCTTGCCAGCCTCGGATCGCCGGTTCAGTCAGGTTATAGTAATTGTTATCAAGCGGCACTGCGGGCTGGCGATGTCCCTTGTAGAGTGGTTTCGACTTACGGACATTGGTCCATTCCGTAAATCCATTACCCCACCACGCATCGTTTTCTGGGATTCGGTGGAATTGGGGAAGGTGAAACGCAATTAGCCGGGGCGAATGCATTTCGCTCGTGGTTGATGTCATGATTCGTCTGTTGTTCAGAATAGCCCAGTTCACATCAGTGTTCATTGCGGTAGACACGGGCAAAACCTTTGAAGATTGTTGAGGTTGAGCACCGCCAACGGGCTTGGATTCTGCCGTAGTGTTTATTGATTACGATAGATTCAAAAGATTGGCTTGGCTCTGTCTTGAGCGTTTAGCCCTACTTCCTTCATCCCCACTGGAGATCAAAGGATACGGTTTACTTCCTCGGCCACCCGAAGAGCATTGGCTGCAATAGTCAACGCAGGGCCCAAACCTCCGCTAGTCGGGAGGAACGATGCATCGGCGACGTAGAGGTTATCCATCTCGTGGGCCCGGTTCCAGCGATCGAGCACGCTGGTTTCAGGACTCTCTCCAAAACGACACGTACCACAGGCGTGAGCCAGACCGGCCCGGTTCTTGGACTTTTTCCACAGTTGTGTTGCACCCAGGGACTGAAAGTTATCCATCACGATCTCTCGAAACCGTTGCTGGCGTCTCAAGTCATCGGCGCCAAACCTGTGGTGGATCTTGCGACCCGAGACATAGTTATCCTTGAGCGGATCGTCCTGAAGCATGGCCGCCACCACGGGAGATCTGGCCCTGCGATCTGCAATTCGACTGATCAACGGGTTCGCCAGGCGTGAGAGTCGGCTGCGGCCCGGCATATTCAGTAGATAATTGGCTGGCAGTGCCGGGCCAAACGCCTGAACGTTTCCCAGCAGGTCTTGGTCCACGTGGTAGAAATCGTTTAGGCCCAGATCTTTGGTATCACTCGCCGATTCATAAGAGGGGGCTTTTGTCAAGCAATACAGGTCGATGGCGTGCCGCATCAGGTAGCGGCCCACGCATCCCGATCGGTTTGTCTGTTCAGGCATCAGCCCTGGCGTAACCAGTGCTCCGGCGGCCAGCACAATCACGCGACCTGCCAATTTTGCCCGTGGTGTTACCACATGGGTGACAGTTCGCCCTTGAACCTCCAGCGATTGCGCGGGAGTTTCTGTTAATAAGGCAGTATTCTCGAACTGGAGGGCCGGATCGAGACAGATCCGTCTCGAATCATTCTTGCACGCGCGGTCACAAAGGTAACCCTGGCAAAGCTTACAGCCATCCACGCGTTCGCACCCCGCGTGCAGGCGATAGGGATGAAGTCCCCGACTCGCCAGTTCCCCAAATATGGCGGAATTGCTTGCAGACTGGGACGGCGGTGTTAGCAAATGCGGCGCAAGTTCTTGACGAATGGGATCGACCGTGCCCCGAACCCGGTAGAGTCGCTCAGCGGCCTCATACCACGGTTCCATCTCCTGATAGCTCAGCGGCCAAGTTTGGAAATCCTGGGGAAAAAACCGCTCCAGCGCCATGCCATAAAGAGCAGACGAGCCTCCGGGGCCAATCCCCATGAACGGAACAACACCCGAATCTCCTTCCCCGTCATCAACAGGCTCGCAAACACGACCGCCGCGTAATAACAGCTTCGAACGTGTTTCTGGCGGTAATTGTCCAAAACCGGGCGTTGCTGATTCCACCCATCCCGACCCGGATGTCTGCTGGCCGGCTTCCAAAAAAAGGACGGACCGGCCTGATTTTGCGAGCGCATGCCCCAGAGTAGCGCCGCCCATGCCGGTTCCAATGACAATCACATCCCACAACTGGTTCACATCGGGCGTGGTGATAGAGTTCAAAGGATTCTACTCTTGATGAAATGCGATCTTGCTTTCTACTTCGAAAGCTTTCCCACTCATGCTCTCGTGGAGAGGGGATTCTTCTCAATCTTGACACACGACAGCATTATTTCGAACTTGTTACCCAAAGTTTCAAAAAACGGATGAATCCACCAATGTCTTTGAACGGAACGTGTCCTTTTCTGTCATCAATGATGGCTCTAGTGCTTTGTCACAGCTTAATTGTCGGGTAGACCGACTTCAGTTTCGTTCGGGCGTCGTCGATCTTCATTTGCCAGTCGACGCCACGTTGTGTGGCATTGACGTCGGTGGACCAAGCGCCGGTTTCCTCACGGAGTGTC
>CAIYJE010000072.1 GCA_903926465.1 uncultured Planctomycetales bacterium
CATGCGAGCAGACTTTGTTTTGGCCATGGCACGGATTCCTTGCGGTCGCGATAGTTTCTACCCTTGCTGTCCTCCAGGAAGCGGCAGAAATCACACCGGCACAATCATGCCAGATTACCTAGAATCGCGCAATCGCCCTGCCTTGTGAACAAAGTCGGCCAGGGCAGGGCTCCTGACCGTGGGATTCGTGCAGTCCAATCGACTCAAACGACGACGGATTCCAGGATAGTCTGACAAGTGCCTATCCAGTTGTCTGGCCATCCTGGTCGGGGCCCGAACCGGAAACCGATGGACCGAGAGGGATTGATCCCTGCTCATTCCCGTGGGGTAATCATTGGCCCAGGTCAGAGTGTTGGTTGCCGTGGTGGTCGCAACTTCCACCGCAAATCCATCTCGCTGCGAAAGTTGTTCCGCGAAGGCTCGAATCAAGGCTTCGGATCCGCCGGCTACGGAAGCCCAGCGCGGGGCCACAAAAAGCAATCTCCGCGGATGTGCCGGCAACCGTGCCATCAGAATCACTCGTCCTCGTATCTTACCAACCCGAAAAACCCGGGTTTTCTTGATTGTAGTGGCTGACTCTTGTTTTGAAATTACCGATCGTGATCAAGATTGCAAAAATTCATGAGTTCTACGCGTTTTTTGACCAAGGAACCGTGATTGTGGCTTGATCCGTGGATTCTCAATCGGGTAACAGCCTTCAATCTGGTGTGATTGGAAGGATCGTTTTTGAGTGCGTTCTTTGGCGGAAAAGTTTTGTATGCTAGGGAAACCTGGAAAGATGGCGACCGCTTGCCAACGGCCAAGGCAATTCAAGGGAACAGCCATCGGAGAGTCTAACGACCCAGTTTCGTCGGCCAGCCAAGTTTGCCCAGGTAAGGATCTTGCAATTGAATTTGGTTTTCCAAACAATCTTTCTTTCCGTCTATCATGAAAAGCCGCTTCAAATCGCTACTGGCATACGATTCAGGATCGGTTCAATTTCGGAAGTATGATGACCAAGACGATTCGCATTGGAATTGATGGGAGCATTTTCTCTGAGCAACCCAGGGGACATTCTCTTTACACCTATCGGCTCTGCCAGCAACTGGGTGATCAGCTTCCCGAGGCCCAGTTTTTCGTTTATAGCCCGTGGCCGGTCGATCTTTCTGGATTCAAGGGAGATTGGACGTTGCGAACGGGGGCCCAAAGATCACGCCTGTCTCCCGTACTCTGGCTGAAGATGGTCGCTGGCACCATGTGCCAGGCTGATAAGCTCGACCTATTCTGGAGCCCTTATGTTTTCCTACCCAGGCTAGGACGAGAAACCAAAACTCTGATCACTGTTTACGATTTCGTGAACCGGATCTCCCCCGATTCCTTCGCGCGACTGCATACGCTGGCGTACACCCTGTTCGCCAGAAGAGACATTCGACGGGCCGATACCGTTGTGACGATCTCTCAGGGAACCGATGACAAGTTGTTTCAGTACTTCGGACGTCGCTCGCGGGTTGTGAAACCGGCCCTCGAACCCCGATACCGACGACCCGACTCCTCAGAAATCCAGGCAACGCTAAACGCTCTGAACATCCAGCAGCCTTACCTGTTGAATGTCGCCACCTGGGATCCCAGGAAAAACGTGGCGGCCTTGGTTCGCGCTTTTCTGAGAATGAAAATCGAGGGAGAGATTCCGCACACACTTGTACTGGTTGGCAAGAAAGACCGGGCCTCTGAAGAGATTGAACGGCTCATTTCAGCCCAGGAACAAGGCAAGATCCTTGTCCTCGGTTACGTGGGCGACCAGTATCTGCCTGCCCTGTATGCCGGGGCAGACGCGTTCGTTTTTCCATCCACGTATGAAGGTTTCGGAATGCCCGTGCTTGAGGCCCGTGCCTGCGGGACACGCGTTGTGACCACGGACATCCCCGAACTCAGAGAGGCCGGTGATGACCACTGCATCTATATTTCACCCACGGAATCAGGAATCCGACAAGGAATTCTCTCGGCCCTGAGCCGGAATCGCGTGGACAACCACGGTACCAGCGTCCCGTCTTGGAGCGAACAAGCGGGCCTGCTGGCCACCGAGATGCGTCGTCTTGTCAGTGGTCAAGAGTGACAAACGCCGTAGGCATTCCGCGAAATCCGGGGGTTTACCCAAGGCTTGGAGATATTCACGATTGGGTCGCGCACCTAGCACAGCCGCCCGCGGCTGTTGCTTGGGGTTGTGTGTGTGCAACCCATTCGTGAACCGCTGCAAACCTCGTTCAGCCTGCGTGTCAGCCTACGAGCCAGCGGCCGGCAAACCATCCGTCTCCAGAACTCAACATCTGGGAATCCACCCTATTGAAACCGGTTCAGCCTGTTCACAATGCGGTAGATCGGGCCGGGCAGAGAGTCCCGAATCCTGAGCCGCGGCTGTCTACATTCAGACCGGGCGGGTGCCAGAGCGTACTGCCCCTGCTGTAACTCTTTCAACAATCCTCCATAAGCCTTTGACATTTCTGCAAGGCTGAAGTTGCCAGGCATCCTGGCGATCGCGACCCAACTCATGGTATCCCAGCAGGTTTGGTCCAACAAGCGACCAATCTGATCGGCAAAAGAACCGGCGTTCCCAATTTCGGCAAGTAATCCGGTTTCGCCGGCCTGAATCGCAAAATCGGTGACGCCGGGAATTCGTGAAGCCACCGGCACACACCCATTGGCCTGGGCCTCAAGCAAGACCAAGCCCAAACCCTCGCCAATCTCCGAAGTTAACAACAAAACGTGATGCTCCCGAAAGATGCGGTAAAGATCGGCCTGGGTCGGGGCCGCCTCGAACCGGATCTGGTGCGATACCCCGTACTCCTGGCAGGACTGTGCCAATGAGTCCCGATCATCGCCGTGTCCCACAATCGTGAGTGTAACGGGAAGCTCCCGCCCCTGACATTCGGCCATAATCGCGGGCAGCAGGTGCACATTCTTCCGGCCAAAGAGCCGCCCGACATACAGAAGTTTCAATGGTTTTGAGAAGGGGAGCCGCCCGGACAACTCGTGGTCGGACGCAAGATCCACCCCCGTGGCCAGTAAACGGACCGGCTTCCCAGGCATGCGACGCTCGGTTTCTTGCTGGAGTCTGGGACTGATGGCCACCGCTACATTCCAGTAGGCAGAAGTGCGCATCGTGGGTTCATACGCATGGTCTCGGTCACCCACCACAAGCGGCACCAACGCCGTTGCATCTGGCAGCAAGCTCCAGACATATTCTAGGTTGGGGATCGGCATCCCTGCCACAACGAACACGACATCAAACTTCTCGGTTTTGAAGAGGCGGCCAAGCCGCCGCACGGCCCCAGCCACACTGTTAAATCGGCCCGGAGCGATGGAAAGGAACCGCAAGCCTGGCGCCATCATCGTTGGCTCAACGGAGCGCGGAGAGGGGGCCAGGATGGCAACACGATGGCCGGATTCGTGCAAAACCACTCCCAACGCAAATAGCTATATTCATAGTCGTCTTCCGGGACGGACAAACTCAACCAGACGTCGAGCGGGGCTTTTCACGGCATATCGCGCGTGTGCAGCGATGCTATATGTTCTTTTTGGCTGCCGCTGGAACCGACTCCATTGCTCTTGGAAAAGCTCTTGGGCGTGATCATAAAGCAACTGATCGTGGCGAGTGAGTTCCTGAAGCTGGCCAAGCACCTTGGGGTCAAGTGTGTTCCGATACTGAGATTGCGCCTCTTTGCGCGATGGATTGGCGTTTTTCTGCGGCATTTTCCAGGGCGCAGGAATCCCAAGCAGGTCACACACCATCAAAACAGACTCATGGAATCTTTCCGTGAGACCCACCACGGCCATCTCTCCAAGCCAGCCCCGCCCGTTCGCAAGCAGGGCCGCGGGATCATTCACATCCATCAGTGGCGGCAACGGATAGGGACGCAAGATCGAGCGGCCACTGTCGGCGTCGGGGCTGCCCTTGAACATCGGCCGGTAATCTTCCCGAATTCCCAGGGTCCGGATCTGGCTGTCGCAGGCACTTTCAAAGGCCTGAGGGTCCAGACATTCACGAAGGTCCGACTTCAAAATGGGGTCAACCGCAGCCAGATACTGAGGAGTGAAGGTGTGGGGAATCTCTCTGACCACACGCTGGAGGTAACGGATCTGAGAGACCGACCGCTCAATTGGGTCTCGCATCATCGTGATACAGGCCAGGTCGGTTCGTCCGATCAATTCGAACAGGGTACGGCCCTGATGCATGGCATGATAACACCGAAACGATTTGAGTTGCCCCAGACTCAGCTTGGCCATCTTGGGCGGATCGAGACGCACAGATTCACGACCCTTGTAGCACAGGTCAAGCAGTGACCCAAGCGTAATTCCCCCCGTTTTGGGAATATGGACAAAGTAGGTTGGAGCCGGCTCCATTTGAAAACTCAAGGCTGCACCTCGCCTGCCCCAACCGAAGACGGAGTCGCAGAATCTACCATCCAGCGCGAAAGATCTTTGCCGATCAACTCTTGCAATTTCAAAATATCGTCCCGATATCCTTCCGTCAGTTCACGCCTGAGATCGTTGGGAAACGGCGGCGGGGCCAGCTCGTTCCAATCCCGCAATTGCTGGAGCAGCCAGCCTGGCAAAAGCCGCTTGATCCATCGCTCAGCCCGATTCGGATTGATAAGCAGCCGACGCACGCGTTTACTCTTGTAGCGGGTGGTCACATTCCGTCGTTCAACGACCACGCGAACGCTCTCACCGATTTCCAGAAAGCGAAAGATCTCACGAAGAACGGACCCCGGATTCGAGTTCCATTCTTCATGAAGATAGACACGAATCTGCTCGCTTGGAAAACAATCGTAATGCGGTTTAAGATTGGCGTAATAGTACCCATTGGAACGATGACGGATATCCGGAGACTCGCTGTCAAACCGTCCCAACTCGGCCGCCAGCGCTTGAGCGAAGTCCGCGATCGGTTCAATTTCTCGTGCATGGTAAAACTGGAAGGCAGAATACGCACGATCAGCCGGCTGTCGCAGAAGCGCGATGATCTTGGCATGCGAAATCCGCTCTCGAATTCGTGCGGCCGTTCGCTCTGGATAGTAACTGCTTAGATAAATGGCCGACGCCTCACCAATCGCCCGCTTTGCTCCCGCATCCATGAACAGGTCCAGGTAACGGTCCCATTCAGCAACGAGCCGGCGGGTATACCCTGGCGAGGGATGCCGGAACCCCGGCAACACCCCCTCCATCATGAAAAACGAGGGCTCTTTCTCGGGACTCATAAAAATATCGGGATGGTGCTTCAATACGTAATAAAGCGCATCCGTACCGCACTTCTGGGCCCCGATAATGAAAAAATTTGGCACTGGCATAGTTCTTCATTTTCTGATATCAGCGATACCGGCTTCAGATTACGACCCCGCAACGTTCGCCACCGCTTCCTTAACGCTCCCACCCCATTCATGAAAAACTCTGGTGCAGGAACGCGTGGAAAATAGTTCCACCAGTAAAAGGGGACCGATCCCAATTCTCGGGTGGTGTTATAAGCACGCGTCAGGGAAAAACCATTCTGGGCCAGATCGTTAAGAATGATCTCGTACTGGGCCCCCATGGCTTCCACGGAAAAACACTGGCAACTGCGTTCAATCGCGGCGCCTGACGCGTTCTGCCAGCGATCGCGATCGAGCATCAGCTGGATATGGTCGACGAACTGCTCAATATTGCCAGGCTCCGCCAGGTAACCCGTCACACCGTCTTCAATAGCCACGTCGGTAATACCCGGCAGGCGGGTTGCAACGCAAACACATCCTCTGGCCTACGACTCCAAAACCACCAACGGCATCCCTTCCATGTTCGTGGGGAAGACCAGGACGTGATGATTCAACATGGCAGCCACACTGGTGGCGGGGTCAAGATATCCTGACATCACAACCAGGTCGCTCACCCCTTCCTGCTCGAACCGCTCTTGTAGTTGGCGACGATCTTCACCGTCTCCAATCACGGTCAGCCTCACGGGCAAATCTCGCTTCCTGCATTCCGCCAGAATGGCTGAAAGCCGGAACACCCCCTTGTGAGAGTCGATCAGGCGGCCCACAAACAGCAGCCCAAGCGGAAGCTCCCACCCGCTTCGTGACTGCAATACGGCCTTCTCTGGGATCTCAACGCCATTCACAATGCTGAATAACGGTTTCTCCTGAAAGTACATTGCCGCTTTTTCTCGAACCTTCGGGCTCACACCAACTGCGCAGTTCCAGGCCGCGGCTTCTCGGGCGGCCAGTTCATACATGGCCTCCCAATCTCCATGCAAGATCAGCATCACCCGGATGCGGTCATCCAGCATGTGGCACGCATGATGCGCCACATGGTTCAAAAGGCTCGCGTTCACGATGACGGCATCGTACTGCTGATCATTCCAGTAACGTGCCAACCGACAGGCGCGCTGGACCGTGGGTTCCCAGGAATGGGACGGAAGACAGAACCCCGAGAGTCCATGAGGTTCAAGTTCCGACCACCAGATCCCAGGACGCTCTGTGCAAATCGTGACATCGTGGCCCAAACTCGCCAGATACCTCCCAAGCACCAGGGCTTATTTGGGACCACCCCCCAGAGACATCTCCTCCAGAGATATTGCAAGCTTCATCACAAACTCAAGGAATGAAATGACCGGTTCCCGACCCAAGTGTGAGCTGTTTTGTTCATGCTTTCACCAGATACCCAAAACTCTAGTATGCACCGGCGTGTTATCCCAGAGAGGCCGATTGATCCAAGAGCTCTCACTCTGCATGGTACCAGCTCTGAACGTTCAAGGGCACCTCACGCGAACCAGTTGGCACCACACGGAAAGAGCATGGGCGGGACCACAGGACCCGCGATCAGCTATCGATGTTCTGCAACGCCACCATCTCGGCATACCGGCCTCCGCGTGCCATCAGGGCCTCGTGATCGCCCATTTCCACAATGCGGCCAGAATCCATCACCAGAATCTTGTTCGCTTGGCGTACCGTGCTCAGACGGTGCGCAATAACAAACGACGTGCGGTTCTTCAAAACGGTGGCCAGGCTGCTCTGGATCAATCGTTCACTCTCGCTATCCAGGTTGCTGGTGGCTTCGTCCAGAATCAATATCCGAGCATCCGCAAGCACGGCGCGGGCAATGGCCAACCTTTGCCGCTGGCCGCCACTCATCCTTACGCCCCGCTCGCCAATCATCGTTTGATAGCCATCGGCAAATGCCTCAATGAACCCGGCCGCATTGGCAACCCTGGCGGCGTGCTCGATCTCGCTCTGGCTCGCGCCTCGACTGGCGTAGGCAATGTTATCTGCAATGGTTCCATCAAACAGAAACACGTCTTGCTCAACAATCCCCAGCAAGTGACGAAAATCTTCGACATCGATCGAGCGGATGTCTCGACCGTCCAGCCGGATCGTTCCCGAGGTGGGGTCATAGAATCGGGCCACCAGGTTGCACAGCGTCGTCTTGCCTGAGCCACTGCGGCCAACCAGGGCTACGGTCTCTCCAGGCGCAACCTCAAGCGAAATGTCATGAAGCACAGTGGCTTGGGTACCTGGATATTGAAATGACACCCCTTCAATGCTGATCCGGCCGGCAACCTCGCGTTTGCGGATCTTGCTTCCGGTTCCAGTACTCTCGCCGCCCACCAGTTCCATTTCTCGTGGTTCGGCCAGAATATCCAGCACCCGATCAAAGCCGGCAAGATTTCCCTGCACCTGGTTCATGGAACTGGCAATGGTGGTGATCGGGTCGACCAACATGCCCAGGTAAACCAGAAACATCATCAGGTCGCCGGGCGAAAGGTGGCCATCCAGCACCCGAAGCCCGCCGTAAAGCATCAGCAGCCCAGAGGCGGCCGGCAACACCAGTTCCCACAGCAATTCCACGATGCGGGTCCACCACCAGGCCATCAGTTCGAGCCTGACCATGACGTGGTTGCCACGGACGAACCGACCCGACTCCCGCCGCTGGCGACCAAATGCACGCACCACGCGCATTCCGCCAAACGCCTCGGCAGCCCTGGCATCCACCTCTTGCCGCTGGCTTCGTACATCGCGATACAGGGGCCGCAGAAACCGGTTCCAGAGCCGGCTCGAAACAAACACCGCGGGCATCAGCACCATGGCGCAGATCAACATCCGCCAGTCAACCCAAAGCAGAACGATCAGCCCGCCGGCGAACTGAATCAACGCACGCCAGGGGTTGTAAAACATGCTGAAGATCAGCTCGCCCACGCCGCCGGCATCGTCCCTGAGCAGACTGGCGGCCCCACCCGCTTTCAACTGATACACGCGATGCAACGGCAGCCGCGCAGCATGCTCAAAAACCGTGTGCCGCACCGAAACCTGCAAACGCTTGCTGATCACCGTCGCAAGCCAGCGGGTCCAGATACCAAGTACCATGCCGAGCAAGGCAACCATGAACACCACAGCAACCAGCTCAACCAATCGCTGCTTGGGGTCGGCCGGCACCGGCAACCAAGCCGGCAACCAGGTTGGCAACGGTCGGCCTAGCAAAACATTGTCGATGGCAAGCTTGGTAGCAACCGGCGGGATCAGTTTGAGCAGCGTGACCACGGAAAGGATGGCCAGCGAGCCGCTGAAGGCCCACCAGTTTCCCGCTAGCAACCGGCTCAATTCCCGGTAGAGCTGCGGCAGCGACCGGTGGCGAATGATCGACTTGGAATGATGCTTACCCCCGCCGCCCGGCTCTTGCCTGGCCCGCGCACGCTCAATTCCATACTTTTCAAATTGCTTTCGACTGCTTGCCTGATCGTTCGTTTTCAAAACCAATTTGCTCCGTTTTCAACCAGCAGAAACCATGAAATCAGGTTTACCCATCGGTTCTCTTACACAAGGGCCAGGAACCCATAGAATTTACCCGATTATGGCCTGCTGGTGGGGGGTCTCAATTTGGCCAGCCCCGTCTCTAGCTTTGGCCCAACCGCATGGTATCCCGCCAAGTGGCCACCAGCAGGCCACGCCAGGATCGCCCTAATCCTCTGAACCAGATGACCTTACACCCAGAAACCACCATGGTTTCTTGGAAGCCATGTCAAAACCTGGCCTGGCTCAGCGTCTCCCCCATGGAGACCCGTCCCAGGTCTTGAAACCGCCGCTGAACCTGTAAACGTCTCCGGCCAAACTCAAGAAGTTGAACCAACGTACGCGGTCTGTACAAATCTATTTCTACCTGACCGGTCAACTGCTCGTCAAAATGTGCGTCGGAGCCACCTCCACCACTTCCTGTCGTTGAGCCCAGCTCCAGCGCGTTCAGTACCAAGCTTCCAGAAACAAGCCTGATCTGGGAATTGGAACAGGATTCGCGTGGATCAATCTTGCCAAGCACTTGAGTCATCAGCTCGTGGTAGCCGTTTTTCGGACCCTGCCTGATCATCTCCGGGATGAAATCAGCACGCGCGCAGCCGCCAGGATTGTTCCACCCATGAAAAACAATGGTAAGAAGCCCCAAAAAACCAAGGCTCAGGCCAAAGAGGTGCTGAGCGAACTCCTGGCCATTCGCGCGGAACTTGCCGCCCAGCCATCGGTGACGCAATCACGGATGAGCCAGGTGCACGCGAACTACCAGGAAAGTGCCCATAACTTGTTGCATTACATGGCCCTGCGTCGGCGCGATCTGCGGCCGCTTCAGCTCAGGTTGGCCTCGATGGGGCTCTCATCACTCGGCCGGGCCGAGTCCCACGTGCTGGCCACCGTAGATGCCTTGGTAGGCGTGCTCCAGCAACTGGTGGATGACGCCTGGACCCCGCCGGCCGCCACGGGCTCGGTGGTGGATTTCAATCATGGGGAATCTCTGCTGGCAGAACATGCCCGAAACCTGCTCGGGCCGGCCCCGCCCGGTCGAGAGGTACGGATCATGGTCACCATGCCGGTGGAGGCCGCCCGAGATTCCAGCCTGGTTCACAACCTGCTTCAGCAAGGCATGGACTGCATGCGCATCAACTGTGCGCACGATACTGCCAGCGACTGGACCCGGATGATCCAGAACCTGAGGCACGCCGAGCAGGCGCTCGGGCGTTCGTGTCGCGTGGTTATGGATCTGGCTGGCCCCAAACTCCGAACCGGCCCCATGGAACCAGGTCCAGCCGTGGTGCGTATTCGACCCCAGCGCAATGTTTTCGGCACTGTCATCGCCCCCGCACGGATCTGGTTAACCCCCGAAACCAATCCCCAGCAACCGCCTTCGCCCGCGTCGGCAACCCTGCCTGTTCCCAACGAATGGCTGGCCCACCTGCGGCCAGGTGAGCAGGTGCGGTTCAAAGACGCCCGCGAGTCCCGCCGTGCCCTGAAAATTGTGGAAGTGACCGACCAGGGATGCTGGGCGGAAGCCACCCAAACCGCCTACCTGGTGCCAGGGACCCGCCTGCGCCACGGGCGTAAGAAAGAGGAAAGCGGTCACCGCAGTGCCAAAGTTGGCAATCTACCGGCCACTGAGAATGTTATCCACCTGCACAAGGGAGACAAGCTAATCCTGACCAGGGACCAGGTGCCAGGTCGGCCGGCCTCGTATGACAGCGTAGGGCAAATTCTGACCCCGCCCCGGATCGGCTGCTCCATTCCTGCCGTATTCGATGATGTTGAAGCCGGTGACAGCATCTGGTTCGATGATGGTCGCATCGGAGGCGTGGTGGACCAGGTCGAAGCTCGGCAGGTAGTGGTTCGAATCACCCAGGCCCGCACTCGGGGCGAGACCCTGCGAGCCGACAAGGGGATCAATCTCCCGGACAGCAACTTGCAACTGGAGGCGCTCACAGAGAAAGATCTGGCGGATCTGGCCTTCGTGGCCCAGCATGCCGACATCGTGGAACTCTCGTTCGCAAACTCTGCGCAAGACGTGGAGTCACTTCAAAAGCATCTGGCCACGCTTTGTACTCGCCAGCCGGCCGTGGTGCTAAAAATTGAGACCAAACGTGGCTTTGAAAACCTGCCGGCCATGCTTCTGACCGCCATGAAGATACCCTGTTGCGGCGTGATGATTGCGCGAGGAGACCTGGCGGTGGAGTGCGGCTTCGAACGATTGGCAGAGGTTCAGGAAGAAATCCTCTGGATCTGCGAGGCAGCCCATGTGCCGGTGATCTGGGCCACGCAAGTTCTGGAATCGCTGGCTAAAGAGGGAATGCCCTCACGCGCTGAGATTACAGACGCCGCCATGGGCCACAGGGCCGAATGCGTGATGCTGAACAAGGGAGTTCATATCGTGAGTGCCGTCCGTGTCCTCGATGATATCCTGCGGCGAATGCGAAGCCACCAGGCCAAGAAACGTTCGATGCTCAGGGAACTGCACCTGGCTCACACCCTGTCCGAAGCGCCGCCCACAAGCAAGGCCGCGCTCCAGGAACTCAGCCAATTGCATGACGGGCTGGCCAAAGATACGCCGCAGCTCAAGCAGGCACAGAACGCTTGATTGGGAAACCAGCAGTGGGGGCAGGGGGTGCGGCAGTTCCAGAACCGCCTTGGAATGCACTCGACCTTCCTGGAGCCAGACCTCCCATCGCTGCCCCCGCTGCAGCTCACGGCCAGGAATAGCGGTAACCAGGACCACGGACCAGCATTGGGCCGGAATCTTCCGCCTGAAACCATCTGCCATCTGGCTCCTGATCCTTGTAGAATTCAATCTGATGAATTGCGAATTGATGTTCGCCACGGATTTAATTTTCTCAAGAGCTAAGTCCAGGAGTTCGCGGGTGGCCGCAGTGACGAATATCTCGGCGTATCTGTTTGCACCCCTGGACGGCCTCAAGCCGTTGCGTGACCGTCTCATCTCCGTCTGCCGAGAACGGGGTCTGAAAGGGACGATTCTGCTCAGTACCGAAGGGATCAATCTGTTTGTGGCGGGCCCACCAGTAGAGGTTGATTACCTGGTGGCGCTGTTACGGGCCATCCCTGGCCTGGAAGCGCTGACACCCAAGGTCAGCGAGAGCCGCGAACAGCCGTTTTCCCGCATGCTGGTGAAGATCAAGAAAGAAATCATCGCGTTTGGCGTCGAAGGAATTGACCCCGCGCGTGATCCTGCGCCCCGGGTCTCTGCCCGCGAGCTCAAGAAATGGCTCGACGCCGGCCAGCCTGTCACCCTGCTCGATACCCGCAACGACTACGAGGTGAGCCTGGGAACGTTCCGTGATGCTGTTTCCATAGGCATCGATCATTTTCGGGACTTTCCCGCCGCCACCGCCAAACTTCCTGACGACATCCACCAGCACCCCATCGTCACTTTTTGCACGGGCGGAATTCGCTGCGAAAAAGCGGCCCCCTTCATGATCCAGCAGGGGTTCAAACAGGTCTTCCAGCTCGATGGCGGCATCCTCAAATATTTTGAAGAATGTGGCAACGATCATTTTGACGGAGAGTGCTTTGTATTCGACAAACGGGTTGGCCTGGCGGGTGATCTCGACGAATCGGGCCACGGACTCTGCTATGCCTGCCAGAACCTGTTGACCCCAGAGGAAGCCAGCGACCCTCGCACGGTGGAAGGGGTCTCTTGCCCGCATTGCTATCAAACGCCCGAACAGCAGCAAGCCCTGTCCCTGGCCGAACATCAGGAAAAAATTCGCCAGGTCACCGTGCCGCTGCCTGGAAAACATCCCCAAGACAACTTCCGCCCCCTCAAAATTGCAGGCCAGCAAGACGGCTTGTCCATGCTCGACTTCCTGGTCGAGGTCTTCCCGCAAATCTCTGCCGAAACCTGGCTCGCACGCTTTGAGACCGGTAATATTCTAAACGCCGACCATGTGCCGATTACACCCCAGCAAACGGTGCGGGCGGGCGAATATTACCGAACCCGCGAACGGATGCAGACCGAACCAGACGTGAATGCCGACATCACGATCCTGCACGAAGACGAGGCCCTGATTGTGCTCAACAAGCCGGCCCCGCTTCCCATGCACCCCAGCGGCCGGTACAACCGCAACACGCTCGTTTCCATCATCCGAGATGTGTACGATCCACAGCGACCACGCCCAGCCCACAGGCTAGACGCCAATACCTCGGGCTTGGTCGTTTTCACCCGCACCGCCAAGTTCGCCCGAGCGCTCCAGCCACAGTTCGAACGCGGCGTGGTTGAAAAACGTTACCTGGCCCGGGTGATCGGCTATCCACCCGAAGACCGGTTTGAGTGCGATGCCCCCATCGCCCTGGCAGAAGGGCACAGCGGCGCACGTACCGTCAACGAGAACTCGGGAGTGCCCGCGTTCACCGAATTTGAAGTGCTCACGCGGCTCCCAGACAACACCACCCTCTTACGCGTTACGCCAAGAACCGGGCGAACCAACCAGATTCGCGTTCACCTCTGGCACCTTGGCTGGCCCATTGTGGGCGATGCCATGTACAAGCCAGACCACCAGCTTGGTGAACTGCAAACGCTGACCACCGACGACGCCCCGCTCAACTTGCACTCCTGGCAATTGACCTTCGCTCATCCCCAGACCGGCAAACCAGTGACCTACGAAACCCCCAGGCCAGACTGGGCCTGAGCTGCATGAAACGAGATCACCTCACGAATCCAGCCAATCTCTCGCAGTCCACGCTCGCTTGCGCTCGGATTTCCAATGCACGCCCAAAACGCCAGCGAGTGAATCTCTACTCTCACAAACAGTGGCGCAATGCGAGGGCGTCTGGAATGATCACCAGGGGGCCCCTCGTTTCGCCACCGTTTCTCAATTTCCGCAAACCTTGCCCCTGCCTGGGAGCCCATCAAAAGACGTACAGCCGCTTTACGTCACGATACTGCCTATGTATAGTAAAGGCACCTGAAAAGGATCCTATGCCGTTCTTTTCATGAACCCACCGATCATGATGCATCAATGGTCCTCGGCTGAAATTCTCCAGTTTGCCCCCGACCCAGCAACCGCCAGAAGTGGTCAAGATCTCGCCCAGCGCAGGAAGTGGGCCAGACTGGGAGCCGATGAGCAGGCGCTCTGGGGTGAGTGCCAGGGAAGCGGGGCAAAGCCCTATCAGGTCCAAATCGATCTCAGCGAACCGGCATTCAAGTGCTCGTGCCCAAGCCGAAAGTTCCCCTGCAAACACGGCGTCGGCCTGTTCTTACTATCCTTAACGGCTGCGGCGGAATTTACAGAGCCGATTCGACCGGGGTTTGTGCAGGAATGGCTCGAATCTCGAAAAACGCGTGCCGAGAAAACCGAAGCGAAGGCGGCCAAGGTCGAAAAACCGCGTGATGAGTCGGCCGCCACGAAACGGAAGACCGACCGACTTGCCAGAATTCGCGCGGGTATGGCCGACCTTACCGCTTGGACAGAAGACCTGGTGAAACCGGGCATCGCAACGATGGCTGGAAAGAGTTACGAATTCTTTGACGGCCAGGCCAGACGCATGGTCGACGCCCAGGCTCCAGGCCTGGCACGCCTGATCCGCGAACTCGGAGACGTGGCCGCCAGCGGTTCACGCGAGAGCGGTCGGTCAGCAACGGGCGGCCCCGCTCGCTTGTGGCATGCTCGCTTTCTGGAGCGGCTGGCGATCATCCATCTGATCTGCTCTGCCACCGCTAACTGGGACACCTTGTTACCCGACGATCGGGCCGCCCTGGAGGCCGTGTTTGGCGTGCCCGTGCCTTCACAAGACCTGGGCCAACTTCCCTCGGTGCGTGATCTCTGGCAAGTGGTCGGGCGTGAGGTCGAATTCGAAGATCGATTGAAAGTCCAGCGCACCTGGCTCTTCGGCCAGCAAACGCATCGCACGGCCTTGATCCTGGATTTCGCGCACGGCACCAGTGCGCTAGACGCTTCACTGAGCCTGGGACTGCAATACGACACCGAACTGGTCTTCTATCCAGGCCATAGCCTTCGGGCCGCAGTGCGCGGCACCACGGGGGACCCCCAGCGGATCACCGAGCCGTCAGGTCTGGAATTGATCACCGACCTCCTGAACGCGTACAGCAGGCAACTTCAGGCATGCCCCTGGCTGGAAACACTGGCGATTCCGCTGCTAGGAATCATCCCAACGGTGGACCCTCACGGCTATGCATTTCTGGATCGTTGTGGCGAGTCACTTCCGGTGGTGGCACGCGACGGGGCAATTTACACCCTGCTGGCGATTTCAGGCGGCCAACCGATCAACGTCACCGCAGAGTTTGATGGCACTTCGCTCCATCCCCTCGCAGCCTTCGCTGGAGGGATCTGGAGCCCGCTCACCTCGCTTGAAACCAGGGAACGGTGAGCATGTCAGACTCATTGTTCAAAACGGCACTCCTTGGCACCAGCCAATCCCAACGGGAATGGACCGATTTGCCCCAAGAGATTCTAGCGCTCTTCGCGGAATCTCCAGGCGCGAGCCCGGAAGCCGCCCTGCTGGATCGGTATGCCGCCAACCTGCTGTTCACACGGTCCGGCCAACGGCCGCAAACCGGATTACCAAGGCCGTCAGAAGCCCCCAAGGACATGAATCCGGAATGCACGCTGACGGCGGCCAGCCTATTCTTGGATCTCCTGGATGCCCACCGGCACGAGTTACTGCTGGAGTGGCTGGAACTGGCCGAAAAGGGGGGTCTGAGACTCCCCGCCCGGCTGCTGCCCCAATTGCTCGACCTGGCCAAGCGCCAACCCGCCTTCCGAAAGGCCGCGCTGGCGGTTGCCGACGCCCGAGGCCAGTGGTTGATGCAGTTCAACCCAAACTGGCAGTTTGCAACCACCCAGGTGGATGAAGGGCTCTGGCAAACCGGCACCAAAGACGAACGTGCGGCCGTTTTGAGACACGTCCGCAGCACCAATCCCGAAAAAGCGAGGAGCTTGATTCAGGAAACCTGGGCGACCGACCCGGCCGAAGACCGGTCGCGATGGGTCGAGTTCCTGGGTCAAGAATTGAGTACGGACGATGAGCCGTTTCTCGAAACCTGCCTCGATGATCGAAGCGCCCGAGTGCGTGAAGCTGCCGCCGATCGACTGGCCAAATTGCCCGCCTCGCGGCTCGTTCTGCGCATGATCGAACGGGCCGAACCGTTGCTACGGCTCGTGCCGCCCATTCCCGCCAACCTGCTCAAGCTCAAAAAAGGGACAGCAGCCCGATTCGAAGTGACACTTCCCGACACCTTCGACAAGACCTGGCTGCGAGACGGCCTCAAAGAAAAACCATCCGAACGGCTAGGCGCAAAACAGTGGCACCTTTACCAGATCCTTTCATACGTACCGCTGGCCCACTGGACAACCACGCTGAAAATCAATCCCGAAGCCATTCTCGCTGCGCTTCCTGAGGATTTTTCGGGCCTCATCATTCGCGCATTCGTCAATAGTTACGCAAACGTGCCCGAATCTACGTGGACGCTCTCATTGATCGAACACTTTCCAGGCAAGGCCGAGATTTCCGCCGACTTCTACCCGGCCATACCTGTTGAGCAGCGACCATCGGCCATCAAGGTGCTGGCCAAGCGCGCCGATGAGCAGTCGGGATACTGGCTTAGCCACATACTGAACGCCTGGAAGCCGCTCGATCCGCAAACCTCGCTGGCAATCCTGAGCGCGGTCACTGCCGAGACCCTGGCCACGTCCAGCTTCTGGCAGGCGGCCCATCCAACGTCACTGGAACTGCTGGAGCAGCGGTTGGAATCTCTGCCCGAGGCCAGGCACTATCGGGCCGAACAGGTGTTGTCGGATATCGCGCTCAGGCGCAGAATCGAACTGGAGTTTACCCAATGACGACCAAGAACGGTGATACAACGCCTGGGGTTTCCGTCCTGCGGCAACACGCAGAGGACCAGTTCAAACACGAACTAGAAGCCTTGGCGGCGGCCGATGATCGCCCACGCCCGCCCAACTGGAAACTGAGCCCCTGGGCCGTGTGTACCTACCTGCTTGGCGGAACGACCCCCGATCTGGAAATTAGCGCGAAATATATTGGCAATCGCCGCCTGATGGAGATTGCCGTTACAACCCTGGCAACCGACCGCGCCTTGTTGCTGCTGGGTGTGCCGGGCACCGCCAAAACGTGGGTGGCCGAGCATTTGGCTGCGGCGATCAGCGGCAACTCAACCCTGCTAGTTCAGGGCACCTCGGGGACGGCCGAAGAACAGATTCGCTACGGCTGGAATTACGCCCTGTTGCTGGCAAAAGGACCCAGCCGTGAAGCGTTGACGGCCAGCCCACTGATGACCGCCATGAACCAAGGGTCCATGGCACGCATTGAAGAACTCACGCGCATGCCGTCCGACGTGCAAGACACGCTAATCACCATGCTTTCCGAAAAAACCCTGCCCATTCCCGAACTTGGCGATGAAGTTCAGGCGAAGAAGGGCTTTAACGTGATTGCCACGGCCAATAATCGCGATAAAGGCGTGAATGAGCTATCATCCGCGCTCCGCCGGCGGTTTAACACCGTGATTTTGCCAACGCCGGATACCGAAGATGAAGAAGTGGAGATTGTGCGAAGGCGCAGCGAGTCGCTCGGTAAAGCGCTTGAGATTCCCGCCGAACCGGCCAGCGTTGATGAGATCCGCCGGATCGTGACCATATTCCGAGAACTGCGAGACGGCAAAACAGCCGATGGCAAGACGAAGCTCAAATCACCCACCGGAACCATGAGCACGGCCGAGGCGATTAGCGTGGTGACCAACGGCCTGGCCCTGGCCGCCCACTTTGGCGACGGCACCGTGCGCGCAGCCGACATGGCGTCTGGCATTCTGGGCGCCATCGTCAAAGACCCCGTGCAAGATCAAGCAACCTTCAAAGAGTACCTGGAAACGGTTGTCAAGGAACGCGAAGGCTGGAAAGATCTCTATCGCGCGTGCCGAGAGATGATTTGACATCTGTGGAGAGCCGTTCTCATGTCTTCGTCTCTGGATATTCTGGGCATTCGGCATCACGGGCCGGGCAGCGCGCGGGCCGTTGTACGCGCGCTGGAATCGGTCTCGCCAGCGTGCGTGCTTATCGAAGCGCCCGCCGACATTCCCCGCGATGTGATCGACCTGGCCGCGGATCAGGCCATGCAGCCACCCGTGGCGCTCCTGATCTACGAAACCGAGAATCCCAGGGAATCCAGTTTCTTACCGTTTTCGGAATTCTCTCCCGAGTGGTGCGCCATCCGCTGGGCGCTGACCAGCAAGATCCCCCTGCGATTCATGGATCTCCCTCAGTCGCACCGAATTCCAGTTACCAAGAACTTCGCAGCGGACCAGAAAACGCCAGAAGAGCAGGGCAGCCAAGCCGAGCAAGCCGATGAGCCACCCTCGAACAGTAACGCCCCCGTTGATCCCGACCAGGTGCTCCGGCTCGACCCGCTGAACGAACTGGCCCGCGCGGCCGGCTTTGACGACGGCGAGCGATGGTGGGAGCACATGGTTGAGCACAGGTTGCATGAGGCCGAGCTTTTTCCAGCCATTCGAGAGGCCATGGTGGCGCTTCGTGAAAATACGCCCCAGCACCAGCCCGGCTTGCGCAATCACCTGGAGTTTCTGCGCGAAGCCTGGATGCGCAAAACCATCCGCGAAGCGCGTAAAGAGTTTGATTCGGTCACCGTCATCTGCGGCGCATGGCATTCCGCCGTGCTGGACGAAGATTCGCTCAAGCGATTCAAAAAAGACGATGACGCGTGCCTGAAGGGCCTACCCAAGGTCAAAACAACCACAACCTGGACCCCCTGGACCTACGAGCATCTTTCCTCCGCCAGCGGCTACGGCGCCGGCGTGACCTCACCGGGTTGGTACGAACATCTTTGGCGCTCTCCCGATGCAATCATTGAGCGGTGGATGACCCGCGTCTCACGCATGCTGCGGAAAGAAGGGCTCGATTGCTCAAGTGCGCACGCCATCGAAGCTTCTCGTTTGGCAGAGGGCCTGGCCTCGCTCAGAGGTCGGCCGCTCGCCGACCTGAGCGATATGGCCGACGCCTGCCGCTCCATCTTTTGCTTTGATAGCGACCTGGCGATGCGGCTGATCCACCGAAAATTACTGGTGGGCGAACGGCTCGGCCAGGTTCCAGAAACCGCACCAGCCGCCCCTCTGCAAAACGACCTCCAGGCGCAACAAAAACGGCTCCGGTTCAAACCCGAGGCCACCACAAAAACGCTCGACCTCGATCTCCGCAACGAAACCGACCTGGCGCGGTCGTACCTGCTCCATCGCCTGCGCATGATTGACGTGCCGTGGGGCGTTCCCGGCCCAGGCGGGGCGGGCAAAGGAACTTTCCACGAACTCTGGATGATTCGATGGGATCCCGTTTACCTGGTTCGGTTGATTGAATATGGCCGCTGGGGCAGCACGGTTGCCGCGGCAGCCACCGCCTTCGTTCAGCATCGCGCAGCGGAAACCCACGCCATTTTGGAACTGACGTCACTGCTGGGCGACGTGCTGCTGGCCGATCTGCCCCACGCGGTGGAAGTACTTCTGTACAGGATCATGAATGTTGCGGCAGTTGGAACCGATGTCAGCGCATTGATGGAAGCGTTTGGCCCGCTCGCAAAATCACTTCGGTACGGGAACGTGCGGCAGACCGATAAAGAACAGGTACGGCAGGCCATCAGCGGCATCCTGCCACGCATTGTCATTGGCCTACCGCTGGCCACAGCCTCCCTGAACGAAGAAGCGGCGCGGCAACTGGAAGCCAATATCATGGAGATGCAAACCGGCGTGGCCTTGCTGGAAGATGAGAGCCAGCAAAACGATTGGCTTGACTGTCTCGATCGGATTGCACGCACCCCGTCGGTCCACGGCCTGATCCAAGGGCGATGCGCAAGGATTCAGTTCGACTCTCGCCGTTGGAACGAGTCGGAAATCTCCCAGCAGCTCAGCCTGGCGCTGAGCCATGGAACCCCACCCGAACAGAGCGCAGCCTGGATTGAAGGCTTCTTCCGCAACTCGGGGCTGATGCTAGTGCACCATGATTCGCTGCTGGAAATTCTTGACCAGTGGTTAAGCACCATTGCCGCCGATGTCTACTTGAACCACATTCCACTGCTGCGCCGGACATTTTCCACCTTTTCTCGCGCAGAACGGCGGCAACTGGCCCAGAGCCTGAGTTCAGGGCAAACCACCAAAACTCAACAGGCCAAACCGCAGCCGCTTGATCTCGACCGCGAACGGGCCTCACGCATAATTCCGGTGCTCAAACGATTGCTGAATGGAACCGTTTCCCAGGCAGGTGGGGTATGACCATGGACGACCAGGAACGGAAACGGCGATGGCGGCTGGTTCTGGGGGCCGACGAATCTCAGGCCGATGCCGCGCTCAACGTCTCTCTCTCCAGCGTTGATCAAACCATCGACCGCGCTCTCTCCGCACTCTATGAACCGGCAACCGAAGACGACAAGCGGCGCGGCGGGCTTGGGGGGTCGTCACCGAACGTGGCACGCTGGCTGGGTGATATCCGTCAGTTCTTCCCATCCTCCGTGGTGCGCGTGATGCAGCAAGACGCCATGGAGCGGCTCGACCTGAAAAAGCTGCTCATGGAACCGGAAATGCTTGAGCATGTTGAGCCAGACGTGCATCTGGTGGCCAACCTGCTCTCCCTTTCTGGAATGATGCCACGCAAGACCAAAGAAACCGCGCGCCTGGTTGTACAAAAATGCGTGGATGAAATCCAAAAGAAGCTTGCAGAACCGATGCGTGATGCCGTCACTGGGGCACTCAACCGCTCGGTCCGAAACCGGCGTCCGAAACACAGCGAAATTGATTGGAATCGAACGATACGTGCCAACCTGAAAAACTATCAGGCCGATTACAACACGGTCATCCCTGAGGCTAGAATTGGCTACGGCCGCCGCAGGAGCGCCCTGAGAGATATTATCCTGTGCATTGACCAGTCTGGCTCGATGGCAACGAGCGTGGTTTACAGTGGCATCTTTGCCGCCGTGCTTGCCACCCTACCGGCCGTTCGAACCCAGGTTGTGGTGTTCGATACCTCGGTGGTCGACCTCTCCGATAAGCTCAACGACCCGGTGGAAGTGCTTTTCGGTACCCAGCTAGGCGGCGGGACCGACATCAATCAGGCGCTTGCCTATTGCCAGAGCCTGATTCGGCAGCCCCAGCAAACGATCATGGTGTTGATCTCCGACCTGATCGAAGGCGGCGTGCGAGAAAACCTGATCAAACGAGCAGGGAGCATTATTGCGTCTGGAGCAACCTTGATCTCGCTACTGGCGCTCTGCGACGACGGCACCCCCTGTTACGACCATGAAAACGCCGCCGACCTGGCCGCGCTGGGCTCACCCGCCTTCGCCTGTACGCCCGACCTCTTCCCAGCCTTGATGGCCGCCGCCATCCAGCGACACGATATTGGCCAGTGGGCCTCGTCGCTTGGCATCACAACGGCTCGCGCCAGCCAAGACTGATCACACCCGATCGCGGTTCCAAAGCAACAGTGACAAACGACAACGGCCTGCTCTGGATAGGGGTAGGGAAGACCCATTGGCTTGGGTCTCCCCTCCCTCCGAACCGTACGTGCGGATCTCCCGCATACGGCTCTCCAGTCGGGGTTTTACCTCAAAGAGGATTGGCTGGCGAACTGTAAGCTCGTGCCAGACTGTAGAGCCCACGTTCGTCAAAGTAAGCATCAGGCCAGCGAGCGTTGGCCTTGCCCAAAGCTTGGCCTCGAAGTTTGTTACGGCTCATCAGAATGCGACGCAGACGGCGGCGTATCCAGCCGTCCAGACGGCTATATAACCGCAGACGACCGTGCTGAAAGTATTCAAACCAACCGCGAAGCATCCGGTTCAAGTCCGCAATGATGGCCGGAAGCGAATTGCCGTTTGTGCGTGGTGTCTTGTGCCGTATCTTGGTCTTCAACTTCGTCACGCTCTGTTTTCGTGGCCTGTAACGCCAGCCTCGAAAATGATAGCCCAGGAAGTCAAATCCCTCAGTCCGGACATCGACCACTTTCGTCTTCGTGGGGTGAAGCTGAAGCTCATTCTCTGTGACCCAAGCTTCGACCAGGGCCAGTGCATGAGCGGCCTCTTCGGCCGTTTGGCACAGAATCACGAAGTCGCCTGCATAACGCACCATTTCCAGTCCCGTCTGGGCCATCATATGGTCCAATGGGTCCAGATAGATATTGCTAAGCAGCGGGCTGAGCACGGCGCCTTGCGGGGCTCCCATGCTCGGCGTCAATTCCTCCGGGCCGTCCAGGATCTTCGCCTTCAGGAAAGTCTCGATCAGGGACAGCACCGAACCATCCGCAATCTTCTCTTTCAATCGGCTCAGAAGACGGTCGTGCGGAATCGTGTCAAAGTAGCCCTTCAGGTCCGCGTCCACAACGTAGACGTGACCCGCTTGGATGAGCTCGTCAACACGGCATAACGCATCTTTGCAGCCTCGACCGGGACGGAATCCGTAGCTTTGATCCGCGAAATCACGCTCGAAAATCGGTTCGATCACGTTCACTACCGCCGCCTGCACCATCCGATCTCGTACCGTGGGTATCCCCAGCGGTCGTGTCTCGTTTGTGCCGGGTTTCGGGATATGCACGCGACGGATCGACTGGGGCCGGTATCCACCGTGCTTCAATTGATCGGCCACTTCCCAGAGTGATTCCGGGAGGGCTCGCTCAAAATCTGACACTGTGATGTGGTCAACGCCAGCTGATCCCCGATTTGAGGCAACCTGTTGGAATGCGGCAAACAAGTTCCGCTCCGAGATCACGTTATCAAACAACCTGAACCATTTGCCTCCCTCGATCCCTTGTTCCAGGGTTGCCAACATACGAACTGTCCACGCCGTCGGTTCGACCCATCGCCATCGCGAGAGGATCTCTCCGGCTTGTTGAGCCTGGGGCACTGACGCCGGTCTGTCTTCCGCCGATCGTGTCATCTCATATCCACCTTCCTGGAGCCCTTCGCTACACCGAAGTTACCCGGTTTCGACGCTACTATGGCTCCTCTGACTCCTACGTGCCAGCTCTGGGGATCCCGTGATCATCAAGCCGATCTGAAACACGCAGGTCTCTCTGTGTCATGTGTCTAACCTTCCGACCATTCCACCTCCAAAAACCCATCCCACTCCTTACGTCGCTTTAGCAGGTTACCCATCAGCTCGTAAGGCTTCCGACTTGCGTCGGTCTGGACTTCACCTTATGCCAGCAGGCTCGTCAGGTAGGCAGGCCGAATCGAGTTCACTTGCGTTGTGGACTGGTCTTTCGCCTTATGTTGCTTCCCACCCCGCCTCGCGGCGACGCAGTTACACTCGGCTACAGGCCGGAGAACGTATACCTGGAAAGGACTTGCACCTCCTGGTCAGACACACTTCGAAACATTGGCGAAGTGCCAAGGTTTCTAACAGACGCACTGGCATGGATGACGCCGTCTGCGGGTCATCCGTGCAGTGCAGCCATGGGAAAGTGCGTGCTCTGGAGTGGTGCAGCCGTGGGAGAGGGCGTGCTCTGGAGTTCTAAGTTTTCCGGTCGAACGGTTTTTTTTGCTCAGTCGAACAGGTCGGCGGTGGGCGAGTGAAGTTCAGGAAGATCCGGATCAATAGGACGCTCTGGTTCTTCTCGATAAAACCGTGCGCTAGACCATTTCCAGTCCATGGGAGTTGCGGCTAGTCCGCGTCTAAGCGGGTTTCGATGAATATAGTGGGTCGCGTTCAAGATTCTTCGCTCGCCCCGAATATTCTGATCGTGCCCACCACCTTGCTGCCAGAAGCGGAAAGTTTGACTTCTATCGGGATAGTGCACCATCAATCGTGGGAGCGCGGGATAGTTGTCAGTTTCCCAGAGTCGATGGACGAAGCGTGATAAAGGTTGTTTGAAGCTCTTCAGAAAGAGTTCACTCTCAAACGTTGGACTTGATGGAAGTACGAGCATGTGCACATGCTCCGGCATGTAGACGAACGCGATCCGCTTGCATTTGTGTGACAGTAGCGCTTTGTCGATGCGCCGGGAAAGACCACACACAACACGCGGATCGGTGAGTAGGGAAAGTCTTTGATAACAGTTGAACGTGAATAAGTGTAGATCGCCATGTTCGTGGTATCGCCGCACCGTTTTCCGATGGATGCCCATGCTCAGGAACTCATCGCGTTAGATCGGCTCGACACTCAAGGTCAAGCCAATCATTCGAATGGTGGAGCTTGATTGTAAACCGAGGTTCTACACGCCTGCTATCGCCAATCATTTCTTTCTCATAGCGGCAGACTCACGACCGATGATCGTTTGGCTTGCGTGAATATTTGGCCTCCCGCACGCAGTCACCCTTTCCTTCACTGCACGGATCACCCGCAGACGGCGTCATCCATGCCACCAGAGCAGGCCCTCTCCCATGGCTGCACCACTCCAGAGCAAGCCCTTCCCCATGGCTTCACTGCACGGATCACCCGCAGACGGCGTCATCCATGCCACCAGAGCAAGCCCTCTCCTACGGCTGCACCACTCCAGAGCAAGCAATTGTCGTGTGTCACACTGCACGGATGACCCGCAGACGTGTCATCCATGCCACCAGAGCACGCACTCTCCCACGGCTTCACCACTCCAGAGCACGCACTTTCCCATGGCTGCACTGCACGGATGACCCGCAGACGGCGTCATCCATGCCACCAGAGCACGCACTTGTCTTCTGCTTCCCAGAAGTACGCAGCCTCGGCAAGACTTTGGATCAACAATGAGGCTTTCACCCTGGTGGGCTGACATCGTACCGCCCCGATCGGGGCTCATTACAATCCGGCCCGAGGGTTTTTACGGACTCAACCAAGATCAGGCTGGTACAGCCTGTAAGTTTTGTAGCCACCGCCTATGTTGGACGCATCAAAACCGGCCTGGTTGAGAATTCTGGTGGCCAGGTAACCCCGCTGGCCCACCTGGCAGTACACGGCCAGCGGCTTGCCCGCAGGCAGTTCGGCCAGCCGGCCCCTGAGGTTATCTACGGGAATGTTAACCGCGCCCGGTAGATGCCCAGATGCAAATTCCTGGGGCGATCGCACGTCGAGCAGGAACGGCCGATCGGCCGGATCGATGGCCAGAATAGCATCCATATCAAGCTGGGGATGATCGTTCCTGAGCAGGCCGGCCGCCACAAATCCCGCCATGTTCACCGGGTCTTTGGCAGACCCGTACTGGGGAGAGTACGCCAGCTCCATCTCCTCCAGGTCATACACCGTCAGGCCGGCCTGAATGGCCACCGCCAGCACATCGATCCGTTTATCCACACCGGCACCACCCACGGCCTGGGCACCAAGAATGCGGCCCGTACTTGGATCAAACAGCAGCTTCAGAACCATCCCCTCTGCACCCGGGTAATAACCCGCGTGATGGGCCGGATGCACATAGATTTTGCGGAACGCCCGATTCAATCTGCGCAGGGTTTTTTCGGATGCTCCCGTCATTGCGGCCGTGCAATCAAACACGCCAACAATGGCGGTACCCTGGGTTCCTCGGTACTTCTGCTTGCGACCAAAAACGTTGTCGGCGGCAATCCGCCCTTGCCGGTTGGCAGGCCCAGCCAACGGCACCTGGGTTGGATCTCCCAGCACCACGTCTTTGACCTCGATCACATCGCCCACCGCATAGATGTCTGGATCACTTGTCTGAAGATACTCGTTCACCCTGATCCCGCCACGGGGACCGGTTTCCAGCCCTGCGTCCACCGCCAGTTTGTTTTCTGGGCGCACGCCAACCCCCAGAACCACCAGTTGAGCCGTCAACCGCTCGCCAGCCTTCAACTGGACCACAAGTCCATCTGCACTGGTTTCCAATCGGGCCGCCGATTGACCCAATAACACCGTGACCCCGTTGCCCCTCAGGGTTTCCACAATGGGGGTTGTCATTTCCTGGTCGAACGGAGGCAACACCTGATCTTGAAGCTCCACCACCGTGGTCGCCACTCCACGCTTTACCAGGTTCTCAACCAGTTCCAGCCCAATGAAGCCGGCCCCCACAACCACAGCGCGCTGGATTCCCTGATCGACGCGTTGCTTGATCTGATCCACATCTTGCAGGTTTCGCAGCGTGTAAATTCCTGGCAGGTCGAGACCCGAAATGGGCGGCCGCAACGGCGCGGCCCCTGGGGCCAAGATCAACTTGTCATAAGATTCCTCGTACTCACGCCCCGTGGCCACATCACGAACACGCACCTTTTTGGCTGCGCGATCGATCGATTCCACGGACGACTGAGTTCGCACGTCAAGATTGAACCGTGTTCGCAGCATCTCCGGAGTGGTCACCAGCAACTTCTTGCGATCAACAATCTCGCCGCCCACATAGTAAGGTAAACCACAGTTCGCAAAAGATACATCGGGGCCACGTTCGAATAGCACAATCTGAGCATTTTCCGAAAGTCTGCGAGCCCGCGCCGCCGCCGAGGCTCCACCTGCCACCCCACCAACAATCACGAGTTTCATGTCGATCAATCCTTCCGTGTTCAAGAGGTCTCCAGGATAACGATTTGAGACAATCTCACCACGTCAGCTTTCTAGCATCCAACAGGGTCGGTTGTCGTCAGCAACCAATAAGGGTGTAGTGAGCAGCGATCAAGGTAGACCATCCCCAACCTCATTCACCTGCCACCCATCATGCCACGTTCGATCATGGCGACTCAAGCCTCTTACCGCGCCAGATCGACGGCGAGGGTTTTCCCACCCTCAGCACCGCCCACAATCAGATGATCCAACGATCTCAAGCTCATGATTCAGTCTGACCAGGTCCCTAGCGTGGATCAAAAGGCACAGAGGTAACCGGTCAGCGCTTCTTGCGTTTGGGGGCCACCGGGGCCGGTGGATCCTGGAAACGCTGCAATTCTTCGGCAAGGAATCGACCGGTGTGAGACGACTTGCAGGCTGCGACCTCTTCTGGCGTACCAGAGACAATCAGCTCGCCCCCCTGATGGCCGCCCTCGGGGCCGAGGTCAATCACAAAGTCGGCCGTTTTGATCACGTCAAGATTGTGCTCGATCACGACCACCGAATGGCCATGATCCACCAGCCGATTCAAACTCTCTAACAAGCGATTGATGTCGGCAAAATGCAGGCCAGTCGTCGGCTCATCAAGGATATACAGGTTGTGTTTGCCACGTTTAAGCTTGGCAAGCTCGCCCGCCAGCTTCACCCGTTGCGCCTCTCCGCCCGAAAGAATGGTGGAAGGATGACCCAGCTTGAGATAGCCCAGACCCAGTTCATCAAGCACCCGGATCTTGCGAACAATGGTCGCTTGATCCTCAAAAAACCGAACGCTCTCCTCGATTGAAAGATCCAGAACGTCGGCGATATTCTTGCCTCGATACTGAATTTCAAGCGTATCCTGACTGTAGCGGGCCCCCTTGCAGGTTGGGCAAAGCACTTCCACATCGGGCATGAAAGACAGTTGCGTGGTGATGGTTCCCTCACCCGCGCATTCCTCGCAACGACCACCCTTCACGTTGAAACTGAAGACCGAGGGCCCATAGCCGCGTCGTTTCGCCTCGTCGGTTTCAGAGAACAACGTCCGGATGGCATCATAGAAACCAAGATAAGTCGCAGGATTGGAACGCGAAGACCGACCAATCGCCGATTGATCCACATGGATCACATCGTGAATCTGTTCACTACCGGTCAACTCGTCATGATCGCCGGCAAAGACACGGCTATCCTGAAGCAAAGAGAACAGCCGCTTGTAAAGAATCTCATGAACGAGTGAGCTTTTACCCGATCCAGAGGCGCCCGTCACACACACAAATTGTTCGAGCGGGATCTCTACGTTGATATTCTTGAGGTTGTTCTGACGCGCGCCTCGAATAACAATAGACTTCCCGCTTACCGGCCGGCGTCTGCCCGGAATTCCGATCGTTTTGCAACCGCTCAGGTATTGCCCCGTGAGTGAATGCTCATCTTGAAGGATTGCTGACAGTGGACCCTGGGCCACAATCTTGCCGCCATGAATACCAGGTCCAGGGCCAATCTCCACCACATGATCGGCCGCTCGAATCGTGTCGGCATCATGCTCCACAACAATCACCGAGTTTCCCAGGTCGCGCAGGCGCTTCAACGTCTCGATCATCTTGACGTTGTCCTTAGGGTGAAGCCCGATGCTCGGTTCATCCAGCACATACATCATCCCCATCAAACCCGAGCCAATCTGCGAAGAGAGGCGAATCCGCTGAGACTCGCCGCCCGAGAGCGTGGACGACCGACGATTGAGGTTAAGGTAATCCAGCCCAATCGTCATGAGAAGCTCCAACCTGGTGGAGACTTCGCGCACAATTGTCTCAACAATGGCCGCCTGACGAGCCGTAGGCTGGATCGCATTCAGAAACACGAGCAGTTCCGCGAGATGCATCTCTCCCAGCTCAAACAGATTCCGCTCCGCAACCGTCACAAGTCTGCGTGTTCGCTTCAGGCGCGCTCCACCACATTCTGGGCAGGCGTACTCAACCATCACCTTCTTCAAGTAATCGTCCATGCCGGCGTTCGACGTACCCTGTTTGCGATACTGCCGGTACTGATGCTCCAGTTGATTGATGATCCCGTTGAACTTGATCTTTTTACCGGCATGCTGGTGACCCAGCTTGGCCCCAGGCGGCACCACCACTTCAAACTGCTCTCCCTTCGTGCCGTAAAGCAACACCCGCACATCATCCTCTGAAAGTTCCTGGAACGGAACATCCAGGCTAAACCCGTAATGCGCGGCCAAACTAGAGAGAATCCGACCGCCCCAGCTATCACGACTATTACTCATCGCGGCCGTGACGAAGGCGCCATCGTTAATCGATCGCTTGGGATCGGGCACCAGCAGCGACGGATGAACCCGCATCGCCGTACCAATGCCCGCGCAGGTGGCGCAGGCCCCCGACGGATCATTAAACGTGAACTGGGCCTGATTCATCTCGCCGGCAACCATCTGGTGCCGCGCACAGCCAAACCCCTCATAAAACTTCTTGCGTTCGGTTTTCAGCTTGCCGGTTGCCGGAAGATGAAAACTGAGCATTCCGTCGCCGAGTTTCAGCCCGTGTTCGAGCGAAGTCACAACCTGCTGCTCAATGCCCGGCTGGATCACAAAGTTGTCGATCACGGCTTCAATTTCATACGCCTGGTCTTCCTCAAGTTCGATATGCTCACCCAGGTCATGGAGCTTGCCGTCAATCCGGGCGCGCCGGTAGCCATTCACGCGAATCTGATCAAACAGGTACTCGAAATCCTCGCCATGAATCTTGTAAACGGGAGCCCGGACCTCAACTTCCGTCTCGCGAGGAAGTGTAAGCAAGTGTTCCATCATCTGATGGGACGTGCGGACCACAAGCGCCTCGGCACACGAGGGACAATGCGGCGTCCCCATGGTTGCGTAGAGCATACGCAAGTAGTCTGAAATATCGGTCATTGTGCCAACCGTCGAGCGTGGGTTCGATCCCACGGTCTTCTGGTCGATCGACACCACGGGCGAGAGACCACTCACAAAGTCAACATCGGGCTTCTTCAACTGGCCAATGAACCGCTTGGCAAAGCTAGACATTGACGCAAGTAGCCGCCGCTGGCCTTCAGCATAAATGGTGTCAAACGCAAGCGACGACTTGCCCGACCCGCTCATCCCGGTAATCACCACCAGCTTTTCACGCGGGATTTCCAGGCCCACATTTTGCAGGTTATTTTCCCGTGCGCCTCGGATTTGGATGGTAGTTTGCATACCAGCTTTCGCTTGAATTCGGCGATTCTTGGCGGCTGCTCAGGTGAACCACCAACCCTGTGTTGAAAGAGAACAGGGGGGAACGATCTCCCCCCCTTGCCAGACCGATTGAACAGGCTCAGGCCGGCTCGCTGCTGACTGAGATGGCTGGCCGACTTGACCAGAGTACCGCCGCCAGGCAGGCGAACGGAATTGAGACCTGGCAGGATCCCTTGAACCAGAACGGATAGGGGAGCTTTGAGACATTGAAGGCCACGGCCAGCACGAGCAGCAGCCCAACAACGGCGGCCGAGCCCCTGGTCCCGATCTTGCGAGCAACCCAGGTTCCAACATACGCAGTTATCGCCCAGGCCGGAACCACAACGGCAAGAACCCAGGCCGGGTATTTCTCAACATGACGGCACATCGCTTCCATCGTCCCATCAAAGTCTTGGGGGAGCGGGTGCACCTGATCACTAAAGAACTCAACTGCGATCACCAGCACCAACGCCACGAATAACCCCAGCACCACTCCGACAATGGCCCGCACAACCGATTTCATCGTCCTTTCACCGCCGGGTAGCGGTGCCTCTTAAAAACAACTCAAACATCCAGAAAATACGCAGGTTCTTCAACCCGTTCCAGACTCCGCTTGGTAAGCTTGAACGGCGCTGAGACCTTTTGAATCAAAGCCTTGCGTTCCAACCATTCACAGGCCGACTCCAGATGCCAGGGATGAATTTGCGAGAATGCGAAGTGGTCACTGATCTCGGATAAGGGCACAACGCGGTTCTGCTTCTTGAGGTAGGCCAGCAGCGGTTTCAGGTGCGCCTGGTAGTGCTGATCAAGATAGCCGTCAATTGCATCAAGCGCGGTAAGCAGCACTTGCCGATTCTTACGCTTGGCAATGACGTCCAAGTAAATGGACTGAAAGAACGCCGGCGCTGCATCCATGGCGCGGTAAATGACATCCCCTTCGCAGATGATCCCTTGCCTGATAATTTCGGTGTGCGCCACACTTTGTGCGGCCGAGAGAATTTCCTGAGCCGCCAGTTCCAGATCGTCTTTGAGCTCAAGCCGCTTCCGCGCATGCCTGGCCGCATAAATCGTCCAGGTCGAGAACGTCAGCAGCTCACGTTCCTGGTCTTTGGTGGCGACGGCGTTAGCCATTTGGAACCAGGTCTCGATCGACGGATCATTGCTATGCACAATCCGCCGCTCAGCAAAGAAATTGCAAGAGAAGGCGGTTCTGGACGCCCCCTCGACCATCTGTTTGAATCGGGAGCGGGGAATGACCTCGGCATGAAGATTGATGCCATTCTCGACCAGGATTCGATAGACACGTAAGTCTGCGTCATCGCTTTGCAACCTTCGGGTCACGCCATCGGCTTCGATAATCCACAACCCAAGCGACTCGCGCCGCCAGATCGTTTCCAGGGAGAGACTCCCCACCAGCACAATCGCCAAGACGTAGCGATCTTCGGCTACTCTCTCTACAAAACCGTTCAGTGCGGCTTCAAACCGAGCAAGCTTGGCCGCGTCATCCTCATGGGCCCCTGCGATATTCATGAATTCGTACTCCTTGAGTCACAGAAGATTCTACCGTGAACGGGGGGCTCTTGCACCCAGCCAAACCCGGTAAGAGATAAGCATGACAGCCTGGATCTTGGCCGACGCGGGTTTACCCAACCATCGAGCGGGCCATGCTTACAGCGGTGTATGATTGAATTGCACACAAAAACAACCCCAAAAGACAGCCAAGGGTAGCAGTTCCACATGCGCAACCTAATCGTGAATCCCGATAAGACACCCCGCGCCCAACACCACCGCGAACTTCATCAACCTCACCGGACTTAGCCTGGAAACGTGGCAGGATCAAGCAAAGTCGCTCAAGTCTCCGAGTCGAGTTTTCGGGCTGGCCAATGCACACAACTACACTCGGCGATTCGTGCGGCACGCAACCTCTGAGCAATGAAGTTCGGCGAAGAGAACCCTGCTCAAATGACTCAGAAGCGTCAGCCGTTCATTCAGGGGCTCAATCGGCCCATGCGTCCGGTCTGATAATCGTGGATCGCCTGTCGAATCTCCTCCCGCGTGTTCATGACAAACGGCCCATGCCCCACAACCGGCTCGTCGATTGGTTGGCCGGTGAGCATCAGAACCATTGCCTCAGATTCGCAATGAATCAGAACATCGGTTCCCGAACGCCCGAGAATGGCCAACTCGCCTGAGGCGAGGGACTGGCCGTTCACAGTCACGCGGCCATGTTGAACCAGCACAATCGTGGTGTGACCCTCTGGGGCGGGTGCTGTCCATTCATGACCGGCCGTCAAACGAAGATCAAAGACGCAGAGTGGCGTGACCGTACGGGCCGGCCCCGTTGTGCCTGGCCACTCGCCGGCAATCACCCGAACGGTTCCAGCCCCCTGGGGAAGATCCACGCGCGGGATCTGCGAGCTGGTGATTGCCTGATAACCCGGCGGCGACATCTTTTGCCGGGCCGGCAGATTCACCCACAGTTGGACCATCTCGAACGGGCCGCCGGTCCTGGCGAACTCGCGGCTATGAAACTCGGCATGCACGACACCCGAACCCGCGGTCATCCACTGCACGTCGCCAGGCCCAATGGTACCGTGGCTACCGGTCGAGTCGTGATGTTCCAGGCTCCCCTCATAGACAATAGTAACCGTCTCGAACCCGCGATGAGGGTGCTCGCCCACTCCACGTTGGTGGTCGGTTGGTGAAAATTCATAGGGCCCACCATAGTCAAGCAGCAGAAATGGGCTCACCTCGGCCGCTTCTTCTCCGTACGAGAACAACGACCGCACAGGAAAACCATCCCCCACCCAGTGCGGCTGCACGTTGCGTACAACCCGTTGTATCCGTTTCATCAAATCTTCCTTGTTCAGGCTCGATGATCTCTATCTTCGAGGGCGAGAATAACGACTTCCCATACCCTCGGCAACCGAAACCACCCAGCTATAGCCGCATCCAGAACTCCATCTCATTATAGGAAAAGAGATCGTCGGTTTCCTAATGACGGTCGATTGACGAACCACGTCTGGCACGTTGAAAAAGACTGACGATCCCCGCAGCCGCCAGAAGATGGACCGGCATGCCAAACAAGTCAATCAGATAATTCTTATACACGCCGACAGGGTCGGAGTCTGGCCCCCACAACTTAAGGTAGGAGATTCGGATAATCACCAAAGCCACGCCAGTCAAGAAGGCCATCGCCAGAGCCAACCACAACACGAACAGTAATCGATGGCCGGCCTTCCAGTACCGCGGAATAAGCACAAGCTGATTAACATACACTGCCAAGGCATAGGCCACGATAAGGCTGGTTGTCACGATTACCGCGAGAGCGAACGTTGGATGGTGATCATGCGTGACGCCGAGCCAGAATCCCCAGACGACCACCCAGGCCAGGATCGACCAGATACCAGATTCCCAACCCATGGAAGCCCTCCCAATGAGCAACCTTCACTTTGCCCCCATGGGCGGGAAGTGGATGCTCGGATCCCTGGCGCAATGACCAGTAACAGCATACCGACGATGGGTAGGGCAGCAAGGATGGTCAAAACAATAGCCAAAGGGTAAGTCCACCAGCGTACGAGTCGCCGACCAGGACGTTCCGGATAACATCTGGTGGGAAGGTAGAGCATCAGGCCATAGAATAATATCCATTGCGCAACGGCAAGAATTTGGGGGCCTGCCAAAGAAGTCTCATTGATTACTCCGTCAGTCCAAAGAGTACAAACAGCTCGCAAGCCGTAAATGCTTAGCGTAAGGGGGCCTAGGCCCAAACTGCGGCATGAAGACAATAACACTATGAAAGTAGACGACATCAAAGTAGTTCGCAGAAGCCGTGAGATACACTTCGCCCATTACCACTTCGAAGAGGGGTACACCGTTCGTCATCCACGGGGCAATGGCTTCTTCAACCAGCGTGAGCGTTGTGGCCAAGAGCCAGACTTTCAATCCAGCCCCCAGCAGAACGCGCTGAAACCAAATGGGTGCCTTCGACCGTCCCAGCACCGAGATAACACCGGCACCGCCAATCCACAGCAGATCGAGGCCCCACAGCATCTTCGCCATCGCCGCAAGCAAGCGGTTCTCTGTTCCTGCCAGCGTCAGAAACAGCGCGAGCAAGACCTGCCACATCACCAGTAACGAGAGAACTGTGAACTTGGTATATTTCGGGATTACTAATCTCTGGTCTCGTTTTTCTTATTGGTGTTTTTTGGCATTCATTCCCATTCTTGATTCGTGACCCCCGCGGATGCGATGCACAAAGTGAATGTCCACGGCGAAAAATGTGTACTATTTTCACCATCCCAAAAGAACGTCCCAGGCGGAACAAACGCGAGAACCGCTAATTTAAAGCCACTCCGGTGGAAATAAATGAAAATTAACGGACCGGGGCTCTGTTGCATCTTTGCAATCTGGCTTTCGGCCACGCCTCAGCTTATGCAATTTTTAATTCGTGCTAGTTCTACGCCGAATTGTTCAAGCACGCAGGTGACAAACAGCTCTACACTTGGAAGCGATCATGGAGTAATGGTTTGACACTCCATAAATTTAAAAAATCGTAAGCATTCAGCCGAATTCAGTAACCCCTTGCATTTTGCCTTTCGTGGCATTCAACTCTTTGCATGGCACCACTGGGTACGGACACCCATGATCTGACTTCTCTGCTGGACATTCTTGGTCCGCAGATGACCGCTGAG
>CAIYJE010000073.1 GCA_903926465.1 uncultured Planctomycetales bacterium
CATGCGAGCAGACTTTGTTTTGGCCATGGCACGGATTCCTTGCGGTCGCGATAGTTTCTACCCTTGCTGTCCTCCAGCAAGCGGCAGAAATCACACCGGCACAATCATGCCAGATTACCTAAAATCGCGCAATCGCCCTGGGTTCGAGTCCAACCAAGATCCCTGAACAAGCAACCAGCGAACATGCCAAGCATGAAAAAGAAAAACATCCAGTACTGAAGTAACGTGGATCCAACCAACACCACAAACATATAAGAGCCAGGCAGAAGATAACGCTTCACACTCCGACAAAAGAAAAAGAGGTAGGAGGATCCGTGATCGCGAGACTCAAGCATCCTTCTCGCAAGAATTTGATCGCTGAATTGGTTCATGGCGAGCGACGTATGCTGATTCGCAATAATTTAACCAGATTCCTTGAACATAAATAGCAGCAGCATGCGTGTCAATCACCAAGCATTCCAGCACGTCAAGCGACCGGGCGCTTTTGAGCCATGCTCTACCCACGCGGCAGACAAGTAGCGTGTGATGCCCCCAGACCAGTCCCAAGCCGCATCCAAAGCAAGACGATCCGCTCAATCACCGGGCCAGGTCAGGCGAACCGCAATAAGTCGGTTCTATGCCTTATTTCTATTCGCTGAATCCTGAATCGAAGAGTAGGAAAGTTAACCGAGTTGAGTCGGTCGTATATTGCTTATCTACTCTCGATTTTCTCGACTCAACTCTCTATTTTTTGGCCTTTGGCCAAAAAATCGGGGCGAGAGGATTTGAACCTCCGGCCTCACGGACCCGAACTGCCCGATTTACGTCAGATAAACTCGCCCTAAAACTATATAAAGGAATCACTTAAGTACAATCGATTGTCGGTACAGCTTTTCACGGGATGGGATTTTCTCTCGGAAAATCCGTTGTTTTTTTTCTCATCTCTGCCATGGCAGAGTTGCCAGGTCATGCTCCTGGCTCGGCTGGTTCGAGGTCAATTGGTCCCTGAGCGCTATGCCGGACGTAATGAATGGTCACGGTGTTTCCTTCCACGCTGAAGAGGATCCTGTAGACTCCTGGACGCTTGCCAGAGAGTAGTTCTCGCAGCGTGATCCCAAGCTGTTCGGTTTCCTCAATCGCAACCGGACACCGCTCGGGCATCATCGACAAACTCTCGATCCCCTTCTTGAGTTCTGTATACCAACGAGCAGCAGCATCGGGAGACCGATCGGCAAGCCAGCGGAACGCTTCCAAGGCGTCCACTCTGGACCGAACGGTCACGACCACGCGATAACTCACCGGTTGCCTTTCTGAGCGAGTATCTGCTGCATTTCGTCAAGCATTGCCTCGGCGGGAACCACCCTGCCGGCTCGCATATCAGCAAGTGAATCTTTAAGAGCGTCCATGCGTCGTGTTCGCTCGGCAAGCTCAACCAGCCTTTGGTAGGAAGCAGTATCTTGCACGACCAGTTCCGCCTTGCCATTGATCGTAAGAACGACCGGATGGCCGGTCTCCTTCAGTTGCCGCAGAAACTCCGGAGTGTTTCGCTTGAAGTTTGAGAGGGAATCAATGTCATTGTTGAGGTCAAGCACGGCAAAAGCCCTCCAGCACCATATTTGCATTCAATATAATGCTAATCCCTGAGAAGGCGGAAGGCAAGTCTCATTTCCCCATCGGGGGTCAAGACCTGACAGTAATTTCTGTGCCTCAAGGCTGGCTGTGCGGCATGAGTGCAAAACTAGAGTTGTCAGCCGCCGACCTCATCGAACTCGCCCAATCCGCTTGATGCACCAGCCCGCACAAACAAACCAAAGCTTAGCCCGGGCAGCCTTGACGCGGTTCACCTTAGCGGTCGACACGGAAGTTGTGGTCTTACCGCGCCTGCGCAAACAGGGTGCCACTCGCACTCTTCTGCCAGATAAAATCGTACACATCATGGGCCAGCTTGTCTGTTTCCTCGTCGGTGAACGGTGGGCGTGGCATCGATTCGTAGAGCCAATCCAAGATGGAAGCCTCAACATCGGCCTGGGCTCGAGCATTCTGCGTCCAGTGCTTCATGGTTGCCAGTAGTCGCCGCAGATTAGAGAGTAACGCCTGGCTTGCCTGCTTCACTCGTTCGCGGTCAGTTTTTGTAACATCCTTCTTGAACAAAAGATCAAACAGGGCAAGCTCTTCATCATTCAAACCCTCCTGAACCGACCGGCGCTGTTCCGTGTCCAGGCTTTCGGCAAGCGCCACCAGTGCGGCAAACGTCTCCTCCACGGTCGCCCGGTTCTTCTCACGATTATAGTCCGCGATGATCTCCTGATACCGCTTGTTGTAATCCATCAGAGCCGGATTGTTTATAACCATCCGATTCAGTTTCTTTTCAACAATGTCGCGAATGTCCTGAAGAACGGAGTTCTTCCGCTTCGTCTTGCCGAATTCTTTTCGGAGCCTTTCGAAATCGATCTGGCTCAAATCAACCGTCAGCCCCTCGGCGTGATCTTCGCCCGGTCCTGCCGCTTGAATTGCCGCATTGACAATGCGATGCAGTTCCTTCAAAAGCACCGTCACGTCCGCCGTGTCACGACGCTCTTGAAGCTTCTTGTAAATGGCTTCAATATTGTCGTGGCGCTCTGCGTAGGCGAAAGCACTCGGCTCCATGATGAGCGCCTTGAATCGCGCGAATAACTCACGCGCCATGATCTCAAACCGGCGTTTATAGCATCTCAGGTAAGTAATGCGCGGGATAGTGGTAAATCCGACTGGTGAAAGAAGCTCGATAGCAATCCCTCGTTGTCTCGTGACTCTTCGAGCTCACGAAGTATAGCAGTGTTCAGTTGCCGTGCATCCCATGGCGCAAAGTTACACAGGCGACCGTATTTCAGCCATCGCCAAAGGAACTCCACCGGCATCAACTCCGGCGTGTATGCAGGTAAAAGCTCAATGGTTAATCGCCCTTTCGATTCCTCCATGAGTGTCCGTATGGGATCGCCTTTATGCATTGTCCCCCCATCCCAAATCACAATAACCGGACCAGGTAATCCTTGCACAGCACCATCAAGGAACTCTGCTATCTTCACGCTGTTGAAGTAACCGTTGACCAAGGTCTGATAGGCTAGGTGTAACCTATCTCGGTGAGGCGGTAACCATAGGGCCGCCGCTACGGATACCTTCTCCCGAGGTCTTGCCTTGTATTTGGACTCCGAGGGGTGACCCCGAAGTGCCCAACTTCGCCGCAGCAAGGGGGTCATCAGTAACCCACTTTCATCCATAAAAAGCAGGCAAGCAGAGTGGCGGTGGGCCTTCATCTTGATGCGTGGCCAGTCCTTCGCCAACCATCTAGCAATTACATCACAATCTTGTTCATGGGGCATACGTCGTGGTCTTTGAGGCGTATATCCTCGCCGACGAAGCCAACTGCTCAGGTAATGATGATGAAAGTGGATGCCGAACTCCTGTTCGATCAGCCTTCCCAAGCGAGGGGTGGACCAGAGATCGGTGGGGAAACCGTACTCGGTGGGTGAGTCCGTCAACCAACGGAGTACAATTTTCTCCTGAGTAGAGTTCAGCTTGGGCGAGCGGCCAGGTATGGGTTGTGCTACCAGGCCATGGCCACCGTGCCTGCGATATGAGGCTAGCCAACGTCGAACATTGCTTGAATCAACTCCCAAAAAATCGGCCACCGCTTGTGTGGAATAACCCTCGACTACTCGCTGGACAGCGAGTGACCGACGATACTCCAGGACAGCAGGGGAGCCTACGCCACGCATAACTGAAGTGTCATGCAAATCGTACGCCTAAGCGTGCATTACTTACCTGAGATGCTATAGTTTCATCCGACGTATAAAGTACGTTCACCGCATCTCGCAAGCCGGAGATCCGATCAAAGCCCTCTGTACCAAACAGAGCTTTGGGTTCAAAACCAAGCGTTCGCAAATAATCGTCAATCACATCCAAAGCGTCCACCAGCGCTTCAACCAGCGTTTCGATGGGGGCGGCAACAACGACCGGCTGCGCCGGGTTGTCTTCATCATCATCCCCAAGCGCGTATTGCGCCAGCGCCTGGCGGAGGCTGTTCAGCATCCCGTTGTAATCCACGATGATGCCGCAGTCTTTACCCGGGTAAACCCGGTTCGCTCGGGCAATAGCCTGCATCAATGTATGGGCCTTCATCGGCTTGTCTATGTAGAGCGTTGACAGGCACTCCACGTCAAAGCCGGTCAGCCACATGGCACACACAATCGCCACCCGGAATGGATGCTCAGGGTCTTTGAACGCATCTTCCACGGTCAGGGTTCGCCCGCCGGCATCTGTGAATCCGCGATTCATCCGGTCCCGGCGCGGGATAATGTCAAAGTCCCACTTCTGAAAGTCTCGTAAGCATTCAGCCGAATTCAGTAACCCCTTGCATTTTGCCTTTCGTGGCATTCAACTCTTTGCATGGCACCACTGGGTACGGACACCCATGATCTGACTTCTCTGCTGGACATTCTTGGTCCGCAGATGACCGCTGAG
>CAIYJE010000074.1 GCA_903926465.1 uncultured Planctomycetales bacterium
CAACTGCTGCAGATGGCAAAGACCTTGGATAAACACCGTTCAGGACTCTTGGCCTACTTCGACTACCCCATCAGTACTGGTCCGCTCGAAGGGACAAACAACAAGATCAAAACGATGAAACGCCAAGCATACGGATTCCGCAACATTGAGTTCTTCAAGCTCAAGATCCTGGCGATACACGAAACCGAGCTCAAACTGGTTGGATGATCAGGAAATAGCGGGATTCATGCGTACAGATTGCAAAGCTGGCGCACGCAAATTCCGGATAAACTTTTTTTTTTCGTCGAGTGACACGGCTCTTCTATACGTGGGTTCACTTTTACCGGGCGGTGTACCCCCTTCGCAAGGGGTTGCACCGGTTGACGCCAGTTGAACCGTGCACTGGTCCGATAACAGGGAAGGTGAGGGCAGGAGTGATGTTGCTGGGGTTCACCATGCTGGTCGTGTGGATCGGGAGAGAATCGGCCGATGAGTTCTGAATCTACGTACAGCCCTGGTCCAACCGCGAACAGTGTCAAAGATCCGCAAGGGAAAATTTTGCAGGTGCCGGACGGGTGGGTGCTCGTTCCGCCTGGAGACGTGGCGCTCACGCGCAGGCTGAAGGCGGCCGGCCCCCACTGGGTGGTGGCCGAGCGGCGTGGCCGGAAGCTGTTTTCCAGAGGGATCTGGGCCAACGGGGAGACGGTCGAGCAGATCAGGGCCGATCTGGAAGCCGAACGATCGACCGAGAGTTTTGCCAGGAAACAAGAGGCGGCCGCTGTTCGTCGTGACAAGGTCCAGGCCGAATATGTCGAGGATTTCCACGGGGCCGTGGTCCAGTTTCTGGCGTTTCATCCCATTTACGGCCTGCTGGCAGAAAAACTGGCCCGCGCGGTTACTGCCCATGCCACGCCAGTGGGAAGCGGTACGGTGGCCAGAACCAAGCGGATTCCGGTCGAGCAACGGGCCGAAGCCGCCGTGATTGCCTGGATGAGGCACCAGACAACCGGTTATGACGGCATGATTATTCCCCAGGTGAAAGGGAAACGCCGAGAGGTCCGGCGAATGCTGGCCGGTCGGTCTCACCAGTTGCTGCAAGAGTATCGACGTGGGGCGCTCGTTCCAGACGCTTGCCCGCTCAGGAAGGCACTTGGGGGCGGCGAGTGGAAAGATTTCTGAGAGCGCTGGGGTTCCGTTTTTGTAACCATTCCGTCGGATTCGGTAGAAACCTTCAGGACGGATAGTCTGGAGCCCGGAAGGGGCGTTTCAAGATAGCCCAGGGCGCAGCCCTCATTGTACTTCACAAGTCTGTTCTTCTTTTCTGGAAGCATGCCGATGGCCTGCGCACGTCAGGCCAGGAATGGACCTGATGGACGGAATGGACAAGAGTGATGGACCTGGCACACCGCCAGTCGTCATCGGTTCTGGTTCATGCCGTCCATGCCGTCCATTCTCCTATTGGGGTCGTATGGTCCGTTGTTGCTTATTCTTCGTGGTCCAGAGGACTTATTTAGAACAACAAGCCTGTTGGGCTGGGCTGTCATAGATCGGGCCGTCAGCCCGGAAAAACAGCCTGATCCCATGGTTCACTGCATTCGGCTGACTTACAGCCTTCGCAAGCCAGTCCCCAATTTGAGCGTTACTTCCTTACAATAGGAATCTTGACCGGGGGGGTGCCCGTTCGAGAACCCGGTCCCCAAGCGCGAGAATTCACCATGGTTTGCTGCCGTCTTGGGATGATTGGTGCGATATTCCTGGGCGTGGGGTTGGCCCTGGCGGGGGATGGGAGCCAGATCGAGCCCCAGGAGCCAAGAGTGGAGCTTCCACAGGCGCGGGGTCGGTCGGTTGCAGAAGCTCTTGCGGGGTTCCAGGTCCGCCCTGGGTTCAAGATTGAATGCGTGGCCAGCGAACCGCTGGTGGCGGACCCGGTGGCGTTTGACTGGTCGGCCGATGGTCGGCTGTGGGTCGTGGAAATGGGAGACTACCCGCGCGGGGAGGACGGAGCGGGGAAGCCTGGCGGCAAGGTTCGCGTGCTGACAGACCTGGACGGTGATGGCCGGTATGACCAGGCGGAAACTTTTCTGGATGGCCTGAGCTTTCCCAACGGTATTGCGCCCCACCGAGACGGCGTTCTCATTTCATGCAGTCCTGATATCCTGTTTGCACGTGATACCAATGGCGACGGAAAAGCCGATGAAGTGAAGGCGCTTTACACAGGCTTCAATGAGTCTAACCCGCAGCACCGGGCCAATGGGTTTGCCTGGGGGCTGGACGGCTGGTGGTACGGGGCAGACGGTGAGAGCAACACCGGTCTTGTGTCGTTGAAAACGGGAGAAACGTTCCCGCTACACGGCCGAGATTTCAAGATTCACCCAGATTCCGGCGGCTTTGCGCTTGAGAGCGGCCGAGGCCAGTTCGGCCGCCAGCGAGACGACTGGGGCAACTGGTTTGCCAACAATAACAGTGTGTGGGCCTGGCACGCCGTGCTTAGAGACCAAGACCTGAGCCGTAACGGCAGCCTGGCGGTAGCCTCGGCCATTCAAATGCTGGAGGTCAACCGAAGGCTCTATCCGGTGAGCCCGGTGGTGGCCCGGTTCAATGACCTGGATAACGCGGGCCTGGCCACCTCGGCCAACAGCCCTGCGCCTTATCGAGACAACCTTTTTGGTCCGGCCTTTCAAACCAGCCTGTTTGTCAGCGAGCCGGTTCATAATGTGGTGCATCGGATGGTGCTGGAACCGCTTGGGGCAAGCTTTGTGGGGCGGCGAGCGCCCGACGAAACGAATCGGGAATTCCTGGCCTCGACCGACACCTGGTTTCGACCGACCCAGATCAAGACCGGCCCCGATGGTGCGCTTTGGGTGGCCGATATGTATCGTGCGGTGATTGAGCATCCCGAGTGGATTCCGGACGACTGGGAAGCGCGGATCGATCTTCGCGCCGGTCACGATCTGGGGCGGATCTACCGCATTTTGCCTGTGGAGGCCACCCCTCGTTCGATCCCCAATCTGGCCAGGTTGAGCGGGCCGGAACTGGTGGCCATGCTCGATCACGCTGGCGGTTGGCAGCGTGATCACGCCATGCGGTTACTGCTTGAGCGGAACGAACAGGGCCAGGTTCCGGCTTTGAAGCGCTTGGTGGCGGAGGGAAAGACGGCCCGCGGGCGGCTTCAGGCCCTGGCCACTCTGGAATGCCTGAATGCATCGGATGCACAGACCCTGGAAATCGCCTTGAGGGATAGTGAGCCGGAAGTGATCCGGTTTGCAGCCGAGCATGTGGGCCCGTTTGTCAACGGATCTGTGGCTCTATCTGGGCAACTTGAGGGGTTGGTTTCTCACCCCTCTGCGCGGGTGCGTTTGGGGGTGGCGTTAGGGTTGGGGGCCTGGGATGATCCGCGAGCCGGGCGAGCGCTGGCGAGGCTGCTGGTTGATGTGGGTACCGATGGATGGATCCAAACCGCTGCGTTAAGTTCCTGTAAGGCGCAGGCGGGCGCTGTGCTGGCGGAACTGCTGGTTGGCCGTTCGCTTGAGCAGGTGCCGGCCAGCGTGCTGGATGCATTGCTGCCGCTGGTATTCAATGAGGAACAGGTCAGAAGTGGGGCCGTGGCTAGCCTGTTGAGGCAGGTCACGGACAGCAGGCCCGGTGGTATTGAACGGGCGCAGGTGATGGCCTTGCCTGCGTTGCTGGAGGCCGCGTCCAGGTCTGGTTTCAACATGCAAGCGGTTCCTGATTCGGATCGAGAACCGATTGAAGCCGGGGTGGCACGTATCAAGCAGGCGAGCCGGACCTGGGCGGTGGACCGGGGCCGAGCGCTGCCAGACCGGCTTGCTGCGTTACGAGTGCTGCGACTGCGTGGGGGGGCCGATGCCGCTGATGATTCGACCGAGATCTTGAAAGTTCTGGTTGCGGCAGAGGAAGCGCCGGAGTTACGCAGGGCTGCCATTGTTGCAATGGCTCAGACGGTTCCGGAGCGGGCGTCGTCTCTGTTGCTTGGGCATTGGAAATGGCTTTCACCGGGCGATCGAGAGGTGGTGCTTGATGCACTTCTGGAGCGACCGGTGACCGTGGCCGGGTTGTTGTTTGCGCTCGAAGACGGCTGCGTTCCTTCCGCCGAGGTGCCACCGCGTGTGCGACAGGCGCTGACTCGGCATCCAGATCCGAGCTTGCGAGAACGGGCGGAGGTTGTGTTTGAAGCGGCCACGGGCAACCGGGCCGAGGTTCTGGCAACGTATCGCACTCGGTTGCGCAAGGGCGGAGGTGATGTGGAAACAGGTCGGGCGGTTTTCGGCCGTGTTTGTGCGGCCTGCCATCGGGTGCAGAATGTGGGAGTAGACGTTGGGCCAGACCTGGCAACCCTGACCGATCGTTCACCAGAGGCGTTGCTGGTGGCCATTCTTGACCCGAACCGGGCATTTGAAACCGCTTACACCGAGTACGTGGTGGGGTTGCGTGATGGGCGGTTGTTGACGGGCCGGATTGCGGCCGAGACCAGTAACGGGCTGATCTTGCGTCAGACCGGGGGCAAGGATGAAACGTTGCTTCGGGCTGAGATTGAGACGATTGCCAGTACCGGTCGGTCGCTGATGCCCGAGGGGCTAGAGCGTGAGCTGACGGCGGAAGACTTGAACCACCTGGTTGCGTTTCTAGAGGCGGGCGCTTCGCCACCCAAGGCGTTTGATGGTAACCGGCCAGAGACCGTGCAGGCCGACCAGGGCGGGGTTTATCGGTTAGACGCCAGGCGCGCGGCTGTGCATGGTTCGACTCTGGTCTTTGAAGCTCAATATGGAAACCTGGGGTTCTGGTCGAGCGAAGATGATCGGGCGGTCTGGACCGTGGACGTGGTTCAGCCTGGCCGCTATCAGGTTTGGCTAGACTATGCGCTGGAAGCCTCTGCGGCAGAGAATCTCTACCAGCTCGTGCTGGACGATCAGCAGCTACGCGGACGGGTGGCATCTACAGGTGGCTGGGACGTTTACAAGACGTTGCCGATTGGGGAACTGAGGCTTGAGGCCGGTCGGCTGCGTTTGGAGTTTCGATCTGACGGGCCGACCCAGGGGGCGTTGATTGATCTCAGGGCGATTGAACTGCGGCCTCTGCCTTGAGGCATCAGGCTTTGGCGTTCAGCTTCTGGATGAATCGTTCCCTGGAAACGATCCGGCGCCGGTGGAGTCCTCTGGCGATTTTTTCCTGATCATTCATGGCTTCAATGGCGAACGTGATCACCGAACGGTCGATATGAATGACCCTGGCCGAGCAGTGGATGCGGGCACCGATGGGGGTTGCGGCCAGGTGTTCAAGTTCGATAAAGGTGCCCACGCTGGCTTCGTGCTCGCCATGCGCGCCAGAGATGGCATCGCGTGCGGTGAGTTCGAGTTCGAGGATCAGGGACGGGGTCGATAGCATGGGTGGAGCGTTTCCGCCTGGAAATTCGATACCGTGCGCGGGGGTGGTGATAAAGTCACGCTCTAGCCGCATCCCAACCTTTACCAAGTGTGCCATGGTACTTTCCGGGGCGTGGTTGCTTTGGGCGAACCGGTTTGCAGGGGAGTTCGACGATGTTAACGGAATCTCACGGGACGATTTTGGTTTTAACCAGGGCTGGAATGGGACATGCCGAGCCTGAACTTCAGGGGCGGCTGCTTCAGAAGTATCTTACACTTCTGCTGGAAGAGGTGGAGCTACCCTGGGCCATCTGTTTTTATACAGACGGGGTGCGGTTGGTGGTGGATGGTTCGCCGGTGCTGGAAGAGCTTCGCGCCCTTCAGGATCGCGGTGTTTATCTGATTTTGTGTCAGACCTGTCTCCAGGCATTCGGTTTGCTCGATCAGGTTCGGGTGGGGATTGTGGGAGGCATGGGCGATATTTTGGCCGCGCAACGCAGGGCCGCCAAGGTGATTTCTCTCTGACCTGGCTCACATTTTTTGGATTCAAATTTCCGACGGCCCGAACTCATCGCCACCTTGCGTGTCTGGTCCGTACATACGAGCGAGTGGATTTGAGATTCCCAAGGTTGATGTCGGGCCAAGCAAGAGCCGGTTAACCAAGGAGCGAGAGACAATGCCAGAGTTTCCGGGATCGATTGAGAAAGTGACTCCGTTCCTGTGGCGGATTCCCAAGAGCTTTCGCGCGGATATGCGTGTGGATGGGTTGATCTTTGCAGACGACCAGATGATCCAGCAGATCCGTAAGGATGGTGGGCCTGGTCAGGTGGTGAATGTGGCCACTTTGCCGGGGATCCAGAAGGCCAGCCTGGCGATGCCTGATATTCACTGGGGTTACGGTTTCTGCATTGGCGGCGTGGCTGCAACCGACCCTGAGCAGGGGGGAGTGATCTCGCCTGGCGGGGTGGGGTACGACATCAACTGCGGGGTGCGGTTGCTGCGGTCCGAGCTTCAGTGGGACGACCTCAAAGGGCAGATCCGGCCACTTGTGGATCAGCTTTTTCGAGACATTCCGACCGGCGTTGGTCAGACCGGTCCTTATAAATTCTCCAAGCCGGAACTGGCTCAGTTGATGCAAGAGGGGGTGTCTTACGTGGTCAACAAGGGGTACGGCACCTTGGATGACCTGGCGCACATTGAGGCTAACGGCTGCTTGCCGGACGCAAGGCCCGACCTGGTGAGTGATCGCGCGTATGCGCGTGGTTATGACCAGTGCGGAACCCTTGGCTCTGGCAACCACTTTCTGGAGGTGCAGGTGGTGGACCGAATTGAGGACGAGGCGGCCGCGCGGGCATTTGGGCTGCGCGAGGGCCAGGTGACGGTTCTGATCCATTCTGGTTCCAGAGGGCTGGGCTACCAGGTGTGCGAAGATCACCTGGCCGCGTTTCGTGGGGCTCCAGAGCGATATGGCTTCAGTTTGCCAGATGCACAACTGGCGTGCGCACCGGTGCGCAGTCCGGAAGGGCAAGCCTATCTGGGGGCCATGCGTGCCGCAGCTAACTTTGCCTTTTGCAATCGGCAATTGCTCACCCATCAGGCGCGGATGGTGTTTCAGCGGATCTTGAAGAAACCGTGGGAGGAGCTTGGCCTGGAACTGGTTTATGACGTGGCCCACAACATTGCGAAATTCGAGGAGCATGATGTGGGGGATGGCGTAGTGAAAGAGGTTTGCGTGCACCGCAAGGGGGCCACCAGGGCGTTCCCTCCGGGACACGCGGAGGTTCCGCCCGCCTATCGAGAAATTGGCCAGCCGGTCATCATTCCCGGAAGCATGGGGACCGCCTCATGGGTTCTGGTAGGACAGCCGGGCAGCATGGCACTTTCGTTTGGTACCACGTGCCACGGCGCGGGCCGAATGATGAGCAGGACCGAGGCGGTCAGGCGGTCGGCGGGCCGGCGCATTGATCTGGAGCTAGACGCCCTTGGCATCATTGCGCGTGCCCGTGGCCACAAGGGGCTCGCGGAAGAACAACCGGCCGCCTACAAGGATGTTGATCAGGTGGTGGAGGTGGTTGATGCCGCGGGCATCTCCAAGAAGGTCGCACGGCTGCGGCCGGTTGGAGTGATCAAAGGATAGAGATGAGTAATCCCTTGAGAGACAAGAACCCAATGCGGCCACGAGCTTCACTTGGGATAGTTATGGACTGAATGGAAAGGAGTGATGACCAGGACAAAGCCGGCCGGGCTTCGTTCTGATCTGTCCTGTCCTGTCCATTCCGTCCATTTCGTCCAATCTTTTCTTACGCTTTTAGGAACAGTGGCGAAAAGAAGAAGCGTTTTGGATGATCGTTCGTTTAACTTCTTATCACTACGTTCTCTCTGAGAAAACGCCCTCATCCGGCGTGCCGCCAGCTTCTCCCGCATGCGCGAGAAGCGGTTATAGCGGTTCACGATTGGGTTGCACACGAAAGGATTTGCTTAGTGTCACGCCTCAGTGTCTTGATCTTCGTTCGATGTAGGACAGCCGCCCTCGGCGGTCATCTTCGTAATGGCCCAGGAATTCAGAGACAGCCGAGGGCGGCTGTCCTACATTCGGCAAAGGAACAGCAGGAAAGGCGCTCTCTGTGTGTGCAACGCAAATGTTAACCGCTTCAAATGCTCGATATGGTGCTGTTTGTGCGTTCAGCCACAGCTTTTGATTGATGGGGGCCCACAATTGCGCTGGCGGGCCGCGCCACGTCTCTTGGCTGAAGTCCGAGCGCACGTTTGACCACCCGGCCGGTGCCGGGGTGGTAAAGCGCCATGCAACGCAACTGGCAGCGTACCGATCCCCAGGCCATCTTGGCTTGTAATCGCATTTGCTCAGATGTGGAAAGGGTCGAACTGGCCAGGTCTGCGGGCTCTGGGGCGTAGCCGTGGTTCTGGAGCCAGCCGTTAAGCAAGCAAGCCATCACATACCGTTCCGAGAGATTGGCTCGGGCGCACCAGTCTCCTACTTTGCCTTGCCGCATGTGGTTCCAGTGCAGCAAGGTGTTGTCATCTTGAACGATGGCGTTGGATGGGTCGGCCAGGTCCAATCCGGCCGCGCGCAAGCTATCGGCCGTCTGACGGGTGCGCCGTTGGTTGGCTTCAAACGAGTATTCGGAGGCAATATGCCCCGCTTGCCGGCGAGAGATGGCCTTGCCGATAAACTGGGCGATTTCCAGGACGGACGTGGCCGGTTCGGCAATGATCTGTTCATACCGCTGGTCAAGCCTGGCGCCTGAGACCCGCTCGGTCCATTCCTGATCATTGGCCAGGATCTGATGGATCATCCCCTGGGTCAGGAACGTCTCAAAGCTCTGCTGGCGCTTATGCATCATGGAGTAAACCACGTCGCGGGGATCGCGAATGGCATAGAGTGCCAGCGCATTTCCGCTATGCAATGCCGATCGAAAGGCGGGGTGCCCCTCATGGCATTTGAGGATTCGCCAGCCGGTGCCTGAGCGATTGTTCGCAGGTAACCTGGCGTACTCATCTCCGCAAACGTAGCCCAACCTCTGGCCGCCGTGCGACTGCTCTAACAGGTGGGCGGCCACCTCATACTGCCAGGTGGAGCAGGCGCGATACATGCCAACGCAAAGGATATCCATTGCTAACCGGGTTCCCAGGGGTCGGGCCAGGCTTGGCCCGCCTGCTGGTGATTTACACCAGCGGTTTGGATCGCCAGGCAATCTGACAGCGGTTGCCGCCTGGGTCTCTGAAGAATGCGGTTCGAAAGGTTTCGGTTTCCACGCGTGACTGGGTTTCAAACTGCGCGCCCTGCGCTTCCAGTTTGGCCTGGGTCGCATCCAGATCGTCTACGCCAAACGCAACATGGCAGGCATGACGGGTTTCGACGGCGGCAACATCCTGCGGCCTTTCGATGATCTCCAGAACCACGCCACTGGGATCGGCCAGGAAGTATCCCCGAACCGGTGCCTGGCTATTGTCTAAAACGACTCGCAGGCCCATCGTTTCGACGTAGAACTGTCTGAGCGCTTCCAGATCATGACCGAAAACTGCGAAATGATCGATGTGAGCCATGCTGAACTATCCCCGCTTTTCTTTTTTGGAACCCTTGGCCAGTGTCGTAATCACTTTCCACTCGGCTTCCGTGACCGGCTGGACAGAGAGGCGACTCCCTTTTTTGAGGAGCACCATGTTGGCCAGTTCGGGAACCGCCCGGAGGTCGGTCAGCGTGAGGTGGGGCTCGACCAGTTTGACCGCCTGAATTTTGACCTGGTACCAGGTTGGGTTACCTGGGTCACTTTTCTCATCATAATACGGGTGAGTGTGATCGAGCGCAGACGGTTCTGGATGGCCGGCCTGAACCACCTTGGCAATACCAACAATGGCTGGCGGTTCGGCATTGGAGTGGTAGAAGAAGACCTGGTCTCCCACCTGAATTGTGTCTCTGAGCAGGTTTCTGGCCTGATAGTTCCGAACGCCGTCCCAGCCGGTGGTTTGGTTGGGCGCGGATTGAAGATCTGAGAAGGAAAAACTCTCGGGCTCAGATTTGAACAGCCAGTATGCCATGACTAGACGATTCCTGGTGGCCATTTGCGGTGAGTGACCTTGGCCAAGGTCAGGCGGGCAGAGATCCGGGTGCCAGACGATCAATCCGGAGCCGATTGCCAGGCCGGAGCATGATCGGGGTGGCCAACGCATGTCCTTGAGGTCCGGTGGGGCCAGCCAGTGCCAGACCGGTCTCATCGGCCAGGTCAGGAATTCCCAGACGGGCCCGCATTGGGCCTTTGGCGGTCGGATTGGACAACTCGACCCGGAACTGACCAGCCGCCTTCTTGGTTCCCGTCAGTAGCAAAACCACCGAGTGGCTGGCGGGAACGTAAGTGGCGGAATGAATTCCCAGGGAATTGGCCTTGGGCTTATCACTCTGGTAAAGCAGGCGAGCCAGGTACTTGTTGGGCTGGGTGATCTGGTAGGCGTTGTAGTTTCTGAGATCCTGGACAGCGTTCGTGTCCATGGGCTTGCTGAAGCGAACCACAAAGCCAACCACCTGGTCACCACGTGTCAGCATGGTGGTACCAGTGACAAACGGAGCGGTTTTGTCGATCGTTGCCACGGAGGCCACCGAAACCGCCGCCTGGCTGGTTTTGGTGGCCGTATCTGCGGTGGCCTGGGTGGTAGAGGTGGTGACCGGAGTGGCTGTGGTCACGGGTTGTGCGGTGGTGGTTGTGGTTGCAACATCCACCGTGGCGGGTGCCACCACAACCGGGTTTGTAGTCCCCATGGTGGACAGCACAATTTTGCCCTCAAGCCGTTCCGCGGTTGGACGTAAACCCCGACGCCGAATGACTTCACGCTGCTTGTTCGAGAGCATCTATCTGGGCCTCCTGCCCGGAAAGCTTGGCCATGTAACTGGTTTGTGAACCGGTTACATGCTTGCTGTTTGCAAAGGGTCGAGATGGAGTCTCACCGCTCGGCAACAACCTTCCGCACTATTCAATCGGCAAGATCGGCACAGCTTCTTTATTCGTTTCTTCTGGACCGCTTGGCTGAGTGCCGGAAACCGGAGATTTTCCAACCGAGCCTGGGTTGCGATTGGTGGCTTCTCGATCCGGTAACTGCAAGGCACACGCCATCGGAAATACCGACATGATCAGCATGAAGCCCAGAACATCTCTCAAACTCAGGCCAAGCGCATCCCTGGCTTGGACGGTCACCAGCAGAGCGCCCGCTTCTCTAGGTTGCTGTCCATGACTTTCTAAAACCTGGGCAATTTGGGCGGGATCAGTAATTCGATTGGAAAGGCCCCAAGCGAGCACCGCCCCCAGAATTCCCACGCCGAGCGCACCACCGATGGTTCTGAAGAAAGAAACCGCCCCGGTTGCCGCCCCCCGCCGGTTCCAGGAGACCACGTTCTGAACCGCCAGGATGTAGCTCAGGCTGGTTGGACCCATTCCGAAGCCGGTGATCATGTGTCCAATGACGAAAAGCGGGATGACCTGTTTTGGGAAGGTTGCGCCCAGCACCAGCAGGGACAGGCCTACCGAGATGAGGGCATTGCCAATGAGGGCCGTGTTCCGGAAGCCGTACCGTTTTACGATCTTGGCGGCCACGGCCACGCTTAGTGCCCAGGCCAGGAACAGGGGGATTAGCAGCTTGCCCGCGTCGGTGGCCCGGCCACCCATCACTCCCTGAACATAAAGCGGAACGTAAGTATCAATCCCAAAGATCACGGTGCCAATCAGAAAGCTACCCAGTACACCGGCCGACACGGTGCGCATCTGGAAGAGGTCGAGCGGTAAAATTGGGTCCGACACCCGTTTTTCCCAGACCAAAAAGCAGACCGTGGAAATTACAGCAAGCGCAAGCCAGCCGAGCGGCGGAACGGTGTGCCCAGCACGCCCTTGGCTCAAGACACCGAACAGCAAGCTGGTGGTCGCCAGCGTGAGCAGGCCGGCCCCGATCCAGTCGATCTTGGTGAACTTTTGAGAATGGCTGGTTTCTCTTTGTTCACGAAACGTGACGAACAGAACAGCCGAGGCCAGCAGGCTGAACGGCAAGGTGACCAAAAATACCCAGCGCCAAGAGAGTTGATCGGTGAGCCAGCCGCCAACCGGGGGGCCAACCAGGCTAGAGATCCCCCAAACGGCGCTGAACCAGCCCTGCACACGAGCCCGCTGCTCCAGGCTGAAAACGTCGCCCAGAATCGTGAGGACGATCGGCATAATCGCGCCGGCGCCCAGCCCCTGAATCAACCGAAAACCGATCAGGCTGGGCATGCTCCAGGAAAGTCCAGAGAGGGCGGAGCCCAGGCTAAAAACGGCAAGGCCGAACAGTAATAACCGTTTCCGACCCCAGAGGTCCGCCAGCTTGCCGTAGATCGGTGTAGAGACGGTTGCCGACAGCAGGTATACCGAGAAGACCCAGGGATAAATCTCAAATCCGTTCAGTTCGGTGATGATGCTGGGCATGGCCGGCGAAACGACCGTCTGCTCAAGCGCGGCAACTGCCATCGCCAGCATCAAAGAGCCGATAATCCAGCGTTGCTGGGAGCCGAGTTCCGGGCTGCTGGTGAGATTGCTTGTGGGAATGTGTTTAGCCGGGTTTTTTGACATGCGTTGTTTCGCTTGAACCTTCTTGGGAGCATGAATTGTGGCGTGTATGTGCCGGGAACGGAAGGGCTTGCTGATTATGAAGATTGGTAAGCATTCAGCCGATTGCAGAAGCTTCCAAGCATGGATTCCTTCGTTTCACCATCATCTACAGCGGTTCACCATTGCGTTGCACGCAAAAGTCCGGTCATGAAATAACGACGAATGTTCGAGGCTGGCGGCCAGATACAGAATCAAAGCAGTTGAACCAGTGCTCCTGAGCCATTCTGTGTGCAAGGCAATCTTTAACCGCTATAGCTCAATGTTGAGACATGTGTAGTAGGACAAGGGTTTCGCCCTGGGCTATAAACTTATCGTGCTTGGCGGCACTCGTGACATTTCGTGTGCCACGCGACCGTGAACCTCTGTAAAATGATTGGTGATCCACCTGGATTGCGGACGTGGACTCCTGTTCGAGATAACCCAATGCCCGTTGATTCCCCAGAGGTTCCGATTGAGCCGGTCTACTCGATACTGTTGGTAGAGGATGACCTGATCCTGGCTCGTGTAGTACAGGACTATCTGGTCCAGAATGGTTTCGGCGTGGAGGTTGAAGAGCGAGGGGATAAGGCTGTTAAGCGGATTCTTGGGGATAATCCTGATGTCGTGGTTCTTGACGTGAATCTGCCTGGCCTGAATGGATTTGAGGTCTGTCGCCAGATTCGCAGTTTGTACACGGGTGCGATCATCATGCTGACGGCCCGTTCGGAGGATGCTGACGAAATTCTTGGCCTGGATATTGGCGCGGATGATTATCTGGTCAAACCGGTTCGCCCCGACGTGCTGGTGGCCCGCTTACGTGTTCACCTGCGCAGGAATGCCCGTACCGAGGCGCGGCCTGAAGTTGAAGCGCCGCCTGAAGAGGTGATTCGCGTTGGCGAACTGGTGATCTTTACGCAACGCCGCATTGCGGAGTTACGCGGCGAGCCGGTAAAAACTAAGCATGCGGAGTTTGATCTACTGCTCGTTCTGGCGCAAAACCCAGGGGTAATCGTTAGCCGCAAGGCACTTTTTCATACGCTGAACCCGGGTGAGCGATTTGATTACCGCGATCGGTCGATCGACTTGCGGATTTCGCGGCTCAGACGCAAACTGAATGATGATTCGCGAGAGCCCGTGCGCATTAAATCGTTCCGAGGGGATGGTTACATGTTGACACCAGAGTCATGAGAGCTTTGCGTGCAGGATTCAAGAGAAAAACGCAGAACTTCACGCGTGGGCGAGCGTTCGTCCTTATGTTCTTGAAGTTGATCGCGATGAACGCGCTCATGGTTCTGGCCACCCGAACGATCTTTTACTACCTTCTGGACATTTATGAATTCACAGATCGCCAGCGTGTGGTGGCCGGGATTGTTGGGGTTCAGAGTGCGGGAATGCATGTCTTGTCGGAAAAGCTCAGAGAGCTTGATGCCGATTCCCGGGTGCAATGGCTGGCCCGGGCGCAGCGCCGGGTGCCCGTCTCGCTGGAACTTCGACCGCTGGCCGAGCGAAGCGATAGGGAACAAGCTCAACTTCGAAGCCCGCGGGGTATCTGGTACCAGTATCAGAATTCGTTCATCGACTATGTTGGGGTCGCCTATGATGGCACGCAGTATCTGCGGTTCGGTCCGCTGGCCGCACAATCCGGCTATTTTGTGGAGAATGAAACGCGTGGCTGGCTGCAACTGGTGGCCGATCTTCTGAATTCCGATCCGTTGTCTGACAGATCCGTAAAGCTTGAGGAACTCTCACGCATGTTCGGCATACCCTGCACCATCAGGTATGAAGGCACGCTGTCTGCGGAGGCCAGGCAGCACCTGCGTGACGGGTCGGAGATTGCATTCATAGGCGAAGGAGATGATTACTATCTGGCACAGCGGCTGAATGATCGTGAAGAGGTGTTGTGGTTCGGTCCGTTGATCAAGCTACGAACGTTTGCCTCTGGGGTTGGCACGATCGCGATTTTAACTGCGCTCCTGCTGCAATCCATGGTCGTGGTCTACTACGTGCGTGATCTGGCCTTCAAGTTTCAGTTGATTGAAGACGCAACGGAGCACATCGCGCATGGGGATCTGGACGTGCGGGTCAAGGAAGCGCAGGCCGGCGAACTGAAGCAATTGTCTAAAGCCTTCAACCGGATGGCCGACCGGGTCAAATCCATGGTTGATTCCAAGCGAGACATGCTTCATGTGGTCTCGCACGAGCTGCGAACCCCGTTGTCTCGATTGCGATTTGCGAGCGCACTTTTGAAGAATTCCCACCAGGATCTTGATTGGCAGCGCAATATTTCTGTGATCGAAGGCTCACTGGGTGATCTCGAGCAGATTGTGAATGAAGTGATTGAGTATGTGCGGTACCAGGATCTTGAGTTCGTGCGGCCTCCGACTTTGATCAACATCAAGAACGCTCTGGAGCCGATCTTGCAGGCCCTGGCGGAGGAGGCCCCTTCGCTAGTCATCGAGACGGACTTCGCGTGTGAGGAATTGGAAGCGGTGGTCTATGCCGATCGCATGGCCCTTCAGCGCGTGGCTGCGAATCTGATCGGTAATGCGCGGCGGTACGCCAGGTCGACGCTACGGGTCCGGGTTTATAAGAGCCGGTGCCCTTCCTCCAGGGAAAAAGGAATCGGATGGGATGTGGCCGAAACAACGGGTATATGCATGGAGGTCGAGGACGACGGACCGGGGATTCCAGAGGGTCAGTGGACCGCAGTGATCAAGCCATTTCATCGCCTGTCTGCTGCCTTGCCAACCAGCCTGCAAGGGGTGCCGAACCGGCCCGAGTACCATGCTGGGCTCGGCCTGGGGCTGGCGATTGTTGATCGCATCATACGGCAGCACAGCGGAACGCTGGAGATTTCGCGTGGTACGCTGGGGGGATGCCTGGTTCGCACCTGGTGGCCAAGTGAAGAGAACCCCAGCGGCTGAATGCACAGGTCAGGCCAGGAATGGACCTGATGGACGGAATGGACAAGGAAATGAACCCTGAACCCCGCCAGCCCTCATTAATCCTGGTCCATACGGTCCATTCTTCTATCAGGATCTGGGAATTCCCAGGGTGAAACCCTGGGAATTCCCAGACCCATCCCCTTTCCCACGAGCCATAGCTCCAAGAGTATAAAATAGGGCATTCACGCTAACCCAGGGTTTCACCCTGGGCTAAAGTTGGGATCGCCCTTCCAGGGCTCGGGGAATATCGCCCTCGATGGATTTTTCTGGATTCGGCTGAAACGATAAAAACGGCCTTACATGTAAAAGGTTTCTTAGCTGTTAACGGAGTAGTATTAGAGTCATCCGTGACCGGTATCATTGACGCCCGCGCAGCGTTCCAGAGGTGCCATGGATGACTCCGTCTTCGGGTCATCCGTGACCGGTAGCATTGACGCCCGCGCAGCGTTCCAGAGGTGGCATGGATGACTCTTCTTATTACTACTCCGTTAGTTTTTCAGAAATTGCGTGTGGGATAGGTTTTTTGCGTAAGCGTTTAGCGGAATG
>CAIYJE010000075.1 GCA_903926465.1 uncultured Planctomycetales bacterium
AATGCATGGCTGGGGGATGATGAAGCACTTCAAAAGCACCTCGCCAATCGCCCCGGCCAACCGTATGGAAGACCGTCAAACCGCACGCAATCATGCAAGGCTGCATAGTTGCACAAAAACATTAGTGTGCCTGCACCCCCATCCATACGGAGATGGGCTGCCTGTTGGCCTCAGGCCAAGATCTCTTTGACGACGCGGCCTGAAACGTCGGTCAGGCGGAAGTCACGGCCCGAGTATCGGAAGGTCAGTTTTTCATGGTCGATGCCGAGCAGGTGGAGCAGGGTGGCGTGCAGGTCATGGACATGCACTTTGTTCTCGACGGCTGCAAAGCCGAACTCGTCGGTGGTGCCATAGGTCATGCCGCCTTTCACGCCGCCGCCGGCCAGCCACACAGAAAAGCCGTGGTTGTTGTGGTCGCGTCCCTTGGCCCCTTCAGAGGCGGGTGTTCGGCCAAACTCGCCCCCCCAAAGTATGACCGTGTCTTCAAACAGCCCGCGTGATTTGAGGTCGTTGATAAGGGCCGCAATGGGCTGGTCGACCATTTTCGCCTTCTTGGCATGGTCGGCAATGTTTTCGTGATCATCCCAGGGTTGGCCGTTGCCGTAATAAACCTGAACCATTCGGACGCCACGTTCGACCAGTCGCCGAGACGCCAGGCAGGCGTTGGCAAACTCGCCAGGCCCGTAGGCCTCTCGCGTGGCCTTGGTTTCCTGGTCGAGGTCAAAAACTTCCTGGGCCTCGGTTTGCATGCGGAACGCCATTTCGAGCGACTGGATGCGGGCTTCGAGTGGATTATCTTGTCCGCCTCGGCGTTCGAGGTGAAGTTCGTTCATCTGCTTGAGCAGGTCAAGTTGCTCGCGCTGAGACCCGCGCGTGAGCTGGGTGTTGTTGATGTGGGCGATGACCCGTTTGGGGTCCATGTTGGAGTTGTTGATCTGAGCGCCCTGGTAAATACCAGGCAGGAAGCTGTTGCTCCAGAGGGCCGGACCGACCACCGGTTTGCCTGGGCAAAGTACGACAAAGCCTGGCAGGTTTTGGTTCTCTGTGCCCAGGCCGTAGAGCAGCCAGGAACCCATGGACGGCCGGGTGGGCTGGGTTTCGCCGCTGTTCATCATCAACAGCGAAGGCTCATGATTCGGCACGTTCGTGTACATCGAGCGAATCACGCAGATATCGTCGATACAGCCACCAATGTGCGGGAAGATCTCGCTGACCTCGGTTCCCGATTGGCCGTATTTCTGGAACTTGAACGGCGACATCATCAGTCCGCCGGTCTTCCGCTCGGTTTTGATCTCTGCGCTCGGGGGCCGCTGGCCGTTGTACTTTTCCAGTGCTGGCTTGGGATCGAAGGTATCTACCTGCGAGGGGCCGCCGTTCATGAACAGGTGAATGATATGCTTGGCACGGGGTGCGAAGTGGGCGGGCTTGGGGGCAAGCGGGTTGGTGGCCGAGCTCGCGGGTGACGTACCGGCTAGCAGGCCTTGGTCGGTTAAAATGCTGGCCAGGCCAAGCGAGCCTAGCCCTGTCCCCATGCGCTGAAGAAGTTCCCTGCGCGAAAGCGGGGAGAGCAGGTGAGGAGCCATGTGGTGTGCTGGATTGGCCATGATCAGGTTCCTCGGAATGATGGATGGGGGAGATCTGAACCGCTTACAGGTCTTGGTGTCTTGGGTTAATCCAGATAGATGAATTCGTTGCTTCCGAGCAGGACCTGGGCATACCGCTCCCAGCGAGACAGCTTGTTCTCTTTCTGGGTGTCTTCTTTGTCATGGGCTTGCAGGAACGCCTTGCCGATCTGGAGTTCCATTGCAGTGGCTGGGCGAGAAAACGCGAGCCTGAAGGCTTGCTGGATCTGGTCTTCAACAGAGCCGGGGACTTCCGCCTGAATCTTGGCAGCCAAGGCTTTCGCCTGCTCGATCATGAACTGGCTGTTGAGGACAAAGAGTTGCTGTTGCGGAACCGTGGTTTCGCTGCGCTTGGAGCTTGTGATGTTCGCGTCTGGAAAGTCGAACAGACGCAACATGCCATCGAGTTCATGCCTGCTGATTTTTGCATACACCGTCCGGCGTGCATTACCTGGGTCTGCCAGGTTGGTGGAGGGACCACCGAACTGTCGTTCAAGCCGACCAGAGACCGCCAGCAACGCATCGCGCCAGGCCTCGACATCCAGCCGCCGCCGATTCATCCGCCAGAGGGTGCGATTATCGGGATCAACGGTGTAGTTCTCTTCATCGCGGTCGGTGCTCAGTTGATAGGTGGCCGAGAGCATGATCTCTCGGTGAATGGATTTGACGGACCACCCGGAATCCACAAACCGGCGCGCCAGGAAGTCAAGAAGTTCGGGATGGCTGGGGGTATCTCCGAGTTTCCCGAAGTTATCGGGGGTACCCACAAGTCCTTTCCCAAAATGATGTTGCCAGATGCGGTTTACCATCACTCTTGGGGTAAGCGGATTGCCGGGACTTGCGATCGCCTCTGCCAGTTCAAGCCGACCACTGCCTTGCTTGAACGTGGGTGGCTGGTCTCCGGCCAGGACCTTCAAAAATCGCCTGGGTGCCACTTCGCCCTTGTTGGCGGGGTTGCCCCGAATGAAGACCGGCATGTCAGCCACGGTTCCATCGGCAATTCCGTTCGCCACGGGGTACATGGGTGGAGCTTGCTTTTTGGCCAGTTCCAGCTTCGCTTTGAGCTCTTTGAGGAGCTGTTGCTTCTCTGCGTCCAGGTGCTTTTCAAGCTGATCGTTTGAGATAGCAAACAGCCCCTTGTCTCCGAAGACGGCTGCCAGAAGGTCAGCTTTTTCAGGAGCAAGAGATGGCTTGGAGGAACCAAGATCAAGATCGGTGGGGGCCTGGGTGTAAACCCGGAACTGAACCTTGGCGTTTGCGCCACAGTCGCCACCTTGGTCGGTGCCGCTGTTATCAAGTCCGCCTATCGCCTTGAACCGGGTGAAGCCAGGGGGCAGGTCATAAGCGATAACCGAGGTCGCATGCGTACCAATTCCGTTCTCGTATGCCTTGCCGCCCACTTTCAGGACCTGGCCGTTACCATTCTTGTTCACGTTGACAGGCCCGGAACCGGCAGTGGCCGAGCGCCAGGGCAGGTCTGTGAGTTTTTGCTCACCAGCGGGTCCAATTAGCCTTGGTTCGAGCCAGTCGGCGTGGTCGCAGCGGTTACCGTTACCCGCCTCGGTGACCACAAGGTAAAGTTCGTTGGCGCCGGTGATGTCGACATCAATTTCCGCCGTGGGGCTTGGTTTGGTCACGTCTTGACTGGTGAAGCGGGCCAAGCCGGGCGGCTTATCCGAAGGGGTTGACTTGGCAATGGGTGCCGGCTTGCCGTCTCGTTCGTCGAGTATGGCCTGCAAATCTGTTTGGAATTTCTCAGCGGCTGCAAGCACTTCGGGTGGGAGAGCCGAGTGGTTTCCGGGCGTTTCACGGGGAAGCTGGTCGAGTTTGTACCAATCACTGAGTGCAGCATGTTTGCGCTCATTCTTGGGAGCAAGGAACCTGATCCATTTCTCAAGCACAGTCTGATCAAGTCCATCGGCGGTAGCCACAATGGCCGGCGTGACAGGCGGCTGAGCAGACAGGCCGGCCTGGACCTTCCAGGCGGCCTGGAGATATTTTGCAACCAGAGAAATTTTGGCGTCCCTGGCCAGCGGTTGCTCTTTGTTCGTGAACTGCTTCAGGGCCTCATCATTCTGGCTGACCTGGGTCTGGCCTTGGTTGAAGGCTTCAACAACCTCCTGAGAGACCAGCGGAAGATTCGCAAGCCTGGAACTCTGAAAGACCCCTGCCAAAGAGTAGTAATCTTGCTGCGGGATTGGGTCGAACTTGTGGTCATGGCACCGGGCGCATGAGATGGTCAGGCCAAGAAAGCCACGCGAGAGCGTATCAACCCGATCGTCCAGTTCATCGGCCGCGGCCTTGGCGGCATCGCTGTTCTTGTAGTACTGGGCGCCCAGTCCGAAAAATCCGAGCGCAACTAGCTGGTCCTGCTTTTGCGTTCCTTCGGCTTGAATCTGATCGCCGGCAATTTGAAACTTCACGAACTGGTCAAAGGGCAGGTCCGAGTTGAACGCGCTGATGACCCAGTCTCGATACTTGTAGCCACTGGTGTTGGGCTTCACATCAAACGTGTGCGCTTGGTCTTCGGAATAGCGAGCGACGTCCAGCCAGTAACGCCCCCAGCGTTCACCATAATGGGCCGAGCCCAGTAAGCGTTCCACGACCTTGGCAAATGCCTCTGGAGACTCATCGGCCAGGAAAGATTCCACCTCATCCGGGGTGGGAGGCAGTCCAATCAGGTCAAATGTCGCCCTGCGGATCAACTCACGCTTCTCTGCCGGCCGCACAGGCTTGACGCCACTGGTTTCCATGGCCGATAGCGTGAAAAAATCGATATCGTTCCGCGTCCAGCCAGAATTCTTCACGCTGGGAACCGCCCGAAGCACAGGTGGTACAAGCGACCAGAAGCTGCGAGCGGCCTTGAAATCGATTCCAGGAGCCGTGGTGGTTACTTCCCCCTCACGCGGGTCTGGCGCCCCCATCTCGACCCATTTCACGAAATTGTTGAGGACCTCGTCCGACAATTTCCCCTTCGGAGGCATCTTCAATGTATCGTATCGAAGCGCTTCAATCAGCGAACTGGCCGACACGTCATTGGGCACCAGGGCCGGCCCGGAGTCGCCCCCCTTCAGCGTTGCCGCACGCGTGTCCAGCAATAGCCCGGCCTTGATGCTCTTGGAACCGGCCGAGTGGCAATCGTAGCAATGCTCCACCAAGACCGGTCGAATCTTTGTCTCGAAGAATTCATTGCCAGAGTCTTCTGCTGACAAGTACTCAGGGCCTGACAACCAGGCAAGCAGGGCAAAAATGACCAGGCCAGCGCGGCTGTTCATGGGATCTCTGGTCCGGGTATGTGTTGTTTCCCAAGGGCCGCTCAGGGGACGGTTCCTGGAAACCATGAGTCAAGGGGGCGGATTGCTGGCGGGGCAGGATCACTGCAAGTTACCAAGCGGAGAGACTCTAATTATGCTCCAACTCCCAAAACAAACAAGGTTCTCGGGCCATAATTAGCTTGGCCATACTTAGCACAAGCTCAAGAAGTATCACTCCCGCGGTTGCAATTCGGCCCAGGCTCGTGCATCGGGCCCATGGCGGGTCGGAGAATCTCTTGCATCTCGGTGGTTGTTGGATTCTGATTAAACAAATCAGCCCGCCATTCTTGTCTGCTTGCTGAGGTTCGAACCATGTTGACGCTGTTCGATGCCTCGGATCGACGCTCTCGCCGGGGTTTTCTGAGGCTTGGCGGCAGCATGGCCCTGGGGGCGGCCGGAATCTGTATGGCCGACCTCTCGGCCCTGCAACTGAGGGCCCAATCCACCCCCTCATTGCTGACCGGGAAGTCGGTCATCTTCCTGTTCCTGCACGGTGGACCCAGCCAGTTTGAGACCTTTGACCCCAAGATGGACCGGCCCGAGGGAATCCGAAGCGCAACCGGCGAGGTGGCCACGGCAATTCCTGGAATTACGTTCGGGTCATCTTTCCCCCAGCTTGCCGCCCGGGCCAATCGGCTTTCGATCGTTCGCTCGTTTGTGCCCGGCGATGCCGACCACAACATCAAGCCGCTGGTGGGTCGAGATACCTTTGGCGCGAATCCAGGAGCCATTCTGGCCAGGGTGGCCGGAACCAACCACCCGGTCACCGGCATTCCCACCCATCTGCTGCTCCAGCCCAGGGCGGTAGACGCCAGCACCCAGGCAGGCACCACGGCCTTCGGTCGGTTCAGTGCCACCGGGCCGCTCCCGTCTGCGTGCGCTCCCTTTGAGCCAACCATGGGTTCGCTTGGCGAACTGCAGGCCGGTATCCCCAGAACCCAGCTCGACGACCGCCGGCTCCTCTTACGCACCATCGAAACGCAAATCCGCAGCCTGGAGCAGCACGGAAACCTGGATTCTACTGATCCTCTGCGTGAGCAAGCGTTTCGGTTGCTGACCGGGCCGCTAGCCGAATCCTTTGACCTGACTCGGGAAGACCCAAGGCTGGTGGAACGGTATGACACGGCCCCGCTTGTAAGGCCAGATGCCATCGACCGCAAATGGAAGAATTACGACAACTACGTCGACAACGCAAAATCCCTGGGCAAATTGCTGTTACTGGCCCGCAGGCTCTGTGAACGAGGCGCAGGGTTTGTGACCGTAACCACCAACTTTGTGTGGGACATGCACGCTGATGTCAACAATGCCACCATGACGGAGGGAATGCGGTACATGGGGCCGCCGCTTGACCATGCCCTGGCCGCATTTCTGGACGACCTGCACGCTCGCGGCTTGAACGACCGGATCTTGCTTGTTGCTTGTGGAGAGATGGGACGCACCCCCCGCATCAATGGGGCGGGCGGTCGCGACCACTGGGGAAACCTGGGGCCATTACTGCTAGCTGGCGGCGGATTGCCCATGGGCCAGGTAATCGGCCGGTCCGGGCGTGATGGTGGCGAAGCACAGTCTGAGCCGATCACCCCCAAGCACCTGATGGCCACCTTGCTGCATACCTTGTTTGACGTGGCCCAGCTCCGGCTGGCCCCGAACCTGCCTCGCGAATATAGCCAGATCATGGCCGCTTGGGAGCCCATTCCGGGGCTGATTGCGTGATAGATTTCACTCGCTCGCAACACGTGGTGCAGATATAGCAAGCGCACGCTGTCGAGTTCACCTGATCGCTTTTCTTTTGATAATCCTCTTTCAATATCATCGCTCATCGGTTGATTGTCGCACAACACTCCAGATCGTGTTCTGATGGCGGCTCACAATGAGTTTGCAAACCAAAATCATCTTGAAAAACAGCCCAAGGTGGCTGTGCCACGGGTGCAACCCAATTGTGAACCGCAGTCGTGGTTTGGCCGGCCTGAAGACGTGACCCGGAGAGTTCCGTAACTTTGTATGATCCTTCGACGTTTCCTGGGCGAGTTCAGTGAGTTTCACCATTTTTTCGGTGGGATTCGGCGAGAAATGTCCTTTTTTTTGTAAGGTATTGGAGAATTGATGATGGGCCAAGACTTAAGGTTTTATGAGTTCTTCCCGACCGTCATCAAAATTGGAATTCTCACTCTCTGTGGGCTCCTACTTTTCTTTGCCAATCGCCGTGTGAGTTCCAAGATCAATACGACTTGGCTCAATTTTCTGGGCGAGACTGGCTTACGCGGCCTTTTCGGTTTTACCTTCGCATTTTTTGCGATTCTTGTTTGTTTTGTTGAGCCACCAGAGACACCTCTCGGTGATCGACTTCGATACTGGGTTGACGCACTAGGCATGCTCGGATTCTCCCTCGCTTATTTGTGGAGACGGTTTGCCCAGGGACTGATTTCAACGGACTGCGATGATCCCATCATCGGATTGGAACCCGAGAACTATCGGAACATCTTTGCGGAAGACCAAAACTTGGACTCAATGGAAAAAAGCCTGGAACCGCGTGGGAAGTCAGGACGTGCGAAAAATAGAAAAAAGAAGGGGCAATAGAACACATTCAACAGTAAAAGCTTGCGAGTACGGTCTGCTCAGGCTGTGAATAGCCCGTGCAAGAAAGTCTTGGCCAGCCAGGTGAGACCAGGTTTTTGCAGATGGTCCCCTTGTCCAGAGGGGACAACGCGGGAAACAATTCTGGAAGGTTTCCAAAATCTGGGGAATTCCCTCTGCCGTTTTGAAGCCACTTCCTGTTATCAAATAGTCCTTGGTCGACCAGATCTTCGGTTTTACTCTCAATGGTCAGGCTGAGTGTTTACTCGTCTTTTGAGAATTTCCCTGGGAACGAACTTGTATGTCGAGCCAATTTCATATTCATTCCGACCAGGCCCAGACTCAGACCGAACTGGTGGCTACCACGTACCCCTCGCGAGTGGTGATTGAGGGAATCTCTCCACAGGTGGATGGCGGGCGGTTCCCCATCAAGCGGATTGCCGGCGAAGAGGTGGTGGTTCGGGCCGATATCTTTGCCGAGGGACATGACGATCTGGAGGCGGTGGTTCGGTACCGTCCGGCGGGGGCCGCCCATTGGGACGAGGTTTGGTTGGAGCGGCTGGGAAATGACCTCTGGCAGGGGCGATTTCGGCCAACCCAGATTGGCTGGTATGAGTATCAGGTGGTGGCCTGGGTGGATCATTTTGCGTCGTGGTACAAGGGGCTTGGCAAAAAGAGCGAAGCTGGCCAGGACGTGGAAAATGAGCTGCAGGAGGGGGCCCTGATGATCCAGGAGGCCGCCAGCCGGGCGAACCGACAAGACGGGCAAGAAGGTGCCTGGCTGATCGATCGCGCAAGTCTAATCGAGGGGAAACAGGCCGGGAATGGTCGTGTGGCCGCCGCCCTGGATCCTGAGCTGCTGGCCAAAATGACGCGTCATGCCGACCGGACGCACGCTCAGTATTCACAACCGATTCTGAAGATCCAGGTTGAGCGAGAACGGGCCCGCTTTGGGGCCTGGTATGAACTCTTTCCGCGTTCGACAGGCCCCAGCCAGGACCAGCACGGAACCTTTCGTGATCTGGAAGCGCGGTTGCCGTACATCGCGGAGATGGGCTTTGATGTGATTTACCTGCCGCCGATTCACCCGATCGGTCGGGCGTTCCGCAAGGGGCCCAACAATAGCCTGATCGCTGGCCCGCAAGACCATGGCAGCCCTTGGGCGATTGGTGCGCCTGAGGGTGGGCATACCGCGGTGCTTCCTGAGCTTGGCACACTGGCCGATTTTGACAAGCTTGTCGACTCCACGCATCGGCACGGGATGGAAATTGCGCTCGATATTGCGTTTCAATGCTCGCCAGACCACCCCTGGGTCAAACAGCATCCTGCCTGGTTCAAGCACCGCCCAGACGGCTCTATCAAGTATGCCGAGAACCCGCCCAAGAAGTACCAAGATATTTACCCGATCAACTTTGAAAGCAGCGACTGGAAGGGACTTTGGGAAGCGCTCCGGGATGTGTTTTTGTTCTGGGTAGAGCGTGGCGTGAAGATCTTCAGGGTGGATAATCCGCACACCAAGGCGTTGCCATTCTGGGAATGGTGCTTGCGTGAGGTTTGGGACCGCGATCCATCCACCATTTTTCTGGCCGAGGCATTCACACGCCCCAAGGTCATGAAGTATCTGGCGAAGAGCGGATTCAACCAGTCTTACAGTTACTTCACCTGGCGCACGGATAAGCAGGGGCTTACGGAATACTTCACGGAGTTGTTCCAGACCGACGTTGCCGATTACATGCGGCCCAACTTGTTTGCTAACACGCCTGATATTCTTCATGAATATCTTCAAACCGGCGGTCGGCCCGCGTTTCTGATCCGGCTGGTGCTGGCGGCAACCCTGGGTTCTACGTACGGCATTTACGGGCCACCCTATGAGTTAAGCGTGGGGTTACCGGTCAAGCACGGGTCAGAGGAATATCTGGATTCCGAGAAATACCAGCTTCGGCACTGGGATCTGAACGCGCCTTGGAGCTTGCGGAATTCGATCGGCCGGATCAACAAGATTCGTCGAGAGAACCCTGCGCTTCATGACACCAAAAACATCCGTTTCTTCGAGGTCGATAATCCGCACATCCTTTGCTACGGCAAGGCCACGCCCGACCTGAAGAATTTGATCATCACCGTGGTCAACCTGGACCCGTTCCATACTCAGTCTGGCTGGGTGAAGTTGCCCGTAGACGAGCTGTACTTGAATGGGGCCGGAGACGGGACCTATCTGGTTCATGACCTGCTCAATGATGAGCAGTATATCTGGAGCGGGGCTTCCAATTATGTGATTCTCAATCCTCATGAGAAGCCGGCGCACATCTTCAGGGCCAGGCGCAAGGTTCGATCCGAATCTGATTTTGAAGCCTACGAATGAAGCTTGAGGAGTGACGCAAATGACCCGATCCCAGCCGGACTGGAGAACCAGTCTAGGCCCATGTCTGAACGCTCTTGAGTCTGATCTCCTGCCGCGCTGGATAGTGGACCGCCGGTGGTATCAGGCCAAGAGTCGGGGCATTGCGGGGGTCTTGCTGGTCGATGGAATCACGCTTTGGTCCACGGACGGACTGGCGCTTGTGATTGCATTTGCAGAAGTGCAGGCCAGAGACGGAGGATCGGACCTTTATCAGATCCCGCTGGTGATTAGCCACGAGGATCCTGGGCCTGTTGCTGAGTCTGCGCGGATCGGTCGTCTCCAATTCGGGGATGTGACGTATTATCTGCTCGACGGACTGGCCGTGCCGGCGGTGGTCCTGTGGTACCTGAACCAGATAACTGGTGGATTTTCGACTCAGACAGAGCAGGCCTGGCTCACCGGCGGGGCAACGAAGATTCTTTCTGACCTGATGGGAGCGACTGCGCCTGAGCCAATCCGGCTGAGTGGCGCAGAGCAGAGCCATTCGAATGTCATATTTGGGGACCAGCTCTTGCTGAAGGTCTTCCGCAAGCTGGATGCCGGAACGAACCCCGATCTAGAGATCGGGCAATTCCTGACAGAGCAAACCGGCTTTCGCAGCACGCCCCGCCTGGCTGGCTCGGTCACGTATCAGCGTGTCGATGGCCTACTCTTTGCCACCGCGATGCTGCAGGAGTTTGTACCAAGCCGGGGGCAGGGCTGGGAGTGGATGCTTGGGCTGATTGGCCATGCATTAGATGCCGCCACTGGCACGGAACCAGATTGCGAGAGCCGCTCAATGGAGGCGCTTGGGCTGGCACTCAGTGACGCCCGGTTGCTCGGTCAGCGCACTGCGGAATTTCATACCGCCATCGCATGCACGGACGATGATCCCGAATTTTGCCCCGAGCCTTTCGGCATTGAAGACTGGCAAAACAGCCGACAAGAGTTGCTGGCCCAGGTTGGGCGAACGCGAACCTCACTCGCCCATTCTAACCAAGCTCCCGCGGCATTGAGGGCAGAGGCCGACACGGTTCTGGCGGCCATCCTGGACTGGCTCAAGGAACAGGATCAACTGCCGCTGCCAGCCGGTGCGGGCCAGAAGATCCGGGTGCACGGAGACTATCACCTGGGCCAGACGCTCAGAACCGAATCCGATTATATCTTGCTCGATTTTGAAGGGGAGCCCTCGAAGCCGATTGAAAGCCGACGCCGCAAGCAGAGTCCTTTGCGCGACGTGGCAGGCATGATTCGATCTTTTGATTATGCGGTCTATGCGGCCTTTGACAAAGCCTGCCAGAACCGCCCGCACCAGATGGAGCAACTTCAGCAGGCGGCTCGCCGGTTCAGCCCCGCGCTGATTCAGGCTTTCAAAAACTCTTACCAGCAGCATTCAGACGGTTCCACCTGGAGTCCTGGCGGCCTTGGGCGAGACCTGGTGCTTGGCCGCTTGCTTCTCGAAAAGGGCATTTACGAGCTGGATTATGAGTTGAACAACCGGCCAGACTGGGCCTCAATCCCACTCAGGGGCCTGCGGGAACTGGTCATGCCCAGCGCATGACCAGCCGAGCCCCTTCGGTTGAACCGCTTTTTCAGGGCTGCCGCCGTTTGATGATCAGTTCCCAGGGCCGCGCGGTTGCCAGTTCTTGAAGTTCCCTGGTCAGCTTGGGGTCGTTGGCAGGCAAGTGCAGGTCGTCTGTGAAGTCGGCCGTTTGAATGGCGGCCCGCCAGGCGCTATAGCGTGCCTGGTTGCGAGCCTCAAGCTTGGTTCGAAAGGTGGCCGCCTCGGTTGCAAAGAATGGAGCCGATTCCGGGAATGAGAGCTGGGCGTGGGCCTTGCCTGCGCTCGACTGAAAGGTACCGAGCGACTGCTCTGCCTGATCGCCAGCCTGGCCAAATGCTTCATACTGGCCATCGTCCAGGCCATCAATGGTCAGATCAAGCCTGTTGAAGGTCGCCCCGATCGATTCGAGTTTGACCGAATCCTGGTCAACATCCGCAGGGAGTGGCCAGGGGAGGCCGGTGGTCCAGGTAAGCCGAAGCAAGGCTTCTCCGGGCGATTGAAACTGGATTCTGCCCGATTTGACTTCGCGCGACTTTGCGTCAATCTCTGCGCTGGCGAGCGGCGGAATGGGTCCCAACCCCTTGAGTAGGTTGGCCGCCATCAGCAAGTGGCCTGTGCTATTGGGGTGCACGGCATCCCCTGCCAGGTAAAAGCTAACTCGTTCTTGTCGACGCGCCTTCAAATGTTCATTCAGCTTGGTGTGTAGATCAATCACACGCAAGTTGGGCAGACTCTGAAGTGTCTTGAGCCAGGCGGCAAAACCTGCCAGGGTGTCATCGTAGTTGATGGCTGCAAACTTGTAGCCGTAATGGGTTGCATTCGCGTCTCCCGACTGTCGACGGTAGGGGTCAAACGGTGGCGGGGTCAGCAGCACAATCTGGGGAATGCCGGCCCGCTTGGTCCGCTCAATCAGTTTATTTACGCCCGCCTGATAGGCTGCCATCGGTGCCAGTTCCGGCGGTAAATAGTTGCCGTCGTTCATCCCGAAACAGGCCACCAGGACATCGGGTTCCCAGTTTTCCACATCTCGTTCAAATCGCTCCTGCGCATCCGGCCTGCGTGGGTCATGGTCGGGTTCACTGGTGCCAGAAATGGTCTCGCTACTAATGCCGTGGTTGATAACCGTCTCGTTTCCCGCGGGAAACCGGGTGAACAAGAAAGCTTCAACGTCGTTGATATAGCCACCCGCCTGGGTAATGCTGTCTCCAAAGAAGAGGATCCGGGAGTTCCGCCCCCAGGGGAACTCAGGCTCGTCTATGGCGAACGCTGGGGCCAAGCAGCCCAAGAAGAACAGGCAGGCGGTAATCGCGAATGTACGGGAGATCGAGTAAAGTCGAAGCTGACTGAACATCATGGAAGCTCCGAATGGCAGTTCCATAGAAAGGCGTGATGGTCTCGAACCGCTTTTGATCGTACGCCTTGAATGACCCTGGGTCGACACCCCTCTCCTTGACAGGCCGCAGACACGTTATCTCATCTTTTGAACGGTTCTTGGGAAACTCATGAGGAACAAACCGAAATGCGGAATCTAGCACCTGTTTCTTTCTGGATTGTTGTGATTGGGCTGACCGTGTGGGTTGAGAAATCCGAGGCGCAAGGCCTGGACTGGGTCCAGTCGCACTACACCAAGTACGAATTCAAAGTTCCAATGCGTGATGGGGTCAAGCTATTCACCTCGGTCTATGTGCCCAAGGATGAGACCAAAACTTATCCGATGATGCTTAACCGAACGCCCTACTCTGTGCAACCGTATGGCGTGGATCAGTTCAAGACCGACCTGGGTCCTTCGCCGCTCTTCGGCAAGGCGGGCTATATTGTGGTGTACCAGGATGTGCGGGGGCGCTGGTATTCCGAAGGAGAGTTTGTGAACATGCGCCCGATTCTTGAGCACAAGGGGGACAGATCGGCGATTGATGAAAGTACCGATACATACGATACCATCGAATGGCTGCTCAAGAATGTGCCCAGGAACACGGGCAAAGTGGGGATGTGGGGAATTTCTTATCCAGGGTTTTATACGGCGGCGGGTGCAATTGATGCTCACCCCGCGCTGGTTGCAATTTCGCCTCAGGCGCCGGTGACCGACTGGTTTACGGGTGATGACTGGCACCATAACGGGGCGTTATTTTTGCCGCACGCGTTCAACTTTTTGTCGTCCAACGGCCGGCCTCGCGTGTTCCCTCCCACGCGTTCGAATCCCCCATTCGATTATGGCACGCCCGACGGTTACAAGTTTTATCTTGAGCTTGGACCGCTCTCGAATGCCGACAGCCGTTATTTCAGGGGAGACGTGGCGTTTTGGAATGAGATCATGAACCATGGCACGTACGACGACTTCTGGAAGGCTCGTAACTTGCGGGCGCATCTGAAGCAGATCCGGCCTGCCGTGCTGACGGTTGGCGGATGGTACGACGCTGAGAACCTTTTTGGTGCGCTTGAAACTTACAAGAAGATCGAAGCAAACACGCCAGGGGGGAACAATGCGCTGGTCATGGGGCCTTGGCTGCACGGCGGTTGGTCCAGAAGCGATGGGGCGACGCTGGGCCCACTCTCATTCGATTCCAAGACGGCCGAGTTCTACCGAGAGTCGATCGAGTTTCCTTTCTTCGAACACCACATGAACGGAGCCGCCGATCCCGGCTTGCCCGAGGCCTTCGTGTTCGAGACCGGGCGTGACCAATGGCGAAGGTTTGACACCTGGCCTCCACGGCCAGTTGCACGTTCCATTTACCTTGGAGAGGCTGGCACTCTTGCCTTTGAGGCTCCCAAGACAGACGCCCAAGATGCCTTCGATGAGTATCTGAGCGACCCCGCCAAACCGGTTCCCTACAGTGAAGCCGTTCAAGTGACCATGGCCGGCGACTATATGACCTATGACCAGCGCTTTGCCTCACGCAGGCCCGACGTGGTGGTGTATCAGACCCAACCCCTGGAACAAGATCTGACCATTGCCGGCCCCATCGAAATTGACCTGGTTGTTTCCACCACAGGCACCGATTCCGACTTCGTTGTGAAGGTCATTGACGTTTTTCCAGATCGGAACCCGCCTTCGCCGGCACCCGATAAGCCCGTCGTCATGTCCGGATTCCAGCACATGGTTCGGGGCGACGTTTTCCGTGGCAAGTTTCGCGATGGACTTGATCAGCCAAAACCGTTCACGCCCGGTGAACCCACCCACCTGCGGTTCACACTGCCAGATGCTTGCCATACCTTCAGGCCCGACCATCGCATCATGATCCAGGTGCAAAGCACCTGGTTCCCGCTGGTCGATCGGAATCCCCAGACATTTGTGGATATCAACAAAGCCACCGAGACCGATTTTCGCAAAGCCACCCAGCGCATCTACCGGTCCAAGAGCAATGCATCACGGATTGAACTGCCCGTGATTCCTTGATGCCCGTAACGCATCGAGATGTTTTGCGGCGATGGCGATCCGTCATTCTGGGTGATCAGCTTCTGGCCGAGGGATGAGCAGAGGAAGTACTCGAAGGATTTCTGGGATTTGCAGAAAATTCTCGGGTGATTTGAGTAGTACAGGTTTGTTGTACAACTTGACAAGCTTCTGGCTGAATTTCTTCAGAGCCATTCTCCAGCGGTCTGCCTCTTGAGTATTTGGGGCAAATGGACCCTGAGCGTAGTAATGCTCTGATCGCGATGGAAACACACTGGCCATCGAAGCGCCTTGGGATGTCAACACGCTAATCGCTAACGTTTCTTCCTCGGGGGTGAGCCAGCCTGTCTGAACCCGATCAATCTGCCGATCCTTCTCGGGAACCAAAGAGAGCAGCTTGGTGATCCCCAGCCGGTGAAGCCTTAGAAACGTATGTGGGTTATAGCAGTCTAGACGCGGTGGATATGCAAGCTGGGGATTTTTGGAGAGGAGATAGTGCAGGTGGGTTGTGCCACTTCGAGGCAGTCCAATGACAAAGATCGTTCGAGACCAGACCTCGTCTTGGACTGGCGTGAGTTCATACTCTGGTTCAAACAGTGAGAGTGTAGACGTAGCCGCGCTTCCTACGGTTGCCGACAATGCGCGAGGCCAATATCTGGGGTCCACATGGAATGAGTTCGCGGCCAGGAGACTGGCCCAGTCTTCCAGCTTAAATCCGCTCAGAAAAGAAGGCTGGACTAAACTCAGAATGCCCAAGACTTCAACCCCATGCCGTTTACAGTTTGAAGCACCGGGAACTTTTATAGCGGCTCACGATGGAGTTGCACATGTATAACCCTTTCGTGAACCGAAATAGGCAGACGTGAGTCACTCTGCATCATGCAGAATCGCCACCGTAGATTCGGCTGTTCTCAATCATGAGCAGACTTTATCCCGGCAAAATGAGTTGAGGCGTGTCAGGTTGCACGGGTTCAAGATTGCCTACAGATTCCCAGGATCAGCGGTTATGATCGAGCCTATTCCCGATCTCTCCGAACACCGTTCGATCATTCTTTGCAAGGCTCTTCAGAGATGACACAGGCCCTGTTCATGGCACTTGCCCTGATGTCGACCTTCCAGGTGGCAGAGATTGAACCGCAGCACGCCTCGAACCCGATCATTTCCGGTTTGATGGCCCCTGGTTTTGATTTTCAGGGTGTCAAGGTTCCGCTACCCAAGCCGACACTCCAAGACTCCATGAACGCGCAAGAGCAGCGAGCTGCTTTGGTGGAGGCTCTCGGCCCCGAGGTTCCGATCGAGGAGTTTTTAAGAGACTCGGTGATGGCGCCTGTGATGGTCAAGGTTCGCAACGTTCCGTACGGAGAGGGGGCCATTCGCCTCGTTGACCTGAGCTTTGTCGTGTACGGCAAACTGGATGAAATAGACCTGGGCAGGGCAAAACAAGGGGCTGCGGCCGGTGGTGGAGGTCAAGGGGGGAGCATGGCGTTCGAGGCCCGGACCATTGGCGTTCAAACGCTTCAAGCCAACGGGATTAAACCGGCCGGGGATCAGGATCTGTATTCCCACCTTGCATTCAGCGTGATGGAAAAGATCGGTGTGGAGACATCCTGCCGGAGTTTCACCTCCATATCGCCAAAGTCGCTGATCGTCGCTCTGCAATCGGTTCCGGAATTTCAAGCCGATGCTAAGCTTGCCAACCGCTGGTGGCCCATGGAAAAGCAGGGTGACAATCTGGTGCCGGGGGAAAGCCAGAACTATCCGGGGCTGGCCGGCTATGCGAAGGTCAGCCAGCTAGATTTCCAGCCAGGCGCTCTGCTGATCGAGGCGCATCTTGCATTTGCCGAGCCCGAGAAATGGTTCAACGGGGGGGCGGCTTTGCGATCCAAGCTAGGACTGATCGCCCAGCTTCAGGTTCGAGCCCTGCGCCGGGAAATTAGCAAACAGCGGAAAGCGGAACGTCCCGAGGCTGAAAAAGGAACCGAGTGAGGTTGGCGGCAAACGAGAACGCGGGCGAACAGCCTAGCGTTCCTCGGAAACAATTCGCCCATCCCGCATCCGGATTCGTCGATCCGCGCGATTTGCAACCTCTGCGTCATGCGTGACAATAAGCAACGTCACGCCACGCACTTCCCGCAACTTGAGGAACATGGCCAACACTTCCTCGCCGGTTCGTGAGTCCAGGTTTCCCGTTGGCTCGTCGGCAAGCAGCAGTACGGGATCGTTGGCGAGCGCCCTCGCAATGGCCACGCGTTGCCTCTCTCCACCAGAAAGCCTGGTTGGCAAGTGGTTTGCGCGATGCCCAACGCCCAAAGAATCCAGCAGTTCAACCGCTTTGGCTCGCCGCTGCTTCGCGGCGAGAGGTCCTTCGAACATTGGGATCTGGACGTTCTCAATGGCCGTCAGGGTGGGCATCAGATAGAACGACTGGAAAATAAATCCAATCTTCGAGGAGCGAAGCTGATCAAGATCTTTGATCTTGGAAAGCGGTTGGTCCTCAAAAAAAACCTCACCAGAGGTCGAACGATCAAGCGCCCCCAGAATGTTGAGGAGCGTTGATTTTCCGCAACCACTTGGGCCCATGATCGAAACGTACTCGCTTCGACCGATCGTCAGGCTCACATCATCGAGCGCGATCACGTCTCCGTCATCATACTTGCGGCTCACATGGTCGCAACGAATCAAGGAGCCAGTATTCGAGGCCGCTAATGTGCCAGCAGCCGCTTCCGCATTCGTACTCATACTCAACAGTCACTGCTCCACAGGGGGCGGGCTGCCGCCAGGAAGCGAGCCCTCGCTTTGTCGCGCAAACTATAGTATCATCTTTTCTAATACTGCTTCGCAAGAGTCTTCCACCCACAGAATCAGTAGTCTGGCCAATTGTTCACATAGGCGCGGGCTTTGGGTCACCCATGCATTTTCTGACATTCATTTTCAAGAATACAATTCGTCGCCCGCTCCGGTCTGCCCTTACCATCGTGGCCATTGCGGTTGGCATAGGAGCGGTGGTGGCGTTGGTTGGCATTGCCGGCGGGTTTGAACGCTCGTTCTTTGACCTCTACAAAGGGGTCGGGGTCGATCTGGTCGTGGTTCGGGCGGGGGCCAAACAACGCCTCAATAGCGCGGTGGACGAGGGGATCGGTGCTCAGATCCGGTCGATTCCGGGGGTGAAGGACGTGATCCCTGGCCTGGCCGACGTGCTCTCTTTTGAAGAGCAGGGGATGTATGGCGTTCTGGTTCAGGGATGGATTCCCGAAAGTACGGTCTTCAAGCATATCACCACCCTCTCTGGCCGTAGCTTGAAAACCGACGATGAGCGGGCGGTTCTGGTGGGGCACGTGCTCGCCAAGAATCTCGATAAGACGGTTGGAGATACGATCGACCTGACCGATGGCGAGCCGTTCGAAGTGGTGGGAATCTACAAGAGCTCCAACATCTTTGAGGATGGCGCTATTGTGGTTCCACTCAAGCAATTGCAGCGGGTGATGGATCGGCCTGGTCAGGTGACCGGTTTCAGTATTCAGGTTAACAATCACCAGGATCCAGCCGCCATCGAACAGGTTCGCAAGGGGGTTGAATCGCTGGGTGGCGGCCTGACCGCCATGACCACCGAAGATCACGTCAAAAGCATCTCCGAGCTTCAGCTTGTGAAGGCAATGGCCTGGCTGACTTCGGCCGTGGCGCTGGTCATCGGCATCTTCGGAATCATGAATACCATGATCATGTCGGTGCATGAGCGTACCAAGGAAATTGGCATCCTTCGCGCTCTTGGCTGGCGTAAGAAGCGGATCGTCTGGATGGTGCTGCTGGAATCCGTAGTCATGAGCCTGGTTGGTGCGTTTGTGGGTAGTGTGGGGGCATTCTTGCTGGTGCGGCTCTTGACCAAGGTTCCCACCGTGAGCGGAGTGATCGACGGACGGATTGAACTCCACAATATTCTGAATGGGTTCCTGATTGCCGTGATCGTGGGACTGATCGGCGGTCTGGTGCCTGCCATCCGCGCCACGCGGTTGCTACCGACTGAAGCCCTGCACTACGAGTGAGTGACAGCGCGATCATCTTGATGAGGTTGCAAACGCATCCAAAGCGGATGGCCTTGACTGATCCCTGTCGGGCAAGGGCCTGAGCGTTCTTTACCCTAACGGCAGGTGGTTCAGTGTCCGATTCAACGGTGCTTTTCGAGCCAATCTGGTTTTCCAGTGATCATCAACTGAATGCTCTGGTTTCGGCCTATCAATCGGCCTCGCTTCTCACGAAACTCACAGGCTGCTTCCGGATGAAAGAAGATTGTGCCTCACTTCATGGCCTCTTCTTTCCTTGGATGCGGATGCCGCTCGGTTTTGTATCCCAAGGCAAACTGAGTATCAGGGCTCGGGAGATCTCTTACAGTTCTGTTGATTTCAGGGCCTTTGGATGGCGAACGAAGGGCCTTAAAAATGACTTATCATTCAGCCTGACACAAAGTGATGTACTGGCGATTGAGCCCTATGACTTTCAGTCACCTGTCATGGGTGCCTTTGATATGCCGTTCACCAGAATCCGCACGTCTTTGCAGGGCCCGCTTGATGAATTTTTGTTGTGCGTCGGAGGACAATTCAACCTCCCGCGTATGCATGCTCGCAGCAGGGAATTACGTGAATCGCTGAAGCAGTGGCGCAACGATTAGCTTCAGGCTTTGATTGAGCGGGCGTAGTGCTGGCTGGTATTCTTACCGTGGCAACGAATTGGCGTGTTAGAAGGCTGACGATCAAGTGAAATCAGGGGCGAGGGGGCTCCTTTGAAAAAATATGATCCCTGTGTTGCGCCGAATCCTGTGACCTGGCTGAAACTTTCCGAGGATACTCGGATCGAACTTGCTCAGAAGTTTCATCGAGACAGCCGAATCTCGCTGCCAAGACCTGTGGTTCATGCCGCTTTTCACGTGGTTATTGAGAACCAGATTGCTCTTGGAATGGAGTCTGTGATAAAAGCCCTCGCTCGGTTGAAGAAACAGGGCTGTAATCGCCATGAGGCCATTCACGCCATCATGTCGGTTCTTGTAAACCATGTACACGAGATTCTTAAACCGGGTGCTGAAGCGCCGCCTGAGGGGCACGAGGCGAAATACATCGAAGAACTCGATCAACTGACTGTGGAATCCTGGCATAAGTCTTACGAAAGTTGAGGATTGATCTCAAACGGGCGTGAACCGCTCTACGACCTGGAACGGCCCTGAAAATCTTAGCCCAATTCGGAAGCATCGAGATTCAATATGGTTCGTCCTGTAAGGACGATTCCATCAGCCCTGGGACCGAGAAATTGTGTGATAGTCGCACGGCTCTTTCGAGCCGTGCGACTGCGTTCGCCGCGGCCAATCCTTTTGGCCGCAAGAACTCGACTTTTGGAGTCGACTCTTCAGGCCAGCCAAGGTCAAAGAGCACGGCTTGAAGAGCCCTGCAACAATCAATGGCGGAACGGTGCTGTTTGGCGAGAAGTCTCGAAGTTACAGATCAAAAAGGAACCGTTCACGGCTGGCTGACCCAGGGTTTTCCGGATTCTCGGTATTCGAGATCGGTTGAGTTGCCTGGCTCAGGGTCAGAAGCGCCTCGATCGACTCGATGCTGTCGGCTTGTTCTGCGGTCTTGTCTCGTCGCCAGCGGAGGATACGGGGGAACCGAACGGCGAGACCAGATTTGTGGCGAGTGGAGCGCTGGATGGCTTCGAAGCCAAGTTCAAAAACCAGCAGTGGTTCAACGGTGCGCACGGGTCCGAACTTTTCCCGCATATGTTTGCGCAAGAAAGCATCGACCTCCTGAATCTCGATATCGGTTAACCCGGAATAGGCTTTGGCAAACGGAACCAGTTCGCCATTTTTCCAGATTGAAAACGTGTAATCGGTGTACAGGCTGGCGCGCTTGCCGCTGCCGCGCTGGGCGGCCGTGAGAACGGCATCGGCAGTATAAGGTTCCACCTTCCACTTCCACCAGTCGCCACGTGTACGGCCTGCGCGATAAGGGGAACTCCTGCGTTTGAGCATCAAGCCCTCGGCCCCAAGCTCTCGGCTTCTGGCTTGCTCGGCCGACACGGCTAACCAGTCTGCTCCGCTGACCAGCGGAGAGAGTTTCACGCACGGGTTCCCGGAGGCATTCTGAATCACCGTCTCCAGAAGGCTCCTGCGCTCGACGAGTGGCAAAGCGCGAATCTCTTGCCCTTGGTGTTCCAGCAGGTCATACGCCATCAGCACCACCGGAGCCTTGCGAAGGATGGTCTTTGTCAGCGTTTTGCGCGTGATTCGGGGCTGAAGTTGCAGGAACGGCAGGGGGCGACCATCGGCCCAAGCAAGAATCTCGCCATCAATCACGGTTCCGTTGGGTAAGGCATGGGCCAGGCTCTCGATCTCTGGAAAGCGATCGGTGATCAGTTCTTCACCACGAGACCAGAGCCATGTCTCTCCTTGCCGGCGGATCACCTGGCAGCGAATTCCGTCCCATTTCCATTCGGCTTGCCAGTCGGTCACTGGGCCAAGGCGGGTGGGATCTCCGTCTTCCAGAGAATGCGCGAGGAAAAACGGGAACAACCGGCTCAGGTTTTCCTGTTCGGTGGCGGCTGAGATCAATTGCTCATAGGACTCAGCCGACGGCTTCCAGTCTCCCATCAATCGCTCGGTCAACTGGGAGACATCTACCCCCTTCGCCTTCGATAGTCCTCGCAAAACGATTTGCTGAGAAACGCCCACACGAAACGCCCCAACCAGGATCTTGTTCCAGACAAACCGTTCAGGGGTGCCCAGCTGGCTCCAGGCTTCAAGCACAAACCGTTTCTGTTCCTCAACACCTTGGAACCGCAGGTCGTTCATCCGATCGACCCAGTGATGCAAAGCGGTTTCATCAACTCCGGTGGGCGGCGGCAACAGCAAGGCAATGGTTTCGGCCAGATCTCCCACCGCGTCGTAACTCTCCTGGAAGAGCCAGTCGGGAATCCCGGCCTGTTCCATGGCCCATGCGCGCAAAAGCTTGGTGGGCACGGCCTGTTTCAACCGCCGACCGGTCAGAAAAAAGAGTGCCCATGCACTATCTTCGGGACTGGCTGCCCGGAAGTAATCCGACAGGGCATCCACCTTGCCAGAGGTCTTGTTCGTCTCGTCCAAGGTTGTAAAAAGCTGGGCAAACTGGTTCATGAGGGGGCAACCTCGGGCTGCGTCTGGCCTGCCTCTGGTTTGTCTGCTTCTTCTATGCCCGCAGTGTCACCGGCCTCGCCCTGGAACCGGGTCTCCAGCACCTGCGCTTCCGTGCCGCGTTCCTGGAGCCAGCGGACCAGAACGGCCGAGTATCCGTGCGTGACCCAAACCGTCTCGGCCCCTGTGGCTTCTATGGCCTGAAGCAAGCCTGGCCAGTCTGCATGATCAGACACCACGAATCCACGATCGAGCGCTCGCCTGCGACGCGTGCCGCGAATCTGCATCCAGCCCGATGCAAACGCCTGAGAGACTTCACCAAACCGCCGCATCCAGGGAGTCCCCTGCGCAGAGGGCGGGGCCAGCACCATCGCCCCTTTGAACTCTTTAGCGTTATCGACCTGGCTGACCGTTCTGGTGGGCGGCAGTGAAATGCCCGACTCTCGGTACGCCTGATTCAGCGGTTCCACGGCTCCATGGGTGATAATCGGTCCAATCCCAGCATCCAGCCCGGCGAGAATCCGTTGTGCCTTGCCCAGCGAATACGCGTAAACCACGCTCGATTGTCCGTTGGAGCGGTTCCTGGCCCACCACTGGTTGATCTGGCTGGAAACCTCACCTGGGGCCGGCCAGCGATACACCGGGAGCCCAAAGGTTGATTCTGTCAGAAAGAGGTGGCACCGCACTGGCTCGAACGGGGTGCAGGTTCGGTCTGGCTCAATCTTGTAATCACCAGAGACCACCGACACATAACCCGCATGCTCGATCCGGACCTGGGCCGATCCCAGCACATGGCCGGCCGGATGCAAAGAGAGCTGGACCCCGTTAATGTGCGTGGACGTGCCAAACGGCAAGGTCTCAATCACCGCATCGGCCGCCATCCGGACTTTCAGAACGGCTAAACCTTCAGGCGTGGTCAGGTACTGGCCACAGCCCCGGCACGCGTGGTCGGAATGGGCGTGGGTCACCACCGCGCGCGGAACCGATTTCCAGGGGTCGATGTAGAAATCGCCCTGCGGGCAATAGAGGCCACGTTCGGTGAGCTGGATCGCGGGTTTCACACCGTTATTGTAGCCAGGTGCCCAGGGGAAGGGCCGGTTTCACCTGAGTGGGCCCAGGCCAAGCAGGCTGCGTTGGGTGTTGAGCCAGACCAGGGCGCGGGGTTCATCTTTGAGGAAGCGAACGAGCTGGGTGGTCGATACTCCCAGGAATTCGGCTGCCGTGCGGGCATCGGCTCCGCTGGCGGCCAGCGCATCGAGCGCCTCGGCCAGCAAAAGTGGGAAGTCTGGATGCTCTGGATTGATGCGAATCTTGCCGCCGCCGCAACGGGCTTTCCAGAGCAGGCTTACCTCGGGGCCAGGCGTTTTACGAACCCCCAGAGCAAGCAGCAATTGCAGCCGGAACAGGGCTGCCTCACGATTTTCGAGCTGGCTTCTTCGCTCGTTAGCCTCGGCTGACTGGCCGCTGGGCTCATGATGCAGAATGGCTGCGGTCTCAACCTTGTTGCGATTCTGGCCGCCGGGGCCTGATCGTCTGGTGAAAGAGACAGTGCAGCCGGCCAGTACGGTTTCTGGTTCCAGGTCTGGCCGGGCACTTGGTTGACGATGGTTCAAGGTTCACCGGGCCTGAATCAGAGCAGCCGGGGCGAGCAAAATGCCCGCCCCGGCTTTACCCTTGGCTGGGTCAGAAGCGTGGGATGTCGATCCGAATCCCCTTTTGAAGGGCCGACTGGTGGGCGCAGATCCCCACGGCGGTCCAGTTGGCCGAGGTGGGGGCGTCTGGGAACGCCGCCTGGTTGCCCCGCACGGCTTCAATGAAGTTGTGGGCCAGATGCGGGTGGCTACCACCGTGCCCACAACCTTGCAGGAACGACAGATGGTCTGCGTCTTGGATGGCGGCCGGCTGCGTGAACTTCTGGATTGGACCAGGCAGCCGGTGGGCGAAGTCTGGCACTTTGACTCGCTTCGGAATGTCGGGCTCGGCAACCGGATGCTCGGGAGTGCTCTTGGTGTGGATCACCGGTTGTTCATCTTCAACCTGCTGCCACTCAAAGCTCTTCTTGGAGCCGTACGCGTCGAAGCTCTCTCGATACTGGCGGGCGGTATCGAACAAGCTCCGGGTCACCTCTGCGCAGATGTCGCTGTCGCGAATTGAGAACGTTGCCGTCTCAATGGCGAATGGGCTGCCGTACTTGGGAATCATCTCCTCGCGGATACGGCCAGAACCGAAGCAAGCTACCGCCTCGGCATGTGCGGGCTTGCCAGGCTGGCTCACAATCGCAAGGCAGGGGCTCACGCAGTGCGTGGCGTACCACATCGGTGGCAGGCCTGGCCAGTAACCTGGCCAGCCGTCCATATCTTGCTGGTGGCTGCCGCGCACAAACTGAAGGCGGCCCAGCTCGCCTTTGTCAGACAGGTCTTTGACGAAGAGGTACTCGCGGCTGTAGACCACGGTCTCCATCATCATGTAAACCTTTCCGCTTGCCCGCTGCGCCTCGCAGATGGCGTGCAACTCTTCAATGGAGGTGCCCATGGGCACGGTGCATGCCACGTGCTTGCCGGCTTTCAAGGCTTCAATCGACATCCAGCCGTGGTCTGGAATGGGGCTGTTGATGTGGACCGCATCAACATTGGGGTCATTCAGCACGTCTCGGAAGTCGGTGTAGCGGGCTGGAATGCCGTACTTCTCGCCGCAGCTCTTGAGCTCGTCTGGATTGCGGCGGCAAATGCCGTACATTTCTGCGTGAGGGTGGGCCTGAAAGATCGGGATAAACTCGGCTCCAAAACCGAGACCCACGATCGCGATGCGCACCGGTCGATCGTTTGCCATATATCGTCTTTCTTTAGGAACAAAAGGGGAGGGCTGGTCGTCGACTCCCGACCTAGGTGATCAGGTCATGGAATCAATCCTCAATCGTGAAAGATAGTGGGATTAGCCAATTGAGGCAAGCGTGGCCTGATTCTGACCCGCCGTGTTGGGCGGTCCCTTGACGTCCCTGGCGCGCGGGGGTGAGACTGATTACCGCACTGAAGCCTGATTTACACGGTTCGACTGGTCCAGTTTCTGAGCCTATTTGGGACCAGACTGGTCGATCCTTTCTGAAACTTGAAGGCTGGTCCCAGTTCAAAGGGTGCCCGGCAGGAGCCTGTTAAGAAATGTCGGTGTCGATTCGACCAACTTCGGGTCCGGTTCGTGTGGGAATTATTGGTGCCGGCGCAGTGAGTGATTACCATCACGTGCCTGGTTTGCGTCTCGATCCTCGCGCACGCTTGGTGGCTGCCTGCGATTCCAGCCCAGAGTTGCTCGAAAAGCGAAGGCAGGAGTGGGGGCTGGAGAAGGTCACTACCAGCTTCGAAGAGATCTGTGCCGATCCCGGCATCGATGCCGTGGTGATTGCCACCCCGAACTTCACCCACAAAGAGATTGCCATCGCGGCGGCCAAGCATGGCAAGCACGTGATGTGCGAGAAGCCGCTTGGCCTCAACGCTGGCGAAGTGGCGGAAATGCTGCACGCCTGTCAGGCCGCCAAGGTTGTGCACATGACCGCGTTCACCTACCGGTTTGCACCGGCCATGCGCTACCTTCGCCACCTGCTAAAGTCTGGTGCGCTCGGAACGCCTCGGCACTTCCGTTCACAGCGGTTTCTTGACCTGCCGGAAACGAGCTGGGGCTGGAGGCAGTACAAGCACCTGGCCGGCGCGGGCGACCTGTTCGATATGACGATCCACCGGATCGACTTCGCCATCGACCTGCTTGGCCCCATCGACAAAATTAGCGGTGCGGTGGCAACGTTTGCGGCCCGTGATAAAACGGCCACGGGCGAATCTTGCCCCCCGTCCGAGGTTGATGACTGGTCGGCCCTTATTGGCCTGTTCCGCTCTGGAGCAACCGGGGTGTGGGAAGGGACAACCCTTTCCAAGGGCTACAAGCTCAACGGCTTCGGGCATGAATGGGCCGAGGTCACCGGTACCGAGGCGTCTGCCGTGTACAGAATGCACGAGCCGAACACCTTGTTACTGGGCAAGTACGGTGGCGACCTGGAACCAATCCCCGTCCCTCTGGAATTTCTGACCCCGCCGGGAAGCCCCCGCAAACCGCATGAAGGGGTTGCGGCCACCGTGTTCCGTTACGACCTGGTATGGGAGTTCATCTCGGCCATTGTGGAACAGCGCAATGCGGTGCCCAGCTTTGCTGATGGTCTCAATTCCCAGGTGGTGGCCGATGCCGTGCTCGACTCGTTCGACAAGGGGAGCTGGGTAACCCTGCCCGATCCCGTATCCTGAAGCGGCCAGATTCCAGGCGAAGACGCCTGGCCCTGCGAACTTTGAACTTTTTTGAGCGGGCCAGCGAGAGACCGTCTCGCTGGCCTTTTTTTGACCTGGGGTCAGGTTCTGTGGGTTGAGGCCCACTCAGCACGTGACGGTTTTTGTACAATGCTCGCGTCCGGCGGGGCCACTTGAAATCGTTCGGTGGCCACCCGGTGACCAGGCCTGAACATCTGGCGTGAGCAACATGTCGAAATCCCGTCCCGATCCCTACGTCTACGATGTTGTTGTGATTGGCGCTGGCCATGCGGGAATTGAGGCGGCTGTAGCCGCCGCACGCATGGGCTGCCGGACTGCGCTGCTGACCTTGAATGCCGATAGCGTTGGCCAGATGAGCTGCAACCCGGCAATTGGGGGGGTGGCCAAGGGGCAGATTGTCAGAGAAATTGATGCGCTGGGAGGAGTCATGGGGCTCATCACCGACGCCACCGGGATTCAGTTTCGCATGCTGAACCGGGGCAAGGGTCCGGCCATGCACAGTCCTCGCGCCCAGTGCGACAAGAAAGCCTATCAGTTTTTTGCCAAGCATCTGGTTGAACAGCAAGTCAACCTGACCCTGCGCCAGGAGATGGTTGAGGGGATTGAGGCGGCGGGCGGGAAGGTGCAGGGGGTCAGGGTACGGGGTGGAGCGGTTTACAAGGCACGAACGGTGGTTGTGACCACGGGCACATTTCTTCAGGCCCTGATGCATACGGGCGAGACCAAGACGGAAGGCGGGCGGGCCGGCGACGTTTCGGCGGTCGGGCTTTCCGGCAGCCTTCGAGAACTTGGGTTCGAGCTGCGCCGGTTCAAAACCGGAACGCCACCGCGGCTCAATGGGCGAACCATCAACTTTGCAGTTCTGGAAGAACAGCCGGGGGATGAAACGCCGGTCCCGTTCTCGTTCATGAACCGGGAGATTCTTCAGACTCAGTTGCCGTGCCATATCACGTTCACGAACCCCGAAGTTCACGACCTGATTCGCCAGAATATTCACAGGGCACCCATGTATTCTGGGCAGATCGAGGGAACTGGGCCCCGGTACTGTCCATCGATTGAAGACAAGATCGTGCGCTTTTCTGACCGCCCGCAGCACCAGATCTTTCTGGAGCCAGAGGGCAGGCTGACCTGTGAGTATTACTGCAACGGCATTTCGACCAGCCTGCCACGGGATGTGCAAGAAGCGATTATCCCCTTGATTCCTGGCCTGGAGCAGGCGGAGATCATCCGGTTTGGGTATGCGGTGGAATACGATTTTGCCCCACCCACCCAGCTTGACTCGTCTTTGCAAACCAAAAACATTGCCGGCCTCTATTTTGCGGGCCAGATCAACGGAACTACCGGCTACGAAGAAGCTGGGGCCCAGGGAATTGTGGCTGGAATCAACGCCGCTCGACTGGCTCTGGGCCTGGAGCCGGTGGTCATCGATCGAGCCCATGCCTACATCGGCGTTCTGATTGACGATCTGGTGACCCGTGGGGTGGACGAACCTTACCGCATGTTTACCAGCCGGGCGGAATATCGGCTCCAACTCCGCCACGACAATGCCGACCTGCGTCTGACCCCGCTAGGACGTCAAATTGGCCTGGTAGATGACGCTCGATGGTCCAAATACGAACAACATGCCCAGCGCATGGATTCGCTTCGTCACCTCGTACGCACAACGCGCGAACTCGGTGAAACCCTGGAGCAGAAGTTGCGACGCGCTGAGACCACCTGGCAAGACCTGACCCCGCTCTGTCCGGCCCTGGAAGAACTTCTGGAAGATCCCTCGTCTGCAGAGCAAGTGCTTATCGAAATCCGCTACAGCGGATACATTGCGCGGCAGGATGCGCAGATCGAGAAGTTTCGGAGGTTAGAGAACAAGTACATTCCCGTTGAGCTAGATTATGGCACAATCCCGCACCTCCGAAAGGAGGCAAGCGAGAAGCTGGGTAGGGTGCAGCCCCGTTCGATTGGGCAGGCAGCACGAATTTCCGGCATCAGCCCCGCAGACGTCGCCACACTCCTGGTTTACCTGAAACAGGGGAACCGCCCGGACGTGCCTGGTAAATCCAGCCCAAACCCCGTTGATTAACCAGCAGCCTGAATTTATGGCTCTCTGAAGCCCGTGGACTACGCTCCCTACGTGTTGTTCTTTGCCGGTATCTCTTGTGGAGTCCCCGTTTTCTTCCAGGCTTGCTTTAACCAATTGACAGAATCGATTCAGGTCTTATAATTCCTATTGTCGTTAAGATCGGGAAGATCGACAGAATCGTGAAAATTTGTGGTCTGGTCGGCCTTTAACAACCGGGCGATTCACTCATCTTGGGTGGTTTCTCGGAGAGGCGGTCCGGCGAGTTTCACGGATGAAGTGGCGTTTGATTTCTTGGGAGAGTCTCACCAAGGCTCTTGAGAACCAAAGAGATCAGGCGAACGAGCTTGAGAGATGGGGTGCTGCCGACCATGAAGACTGTGTTCACAACCGGTGAAGCCGCGAAAATTTGCAAGGTTAGCCAACAAACCATTATTCGCTGCTTCGACTCGGGCCAGTTGAAAGGGTTTCGGGTACCTGGCTCGCGATTCAGACGGATTCCACGTGATTCTTTGTTCCGCTTCATGAAAGAGAACAGCATCCCGACCGATGCGCTGGAAAGCGGTCGTCGTGGTGTTTTGGTGGTTGATGATGATCCGGCCGTTGTCGAGTTGATCAGTGACGTGCTGGGCCGCGATGGTCGATTTGAGATCAAATCGGTTAATAACGGTTTCGGTGCCGGCATGATTGCCAAAGAGTATCACCCGGATTTAATCATCCTGGACGTGATGCTGCCCGATATCAATGGTAAGGCTGTTTGCGAGTTGATCCGTTCTGATTCAACCATGTCTGACATCAAGATCATTTGCATCTCGGGGATGGTTGAAGAGGATAAGATCAAGGAGCTACGTGAGTCTGGAGCCGACGATTTCATGCACAAGCCAATCGATATCGATGAGCTTTTGCGTCGAGTCTGTCGTCAGCTCGATCTCGAAGCGCCTTCATCCTCCTGAAATCGAGACACTGCCGAACTGGCAGTGTCAGATTTTTTGCGGGTGAATGAGCGGATGGGTGGGAAGGAGCCTCAACCCAGTGCGTGGAAGCACAGCAGCTCGGTTCAGCGACCCGCGGCTGGACACACCTCGCGCTCTCACGCTCCTCCCTGGCTTGCCGCTGAGACCGGCCACAGTCTGGGCCGGTCTGAAAGCTGCGTCTGACCCTGCAGACTTGCTCGTCTCTGGTCTTCCGGAGATGAACCTGCAGGGGTGTTGCCTGTCTGACCCTGGCTGGCTGCTTGCCAGGGTTAGTTCTGGCCCTGCATCGTCTGATATCCAACTGATCAGCGAGCGAACGTGGTGGCGAACTCGATCGCCCGAATTCATTCGTGGGCTTGATCGCCTTGCACGCTGGTCTGGGGCTGTGGCCTGGACAATGCGATTGCGGCTTGGATTGGACCTGTCTGAGGCCAAGGCCGAAGAGATTGCGCAAATTGCCTGGCTCGCGCCGCTGGGTCTTTGGGCCATGGCCGCGGTTGATCCTCAACTGCTTCCTGGCTGGCTAGACTGCCGCACGGCCGAGTCTCGCCGTGGTTGGGAAGAGCAACACCTTGGCGAGCGTTTGAAATGGCTGGGCCGCAATCTCGCCGATCGCTGGCAGGTTTCTCCAGCGGTTGCCGCGGCAGCCTGGCTTTTTACGGACCATACCCGTTTGGGCCAGGTTGGAATTGCTGCCGAGCACCGATTATTGCTTGAAGCTTGGTCTTCCGCCTGCGACTGGGTGGCGCAGACCCCGTTGGCCCTTTCTGGCCCACGTCTTCTGGGGCAGGTGCCAGACCCTTCAGAAATTCGCTCCTGGATGGCTGGGCTGCAGGCCGCCTCGCCAACCTCTTTCATGGCATACGAGCCTGGCGAGCGTGAAGCCGTGCTCATGAGGGCGTTTGCTCGCAAACTGGCCCAACCATCCGTTCAAGTGTCGATCCGGCCTGACTGGAAGTTGGTGGCAACTCAGATCGTTTCCCGGCATACACTTTCTGACGTCAAAGGCATGGCTCTGGAACTAGAGCAGGCGCTGCTGGCTTGGCCTGGAGTGCGGGCGGTTCGGATTCAGGATAAGGCAATAGCTGAACTTCGAGCGGCCGGCGATGAAGCGCCAGACCTTTTGCTCCCCTTACCGGATGCCAATCAGCCCAGATTCTGGCTCTCGGTCTGGTATTCCGAGCGAGATCCAAGTTCGGAAGCAGCCCCGGTAGCGGCCGACCAGATTGAGTGGCTCAAGTGCTGGGCGCGGTGGGTGCGTGAACTGGATCAGTTGCGGGCGCTTTCTCAGACGTTAATGGACGCGGCGGGCGATGATCTGGAAGATACGCCCGAGTTGCTCAACGCAATGGGGCAATTTGCGGCCGGGGCTGGCCATGAACTGAATAATCCCCTGGCGGTCATCATGGGGCGTGCCCAACTGCTCCTCTCCAGGCTAGAAGATCCCGAGGCTCAGCGCTCCTTGCGCATCATCATTGGTCAATCGCAGCGTGCGCACCGGATGTTGCGAGACCTGATGTATTACGCACAGCCCACAGCGGCTCGCCCCCGCTCCTGCGTTCCCGAAGAAGTGGTCAGGCGCGGCCTGGAAGATCTGCGGCCCGAGGCTGACGCCCGTGGCGTAGCCCTGCAATTCACAATGCCGGCCGGGGTTCGGGTGGCGGTTTCGTCGATCGATCCCGATCAGTTGCGGCTCACTCTGGATGCGCTGGTGCGGAATGCCATGGAGGCCTCGGCCCCTTCCACGGCCGTTCTGGTGCGAATTCAGCGGCGGGGAGAATGGCTGAAGCTGGAAGTTCGAGACCAGGGGCGAGGATTGCGGGCCGACGAAGGCCACCATCTGCTGAATCCGCTCTATTCGGGCCGGCAGGCTGGGCGCGGGCTGGGGCTTGGTCTTCCTCGGCTGGCGCGGATGCTCAATGAGATTGGCGGAACGCTGGTGTGGTCTAGCAGGCCAGGTGGCGGGGCCAGGTTCGAGGTTCAGTTGCCTCTGATTCTTGCCACCACAGCCGAGACGAAAATCTGATGGATCGTTTCCTGGGGCCTCTGGCTGTTTGGCCTGGAGTCTCGCAGCCAACGATTCCCTCTGTTTAGAATTGTTGAAATTGCCCTGATGGTGATTTCTCAAGATCCAGCACGCCTCCCCTGGGGAACGCAATGCCCTTCACTGCCTGGAAGAACCGTCTGGAAAATCGCCGAGACTGGGTGAAACGGCTGGTTGCGGCCGGCGTGGCCGCGCAATCGAGCTTGGTGATTGGTCGTTTTTCCAGGGCCGATGATTCGCCGCAGACCGGTCTGATCGTGCGTGGAGATCGTCCCCTCAATCTGGAAACTCCGCTCGAAGCCCTGGATGGTTGGCTCACGCCGCTCGACCAGTTCTTTGTCAGGAGCCACTTCGGCCCTCCAGCCGTTGGGCTAGGCCCCTGGTCAATTCAGGTTGGTGGGCTGGTCAAGAAGCCACTCGAACTTCGGATCGATTCTGATCCGACTTCGGATCCGTTCGCTCGCACCACGGTTCATGCGGTGCTGCAATGCGCTGGGAATGGCCGTGCGTTGTTTGAGCCAACCGTTCCGGGGGTTGGCTGGGAAACCGGTGCGGTTGGGCATGGGCAGTGGACCGGGTACCCGTTGCGAGAGGTTCTGGAAGCTGCCGGGGTTCAACAGAACGCCGCTCATGTTCATTTCTATGGGGCAGACGCTTCGCCTCATCCTAAAACCCCCGCGTTCATCCGCAGCTTGCCGCTGGATCGGGCGCTTGCGGCTAGCACCATTTTGGCCACGCACCAGAACGGCCAGCCGTTGCCTGTGCTACACGGTGGCCCGGCGCGGCTTGTGGTTCCCGGCTGGACGGGCAACCACTGGATGAAATGGGTTCGCTCAATTTTGATTTCGGATTCAGAAGCGCCTGGGTTTTATCAGCGAACCGGGTACAAGATGCCCAAGACGCCGGTCCCTCCTGGAGAGACGCCCAAGCCCGAAGATTTGGTCCCGGTTACCGAACTCAACGTGAAGTCACTCATTACTGCGCCGGGGGCGGGCCACGTGCTGAAGGCGGGCGAACAGGTGGTTCGCGGGGTTGCCTGGACCGGCCAGGCAACGGTGAACGCGGTCGAAGTTTCTATGGATGGCGGCCCCTGGTTGGCCGCCGAGTTGATTCGCAACCCCTATTTCTATAGCTGGCGGCAGTGGACGTTTGCCTGGCGAGCGGAGCCTGGCCGTCACTCAATCCGGGCGCGTGCCAGTGACGATGCTGGCAACGTGCAGCCCGAGAAGACCCCCTGGAACAAGAGCGGCTACTTGTGGAACGGGATTCAGACGGTGGATGTGGAGGTGGGTTCGTGAGTCATGCTCAACGAGGCTTGCGTTTTGGTGTGGTTCTGGCGGCTCTGGGCCTACCCGGTTTGGCTTGGGCAACACGTCATTCCACGCCTGAAACCGTGGCCCAATCGGCGACCGTGAACGATGATGACGCCGTGGCGCTGGGCCAGCTTTTGTATACCAACGATTGCCTGATGTGTCATGGGTCAGGAATCGTGGAGCAGCAGCATCTCAATCCCACCCAGTGGAAGGCTGAAATTCAGAAAATGATTGGCCTGGGCGCAACCTTAGCTCCTGAAGACGTGGCCCCGATTCAGGCCTATCTGGAAGCAAGTTTTGGTCCCAGCCATGCGCCAAAACTGGTCCGCATCTCCAAGCCCGTCATCCAGCGTGTAGCTCCTGAACCGCTGCCTCAAACGGTTGCCGGGCAGGGCCAGCGGTTATTCGCCGAGCAGTGTGCCAAGTGCCATGGAGTTGATGCGCGTGGCGGTGAACCGGGTCAGAATCTGGTGGAAACCCCGGTCTTGATGACCCTCGAACCATTCCGCAAGGTGATTAGCCAAGGCAGGCGCAAAATGCCTGGCTTCCAGGAAGTCCTCAAAGAGAGTGATGCCGACCAGATTCTGGCCTGGCTGCGTACCTTGAACTACAACCCCGCCGGCCTGTAGATTTCAGCTCGCGCTGAGAAATAGAAGCTCGAATCGACGCCAACGCATTACGGTGGCGTCGATTCGAGCTTCCTTGGTTTCACGATCTCAGGCGGTTGACGTCTTGGGATATTGCACCGTTTTTGGGAAATACGCTTCACGAGCCAAGAGAGCGGCCCCAAGCACGGCGGAGTCATCTCCCCGTTCCGACATGACAATGCGCTTCACGCCCACGGGGTCGGCCAGAATGTGGGGCAAGGCAGACTCCCGGACCAGCTTCAGGTAAGGCTCGCCCAAAGCTTCAACCACCCCGCCGCCCACAATCACCCGTTCTGGGCCGAAGAAGTTCATCTGACCTGCAAGTGTGATTCCCAGATATCGGGCGGCCCGCTCAATTTCACGGACCACAACTGGGTCCCGATCGGTATACGCGCCAGCCAGTTCTTTGCTTTTGATCCTGACCGATCGACCGCCCGCGAAATGGTCATCGAGCTTGCACTTGAGTCCGCGCTGAACGGCCTTGGCAATTCTGCGGGCGATGGCGGTCCGGCTGGCATAGGCCTCCATGCAACCGCGCTGGCCGCACCCACAGCGAGCGCCTCCCGCCTTGACCACGATATGGCCGATCTCGCCGGCATTCCCGGTGGAACCCTCAACAATTTTCCCGTCGACGATCAAGCAGCCACCCACGCCGGTCCCAACGAAGGCCGCGATCAGGCTTTTGGCGCCTCGGCCGGCCCCCAGCCGAAATTCTCCATATCCGCCAGCACGAACGTCGTTCCAAACCCGGACGGGAAAGCCAAGTTTGGCCAGGCCTGGCCCCAGCGGAAAGTCTTTCACGTTCATGTTCGCGGATCGGATGATGACCCCGCGTTCAAGATCTAATGGGCCCGGTGAGCCAACTCCGCATGCGGAAATATCGGCGGGAACCAGGTTTGCGGCCTCAATCGCCTCGCGTGCGGTCCCCTGAAGGGCGGCCATCAGAGCATCTCCCCCCTCCTGGGCCGGGGTCGATCGCTTGGCACGCCCAACGATCTGGTTGTCTGGAGTCACAACGGCCGCCAGAATTTTCGTTCCACCCAGGTCGATCCCGAGTACAAATTGACCCTGATTCTGGTCTGCCATGATGATCCCCCTCTGATGGTGCTTTCGGACTTCGCAACCCGATTATAGCGGTACACCCTCCACAGACACACGGTCTGTTTTCAGGGCCAAACGCCTCAATTCCATGCACCCTGGGCATGACTGCGTGGATGAAGGCGTGTGGTGGGCTGGCCAGGCACCATATCCTTACGCTACAAGTAAGTCTCTGTTTTCGTCACAACTCCAAGTGGCTTGTTTCACGCACACGAACCAAATTTCGCATAATGATCAGGGGCACGGTCGGCTCCCTGAATGGCCGCACCTGTTCATGGGAGAGTATTGCGCGGAATACTGAAAGTGATGATGGCGGTACTCATGGGCCAAACATCCGCTCATGCCAACCTGGAAATGTCTGCAATTGACGAACATCAACCGGAGCCAAGAAGACATGCGAACACAGTGGACTGCCCTGGCCCGATGGAAATGGAACTGTCTGCACCTGGTGATTGCAGCCAGCCTTTTGTCGAGCGTGTCGTCTGTCTTGGCTGATATCGGTGCTACCTCTCAGGCCAGACTACAAATCATTAACGGCACCGACCAACCCCTGGACATCTTCTGGCAAAAGTCTGAGACGGAACGGGTCTCCAACGGGTCCCTTGAGCCTGGCCAGAATACGGTCATCAGCACGACTGCTGGACACCGCTTCGTGGTGGTGGGACGTGGCGACAATTCTGAGACGATGGTGACCAGCGAACTGCCAGTCCAGGCCGTCCGTGTTGGCGGCATCCCCGCGTTCTACACGCAGCGGGTTGAAGCCAACGGCTTTCCAATTGTTGCGTCGGCGAAGGTTCATCCCTATGCGCTCAAGGAAGCCGCCTATCTTGTGAACTTGATGCTTGAGAAACGTCCAGAGGTGCGTCTGGCGATGATCAAGAGTGGCGCCAGACTTAGCATTTTAGCCTGGAATGAATACACCACCGATCAACCTGAATGGGTCTGGCTTGCTCAGGAACCGGTGGCTGGGTTTCCTGGAATCTCAGGCAAAGATTTTTTCGATGCACGCGCTCGCGGCATGGGGGGAAGCGAGACCGATCCATTCTGTTCTTGTGGCGAGGAAAACCTGCTCTGTTATCCGGGTGATCCCTATTCGACTGAAAACATTCTGATTCACGAGTTCGCTCATAATATCCACTTGCGTGGCATGGTTAACGTCGACCCCACGTTCGATCCTCGCCTGGAATCGGCCTACAAGGCTGCGATGAAGGAAGGGCTTTGGAAAGGGAAATACGCGAGTGTGAATCATCATGAGTATTTCGCTGAAGGGGTGCAGTCTTGGTTCGACAACAACCGCGAAAACGACCATGACCATAATCACGTGAATACGCGTGAAGAGTTATTCCAGTACGATCCTCGCCTCGCGTCACTCTGCAAAGAAGTCTTCGGAAACACCGAGCTCAAATATACGAAGCCCCAAAGCCGTTTGACGGACCACCTGGCGGGCTATGATCCAGCCACCGCACCCCAATTCATCTGGCCCGAGCGTTTGTCAGGAGCGCAACAAGAAATCCGCCGCCAGGCAAAGGCACGAGATGCTGCCGCGAATGCCCCACCCGGCACAAAGGGCGATGAAAAAGATGAAACGAGCAAGCCATGACCGGGTGAAAAGCGAGACTCCGCGTTCAACCCACCCCACCGCGCTGGGTTGATTGTGCCATGAATCTTCTACCGTGTTCAAGATTGGGTTGCATAAACAACCAACCCAAGTGACAGCCGTACGTAGCGGCCCCACGTGTACAACCCAATCGTGAATCGCAGTCGAAAGCAAAAGGGTGTAACTACCGGTTCCGGTCAAGGCGACATCGCCGCATGTGAATGAAAATGAACGAGTTGCGAATTCTGGCCTGTCTGGCCTGGGTATCGAAATGGCCCTCCCAATGCGGTACATTCCGGGATGTCTACGATGTCCA
>CAIYJE010000076.1 GCA_903926465.1 uncultured Planctomycetales bacterium
ACACTGGAGCAGGAAACGTCAGCTTGGTCAACGGATGCGAATAGCAGACAGCGTGGTGTAGACTGGCAAATGAAAGTCGACGATGCTCGCACCAAGCTCAAGAGCGTCTACCCCAAACCTAAGCCGTGACTAAGCACTAGTAATTGGGTCGACCGGACTGACGGAAATGGGGTCGGAATGCGGCTGCCCTGGGGCCGCCTGGCGGCAACCGGCAGATTTAAAGGTTAGTTCAATCCCCAGGTGGCCTCAACATACGTGGACCCAACGTTGGTGAAGTGGAACACGTGCAGGCCGTTTTCCTCGGCAAAGTCTGCGCACAGGCGTACGGCCCGCACACTATTGCCCATGGGGTCGAGCCTGGGCGAAAACGCGCCAATTCCAAACTGCCGGTTGACCACCGCCATGATTCCGCCAGAGACCCCACTTTTGGCCGGTAGCCCCACCCTGAACGCCCATTCGCCGGCAAAGTCATACATTCCACAGGTAAACATCACGCTCAGCACATCGCGTACGGCGGTGTGGTCCAGCACCGGCTGCCCGCTGACAGGATTCATGCCAATGTTCCCCAGGCTGGCTCCCATCATCGCCAGGTCGCGCGCCGTAACCAGCACCGCGCATTGCATGAAATACGCCTCAAGCACTTCATCAAGGTCTTGGTCCAGCAGGTTCAGGTTCCGCAAAAGGTACGCAATGGCCCGGTTGCGGTGACCCGTGTTGGACTCAGAGCGATACGTCGCCTGATCGACCTTGAGTTCACGACCGGCCGCATTGCTGAAAACCTCCAAGATATACTCAATTTTCTGGCTTGCGGTTTTGCCGGGCACCATTGAGGTGGCGGTAATGGCACCCGCGTTGATCATGGCATTATGAGGCCGCTCATTCTTCTGAAATTCAATGCCGTTGAACACGTCACCGCTGGGTTCCACGCCAATTTTTCTCAACACCTCAGGGCGTCCACAGGCTTCCAGAGCGATGCCAAAGACGAACGGTTTAGAGATCGACTGAATGGTGAACTCGGTCTGGCTATCTCCGTACTCATGAATCTGACCGTTGACGTCGGCCACTGCCACGCCAAACCACTGCGGGTCGGCCTTGGCCAGCTCTGGAATGTAGGTGGCAACCGCCCCTTCTTCGCAATCGTGTTACTTTTGGTGCAAGTTGCGAAGTGACTCTTGAAGCCTCTCTGATCTGGAAGGAGCGGGCAGCTTCGATTTCCCGGATGGGCCTGAGTCTGTCATAAAAGTTTGATGAGCCTGAAAGTGAAGCCTTGGGGGGGGGGGGGGGGGGCCAGCAAATGGTCGAGCGCGCTTGTAGCCGGTCCAGAGAGTATCAGACTCTGATCCAGAATACACACGAGAGCCAACCCACACCATGCAACCAATGGCGGGTTCAGGCAGCCATTCCGCCGAATTCCCTGAATCCAGGTGAATCGCGAGTTTTCAGAACGAAAGGCCCGTTTGATAACAGCCCAGGGCTGCACCCTTAGATGTTCTACACAAGCCTGAATCACGCCTGCAAATCGGGTTGCCTGGCACACGGTAGGTCTTGAGGACGGAAGGCCCAATTCATCTAAAAGTAAACGCGTTGGGAACTGGGGACAGGCGCCTCTTGGAATTGGAGCCAGTCCCGGTTTTGCAACGGCTTTCTAAACTGCGGCTGCGGAATAAAGCGGGGCAATCACCTGGCCGCGGCTGAGCTGGAGCGGCCGGTGGAGCACGTCTTGCACTTCGGATTCGGGGTCAATGCCCAGGGCGCTGTAGATGGTGGCGCCGAGGTCCGAGGGGTAATAGCCGCGACTGGCGGGATAGGCCCCAATTTTATCGGACTTGCCAATCACCTGACCGCCCACCACACCCGCGCCGGCGAACGCGGCAGAGAACACGCCGGCCCAGTGGTCGCGGCCGGTCTTCTGGGCGGGGTCATTCACGCTGCTCTGGCCAATGCGTGGGGTGCGCCCGAACTCGCCCACCATCACGATCAGGGTTTCGTCTAGCAGGCCACGCACGGTGAGGTCATCCAGCAAGGCCGAGACCCCCTGATCAAACGGCGGCAGCAGCCGGTTCTTGAGCTGGCCGCAGTTATCCACGTGGGTGTCCCAGTTGTTCATGTGGCCCATGTTGGCCTGGATAATTGGCACGCCGGCCTCAATTAGCCGCCTGGCCAGCAGCAGAGACTGGCCGAACATGTGCCGGCCGTAGCGGTCGCGGGTGCGGGGATCTTCGCGCTCAAGGTCAAACGCCTGCTTGACCTTGCCGGCCGAGAGCAATTCGAACGCCTTGCCCTGGTTATCTCCAAACGCGCCGGCCTGGGCCAGCCCTTCCACCACCGAGCGCTGGCGGTCGAACTCGCCCAGCAGGCTGCGGCGGTCGGCCAGCCCTTCGGCAGTCAGGCCGGGCGGCAACGTCAGTTCCTCAACTTTGAAGTTCGCCTCATTCGGGTCCCTGCGCACGTGCCAGGGGTCAAACTTCGGCCCCAGCACCCCGGCACTCTGGCCCGAAAAGCCGTAGCCATTGTTCAGGTAAGTCGGCAGCATTACGCCGTTGGGTATGCCGTCGCTGCGGGGGCGAACGTAGTCCAGGCCCGACGCATAGCAGGGCCAGTCGCTACGGCTGGCCATGTGGGTGGAGCCGGGCGGCATCTTGTCGATACCGGTCAGCATCATGTGGGTGGCGTGTTCGTGGCTGGGGAAGCCGTGCGTCATGGACCGGATGATGGCCAGCTTATCGGCCCGGGCGGCCAGCCCTGGCAGGTGCTCGCTGATCTCCACACCTGGGGCTTTGGTAGCAATGGGCTGAAAGGTACCGCGGATCTCTTCAGGGGCGGCCGGCTTGAGGTCAAACGTCTCCAGATGGCTGGGTGCGCCGGTCTGGAAGATCAAGAGGACCGATTTGGCCCGCCCTGCTCTGGCGGTTCCGGCGGCCTTGGCGCTGGCCTGAGCCGCCAGTAAATTGGCCAGGCTCATGCCAAGCAAGCCGGAGTAGCCCACCTGAATCAGTTCGCGGCGGGTGATCCCCGTGCCGTGGGAATGGCGGGGAACCTGGTTCCCTGGTGTCGGATGGTGCATGGCTCCGAACTCCACTCCGGACGATGAATGGTTGTCGACCGCTGGCGACGGTCAAGCGATGGTTGCTCTTATTGTTTAACATCGGCCGGCCGGCGTCAACCGCATTCCCTGGACTGTGGCAAACTGGGCGGTTTGTGTGCAGGTGCCGGGACCGACGGATCGCTTGGTGATTGCGGTGTTCCTCAATAGGCTAGCGCGTGAGCGTGGGCTTATTCTCCGAATCTGAGCCCGAAGTGCTAGGGAGTGGATCTCTTGGGGTTTTCTTGGTTCTGGCCGCAACCTCTGACAAATGCTCAACAAAGGCGTTGAGCAGACACGGATCACGTCTGGCTGGGTTGTTTCCAGGCCTTCAGGTAGACCACAACCCCCAGCCCGGCAAACCCCGCGCCAATCAGCCGGGCCGGCCAGCCGGTGACGGGGAACGGGCCCCGGCCCACTTCGCCCGTGGCCATGGTAAACGTGCCGAACAGCACGGCAATGGGAGCCAGGAACAGCAACGGTCTGCGGTTCTCGGATGGCCCAAAGGGGGCCGGCGGATGCTGTGTCATGTGAGCGGTGGCCCGGACTGGTGCACCAGTCTCAGTTCAGGCAAATGCGTGCCATCGGTCATCCAGACGCCCAGGCGCTCGCGGGCGGCACGCTCGGCCACGACCAAGGCCAGCATCAACGCCTGCAGGGATGACACCCCGCACACCTGCTGGCTGAAAACGACCTGGTCATCTCCCTGAGTGATTGTGACCAGGCAGCGCCAGTCTGTGGAATCTACGCAAACCACGTCGTGCGTGGGGGCGTGGACCCGCACGGTTGCGGTGGTGGAGTGGTCGAGATCATGCACCAGGGTTTCGGCAATCAGGGCCATCTCATGCCATTGTTCAGGAGGTCGCTGTCGAACCTGTCAACCTGCGCCTTGAGCGTAACATCCAGGAGCGACTCCGTGTGCGGCGATTTGGGAGATTGAGCCGTGCCCAGGGAAATTCCCCTTTGGGTTCCAGGGTTGGGTTTTGGGGACCCGGGTTTGGAACACGAATCAGTTGGGGGCATGTGACATCACCGCCGGCCTGCTGTAAGCTAAGCTCCCTGGAATGTTCCTTTTCTTCAGTTTCTCGACGTGAATCATAACAGTACGGAGCAACCCATGAGCCATGCTTCCACCGGCCACCGCGTTCTCGGGTCGAGCGGCCTGCAGGTCTCGCCCATGGGCCTGGGCTGCATGGGGATGAGCGAGTTCTATGACCCCAGCCAGATGGACAACGCCCAGAGTATCCGGGTGATTCATCAGTACCTGGACAGCGGCGGTAACTTTCTGGACACGGCCGACATGTACGGCGTGGGCAAGAACGAAGTGCTGGTGGGTCAGGCGATTGCCGGTCGGCGAGACTCGGTGGTGCTGGCTACCAAGTTTGGTAACGTGCGTGGCCCCAACGGCGAGTTTCTGGGCGTGTGCGGCACGCCGCAATACGTGCGCGATTGCTGCGAGGCCAGCCTGAAGCGGCTCCAGGTGGATTGTATTGACCTGTACTACCAGCACCGGGTCGATCCCCAGGTGCCGATCGAAGAAACGATCGGTGCCATGGCCGAGCTGGTGCAGGCCGGCAAGGTCCGCTATCTCGGCCTTTCCGAGGCCGCGCCCGCCAGCATCCGCCGGGCGGCCGCCGTGCATCCCATCGCTGCGCTTCAAACCGAGTACTCGCTTTGGAGCCGGGAGCCGGAAGACGAGCTGCTGCCCACGGTGCGTGAGCTGGGCATTGCGTTTGTGGCGTATAGCCCGCTGGGCCGGGGGTTCCTGACCGGTCTCTACAAGACGATCGATGACCTGGCGGCCGACGACTACCGCCGCCATGCGCCCCGGTTCCAGGGCGGCAACTTTGCCAAGAACCTGGAGCTGGTCCAGAAGATTGAGCAGATGGCCGAGATCAAGGGCTGTACTGCCAGCCAGCTTGCCCTGGCCTGGGTCTTGGCCCAGGGGCCAGACGTGATCCCGATCCCCGGCACCAAGAAACTGAACTATCTGGATGAGAACATGGGTGCGCTCAAGGTTGAACTCAGTGGTGAAGAGCTGGCCAGGATGGACGCCATTCTGCCGGCCGGCCGCACGGCCGGCGATCGGTACCAGCCACACGCCCTGCAATACGTGAACGGCTGAGCCCGCATCAAGTGCGCACGGGGTGATCCCTTGGGATTCTGTCCATCCCGTCCATTTTGTCCATTCCTCGGCTTACTCCAAGAACAATCCGCTAAGCACGGCGTTGGTGTTACAGGTGTTGGTGACCTTGAAGGTCACGTTGCCCCGGACATACCACACCAGATACACGCCGTTCTGGAAGCTGGCCAGGCTCCGGGTATCCAGGACCGCGCCCGTGTCGGTATCCAGGACCTGGATCAGCTCGGTTCGGTTGGCGAGGTCCCAGTCGAGCGCGTACAGGGCGACCTGGTGGCCCCAGCCGTCATTGAGTTTGACGTTGAGGGAGAAAGAGGAGTCGCTGTACCAGGCGGCGGCGATCCGGTTCGTGGCATCGGGCGCGGCCTGCTGAAGCGCACGGACATTCGAAGTGTTGGCGTTCCAGATGAAGTTGCCGGCGTCCTGAACAGAGAAGCCGGCGTACTCGGGTACGGTCGGGTTATTGACACTGGTGTCCTGGCTAACGTCAAAGCCGCGGGTGCCATAGGTGCCCTTCCAGGTTCCCTGGGTGCTGTCGTTCTGGGCCAGGAAACTGGCGGACGCCGTGGGCGTCGACGGTTGACCGAAGAACAAGCCGCTGAGTACGGCGTTGGTGGGTCCTGTGTTGATGACCTTGAAGGTGACGTTGCCGTGAATGTTCCAGACCAGGTAGATGCCGTTCTCGAAGTTCGCCAAGTTCCGGGAATCAAGGACCGCGCCTGAGTCGGCGTCCAGTACCTGGATCGTCTCGGTTCGGTTACCGTGATCCCAGTCAAGTGCGTAGAGGGCGACCGTATGCGTTTGCCCGTCGTTGATGGCCACGTTGATCGAGAACTCGTTGTTATCGTACCAGGTGCCCGCGATCCGGTTGCTGGAGCCAGGGGCCGATGTTTGGAGCGCGCTCACGTTGGTGGTGCTGGCGTTCCAGGTGAAGTCGGACGCACTGCTGAAGGTCACGCCGGCGTAGTAGGGGATGGTCGGGTTATTGGAACTACTGTCCTGGCTCACGTTCCAGCCGTTGGAGCCATAAACGCCCTTCCAGTTCCCCTGGGTCGTAGCGTCGGTGTTCACGTAAGCAGCGGTGTTGTTCGAGATTGACGCGCCGCCAAAGAACAGGCCGCTGAGCACGGCGTTGGTGAAGTCGCCGATGTTGGTGTTGGTGATCTGAAACGTGACATTGCCAGAGATGTTCCATACGAGGTAGTCACCGTTGTGAAAGCCGGCCAAGGACCGGGTATCCAGCACGGTGCCGGTGGCCACGTTGATCACTTCGATGGTCTCGGACCGAACGGTACTGCTCCAGTCGAGCGCGTAGAGCGCGACCTGGTGGACCTGGCCGTCGTTGATGTTGATGTTAATCGAGAACGTGTCGGCGTTGTACCAGCAGCCGGCCAGGCGATCCTGACTGTTCAGGGCGGTTTGCTGGAGTGCCCGCATGTTGGATGTGGAGGGATTCCAGGTGTAGCCGGCCACGTCCGTGATCGACACCGTGGCGTAAGCAGGATACGACGGGTTATTAACGCTTGGGTCCTGGCTGACGTTCCAGCCGTCGGCGCCATACGTGCCCTTCCAGCTCCCCTGGGTGGTGGAGTCCATGGTAAGGAACCTGGCGGAGTTCGCCTGTACGGTCAGGGTCGCTGGGTTGGAAAACGCTGCACCCGCCACGTTCGAGAACAAGGCGCGGTACTGATTTCCCTGGTCGGCGAGCACCACTGTAAAGGCATAGCTCGTCTGATTCGCGCCTGGAATCTCGGTCCAGGTGAGCCCTTGATCGGCGCTGACCTGCCACTGGACGCTGGGCGTTGGATTGCCGCTGGCCGCCGCGTTCAGCGTGATCACATCACCGATCAAGGCCGTGGTATCGCTGGGTTGCTGAGTCACCGCGGGCGCAGTGGCGAGCAAGCTGAGCGTGACACTGCTGTCACCGACCAGGGGTTCAAGCTGGGAGCCGTCGGGCATGGTCAGGCCGATGTACTGGGCGAATGTGCCGGTATGCGAGTTGTAAATCGCCACCTGGAACGAGTCGCCTGGCAGGGGCAGGAAGCCGTTGAAACTGGACACATTCAGCGTGCCGTCGAGCGCGGCCGTACCTGCAACGAACAGTTGATCATACTGTGAGCCCGCGTTCACGCCGCCAAGCCGGACAACCAGCGTGGCGCTGGCTTGCTGCGTGAAGTTCCCCAGGATGGTCAGGGTGCCTGTGTAGTAGTAAGGACCGACATTGATCTGGCCGGCCGAATCCAGATTGGCCGAGATCGTTCCGTTGCCTACCAGTCTGCAATCGGCACCAAGTTGCAGTGTGCCCGCGGCGATAGTCCCTGTCCCTTCCATGTAGATGGAGACCCCGGAAAGACTGACCGTTTGGGGACCAAGGGCGAGCCGGGCGCCCTCCAGTACCTGAATGCTTGAGACGTTGTATCCCGTGGTAACAAGTCCGGGCAACTGAGAGAGGTCGATCGTGCTGCCCGCGCTACTGGCGTAGATCGACAGGTGGCCGTTGAGGGCCGTGCGAATACCGCTGAGGTTGATCTGGCCGCCGTTGTCGGCCTGGATCATCAAGGGGTTGGACGATGCATCTGGCAGATTCAGCGTGGTCAGGCTGCCGAGGTCGATCTTGCTGGGCGTGCCGTCGGGCGCGGTTGCGCTGGCCTGGAAGCTGTTGCCGTAGGTGGCGGTGTAGCTGGTCAGGTTGGGGAAGGCGATCTGGGCACCATAGGTGGCATAAACGCTGGAGTTGTCCAGCGTGCGGATTCCAGAGAAATCGACAGGGTTGGCGGGCGAGGTGACAGTGATCCAGCCATCAATGACTGAGCCGATTTGCGCGGTAGAGAGCGTTCCGGTGTCGCGCACGGTGAGGTCGGTCCGGCTCAGGGTTGTGAGCTGGGGCGCCACGATGTTTCCACGGTTGGAGACAGACAGCGATGAGTGCCAGTAGGTCGTGGTGGACATGCCGGCCAGACCCGTGAGATCAATCTGGCTACCCGTGCCGGTGGCGTCAATCGCGATCTGGCCCGCGGTGATCGAAGTCAGGCTGCCGAAGTTCACCTGGCCACCGCCAGTCGCCTGAACATACAGGCTATTCCCAATGTTGTTGGTGGGACCTGTGAGGGTGGTGAGCGCTCCGAGGTTGATGGTGCTCGGCGTGCCGTCGGTCGCGGTGCCATCGGCCCGGATAAAATTATTCGGGGCCGAATAGTTCTGGGAAGCCGAGTAGCTGATGAGATTGGGGAACCCGATCAGGCCGCCGCTGCTGGCGAACAGATCTACATTTTCAAGAGACGTGATCCCAGGGAAGAGAAGGTTTTCCGCGTAGGTGGTGATCGATCCCTGTGTGAACGCGGTGATGATCGCGGTGCTGAACTGGCCCCCTTGGCCAACGTAGAGATCAACCTGGCTCAGGCTGGTGAGCCGTGGGGTAAGGATGCTACCGCCGGCGACGGTCTGGATATAGGAGTTGATGTATCCAAATGTATTAATTGAAGTCACGTGTGAGAAGTCGATGGTGCTCCCCTGCCCAACCGCTACAGCACTGATTCTGCGAGTGAGATCGGGGCCCAGGCCGCTGAGATCAATGAGCGCGCCGCCGGAGACCTGGATGGAAACCGGGCTGGCATACGCATCGGTGGTGTCGGCGAGTCTGGTGAGGGTGGAGAGGTCGATCTTGCTGGGCGTGCCGTCGGCGGCCGTGCCACTGGCCTGGATGAACGTCGAACCCGGCGCGGTGAAGCTGGTCAGGTTGGGGAAGGCCAGCAAGCCGCCATTGGAAGCGTACAGGCTCACACTTTGTAGCGAGGTCAGGCCCGAGAAATCTGGGCGGTTATTGGAGACCGAGATCGACCCGAGCGTGAACGACGTGATTTGCGAGGTGTTCAAATTGCTGGCATCGCTGATGGCCAAGGACACCTGGCTCAGAGTCGTGAGCTTGGGAACGAGAATGCTGCCGCCGTTGGAGACGTTCAGCGTGGAATACATGTAGCTCGATGTGGAGATGGCGGCAAGGCTCGAAAGATCGATCTGGCTGCCAGCGCCATCGGCCCAAACCGACACCAGGCCGCTGATCGGATCGGTCACGCCGCTGAGGTTGATCTGACCACCGCCGCTGGCCTGGACGTAAATGGGGCCGGCGTAGGGGCCTGTGTTGTTGGCGAAGCTGGTGAGGTCGATCGTGCTGGGTGTGCCGTCGGCCGCGGTGCCATTGGCCAGGATCGTGTTCCCGTATGTACTGCTATAGCTGGAAAGAGAGGGGAAGGCGAGCTGGGCTCCGCCAAAGGCATGGAGATCAAGATTATCAAGCGATGTCAAACCGGGGAAGCTCAGCGCCACGGACGTGGCCTCGACGATCCCGTTGGTGAACGCAGTAATCTGGGCCGTACTCAGGCTGCCGCCCGTCGAGGCCTCTAGAGTGGTCCGGTCCAGGGTGGTGAGCTTGGGGGCGAGAATTGTGCCACCGTTACTTGCGTTGAGCCGCGAGTAGGCGTTATTCGAGGTTGTGATGGCGGGCAAGCTGGAAAGATCAATCAGGCTGCCCGGATCTTGGGCCAGCAGGTCCCCCCGGCCGGTCATCGGATTGGCGACACCGCTCAGGTCGACCTGACCACCACCCAACGCCTGCACGGTGAGGGTGCCCCCGTAATAGAACGTGGAGTATTCGATACTGGTCAGGGTGGAGAGATCAATCTTGCTGCCGAAGCCACTGGCCTGGATGGTGTTGCCGTTGGAGGAGGAGTAGCTGGTAAGGTTTGGGAATGTGAGCAGGCCGCCATTACTGGCGTACAGATTAACATCTGGCAGCGCGGTGATTCCGGAGAAGTCGGGCTGGCTGTTGTTCGCGGTGATCGACCCGCCCGTGAATGACGTGATTTGCGTGGTAGCAAATATGCCTGTGTCCGCCACGGTAAGGTCGGTCTGGCTCAGGGTCGTGAGCAAGGGGGCCAGGATTATCCCACCCTGGCCCACGGTCAGAAACGACTTATAATAGCCCGTGGTTGTGAGGTCGGTGAGTCTTGAAAGATCGATGAAACTCCCCGCTCCGCTGGCATTGAAGCCAACCTGGCGATTGAACCCCAAGCCCAGTCCGCGGAGGTTGACCTGTCCGCCGTCCAGCGCACTGAAATTCACGGGGCCGGCGTTATAGTTGGATGTTTCGGCGATGGAGGTGAGCGCGGAGAGATCAATCTTACTGGCCGTGCCGCTTGCCTGGATGGTGTTTCCGTTGTTGGAGGAGTAGCTGGTCAAATTGGGGAACGCTAGCTGTGCTCCACCCCAAGCATAAATGTCTGTGTCTTGAAGCGCGGTGAGTCCAGAGAAATCGGTCGCGGTGGCCGAAACGCTGATCTGACCGCCGAAGAACGAGCTGATCTGGGCAGTGTTCAGCGTGCCGGTATTGGAAATGGAGATATCAACCTGGCTGAGCGAGCTGAGCTGGGGGGCCAGGATGGTGGCTCCGTTGGACACCGACAGTGATGAGTTTCCATAATAGGGGCACGAAATTTCAGGCAGATTGGAGAAATCAATCTGGCTGCCGGTTCCATCGGCCGAGATCGCAACCTGTCCGTTGATCTCCGAATTCAGGCCACTGAGGTTGATCTGACCACCGGCGAGGGCCTCGATCGTGAGCGGCGAATAGCTATAAATGAGCCCGAAGAGTTGGGTCAGGCCAGAGAGGTCGATGGAACTGGGGGTGCCATCGGGGGCCGTGCCGCTTGCCAGGAAGGTATTGTTATAATAACTGGTGGAGTAAGCATTCACCGTGGGGAAGGCGAGCTGGGCGCCACCAGTGACAATCAGGCTTGTACCATCGAGCGTGGCGACTGCCCTGGCCTGGAATGAAGTCCCGGCGTTGGACGCGCTGATCGACGCGTTTTGACTGGCCGAAAAAACACCTTGAACCGTATTCACGCCGGAAGATGCGGTTAGCGTGCCCCCGTTGATACTTGCCGTGTCGATCACCATGAACGATGCACCGCCCAGGGTCAGGCTCTGAGAAAGCTCCAGCGCATGGATGGTAACATCGCCCGAGCCAATCTGGACGGCCGCGCCCCACTGATCGATCGCCACATCATCGGCCGGGCCGGGAACCGCTCCGCCGTCCCAGTTCGACGCGGTGAACCAGTCGGCCGTGCCGGCCGCGCCGGTCCAGTTGATAGTGGTCAGCAGAGCCCGCTGTTCCAGGCTTTCAAACGCATTTTCCGTGAACCAGAGAGCCGCACGCCGTCGTCGCCGAACTGCCATGCGTCCGAGCTTCCGAGATGGTATCCAGCCCCGCAGATTCTGGGCGATCGACATGCTTCACTCCGATTCGATGCTTCACATAAATCAACGTTGCGGTCGTTCGGTTCTGGTACGAACGCCTTTATGATGCCGGCTACAACGTTCATCACAATGGAACACGGACCTGGCTCATTCACCAAGGCCATCGCACTCAGGGGGGAGTGAGGAACATGCCTACCTCTGCAATAACGTGCATAGTAATCCGGCGAGACGCCTGGAATCAATTATTTGCTGGATTTTTTGCCACTTCATCCCAGGTCTGGCGGCCCTGTTCTCCAACCCGAGCCCGGGATCACGAACTCTGCCAGGTCGCGGCGGGGTTCTCGCCGAATGACACAAAGCAACCGCCCCATGAGGGCGGATGGTCTGGGGGAATACGTCACCCAGCCCTCCGGGCTCGTCGTTCTCCACACATTCCCAGGACCGCGCAAAACCGGGACTGGCTCCGAGTCCGCGAGGTGCCTATCCCAGGTTTTGCGGCGTTTTCTCGGAGAAACCGTGGCGGCAAGAAGCCAGAACATCGATCATGGGAGCCCTTCTTCATTTCGCCAGCGTTTCCAAGAAACAACGGACCATACGACCCTGAGAAAAGAATGGACGGCATGGACCTGAATCCAGGATGGCTGGCGGTGTTCCCGGTCCATGACTCCTGTCCATTCCGTCCATTTCGTCCATTCCTCTTCTTACCCAAAGAACAACCCACTCAGCACGGCGTTGGAGCTGCTGGTGTTGACCACCTTGAAGGTCACGTTGCCTTTGATGTTCCAGACCAGGTAGACCCCATTGCCGAAGTTGGCCAGGCTCTGGGTATTCAGCACCGCGCCTGTGGCCGTGTCAATTACCTGGATCAGCTCGGTACGGTTGCCGTGGTCCCAGTCCACTGCGTACAGCGCCACCTGGTGCGTCTGGTCGTCATGGAGCTGCACATCCAGAGAGAAGCTGGTCTGGCTGTACCAGGCGGCCGCGATCCGGTTGGTGGCATCGGGCGCGGCATGCTGGAGCGCGCTCCCATTGTTGGTGTGGTCGTTCCAGGTGTAGTTCAAGGCGTTCTGGGCGGCCACACTGGCATAGCCGGGAATTGTGGGATTCCCTGCGCTCTGGTCCTGGCTGATATCAAACCCGTCTATGCCGTAGGCACCCTTCCAGTTACCTCCGGTGGCGGCATCCTGTTTGACAAACGCGGCCTGGCTGGTCGCAGCTGGCGTGCTGCCGAAGAACAGCCCACTCAGGACGGCGTTGGTGTTGCCGGTGTTGGTGACCTTGAAGGTCACGTTGCCGCTGATGTTCCAGGCCAGGTAGACCCCGTTCTGAAAGTTGGCCAGTGACTGGGTGTCTAACACGGTGCCCGTGTTGGAGTCGATCACCTGGATCGTCTCGGTGCGGTTGGCGTGGTCCCAGTCCACGGCGTAAAGGGCGACCTGGTGCGCCTTGCCGTCGTTAATCTGGACGTCCATCGAGAAGCTGGAATTGCTGTACCAGGTGGCCGCAAGCCGATCGGTGGTGCCAGCCGCGGCCTTCAGCAGGGCGTTGGGGTTGGCGGTGGAACCGTTCCACACGGTACTGGAGGCGTTCTGGACGGCCACCGCAGCGTAGGCAGGAACAGTGGGATTCCCCACGCTCGTGTCGCGGCTCAGGTTGAACCCGTCAGCGCCATAGGTCCCCTTCCAGTCGCCGCCGGTGGTGGCATCCTGATTGAGGAATGTGGCCTGGCTGCCAAGCGTGGGGGTACCCCCGAAGAACAGGCCGCTGAGCACGGCGTTTGTGGAGTCGCCCACGTTGGTGTTGGTGATCTTGAAGGTCACGCTGCCGCTGATTTCCCAGACCTGGTACACCCCGTTGTGGAAGTTGGCGATGGACCGGGTATCGAGAACGATGCCGGTGGCATCGTCAATCACTTCAATCGACTCGGACCGGACCAGGCTGCTCCAGTCAAGTGCGTACAGGGCCACCTGGTGGGTCTGGCCATCGTGGATCTGGACATCAATCGAGAACGTATCGGCGCTGTACCAGGTGCCTGCAATGCGGTCGGTGGCGTTGCCGGCCGATTTCTGGAGTGCCCGGACGTTGGATGTTGAGGGGTTCCAGGTGTAATTCTCGGCACTGTTGAAGGTAACCGTGGCGTAGGCGGGAACGGTCGGATTGCCGGCACTGGCATCCTGGCTGATGTTATAGCCATTGGCACCATAGGCTTGTTTCCACGAGCCCTGGGTGGTTGCGTCAGACTTGGTGAAGCTGGCCGAGCCGCTTAGCACCACCAGGCTGGCTGCGTTTGTGGTGGCAACTCCCACGCTGTTGGTGAAGCGGGCGCGGTACTGGTTGCCCTGCTCCGCAAGTGATGCGGTGAAGGAATAACTGGCGAGCGTGGCGCCTGGGAGATCGGTCCAGCCCGATCCGGTGTTCACCTGCCACTGCACGCTGGGGCTGGGTGTACCGGTGGCCGTGGCTGTAAAGCTGGCCGTGGTGCCGGTTAGTACCGTGGAGTTCACGGGCTGGCCGGTGACGGTGGGAGCTACCGAAACCAGGATGCTGGTGCTTCCGGTACTGGTCAAGAAGTACTGGCCGTCTCCGCTGTAAATGGCGGAAATGGTGTGTGTGCCTGCGCTCAAGGTCGAGATCTTGATGCTGACACCGCCCGCCACCAGCGGCGTGGAAGCTCCAAAGTTGAGGCCATCCACCTGGAACTGGACCGTGCCGCCTGCGGGGCTTGCCAGGCTGGGCGCTGTTGCAACAACCTGGGCGGTGAAGGTCAGCTCTTGACCCAGAACTGGGCCTGTCAGGCTGGGCGAGACCGAGGTGGTGGTGCCGGTGGCGTTCACCCGTTGGTTGGCGGCCAGAGTTCCCATGCTGGAGTTGAACAGGGTGTCATTCGTGACATAGCTGGCGGTTACCACGTGGGTTCCCAGGCCAAGCGTTGAGGTTTGGAATGAGGCAGCGCCGTTGATCAGTGTGACCGGATTACCCACCAGCGTGCCATCGACCGCAAACTGAACCGATCCCGTGGGGTTGCCGTTTCCGGTTTGCGCGGCGGTGACCACCGCGGTGAAGGTAACGGGTGCGCCAAACGGGGCGGGGTTACTGCTGCTGGAGAGGGTGGTGGTGGTCTCACTGGCCGTGGACAGCACCTGGGTCCAGGCTTGGGCCTGGGCCGGTGCCGGCTGCAGGTTGCCCACGTTGTCACGCGCCACGCTGAAGAAGGCGTAACGGTGGCCGGGCGTGGCGGTGTAGGTCGCCGTGGTGCTGGTGGTCCCGTTCAGCCAGCGCTGGAACGGGCCGCCATCGGTGGCCACGTAAACGTCGTAGCCGGCAATGCCCGCTCCGCCGTCGTCGTCGTTACCGGCCCAGTCCACAGAGAACAGAGCGTCACTGATGGCTGGCAAGGCAGTCACCAGGCTAGAGGGGGCGGTAACGTCGAGCAGGTTGGTAACGGTGTTGGTGAGGATGGGTGGTTGGGTGTCAAAGACCACGGCCGCGGTGTTGTTGACCACCGACCCGCTGGGCAGGTTGCGTTTGGGCTTGATGGTGTAGGAAACGTGGCCCTGGCCGTCGTTGGCGGCATTGTTGGGGGGAAGAATTCCCACGGTGGGATCGACGGGCATTTCGCCGGTGTCGGGATCAATTCCCTTGAGTTCCAGCCGGAGCACTCCCGTTGAACTGTTGAGGCTGGCCTGAACCAGCACCAGCAGGTTCTTGCCGTCTGGGCGCAGGTCCACGGTGGTGCTGAAGAAGCTGAGACCGGCCGGCACCTTCAGGGTGTGGGAACCGAACGCAATTTCGGTGAGCTGGAGCGTGCGCCAATCCAGGTTGGGGTCAAGCGCGTTGGTGACCACCACCTCATCGGCAGGACCCGCCGCGCTCTTATCGTTTTCAAAGTCCACCGTGTAGGCCAGCGGCTGGTATCCCACAATGCCGGCCGCCGTGAACCCGGTTGGGCCCACCATGTCATTGGGATCGTGTGGGGGGACAATGTTCCCACCGCCACCACCACCGCCGGGGCCGCCGCCGCCGGGGCCGCCACCGCCAGGTCCACCACCGCCGGGGCCGCCAGGTCCACCACCGGGGCCACCGGGTCCGCCGCCACCGGGCCCGCCAGGTCCACCACCGCCAGGTCCACCACCGCCAGGTCCACCACCGCCAGGTCCACCACCGCCAGGTCCACCACCGCCAGGTCCACCACC
>CAIYJE010000077.1 GCA_903926465.1 uncultured Planctomycetales bacterium
CAGCGGTCATCTGCGGACCAAGAATGTCCAGCAGAGAAGTCAGATCATGGGTGTCCGTACCCAGTGGTGCCATGCAAAGAGTTGAATGCCACGAAAGGCAAAATGCAAGGGGTTACTGAATTCGGCTGAATGCTTACATAATTCCGACTTCCACCGATGTTGAGGCTGCTTGGTCCGACTTCGGGAATGGGGATGCTGGGTAAGCCGGCATCGTTGACCATATCTCGTTTACCATTATGCGTCGGTTGGGTATCACGCGGGCTTTTACCAACGACGCACACTTTCGTGCCGCTGGTTTTGAGACGCTGTTTTGATCCGGCCGGCGGTTCCGACAACATCCGGCCGATTACTTCTGAAGCTATCTGAGCAGCTTGTGCTGAAGCCGTTCCGGTCGCCCTTTGAAAACGATTTTTCAGAACACACCTTGAGCAAATCGCACCATGTCGCAAGAAAGCGTTATTCACTTCTACGGAACAAACGAACTGGAAGATAAGACGACGCTGCTTGCCAGTTTGCTCAAGGTCTGTCGGGCCAACCATATCGTGGAAGTGGAACGTTTAAACATGCAACCCACTAATGATATAAACAGATACAATTACAATTACACCTACATAATAAACAGCGATGAGACGCCAGCGGACGTACAGATTGTTGGCAGGAATATCCCGATAGGCACGCATAAAGAGCGATTAGCAGTCTGCAGACTCTGCCAACCACACTTGTCTGATGGTTAACCTCGGGTGGTGCAGCTTTGGAGAGTCGGTCGCCAATGCGATCGAAAGCCTGATTCCCGAGTCCGTACGAGGCACATTCTCAGCGTATGAAGTTACTATTCGGATAGGGCCTCATGATGTAATTACCGATCTCGCAGCAACAGCCGAGTATACGATGATTCAGGCAAACTGGTCTCTGGCAATCTGGGGTTATGGGTCACCGAATGACTGGATTGAGGCCAGACGAAAAATCTGGAATTTGGACATCGTGCGCGAGATTCGCGACGATCTTCAAAATCGATTGGATGAAGTAAACGTGTCTGTCTATTGGATCGTGTGAAGTGAGCAATACCCCGATTCTCCAGTGTTCGCCACCTGTTTATAAGCATCAGACGCAACGCGGATCAACACAGATCAACTCGTATTTCCGATCAATTCAGGGCGGCCGCTGCTACAATGGCAACGGTTGAAACGTGGTGATCTAATCTCTCACAGATGATCGAAGGAAACACGTCATGCATGCGTTTGTTCTTTCGGGAAGTTTCGGGCTGGAGAATGTGTCCAGGGTGGAACTACCCACTCCCAAGCCGGGGCACGGGCAGCTGGCGGTCCGAGTGCGGGCCGCCTCCCTCAACTATCGGGACTTGCTCATCACACGTGGCTGGTACAACCCCAAGCTGAACATGCCGGCGGCGTTCGGGTCGGACCTGGCCGGCGAGGTGATTGCCGTGGGGCCAGGCGTCAGCCGATTCCAAGTCGGTGACCGCGTTACCGGTTGCTTCTTCCCTGGCTGGACTGACGGCCCTGTGACCGACACCAAGGTGAAATCGTCTCTGGGCGATGGCTGGCAACCGGGCGCACTGTCTCAGGAAGTGGTTCTGCCCGAGGAGGGCCTGGTGGCTTCGCCTTCATGTCTGACCGATGAAGAATGTGCCACCCTGCCATGCGCAGCACTCACGGCCTGGAACGCCCTGTTTGAGCAAAGCGCAATCATGCCGGGCGAGACCGTGCTCACGCTGGGCACGGGCGGCGTCTCGCTATTTGCGCTCCAGTTCGCCAAGGCGGCCGGGGCCAAGGTGATGATCACCTCCAGCCAGTCTGACAAGCTGGAACGGGCCGCGAAGCTGGGTGCCGACGTGGGAATCAACTACAGTACCGAACCGAACTGGGACGGCCCAGTGTGTGAGCATACTGGTGGCATCGGCGCGGACCATGTAATCGAACTGGGTGGGGCCGGCACCATGGCCACCTCGATCCGCGCAGTGAAACGCGGGGGCGTGATCAGCCTGATCGGCGTACTCAGTGGCCTGGGTCAGATCGACCCGATGCCCATCCTCATGCGCAGCATTCGCTTGCAGGGAATCTTCGTGGGCAGCCGGGCCATGTTCGAGCGGATGAACCGGGCGATCGAGATGCACAACATCAAGCCAGTCATCGGCCGCGTGTTCCCATTTGAGGAAACTCCGGCCGCTTTGGCTTACATGGAGAGCGGCAGCCACTTTGGCAAGATCGTGATCCGCGTGAGCTAGTTACAACACTCAAGCCGATGTCGGGATTGAGCAGCTCAGATCAATTCCGGCATCGGCTCAATCTCGTCAAGGATTCGCATGGGTCGCCCGCTGCGGTCGGGCACAAAGCCGCCAGGATCAATGCCCAGGCAGTGGTAAAGTGTGGCAAACACTTCCTGGAAGCTGATCGGTCGGTCCTTGGGAACCTCGCCCCCCTTGGTGGTGGTACCAATCACCTGGCCGGTTCTCAGGCCGCCGCCGGCCAAAATTGCGCAATTGTTCTGGGGCCAGTGGTCCCGGCCGCCGGCCTTATTGATCAGCGGGGTACGTCCGAACTCGCCCCAGACGATCACAGTGACATCGTCTTGCATGCCACGGGCCTGCAAATCATCGAGCAGGGCCGAAAGCCCCATGTCAAGCTTGGGTAGCCGTTCCCGGCACTGACCGAAGTTGTTGTCATGATAATCCCAGCGGCCGAAACCGATGGTCACGCAGCGTGCCCCAGCCTCAACCAACCGCCTGGCCATGAGAAACTGGTCCATGCTGCAGGGGCCACCGTCATCCACGTTCTTCATATCTCCCACGCCATACTTGGCGCGAAGCCTGGGGTCCTCCCGGGTCACATCCAGGGCCTCTACCAGTCGGCTTGAAGAGAGAATGTCGAACGCCTGGCGACTGAAGCTGTCCATCCCTTCCAGGGCGCCTGAGCGGTCCATTTCGCTCCGCAGGGCATCTAGCTTGCCACGAAGCGACTTACGCCCAACCAGGCGATCAATCCCAAGCCCGTCAGACTTCAGGCTAACCTCACCTGAGGCAAATGGGGTGAACGGGCCCCTGGCCAGCCCCAGAAACCCCGGCTCGCCGTTATCGGCCCAAGGTCGGTGCCCCATCTGGGGCGAAAGCCCGACAAATGCAGGTACGTCCGGATTCACGGGCCCCTTAAGATAGCTCAGAATTGACCCCAGCGAGGGCCGGCCCCCCTGAGTCTTGCTGATGATCTCTGGATAGCCGGTGAGGCACTGAACGGCGGCATGCTCGCCCCGGGCCCCTACAATCGTGCGCAAGATGGCCAGCTTATCGGCCCGCTGCGCCAGCCGAGGAAAATGCTCACAAAGATCAAGGCCGGGGACATTGGTAGGAATCGGCTTGAACTCACCGCGGATCTCCGCGGGTGCGTCTGGCTTCAGATCCACCATATCCTGGTGCGGTGGGCCACCGGCCAGAAAGACCATGATGACCGATTTGTGGGACGAACGAACCCCAGCCCGCGCCTCGGCCTGAAGCAACTGGGGCAGGCTCAGGCCGCCCATGGCCAGGCCACCCACCTTCAGGAAGTCACGCCTGGTGATTCCATCACAAAAGCGACCGCTCTGGCTTCCTCGGATCGTCAGCATGCGAACCTCCCCACCTTCGCCGTCAGACTCCCGTGGAGATTCGGCAAAAGTTAAACAAATCGTACAACTCAATCGATGCTGGGGCAACCCGGATCTGAGGAGAGCGGAACCACGGAAACATGTCCGCAGGTAACGGATCGTCTTGTCCGGTAACCGGAGATGGGGTAAGAGGACGCCTGATGGATTGAACGCACCAGGGCCACCTGGTGAAAAGACCGACGGCACGACCAGGCAAGGAGGCCAGGTATGAGCCGAGCAAGCAGCTTGAAATGGACAACTCTGGGGCTCGGAGGCCTGATCGTGGGGGCCACGATTGTGCTGGGCATCGCCCATGAACGCACGTGCACATGCCAGCAGCCGCTCAAGGCGGCCGCAATTTCCACCCGGTTAAAAACCCCGCGCGCCACACTGCGAACATTTTATTCCTCAATCTCCGCCTCGAATCGTGATCCCGCGCGGATAGACGACGCCGTGGCATGTCTCGACCTTTCCAAGATGCCGCACAGCTTCCATGCGGATCGAGATGCTGGACGCATTGCAACCCACGTGGACGTAGTGTTAAGAACCCTGGGTATTCGCTCGTTCCTGGCGAGTGACGAGGAGGAGGGGCCGCCTTGTGTGCTAACCACCAAGGAGGGGTTCCGGCTGGTCCTTGCCCGTGGTGCCGATGGCTGCTGGCGATTCGACCCGGAAACCATGCGTCAGATGCCGGCCATGCGGGTGGCTGTGATTCAGTTGGAAGCCGGCAAGGCCGAACCAGCGGCTTCGGATGTTCCGGGCGAATATCGGTCAGCCCGCGCGGCTTACCAAACTTTCCAGGATGCACTCCATCGGGGAGACTACGACGCCGCCGGCCATAGCCTGGATCTTTCCCCATTCCCGGCACCTGCGCGTGAAGCGCTTGGGCCCGTGCTGGCGGTCAAAATCCAGGAGATCAGTGACCGACTCGGAATCTTGCTGGAACAGGATCTACCGGATCAGGCCACTGGCGACCCGATCCAGCTGGTTGCCAGACGCGAAGGGCGAATTGGGATCGAACGTCAAAGCAGTGGTGAACGGCGTGGGCAGTGGCTATTCAGCCCCACCACGGTCCGATCGGTCGAAACCCTGTACGACGCCATGGCCAGCCTGCCGATCAGCGCGGAAGCCCTGGCGAACGGTCGGACCTACCTGGTCCCTCCCTTCCAGAAAGCCCCTGGTCTGTGGATCCGCCATCACCTTCCACGGTGGAGCTGGCTGAGGGTACACCTGGGCAGGCATGGCACGGTGGATGGCTATCAGATCGCGGGGCTGGGCCTGATCTTGATTATCAGCCTGGTCGTTCGCTCGCTGGCCATCCAATTTGGCGTTCTGGCCGCCAAACTCCTGCAAAGGATTCGCGGCCAGGGACCCAACTCCGCCTCACTGGTGGAATTGCTGCCACCCGTCGGCTGGCTTGTGGCGGTTGAGACTATCTCGGCCGGCGTGCAACTGCTTGACCTCCGGCACAGCCTGGCGGTCTGGACATTCACAGCCCTCGGCTTGCTGCATTGGGCGGCGGTCTCGTGGGTCATTTACTGCATTATTGACGTGGGCCTTAACCAACTCGCCGCGCGAAGACAGGGGCACAACGGAACCTCAGCCGCCCACGCGGCAATCACCGACATGCTGTTTCCGCTGGTCGCCTTGCTGCTGCGAATTGGCGTGGTCATTGCCACCGGACTGGCGCTTTTGCAAATGTTTGAAATGAACGTGGCCACCATCCTGGCCGGCCTGGGAATCGGCGGCCTGGCATTCGCGCTGGCGGCCCAAGACTCGCTCAAGAATTTCTTCGGCTCGCTCACGCTCATCTTCGACCGCACCTTTTACGTGGGCGATCTGGTGAAAATTGGCGAGAAGGAAGGGAAAGTCGAGGCCGTTGGGCTCCGGAGTACCCGCATCCGGGCACTGGACGATGCCCTGATGACCATCCCCAACGCCGAACTCACAACGATGCACGTGACCAACTACGGGGCACGCCGATATCGGAAGTTGCGGACCTCGATCTCGGTGGAGTACTCAACCCCGCCTGAAAAGATCGAAGCCTTCTGCGCGGGGATTGTGGACCTGATTGAGGCGCATCCCAACACGAGGAAGGAAGAGTTCGGTGTTCACGTCTCGAATCTGGCAGATTCGAGCATTGATATCCTGGTGAACGTCTTCTTCCTCACCAACGATTCCAAGCTGGAGATGCAGGCAAAAGACTCTCTCACGCTAGATATCATTCGCCTGGCACAAAGCCTGGGGGTTGTCCCGGCAACGTCCTCTGAGCTAGCCCGCCAGGAGTGGGCCCGAGAAGAGGCGATTGCCCTGGCGAAGCAAGGCACACCCAACGTACCCACGCCTCATTTCCGCCGGGCAGGCCAGGGGGTCGTCCGAACTGATCGACCAGGCGGTTAAGCGACGGGGCCAGGGCGCAAGGCCACCAGAAACCTGAACTTTGGGAACGGCCAGTGACTTCACTGGCCGTTCTTCGTTTGGGTTACCTGGCCAGGATCCAGCGGAAGAGCTGGGCAAAACTCGGCGCTTTGCCTTGCATAAGCAGGCCGGTCCGAAAGATCTTGGCCGAGGCCCAGACCGCCATCAGCACGGTCAGACTGGTGAGTATCACCCCCAAGATCACCTGCCAAACCGGCGGAGCAGGGGAGAGTGCCATGCGCATAAGCATCAGGAACGGCGTGGCCGGCGGGAACAGCGACATCCCCACCGAGATTGGGCTCGCAGGCTTCTGCAGCACAACCGACCAAACGAGCGCAGGCAGCATGGCCAGCATCATCACGGGAAACATCAAAGACTGCGCATCTTTCATATCATTGCAGGCCGCCCCAACCGCCATGAACAACGACCCGAAAAGCATGACGCCTAGAAAAATGAAGAGGGCCGTGGCCGCCAGCAATCCGGGCGTGACAAGCTCGCCGTAGCCATACTTCACGGCCACGCCATACGCGGTACCCAGGTAAAGCGCCGCCAGCAACAGGGCCACCCCCACGTTCCCCAGCAGCTTTCCGAGCATGAGCTGAAAGGGTGACAGCGAACCGAGCAAGACCTCGCTGATCCGGCTCATCTTCTCTTCCATCACCGACTGCATCAGTTGGGGCGTGGTGGTCATGACGGTGACGAACATCACCGCAACCAGGGCAATGGGCGGGCCAAACGTGCGAATGGGGTCAAGCTTCTTGCCCATGTCGTTTGCGGCTCCAACCACCGGGTTTGAATCCCGATTGATCAACCCTACCGTGTCGGATTTCACGGGGGTCATCGCCTTGAGCACCTTGGCCGCATCAACCCCCTCGGTCTTGAACCGTGCCTGCTGCACCGCCGAATTGATGGTCGCTTCAATCCAGCGCGGCAGGCCCATATCCGTGGGCGTATTCGTGTAGTAACGCAGCCTGGCCGCCTGGTCTCCAGCCTGGGGGCCAGACCGGGCCGGGTCCAGAATGTCGGCCGGCACCTCCACAAACGCAAAGAGTTCTCCCGAACGCACCTTTTCAGACAGTTCCAGCAGCATCTCGCGATCGTTTTGCCCGACCGAGTCAACCAAGATTGGCTCGAAGCGGGGCGCAATCTGTTTGCGATCTGCACCAGTAGTGCCCGGTTCATAGATCCCGTAATCATTATAGCTTTGGGCGGCCGTGGAAATGGCCGCCGCAATTTTGCCGGTTCGGTCAATCACTGCAAAACTTCGGGTCTGCGTATCCGCCTTGCTGAGAAAAAACTGCACGAAGACCCCAAGACCATAAATCAAAGGCAACATCAGCAGGCTGGCCAGAAACGCCTTGGTCTGAACCGCGTTCCGGAATTCGGTACTGGCAACCGTCCACACTTTACGCCATGGCATGGGTTGTGACCTCCCGACCTGGAGCCGCGATCCGGACAAAGATATCGTGCAGTGTTGGGTGGGCAATCTCAAAGAGTTGCACCGTGGTCCGATCCATCAGACTCCGAAGCAGAGCCTGGGGGTCTCCAGAAAATCGGACTTCCTGGGTATTCCCGAGATCGTTGACCTCTTTGACGCCCGCCAGTCCCGCCAAAGCCCCCGCACCGCCCGACGTCCGTACGCGAATGGTGTCACTGCCGTAGTGGGCCCTGATCTCCTCCAGGGTTCCGTCGAGAACCTTTTTTCCTTTGTGGATCATGAAGATCCGGTCGCACATCTGCTCGGCAACCCCCATGTCGTGGGTTGAGAACACCACCGTGGTGCCTTTCCGTTTCAGGCTCAAAACGGCATCCTTGAGCACGTCGGCGTTGACCGGGTCGAGGCCGGAAAACGGCTCATCCAGAATCACCAGAGCAGGGCGGGAGATCACAGCGCTGATGAACTGAACCTTCTGGGCCATCCCTTTGGAGAGGGTATCAATTTTCTTATCGGCCCAGTCAGAAAGCCCCATGGTGGCCAGCCACTCCGCAATGTCACCGTCAAGGCTGGGACCGCTCGCCCCTTTGAGTTGCCCGAAGTAGCGAAGCAACCTTCGCACGGTCATTCGCTTGTACAAACCACGCTCCTCAGGAAGGTAGCCCACCTGGTCTTGCGCGGCCCGGGTCTCTCGACGACCCAACACCTCGACCTCTCCGGAATCCGGCAGCAGGATGTGCAAGATCATTCGCAGGGTGGTTGTCTTTCCAGACCCATTCGGCCCAATGAAGCCGTACAGTGACCCAACCGGCACCCGCAAAGAGAGCCCATCTACAGCCAGATGCTCCCCAAATTGCTTGGTCACACCGTTCAGCACAATAGCATCCATCCGCTTGGCTTCTCCCCCCAGGCCGGTACGCCACGGTAACGCGGTCAAAAACCGAATCGTTCCCTTGGACTCTTCCCCTAATTCGTTGGGTCATTGATCTTATTGAAGTCTGACAGTTGTCACAACTAGTGAGAATTGAATATTCCCCAGACGCGGGAAGCCTGAAAATGAGCCCCATTCCGACCTTGTGCCGGAGAGGACCGGCTTTTTCGCAAATGGGTTTGCGAAAATTGTGGAAATACCCTGGCCGGCTGACTATGATAGGGGCCAAGAGGGGGACAGGAATGTGAGCATGGGACCAGAAACACTGGAATCATCGGACAGGCCGCTGCTGGACGTGATCCGGCGGCGTGGGCCCTTGACCGTTCCTGAGATGGCTCAGGCGCTTGGGGTCACGGCCACCGCAATCCGGAACCGACTGGTACGCTTGGTCGGTTCAGGTCTGGTGGAACGAAAAACCGAGTCGGTGGGGCGGGGGCGACCTCGGCACACCTACACGGCCAGTGCCGAGACTCACAAACGGCTTGGCCAGAACTACGCCGACCTTGCGCTGGCGCTCTGGGAAGAGCTGATGCAAACCGTGCAAGACCGCAAGCTTCGTCGCTTGCTGTTCCAGCGGGTGACCGATCGCCTGGCTGACTTGTACCGAGCTCAGCTTACGGGCGACCACTGGGAAGGCCGCCTGGTCCAACTTGGTACCATCCTGCATGACCGGGGGATTGAGGCTGAGGTGGTGTACCAGGAAGGTCAGGACTTTCCGGTGCTGCTCCAGTATTCATGCCCTTATTTCGAACTGGCCGAGGTGGATGACGCCGTGTGCGCCCTCGAACGCAAGATGTTTGAAAAAGCCCTTGGCCAGGCCATGCGGCTCGCATCCTGTCGGCTCGACGGTGACCGCGCCTGCCAGTTTGAAGCCAAACCTGGCTCCTTACCCACACGACCCCCGGCGCAGGCCGGCTGATCCCTTAAAAATCAACCTGACCCACCCGAGTCGGTTCCCCGACAACGGTTTTTCTGGTCCGAGAGGAATGAGAGAAAGACGGATGAGCGACAAGGTTCTCAAGATCAATGACCTGCACGTGGCGATCAATGGCAAGGAAATCCTCAAGGGGGTCAACCTGACCATCCGCCAGGGCGAAGTTCACGCGCTTATGGGCCCGAACGGTTCTGGCAAAAGCACGTTAAGCTACGCCCTGATGGGTCACCCAAACTACGATGTAACCCAGGGTACAGCCACCGTCGATGGCGTGAACCTGGTTGAACTTGAGGCCGACGAACGGGCCAAGCTGGGGGTCTTCCTCGCCTTCCAGTATCCCACCTCCATTCCGGGCGTGACGCTGGCCAATTTCCTCAGGCACGCCGTCACCAACGTCCGGAACCCCAACCGTAAAGAAGGCGAAGACCTGCTGCCGATGCGCGACTTCCGCAAGGAGTTGAAAGCATCGATGGACGAACTGGGGATGGATGCCGAGTTCGCCCGCCGTTACCTCAATGAAGGCTTCTCCGGCGGTGAGAAAAAGCGCGCTGAAGTGCTTCAGATGAGCATGCTCAGACCCGCGTTCGCCATTCTCGATGAAACCGACAGCGGTCTGGATATTGACGCAGTTCGGGTTGTGTCTGAAGGGGTCAACCGGGTAGCTGCCAAAGCTCACACCGGGGTCCTGGTGATCACCCACTACCAGCGGATTCTCAACTACATCCAACCTCAGTTCGTCCACATCCTGTTTGGTGGCCGGATTGTGGAAAGCGGCGGCACCGAACTGGTCACCAAGCTCGAACAGGAAGGCTATGACTGGATCCGGGCCAAGTACCCGCTTGAGGCCCAGATCGAGGACGAACTTGAGGCGAATGCCACAGGTGCCTTGCCCGCCGCCGCTCGCTAACCATTTTTGATCAACCTGGGGCTGGCTCCAGCTCTGAATCATAGCAGTCCCAGGTTGTGAACTCTTTAACAACCACACATACGCCCTATTTTCTGGGCAGGCTGGTGCCTGCCTTCCCAATTCGCCTCAGCCGGTACGGCACATGAACCGGCTGACCGAGCTTGCAAGGAACTCAGCCATGTCGACAGATCTCAATCTCCAGGTCGAAGGCATCAAGGACGACTACAAGTACGGATTTCGAGACTCCGATGCCAACTACTCATTCAAGAGTGGCAAGGGGCTGAGTCGGGAAGTCGTCGAACAGATCTCCGCGATGAAGAACGAACCAACCTGGATGCGAGATTATCGCCTCAAGGCCCTGGACATCTTCTGGTCCAAGCCAACCCCAAGCTGGGGCGGTGATCTGTCGGAAATCAACTACGACGATTTTCATTACTACATGAAAGCCGCCGATCGTCAGGGGGTGAGCTGGGACGACATCCCGGCCGAGATCAAGAATACCTATGACAAGCTGGGGATTCCGGAAGCCGAACGCCGTGGCTTGATTGCCGGCGTAGGGGCACAATACGAAAGTGAAGTGGTTTACCACAGTCTCAGAGACGACCTGGCCCAGAAGGGGGTCATCTTCGTGGATACCGACACCGCGGTTCGCGAGCATAGCGACCTGGTGAAGGAATATTTCGGAACGCTAATTCCGGCCGAAGACAACAAATTCTCCGCCCTGAATTCGGCCGTTTGGTCGGGCGGATCGTTTGTTTACATTCCCAAGGGGGTCAAGGTTGATATTCCGCTCCAGGCCTATTTCCGGATCAATGCCGAGAACATGGGTCAGTTTGAGCGAACCCTGATCATTGTGGAGGAAGGGGCCCAGGTTCACTACGTCGAAGGTTGCACGGCCCCCATTTACAGCACCGAGAGTTTGCACTCGGCGGTGGTTGAGATTTTCGTCAAGCGTGATGGCCGGTGCCGCTACACCACCATTCAGAACTGGGCGAACAACATTTACAACCTGGTCACCAAGCGTGCCGTGGCCTATGAAAACGCCCTGATGGAATGGGTTGATGGCAACCTTGGTTCCAAGCTCACCATGAAGTACCCGGCCGTCCACCTGCGGGGCGAAGGAGCCCGAGGCGAGATCCTCTCCATTGCCTTTGCCGGTAAGGGCCAGCATCAGGACGCCGGTGGCAAGATCGTGCATGAGGCCCCAAATACCTCAAGCCGGATCATCTCGAAATCCATTTCCAAGAATGGCGGCCGTTCGAGCTACCGAGGTCTTCTGAAGGTAGCCGATGGTGCCAAGAACTGCTCGTCCAACGTGGTTTGTGACGCGTTGATTCTGGATTCTCAGAGCCGAAGCGACACGTATCCTTACATCGAGATTGATGAGGATGACGTCAAGATTGGTCACGAGGCCAGCGTCTCCAAGATTGGCGAAGAGCAACTGTTCTACCTCATGAGCCGTGGACTTTCCGAGGCAGAAGCCAGCACCATGATCGTTTCCGGCTTCATCGAGCCGCTGGTGAAGGAACTGCCAATGGAGTACGCCGTGGAGATGAACAAGCTCATCCAGCTTCAGATGGAGGGCTCGGTGGGCTAACCACCCGGCGAACACGGCCCAATGCTGTCCGTACGCGCATTTAGCTGGCTGGTCGCCGGATTCGTGGCACTTGTGGCTTCAGTGACTCTGGCATGGCCGGAACTCCAGTACGTGCTGTTTGCCAAGACGACAGAAGCCCAGGTGTCTCAAGTCCGTGAGGTTGTGGAGTCACGCCGTCGCTCCGATGAACTGATGCTCCAGGTGGAGTACATGTTCCAGGATGGATCAACGGTTCGACATGAACGCGACCGGGTGCCCATGTCCTGGTCGCGACCTTCGGCTGGCACAACCACCCCGGTGGAATACCTCCCCAGTCAGCCGCAGGCGTCGCGGCTGGCAGGGCACCGAAATCTGACTACGCCCACGTTACTGCTTGTCGCTTTGGCGTTTTTTAGTGGTTTCATTATCCCGCTGATTCGCTTTCCCCGAAGCGGTTCGCCGCCGCCGGGAAGTTGAGCAGGACGACTCTCAGGCCTTGGCTCACATTCCATCCCAGAGGCGCTGATACCCGATATTCAGCTCCACCAACTTAACCAAGAGATACCGAGCGGACCCGACTCATGCCGACTGCACAACCTCGAGCCCAGGCAACCTTCACCGGCGGCTTCAATGCCGAGGCGCTCAGCGATTTCCTCCAATCCCGCGACGAACCAGGCTGGCTGGTCCAGCAACGTCGCGAGGCCTTGGCCAAGTTCGAGGCTGCAAGCTGGCCCACTCTCCGCGATGAAGAGTGGCGGCGAACCGATATCCGCGCCCTCAAGCTCTCAGCCTTTGCCCCGCCCAGCCACGGTGAGCCTGGCAGTGCGGCACGCGCCGCGGTGGAACCGATGCGGGCCAGGCTGGCAAGCCACTCCGGAACCGGCCTGGTCCAGATTGATGGTACCATCGCCCAGCGTCCAGACACCGTAGGGCTCCCCTCCGGCGTTGTATTTTTGGATTTTGATACCGCCGCACGTCAACACCCCGAGCTGATTCGCCGGTATTTTCAGACCCAGGCGGTTTCCACAGACGCAGACGCTTTTTCGGCCCTACATGGGGCGTTTTTCACGGGCGGCGTGGTGCTTTATGTCCCCCGTGGGGTCAAGCTTGAAACACCGCTGTACCACCTGATCGGCCTCACGACTGAGGGCTCGGTTGATTTCAGTCACACCCTGGTGGTTCTTGAAGAAGGGGCCGAGGCCACTCTGGTTCAAGAAACCACCAGTGTCGCCAGGCAAACACCAGGCCTGCATGTGGGGGCTATCGAACTGATCCAGGCCCCAGGTTCACGACTTCGATTTGTGAACATCCAGAACTGGGATTCGCACACATGGCACTTCAGCCGTGAGCGTGCCCTGGTAGGCAAAGACGCACAGCTTCAGTGGACGGTGGGGGGATTGGGAGCCCGGTTGGCCAAGGTCAACCAGGAAGTTGCACTCACCGCCGCTGGAGCCAATGCTCAGGTCAACGGCGTGATGTTCACTACCGGTCGCCAGAATCTGACCTATATCACCCGGCAAGACCACCAGGCTCCAAACACGACCAGCGACCTGCTGTACAAGGGAGTTCTCAAAGATAGTTCCCGGATCGTCTGGAAGGGGATGATTCGGGTTGAGAAAGACGCTCAGAAGACCGACGCCTACCAGAAGAACAACACGCTGCTGCTCAATGACACCGCACGAGCCGACTCAATTCCCGGTCTGGAAATCGAGGCCAATGACGTGCGCTGCACGCACGGCGCCACGGCGGGACAGGTTGATGAAGAAATGGTCTTCTATCTCCAGGCCCGCGGCGTGCCTCGCGAAACGGCCGTACGCCTGATCATTGAAGGCTTCTTTGCCAATGTCTATGACCGGATGTCCCTTGAGTCCGTTCAAGAAACGCTCAGGGAAGCGGTTGAGACCAAGCTCAGCATCTGACCGGCAAATCGTAACGGAGGTAGGCTTCAAGCTCCGCCCAGCCTGTCCCCTGACTACGAACCAAGAAACGCTCGACCTTGACCGGTCTTGCATTCTATCCCACATTTCACTGACCCAAATTCAAGACCTCTGGAGGCTTTGCTCATGTCTCATCAATACGCCCATCCTGATATGCTGGTTTCTCCTGAATGGGTTGAACAGCACCTGAATGACCCCAAGGTGCGAATCGTGGAAACGGATGAAGACCCCGCTCTCTACTTCCTGGGTCATATTCCCGGGGCAGCCGAGATTGGCTGGCACCACCACCTGCAAGACCAGGTCAGCCGCACCTATATCAGCGTTCCTCAGTTTGAGGCCTTGTGTTCCAAGGCCGGCATTGCCAACGACACCACGGTTGTTTTCTACGGCGATAACTCCAACTGGTGGGCATGCTACGCTTACTGGGCGTTCAAGCTGTTCGGTCACGAAGACTGCCGGATCATGAACGGTGGCTATGCACACTGGAAGGCCATTGGCAAGCCAATGACCACCGAAGTGCCCAGCTTCACCCCGGCCCGCTATCAGGCCCACCCCATTGACCAGACACGCATCCGGGCCTTCCGGGATGACGTTCTGGCTCATATTGAGGCCGGCCACAAACTTGTCGATGTGCGCAGCCCCAAAGAGTACACCGGCGAGGCACTCCACATGGAAAACTATCCCCAGGAAGGCTCGCTCAGGGCCGGCCATATTCCGGGTGCCCATAGCGTTCCCTGGGCAACTGCCATCCACCCAGACGGCACCTTCAAGTCGGCCGACGAACTACGGAAGATTTACCTCGAAGGGCTCGATCTCAAGACCACTGACGACATCATTGCTTACTGTCGGATTGGTGAACGATCTAGCCATACCTGGTTCGTTCTCAAATACCTGCTCGGCTTGCCCAACGTCCGAAACTACGACGGCTCATGGACCGAGTGGGGAAACCTGGTGGGAGTGCCAATCGTTCGTGGCAACCAGCCGGGCGTCTCGCCCCGCTAAGCAGAGTCCTTCCATATTCCCCTTCTTCCTCCGCTGACGGGTCAACGAACTTTGATAATCTGGGATCGGCTTACTACGGCCTGTCCCAGGTTTCAAACTCCTCCCTGTCAGCCGTGAAGGACTGAGCTTCACCCGAACAGCCCCAAGGACATCGTTGTGCTGGAGAAACTGGAACAACTGGTGGCGGAACTGGGCGAACTCGATCGCCAGGAACGGATCGAACTCCTGATCGATCTCGCCCGCACACTTCCTCCCTTGCCAGACCGGCTCGCCGAGTTCAAAGATGCCGCGCACCGGGTGCCGGAGTGTCAGTCGCCGGTCTTCCTGTTCCCTGAACGCGAGCAAGATACCTTCATTCTTCACGCCGACGTGCCCCCAGAGGCCCCCACCGTCCGTGGCTTCATGGCCATGCTGGTTGAAGGGCTCTCAGGGGCTCCCCTGCAAGAAGCGGTCTTGGTGCCGGCCGATCTCATCGAGCGGTCAGGACTTCGGGAACTGCTCGGCATGCAGCGGGTTAGCGGCCTGCACGGGGTTCTCCGCCGTGTCCGAGACATGGCCATCCGCATGGCGGCGGAACCACCATCGGTCTGAATTTATTGCAGCTCACCAGTCCAGCAAGCACATCGTTCCATTCCATAGACCTACTCGCTTCCAAGGAGCCTGACCCATGCCGATCGAGCAAGACATCCTGGTGGCCGCCCTGCGAACTGTGACCGACCCCGAACTTCACGTCAACATCGTGGATCTGGGACTGGTTTACAGCGTGGCCTGCAATGAAGACCAGGTGGATGTTGAGATGACGCTCACCTCACCCGCTTGCCCGGCCGGTCCGCAGATTCTGCGCGATGCCACCAACGCGCTTGAGAAGGTCGAAGGGGTTACCAAGGCCAACGTCAAGCTGGTCATGAATCCCCCCTGGACCACCGAACGGATGACCGACGAAGCCCGCGACGAGCTGGGGATCTTCTAAATCCTTGACCCGGCCGCTTGTTCCAACACCTCGAGCGCACCCAAGGCGGCGGCAGAGTCAATCTGTTCGTCACTCAGTGTGTGAACCGGTCGGCTGGGAAGTTGATGGCGGAGAGCCTCGGCGTAAAGCGTGCGCAAGGGCTCACGACCACCGATCCAGATAGGGCCCACACTGGCACTCAGAATCCCCTGACGCGCCAGATAGAGCGCATCATCGGCCACCACTGCCGCAGTCCAGAAGGCACCGCGCCGCGTGGGGTCGTCTTCTTGCCCAAGCACCTGCGCAAGACGCACCAGGAACCCAGTTCGCGCCAGCCCATGTTGGGCAATGATCGGCTCGACCTGTCGCAGAACCTCCAGGTCAACCTGTTCCGGTAGTTCAGGTGGCAAGCTGGCCCTGATCAGGGTGTGGCGGGCCACCGCCTGCAGCAACTCGCCGGCCAGGGTCGTGTAACTATCTGAGACCCGACCCGCGGCATCGAGCGCCACCACCTTGGTATGTGAGCCTGGCCAGACGAAAACTGGTGGCGGGCTTGGCCGACCCAGCATCTGCCAGGCCCCCAGCGTCTCGCACTCCTCGCCACGCATCATGTCAGACTCGGTCCAGCCGGCCGATCCTGAGCCCGCGGCAACCATCACACCAGGGATCAGCACCACAGTCGGCCCATCCAGGGAAGGGGACTTGAGCCGCTGTGCGGCTTGCGAGAGTTCGTGCGGCCCGGCCGGGGCGGCGGCATGGGGCACCTTGGCCAGGCCAACCTCGGAAGTTAGCATCCCCACCGCCACAATGTGCGAGAGCCCGGTCTGCGCTACCCCCTCCAGCTCGATCACCCCCTGACGGAGCGCCTCCCAGAGCGCTTCTCGGGCCGTGCCACGCGCCACATCGGCCACGCCAACCGGCCGCCGAACCGTGGCCACCACCGTTCGGGCGGCCCTGTCTACCAGATGCACGCGTAGGTTGGTGGTACCACCGTTCGCAACGACCAGCCAGCGATTGGACTCTGTCCCTGTGGGTTCGAACATACAACACCTTGCGTTGACAGGCCGTGGGCCTGATGCTGATCCATGTTCGCCACGTGCACAACCAGGCCGGTGACCGGCTCACGGTGGGCGCACCATTCCCGTTTTTGGTCTTTTGGACCTGTCCCAAGATACGCTCAGCCGTTGGTGTTGTCATGGCGACCCTTCGCAAGCCGGGCTACCGCCGGCTCAGTCTACTGTTCCACAAGGCGAGCGAGCCGATCTTCCTGATCGATGCGGCCAGACGCCTGGTCTACGTGAACCCGAGCTGGGAAGCACTCACCGGTTTTGAAGCAGAGTCCGTGCTGGGCCAGGAGTGCCTGCCGCTGGAGCCTGCCGCCGCCGAGCCGGGCCGAGATCGCCTGGCGGCAAGTTTTTGCCCGCCGGCAGAGGCGTTCGGGACCGAGCCAACCACCACAACCACTCTGGTCATTCACGCCAGTGGCGAGCCACGCTGGCGGCGGCTGGAGTTTTGGCCCCTACACACAGGCAATGATCGACCGCTCGCCGTCCTTGGGTTCGTCCGACCGGTTGAATCCACCGGTTCCGTACCCGACGCCCCGTCGCTGAAGCTCAGGAACCAGCTTCAAGCCCTAAGCGCTCAGCTGCGGGCAACCAACCGGCCAGCCGAACTGATCGGGGCAGGACCGCAGCATCTCCGACTCCTGGAACAAATCCATGCCGCGGCCCAACTCAGCGGACCTGTCTTGATTGTGGGTGAACCGGGGACCGGTAAACGCATGGTCGCTCGGATCATTCACGAACAGGGACCAAGCGCAACAAGACCCCTCATCGCGCTCGATGCTCCAGCCATGACTCCAGATCTGCTTGAAACCGCACTCCGGGACCTGCTGGTTGCCGATCCAGCAACGGAGGGCCTTCCCAATGCCGCAGTCGATTCAAGGCCGGGAACGGTCCTCATTCGCGAGGTCTGCGAGCTTCCGCGCGACATCCAGTCTCAGCTTGAAACACGGCCACAAACCCCAACCTCACCGCGGCTGATCACCACCTCCAAACGCGATCCCGACCTGGCACGCACTTCCCACAAGCTTCGAGACGACCTTTACTACCAGCTCACCGCGCAGGTGATTCGCCTGGCCCCGCTGCGGCACCGGCTTCAAGACCTGCCACTGCTCGCCCAGACGTTTCTCCAGCAAGCCCCGCCAGGCGCAGGCCGAAAACCACTCGGGTTCACGGCCGAGGCCATGGAGGTGCTCAACGCCTATGACTGGCCCGGCAACCTGAGCGAGCTGAGGCGAGTGATTGAGGCTACCATGACCATAGCAGCCGGCGACCTGATCACCGCGGCCGACCTTCCGACCGCGATCAAGGGGCAGCTTGGCGCGGCCTATAACCCGCCACCGATGCCACCCCCGGTCACGCCACTGGATTCCACCCTGGAAACACTGGAACGCAGGCTGATTGAGCAGGCCCTGAACCATGCTCGCCACAACAAGACCAAGGCGGCCGACATGCTCAGCATTTCTCGCCCCAGGCTCTACAGACGCATGAAAGAGCTGAACATTCCGGATCTCCCGGAACCGGATGAGAAAGCGGCAGGGCTCTAGGCAGGGGTGTCCGTTCAATCATGCCGGTCCACCTTGAGCAATTTCCTGTCAAAAATCTGTAACCAAACCGACCTCGCCTGCCTCTTGAAGTGTGGGAACCGTGAAAACGCAGGGGGCCGTTCATGAGCCAGGCATCACGAAAGGTGCTCGATCCGTTCCGGCAACTCTGGGAGCATGGCACCTTGCGGGGGCTGAGCCCAGAGGAATTGCTGAATCGCTTTGTGATGCGCCGAGATGAGCAGGCGTTTGCCTGCTTGGTCTCTCAGTTCGGACCCATGGTTTATTCGGTCTGCCAGAGTGTGCTGCACGATGAGCATGCGGCCGATGACGCTTTCCAGGCCACTTTTCTGCTCCTGGCCCGCAAGGCTGGCTCTGTCAGGTCGGGAATTCAGCTTGGTCGCTGGCTGCATCGAACAGCCCGGCGCGTTGCCACCAGAGCCGCACGTCAGGCCGCGCGCCGACCCGAACGTACCAGCCTCCACGAACTGGGCGAAGGTGCACAAGCCCCTGCGCCACGTACCGCGCTGGAGCCCGATCTGATGCGATTGCTCCATGAAGAAGTGGACCGACTGCCGGCCAGCCATCGCGCGGCGGTGGTGGCGTGTGACCTGGAAGGGCTCAGCCATCAACAGGCCGCCGACCAACTCCGCTGGCCGGTGGGCACGGTGAAAGGCCGGCTCTTTCGCGCCCACCGCACCTTGCAAACCCGGCTGACTCGCCGGGGGGTAAGCCCCCTGGTCCTGCCGCTGGCCACTGGCGGCTTAATACCGTACCCACTCGTCAATTCGACCACACACCTGGCGGTTACCGCCGCCTCTGGCTCTCTCAAGAACAGCCTGGTGCCTGCCGCCGTGGCAGCCCTGGTTACAGGAGAAATACATATGATCTGGCTGAAAACCGCCGTTCTAAGTGGCTGCCTGCTGGCGGCCGGTACGGGTTTGACCGCTGGTGCCATGAAGCTGGCCGGCGAACGAGGTGCTGGGGCAGTTGGAGTTCATGATGCCCAGTTCGCCGATCAGAAGCAGACAAGCGAACCGGCTGCACCCAAGCCTGCAAATGCAGAAATCTCTTCAGCGGTGGCCAACCAATCGTCCAACCTGATACCCCTACTCACTCCTGAATCTCGAAAAGAGCTCCAGGACGCACTCCAGAATTTGCAGAGCGAAAGAGAGTTTGAAGAAAGCCAATTACCGTTTTTCAGAAAGTTGTTCGGGATAAGTGAAACCCGAGTGATCGAAGCCGAAAAAGCCATCCTGGAACTGGAGGATCAACTCTCCAAAAAGCAAACACTCGGGGGAAAGGAGATGGCAGAGGAACTGGATGCCAGAAATTTACGGGCGATGCTCAATATCAGAGCTGAAGCGCAGAACAAATATCAAGCAATGAAACAAGACCTGAAAAAGTTCAGCGATCAACTTCGGATGCTCCGTGACAAGGAGAATTCCATCCTCGAACAACTGAGTGCCCCGAGTGCGGAACCCAGACGAATCAGGCCCGGCGATACGCTGGTGATCGAGGTGTTGGAAGCCCTGCCGGGCAGGCCGATCACTGGCGAGCGACTGGTGCGCAGTGATGGCACCGTGGGGCTCTTCTTCTATGGCGATGTTCGGATCGCCGGGCTAAACCGGAACCAGGCCAAGGCCGCCATCATCGGCCACCTGCGCAAATACCTGAGCGATGGGAAGCTTGGGCTGGTTGTTGTGGATGATCGGGGGAACACGCTCGCGATCGCTCCCGAGCAATCGGCGGCCGTGGTGGTTGATGATACTCCGGCCGAGATCGAGGATTTACGACGCAAGCGAGAATCCGACGAGAGCCGCCCGAACCCGGTACTCAGAAGCAGGCCCACCGTCCTGGGCAACCCGCAGGTGCCCAGCCCCGAGAAAACGGATCCAGAGTAAATCAGGAAATGAACGGGATGGACGGAATGGACACGAAGGAAGAATGGAACCAGGCAGCGCCGGCAAAGTTTCGATCCTGGTCCGTACCGTTCATTCTTCCCTTGCGTTCGGCTTAGGGCCAACCTTGACCAAACCGCCCGCCTGGGCTATCACCACCCTTGGCCAGAACGGGTGCCGTGTGCGTTCGGGGTCCGTCTTGAGGTGCTGATGCCAGGCGCAGCGTCCATCGTGGTTATCATTTTGCTCCTCGGCCAGCGCGCGGTACCGCTGGGCGAAGATACTACGCCGCCATTCGAGGCCACTCCACGCGTTTCCAGACCGGCCTGGGTAATCACGGAAGGACTGTCGGTTCTGGTTGAGCCCGAAGAAGGAGCCTTCGTCACCACACGAATGAAAAGTGGCCGAAAGGTGATCGTTCGGGCCTCAAACCCACCTGGTTGGCTGGCAATCGCTCCCCCTGAAGGCTCATTCTCCTGGATCGAGAAGCGGGCCGTTGAAGATCTGGGGGAAGGGCAGGGCAAGGTCACCGTCTCGGCCGCCGCAGTTCGCCCAGGCCGCAACGATGTCTCGCTCCCTACCGGCCCCTACGTCACCCTGCGATCCGGTGCCGATGTGGTCTTGCTCGACCGGCCACCGCTCATCCTCCGCCAAGGAGAAGAACGGCGCATCTGGTACGCCATCGAACCGCCGGCCAGCGAGGTCCGCTATATTCGCGATGACGGTGTAGCCTGGTCCGATCCAACTCTGCTCGGAACCGAGGGCGAAAAGGATGAACCCTCATCCACGTTTGACTTCGTCAACCGCCGTACCGACCCCTCCGAAGACCGAATCGGACGGCTCGACCCAGAATTTGTCGCCGTGGGACCAACGGCACGCGAGGTTGGACTCTCACCCAGCTTCGAAGCAGAACTCAAACGGATCGAAAAAGCGCACCGGGCCACCCTCGTCAGACCCATGGAAACCTGGTCACTTGCCCCGATCGAGGCGGAATATCTCAGACTCAGAGACCAGTCCAACTCAGGCAACGAAAAACAGGCGGTCGAACTCCGGCTCACTCAGCTCAAGCACCAGGCCGAAACCTCCCGATCGGCCCGCAGCCTACGCGAACTGATTGAAAATAGCCGCCTCCGCGACAAGGAATTTCAGCGCATCCGGGAACGGCTGGGAACCATCGCCAGCGGCGACGAAGCGCCCTACGATGCCGAAGGGTTGCTTCAAACCAGTTCCACCATGCTCGATGGCCACAAGGCGCTCATTCTGATCAATGATGCCGGCAAAACCGATGCCTACGTGGTCATGCCCCCCGGCCTGAGAATCGACCAGTACGTGGCAACCCGGGTCGGAATCCGCGGCGATTCCCGGTACGACGCCCGCCTCAAAGCCCGGGTAATTAACGTGGCCGAGATCGACCGACTCGATACCGCCCCCTGAATCTCGATCGAGCGATTCAGACGGAACCAGCATATTCTGAGAGGCCCCACCAGCCGCAGCTTCAGGAAATGGCTGCGGCAGTTGGAGCCGATGGCGGAGGCGTAGGATAGCCTGAGATCACCGTGGGGGAACGCCTGCGTAAACTGGGCCCAGTTTGTGCCGCCGGGGCCGGATTCCGTGGCAGGTCAGGGTTCTGCGCAGCTCCCGTGGTGACCTCAAGTCCAAACTCAGCACCCCACGACATGACCCGGGCCAACCCCTCCCGGCGCACTTCACGCGGCAGGTTCCGCACCAGGCCAATGGTTCCAACCGTCGCCTTGGGTCCATCCGCAAACATCTCAGCCGGCGTCTGCTTGCACCTCAGGCCGGCAAACGCCTCCGTTAAACCAGCCTGCACCTTGGGATTCAAGAAGAGGTAATGAGCCACCACCCGAGTGGCACCGACCTCCGAGAGCTTCCGAAAAAGCGGCACAAGGTTGGCCCGCGTATCCGTGAGACCCGGAATCAATGGCTCCAGGCGAACCTCAAACGGAATGCCAGCTTCCGCCAACCTGCGAATGTCACGAATTCGACCATAAGGCGAAGCTGCCAGTGGTTCGAGTTCCCGGACCAGCGGTTTGGATAGGCTAAACAGGCCCACACCCACACGCACCTGCTGGGGGTAAGCCGACAGAAGCTGTATCAAACGCCTGGAAAATCGGCCCCGGGTCAAAATAACCAGGTCCAGACCCCGCTCCAGAACCAGTTGGGCCACCCGAGCAGATTCGGCGCGAACGGGACCAAGTGGCGGCAGCGGATCAGTCTGAGGACTCAAGACAATGGTGCGAACGTCCGCAACAGCCGAATCCAACGCCGCGGCAAGAGCTTCAGTCGTGTAAGGATCAAACGGCAACCGTTCGTTGCCGGCATCGCCCCGTGAACTGATCGAGACAGGGCAATAAACGCAAGAGTGAGCACAGCCGGCGGTAAGGTCGACACCAAAAACGCCCGGCGCCGCAGATGAAGGTCGTAAAACGGACCCACGTCGACCAACGGGAACCAGTTTAGGCCATCTCGATTGTGTTTCCGCAAGCATCGCATCCGACTCCCCAGGAGTGAACCTCTGAGCAGCATCCGGATTATACTGTTCGTAAGTTCATGGGACAAGAACAGGACACGACATCATGTCATCGCATTGATTCTAAATCACTTAATTAAAGAAAGGATGAAGAAACGAGAAAATCCAGGTGGATTTGTCAAGATGTTGACAGAATCCGGCAACGCTGCCGCAACCCGACATCGAAATACTGCGAATCGCAACAAAACTAGACAGTTTGAAAACCGCTGCGGATGAGCTGGTCGGATTCAGCCAGCCGTTCCTACGTGCCAGAATTTTCATAGCAAAAAAAACACCGGCTTTTATTGGCCACCACCGTCTGAACCAGATCAGGCGGTTTTGCCGGTCATTGCAGTAGCGGCCTCTGTGGACAGTTGTTTCAGAAACTCCAGAGGCCAATTCCCGCCAGGTCGACCCACTCTGAAATTACTGTTAAACTTTTCTCATTGAACGGTCTCTTCTCTGGAGAGTGGCCAATGCCGTGGACCTGTCTGATCCAGGGATGCCTGGTTTTGCTCCTGGCCAATCCAAATGCGGGGCATGCGCAAATACAAGAAGAGCCGGCTCTGCGAGTCTTCCCGGAGGCCGTGTTCCTGGAAGGCCCTGCCGACCGCCATACCCTGGTGGTACAGGCCAAGAGTTCAGGCGGCTGGACCGATGTTAGCCATCAGGTAGAGCTTGAGAGCGAATCTCCTGAGATTGCCGCCATCAACGCGGGTCAGGTTGTGCCACGCCAAGATGGGCAGACGCGGATCCGAGTTCGTTTCGGGCGTGCTTCGGCCGAGGTGAGAGCCACGGTGACCGGCATGGCTCAGCCCAAGCCCCCCTCGTTTGTGAACGATGTCGAGCCACTGCTGACCCGGTTTGGCTGCAACCAGGGAGCGTGCCATGGCAAGATGGCCGGCCAGAACGGATTTCGGCTTTCCTTACGCGGATATGCCCCTGAACTCGACCACACCTGGATCACCCGTGAATATGAAGGGCGGCGGGTCAATCGCCTGAATTCTGAGGAAAGCCTGCTGGTCACCAAGCCACTGGGCCAGGTGGCGCACGCGGGTGGCAAACTTTTCGAGCCCGGTAGTCGGGCACACCAGCTTCTCCTTGACTGGCTGGCCGGCGATATGCCGGGACCTTCAAAAACCGATGTCGGCATCCGCCGGATCGAGCTGGTGCCGGGAAATCAGCTTCTCAGCCCCGGTCAGGAACAGCAGTTTCTTGTTCTCGCCGAAGATACAGCCGGCCACATTCGGGATGTCACCTGGCTGGCCCGGTTCGAGTCCAATGATCCAGGGATGGCCGAGGTTTCCCCTTCGGGCCGGGTGCGTACCCTTCGGGCTGGAGAAACGGCGGTCCGGGCCAGCTTTCAAGGTCAGGTGGCCGTGGCGCTCGTCACGGCCCCCTATGAGCAGCCCATCGACCCTACGCGGTTCCGGGTTCCCCACCAGAACCAGATTGATGACGAGGTGTTCGCCAAGCTGGAATCGCTACGTATCGAGCCTTCGGATCTTTGCACCGATGCCGAATTCGTGCGTCGGGTGTTCCTGGATCTGATCGGGACGCTACCAACCGCCCAGGAAGTACGGCAGTTCCTGGCCGACGACCGAAGCGACAAGCGAGCCCGCCTGATTGACGATCTGCTGGAACGGCCCGAGTACATTGACTTCTGGACCTTGCAACTTGCCGATTTACTGCAAAACCGCAAAGAACGCGACCATGATGTGCGGGCGGTCAAAGGGGTGCGCGGATTCCATGCCTGGATTCGCAAGCAAGTGGCTACGAATCGGCCCTGGAACGAACTGGCCAGGGATGTCCTCACCGCCACCGGATCAACCAGCGAGAACCCGGCCGTTGGTTACTTCATTGTGACCGTGGGCGAGCAGCGTGAAGGGCATAAGTCTGAGGTGGTAGCTTCAGCGGCTCAGGCCTTCCTGGGTACGCGAATCGGCTGCGCCCAGTGCCACAACCACCCGCTGGAAAAGTACACGCAAGATGATTATTACCGCTTCTCCGGCTACTTCTCCCGGCTCAGCTTCAAGCGCAAGCAACCTCAAGAAGGGCCCACAGAGCTGGTGGTTTGGTCCTCAGAACCGCAAGACAACGGCAAGCCGGTCGGCGTGACCCAGCCTCGCACCGGCGAGTTTCTCTCGCCGCGGCCACTGGATCGAAGTGAATCACGGGTCCGTCCGGGCGAAGACCCACGCGTGGAACTTGCTACCTGGATGACCCAGCCAGGCAACGAAGCCTTCACGGGTGCCATGGTCAACCGGCTCTGGAAGCACCTGTTGGGGAACGGCCTGATTGAGCCGGTGGATGACCTGCGGGCCAGCAATCCCCCCGCCAATCCCGCCCTCTGGAAGACGTTGGGTCGGGAATTCGTGTCCAGCGGCTACAACATCAAGCAGATGCTTCGCCTGATCACCAATTCCCGAACCTATCAGCTTTCCTCAACCACCCGGCCCAGCAACGCAACCGACACTCGGTTTGGCTCTCACTTCATGGCCCGCCGGCTGCCGGCAGAGGTGCTGCTCGATAGCCTGTCGGCCGCCACGGGTGTGCCCGAGCGGTTTGCCGGCTACCCCCTGGGCGTACGGGCCATTCAGGTTCCAGACCCAGGCGTGGCTTCTCCGTTCCTGAGCATGTTCGGCCGATCGGATCGGGTGACCGCCTGCGCCTGCGAACGCAACGGCGACATTGCCCTGCCTCAACTCTTGCATTTGCAAAATGGTGCAAGCGTTGTTGAGAAGATCCGCGATGAGCAAGGCCGGCTTTCGGAACTGTTACGAGCGGGTGCAAATGACGATACGATGGCGGATGAGTTGTTTCTGGCCACGTTCTCTCGTTTGCCACGCACGTCCGAGCGGGCCGCTGTACAGACGGCAAAAGACGAGGCCGGGGCGGATCGGGCTGAAGTGTATCGCGATCTGTTCTGGGCCCTGCTGAATTCCAAGGAATTCGCATTCAACCACTGAGCTTGAGCCGGAGGACGGGTGCAATGTTTGAACTTCCCATGAGCCAACGGGCCAGCCGCTGCGATGGTTTCTCACGCCGCGATTCGCTGAAGGTGGGTGCGCTTGGCCTGTTTGGCCTGACCTTACCCAACCTGCTCAGAGCCCAGGCGGCGGAACCCAGGCGAGCGACCGGCCGGGCCAAATCGGTGATTCTGGTCTTTCTGGGCGGCGGGCTCTCACATCATGACAGCTTTGACCTCAAGCCCGAAGCGTCTGAAGATGTGCGCGGACAGTACAAGCCAATTCCTTCCGTGGTGCCTGGCACGGTGGTGGGTGAATTGCTCCCGCGGATGGCTGGCATTATGGATAAGGTGGCCCTGGTTCGCTCTGGCGCACACGGGAACGACCACCACGAAACGGCCACCAACTGGGTTCTCTCTGGCCGGTTCGGTTCACCGTTTGGTGATTATCCGGCCATCGGGGCCGTGGTCTCTCATGAATTAGGCTTCCGGGGTGCACTGCCGCCGTACATGGCCGTTCCCCGCAACCCTTCATTCACCTGGGAGCTCGGCCGAAGTGCCTTCCTGGGCGGCCGCTTTGAGTCGTTCAAAACGGGCGACCCCAATGACGCTCAGTTCAAGGTGCCCGACATGGTTCCCGTGGAACCGATCGTCGGTCAGCGTCAAAGCCGGCGCCGGACCCTGCTGGAAGCCGTGGACAGCCTGGCTCGGCAGGTGGAAGGGAACGACCAGATTGCAACCTACGATGAGTTCCACCAGCGAGCGGCTGGGATGGTGCTTGCTCCTGAAGCGCGTCGATCGTTCGCCATTGAGTCTGAAGACCCCAGACTCCGCGACCGGTACGGCAGGACCACCTTCGGCCAGAGCTGCTTGCTTGCCAGGCGGCTGGTGGAAGGGGGCGTCCGATTCGTCACCGTTAACCACGGCGGCTGGGACCATCACGCCAAGATCTTTGCCGGCCTGGACAAAAAACTTCCCGAGTTCGATCAGGGCTTTTCCGCACTCGTGCAAGACCTGGACAGCCGGGGGCTGCTGAACGACACCCTGGTCGTGGCCATGGGTGAGTTTGGGCGCACCCCCAAACTGAACAAAGACGCCGGCCGCGACCACTGGGGGCCAGCCGGCTCGCTGCTGTTCGCCGGTGCCGGCACACGGGGCGGCCTGGTGCTGGGTGCAACCGACCGCCTGGGTGCCTATGTGACCCAACGCCCGGTAGCCCCGGCCGACGTGGCCTGGACGATTTATGAGGCACTTGGCGTGGACCCCCAGGCGCATCTGATGACCCCAGATGGACGGCCCCTGGAAATCCTGGACCGGGGCGAGCCAGTGCGGGAGCTTTTCGCTTGAGCCCACGCCAACTTGCCACCGGTATCCTTACGAGCGTGATGGGCCTACTCTCGGCCGATGATCCTCCCAAGCCGCCCGAATCGCCCGTGGTTCGCCTGTGCGTGCCACTGGGGATTCAGCCAGCCACCACTTCCAAGCTCACCATTCGTGGCCAGCGGCTGGAGGGAGCAACCGAGGTTCGTTTAACGGCCCCAGGCGCCACGGTCAAAGTACTGGAATCAGGCAAAGCGAACGTACCGAACGGCCAGAACGCCGGCCGCCTGGGAGACACACAGGTGGTGGTTGAGGTTACGGTTCCGGACGATCTGGGACGCCCACCGCTGGCCCTGATCGTGAAAACCCCAGCCGGCGAGTCCACGCCTCACCTGCTCCTGTCCGGGGCTGGCTACATCCAGGCGGAAAAGGAACCCAACGATGGCTTCCGCCAGGCTCAAGCCGTGACCATTCCCGGGACGATTGAGGGCCTGATTGAGCGGAACCAGGATGTAGACGTCTACAAGTTGACCGGACGTGCCGGCCAGCAACTCAGGGGCGAGATTCGAGCCTGGCGGCAAGGGTCGGCACTCGATGGCTGGCTGACGCTCTACGATGCGCACGGGCAACAGATTGCTACGGCCGACGATCGCCCGACCGACTCCGACCCTGTGCTCATCGCAACCTTGCCCAAAGATGGAGCCTACTTCCTGGTGGTCAGTGACGCCCTGGACCAAGGCGGGCCAACGCACCCCTATCGCCTGACCGTTAACCTGGCTGAATCTGACCAGCCACGGTGAACTTGAGCCTGGACCCTGGGACCCCGGTTACGCCAGGTCATTGTACTGGGCATGAAAATCGGCCAGGTTCCCACGTCTGGCCAGCAACACGATCCGGTCTCCAGCCTGAAACGGTTCAGTGCCGCTGGGTGGAAATTCCACGCGCCCGTCTGGGTGTTTGACGGCAATCACAACCACACCGGTCCGGCGGCCGATATCCAGCTCACGCAAGCTGAGTTTGGCAAAGGGACCGCCCGCCTGGACTTCAATCTCATCCATCTCAATCTCAAGCGTCCCCTTCTGGGTCACCAGTTCCGTGAACTGCACGGCTGTGGGGTTGGTGAGCAATGTTGCAATGCGCTGGGCACCAATGGCCGTGGGTTGCACCACATGGTCGGCTCCCGCCCGCTGAAGTTTGCGCAGCGTGGACGGATCTTCCGCGCGGGTCAGAATCAGAACGCTGGGGTTCAGGTCACGCGCGGTCAGGGCAATAAACACATTGAACGCGTCGTCGGGCACGGTGGTGACCAGGGCGCGAGCTTGGGCCAGTCCTGCCGATTGCAGGGTTGATTCCAGGGTGGCGTCTCCCTGGATGCCAAGCCACTGGCGACGCTCGATCTCGGCCATTTTCAGAGGATCGCGGTCAATGATGGCGAAGGGTACACCGGCAGTTTGCAGCTCGGTGCAAAGCTGGGTACCCATGCGGCCCAGACCAACCACAATCACATGCTGTTTCAGCTCCTCGATCTGGCGCTTCACGCGTTTCTTCCCCAGGTATTGTTTCAGTTCCTCACTGGTGATCACAGCCACCAGGGTGGCCAGCGTGTAACCCACCGCCACATAGCCAAACAGAATCAACAGAATCGTGTGCAGCCGGAGCCAGTTCGTGGAGAGCGGGCGGACCTCCGTGAAACCGACCGTTGAAATGGTGATGGCCACCATGTAAATGGAATCGCTGAGCGACCAGCCAGCAATCCTGTACCCGGCTACCCCCAGCACCACCACCAGGGCCACCGCAAGCATGGCCCGCCCCACCGACCGAAGCGCCTGAAAACGAGCCCAGCTCTCCCAGAAGAAATCAGGCGTGGGCGTCAGGGAGCCCAGCCTGGTCGCTTCTCGATGCTGGGAGTCTCTGGCGTGCCGGCCCATACGTGAATCTCGTTCCAAAACTGCGAGAACGGCCCAGACGCTCGGTCTTGGGGCAGAATGAGAGATGATCTTAGCCGATTCTCACCCAGAAGCACCGCCGAGACTTGATCTCATTCCAGCTCATCCCACCGTATGGCCCGGTTCAGGGGAACATCGGTCTTAGATTCCTCGCGCCCCGAGGGCCAGCGAACCGTCACCCGATCCACCTGCTCAATTTTACCCAGCCCAAAGTGCAACCGCCGGTCATTCACCGAAAGGTACGAGCCACCCCCATCCACCGATCGCACCAACCGCCGGCCACTAGCTTCAACCGTAACCTCAGCCCCGATCGCATCGCGATTGGGGGCCCGCCCACGCAGATCAAGCTTCAGCCACCGGCCCACCGGGGCAGACTCGTTCCAAAGTACCACGCTGGGAGCCTTGTGGTGGGTGATCACCAGATCCAGATCGCCGTCACCATCCAGGTCACCGGCCGCCAGACCCCGCCCCATATGAAGCGCTTCAAAATACGCTCCAGCGCTGCTGGTCACGTTGCGAAATTTCCGATCGGCTTGCCCTAGCCAGAAAATCGGAGGGTTCTCATACGGGTACTTCTGGCTCAACTCCTGGCGAATCTGCCCGTTGGTCACCACAAAATCCAGCCAGCCATCACTGTCAAAATCTTCCAGGGCAATCCCCCAGCCCGTAAAGGGCCGGCTATCCCCACCAAGCCCCGCCTGGAAGGTTTCATCCTGGTAGAACAGGCCGGAATTCGTCCCCCCGCGCGCACGCCAGAGGGTGTCATGCTCTCCAAAAAAATGGCTGATGATCACATCCTGCAAGCCATCGCCATCGGTATCGCCATGGGCAATTCCCATGTTCGCTTCCGACTTGCCCTGGCCGTTCAGGTCAATGCCCACGGCCGAGGCAATTTCCTCAAACTTGCCGTTCCCCAGGTTGCGCCAGAGGGCGTTGGCCTCGGCATCGTTGGCTACCAGTATGTCCATCCGGTGATCGCCATCAAAATCCGCAGCTAGCACCCCCATGCCACGTGCCTGGTCTGAGATGCCGGCCTCGGCCGTCACATCGGAGAACCGGCCATTCCCGTCGTTGCGGTAGAGCACATCCGGAAGGCCGCCGAAGGTGTCGGGTGGGCCATACTCGGCCTTGCCATCGGCCAGCCTCAAAAACGGGGCCTGGGTCGGATCGAACTCGAAGTAGTTGGCCACAAGCAGGTCCAGGTCGCCGTCGCCGTCATAGTCTAGAAACGCGGCCCCCAGGCTCCAGAGCGGGCATCCGACACCGGCCTCGGCTGTCACGTCGGAAAACCGGCCGCCATCGTTCCGCCACATGGTGTTGGCACCATAGCGGGTGACATAGACGTCGGGGTCGCCATCGGCGTCATAATCGGCCACGGCCAGCCCCTGGCCGTACCCCTTGGAAGATAACCCCCAGACTTTGGAAACGTCTGTAAAGTGGCCTTTGCCGTCATTCAAAAGCAAGACATCGGCGGGCGCTTGGGCGGGGTCCATTTTCCCCACGGGCAACGGCACCCCCTGCGCAAAGAACAGGTCCAGATCGCCATCTCCATCCACATCCAGCATGGCCACGCCGCCGCCGGTGACCTCGCACGGCCAGGCTGCGCCCGATTCGCCCCGTTCGTAGGAGAACGGCAAGATCTCTTCGCGGAAAAGCAGGGGGGCCGCCGTCGTACCAGGCGCATTGACTGGACCAGAATCTAGGGCAATTCTCGGCTCGGGTGCTGGATTCTCTTGCGAGCAGCCCACGAATGAAAGAAAAATCGCGGCGATCAACAACCAACCAAGGCCGAACGTAGATCTCGGGCTGAGCCTGAGTGGAATCGAACTCATCACTGGGGGTCAGACCTCCGCGGGCGAGCAGGGGGTGGTTGGAGGCCCCACAGATTGGGATCCGCCGTGATTATTCTATCTCGCCGGGTTGATCGGGGAAGCTAAGACCTTGAAGGAGCTTCGCTCTCGTTACCGAGTCGAACCAAGTGGCCGGCCTCCGGCATTAAACATGACTCGATTCCGAGAGCTTCTAAAACCCTCTCCCGCTGGGAATGTGGGCTCAACTAGATTGCGGTCTCTTCACCCCAATGTAAACTGGTGTAATTCGGCTTTCGCGTCCGAGCAATTCCCCACGTCAAGAGCCTGCACAAGCAGAGGACCAATGGGGCAGGTCAAAGTCCGGCAAGCTTGACTCTGGCAAGCCTTCACTCTCACAGCTCGCTCATCGGCCCATGGCACGGGTCAATCTGGTCGTTTTTTTGCCCTCAAGATCGGGCTCCACCTCTCTCTTTTCAGGATCCAGAACATGCTGATGTCGTTTTCTCTGATGGCCCTGCTAGTGCCAGTGATCGGATTCGCCGGATTCGCCGGCTCGGCGGCTGAAGGCACTCTCACCAAGCAGCCCTTTGGCAACACTACGGACGGTCATGCCGTCGAACTGTACACGCTCAAGAACGGCACCATGACCGTGAAGGTCATGACCTATGGCGCCATCATCACGTCGATCGAGGTACCCGACAAGGCAGGCAAGATCGGCGAAGTCACCCTGGGTTTCGATACGCTCGAAGGCTACCTCAAGGGGCACCCCTACTTCGGCTCAACCGTGGGCCGGGTGGGCAACCGGATCGCCAAGGGGAAATTCTCGCTCAACGGCAAGGAATACACCCTGGCCACCAACAACGGTCCAAATGCACTCCACGGCGGCCTCAAGGGGTTCGACAAGGTTATTTGGAAGGCTGAAGACGTGAGCGGCCCAGACGGCCCGGCTGTTCGTATGACCTACGTGAGCAAAGACGGCGAGGAAGGATACCCCGGCACCCTTACCACCAAGGTCACCTTCCGCGTGGCCGCTCATCATGATTTGCAGATTGATTACGAGGCCACGACCGACGCCGATACACCAATCAATCTGACCAACCACACCTACTTCAACTTATCCGGCCCCAACTCTGGCACCATTCTGCACCATGAGCTGATGCTGGCCGCCGACCGGTACACGCCCACCGATGCCACGCTCATTCCCACCGGAGAGATCGCCCCAGTGGAGGGAACCCCGCTCGATTTCCGCAAACCCAAGACGATTGGTGCGCACATCCAGCAGATCAAGGCCGACCCGGCCGGCTATGACCATAACTTCGTGCTAAACGCCCAGTCCGAGCGACTACCGATCATGGCCCACGTTTATGACCCTCAGAGTGGCCGTGAACTGATCATGCGAACCACCGAACCCGGAGTTCAGTTCTACACAGGAAACTTCCTGGATGGATCCGTGGTCGGGAAGGGGGGAGCCTACAAGCAGTACGGCGCCTTCTGCCTGGAAGCTCAGCACTTCCCAGACTCAATCAACCACGCCAACTTCCCGTCGGCCGTCTTGAAGCCAGGACAGGTCTACAAGCAGACAACCTCGTACCAGTTTGCCACGCGTTGATGGCCTTTGCAGAACCGAATCTCTGGCCGTTTGGGGACCACCCCACGCGGCCAGAGCCTTTCATAGACCTCTCGCGACTCACGATTGGATTGCACATAAAACCAACCCAAGAGAGAGCCGAGGGCGGCTGTCCCACACGGGCAACCCAGCGGTGACCTGCCGTGGATAATCTCAGAGCTCTGGATCTTATTCCTCCAGAGGCCATGAGTACCCCCAACACTCGCCTGGATCAACGAGACGATTGTGCGGCTTCCCGATCTTTGTGCAGGGGATTGGCTGGATACTGAAGCGATCCATGAAGTCCACACTGAAGACTTCTTTCTCTCAGGCCGATCGATTCTGGCGTGGGTGGCTGGCTTGGCGTTCATCTCGGCCAACCTGAGCCGGCTCTTGTTACTCACCCCGTGACCCAATGTGAGCCCCAACAACCCCCATCCTCTTGAAAAACTCGGCCGCGAGTCTGATGATTGCGTTACGTTTGACGATTCCGCAATCAGTACAGGGATGTGCTTCGCTCTCATGGAAACAGGAACTGCTGCGTTGTTCCAATGGCATGACCGGGTTTATGGCGATGTCCGGGTGGATGATCCCGACCTGCTCCAGTTAATTGCGTGCCCTACGTTCCAACGTCTGCGCGGGATTCGTCAGGCCGGCCCCTCCGTGTTTGCGTTCCCGTTCAAAACCGTGACGCGGTTTGAGCATAGCCTGGGGGTATTCCTCTTGCTCAGGCGGCTTGGGGCAGGGCTCCAGGAGCAGGTAGCTGGCTTGCTTCACGACCTTTCCCATACCGCATTTTCACACGCAGTGGACTTTGTGATCCTCTCCGAAGACCAGGCCCATCACGAAGGTCTCAAACCCCGGTTCCTACACCGACCCGACATTGCAGCCGCACTCGGGCGAATGGGCTTGAAGCCAGAATCGTTCCTGGACGACTCGGTCTATCCGCTGCTGGAACGACCACTCCCCTGGCTTTGTGCCGACCGCCTCGATTACTACTTGCGAGATAGCCGATCGTGTAACGTGAGCACGCCGGCCGGCGTTGAGCGTACGCTCAATGCGCTGGTTGTGGTTGATGGTGTGATCGGCTTCAATAGTCTGGCCGTGGCCCGTGAGGTGGAGGCCGGGTATGGCGAGATGAATCGACTGTGGTGGAGTGGCCCCGTTGAGGCCTTCATCTACAATGAATTCGCCGAGGCACTCCGCGAAGCGATGCGTCTGGGCAGCCTGACTCAGGACGACATGCTGGGTGATGACGAGCATGTTCTTGCCTGCCTCAGGGCCGCCAAGAGCCCCAAAGTTACCGAAATCCTGCGCCAGATTCGGGAAGTTCAGCCCGAGGACCTGGCCAATTATGTGCCACGGGTAACCCCCAAGGTTCGCTGGATCGACCCGCCTGTCCTCGTTGAAGGCTCCATGCGCCGCCTCTCTGAGATTTCTCCAGAGACGGTTACGGTGTGATGACCTTGCGGCGAACACCACATGCTCATTTTCCAGCGGCCAACCGTCATCCTCCAAGACCAGCGCCGCCGCCCATTCCCAGATCTTCGCCCGTGAACCGGCCATGCGCAGCCACAAAGATCGCGAGTTCCGCAACCTCGGCGGGCTGGTTCAATCGTCCGTCCAGCGTGATCTGGCTCACGGCCTCCAGGACTTCCGGAGGCTGTAGATCCATCATGGGCGTGGCCGTGGGCCCTGGTGAGATGCAGTTGATCCGCACACCATGCGTTCGCAAAGACATGGCAGCCGAGTTCACAAAAGAAGCAAGAGCCGCTTTGGTGGCGTTATAGACCGGGTTCACCCGAGAGCCGGATCTCGCCTTGGTACCGGCAATGGAGCCAATGAGCAGGATGCTACCTCGCCCTGCGGTTCGCATCAAATCGGCGGCGGCACGCGTGCAATAAAATGCGCCATTGAGATTGATATCAACCGCCCGGTTCCAAAGGTCGGGAGTGGTTTCCGCGAACGGCTCAAGATTCAGCACGCCTACCGCGTAAAACAGGTAATCCGGGGTTCCAACTGACGAATCAATCCAGGCGAATAGTTCGGAAACCGCGGCAGCTTCTCGGACATCGATGGGACGCGTAAAGAGGTGGGTCGGACCGGTTTTCAGGCTTGCTGCAAGCTGACCAAGGCGGGTCGGATCGTGATCAGCCACGACCAGATGGGCCACTTGGCCCGCCAGCATCTGGATGAGCTGAGCACCAATGCCGCCGATCCCGATCACAACGACCGTGCTGTTCTGGTAGCGTTGCGCAATTCGAGTAAACACGCACAATCCTTCATTCACAGATCAGGATGGGGCGGCCCACGTTCACGTGACCGAAGGCCGCCCGCTGATCGTCAGCCAAGCTTGGCCCGGACAACTTCCAGGGCCTTGGCCACAGCGTCCTGGATCTTGGCGGGGTCTTTGCCACCCGCCTGAGCAAAGTCTGGCCGGCCACCGCCACCGCCGCCAACCACGGGGGCAACTTCCTTGAGCCAGTTGCCGGCATGGAGACCACGAACAACCAGGTCGGGGGTGAGGCCGGCGGCCAGCACCACCTTGCCGTCGGCGTGAGTGATCAAGAGCACAGCCAGATTCGTTTCGGTCTTACGGCGAAGTACGTCGATGAGTTGACGGAGTTCGTCTGGACCCACACCTTCAAGCGATGCCGCCACAATCCGAACCTCACCGGCCTGGGTTGCCTCCGAGAGGAGGTCGTCGGCCGAGGTCTTGGGGGTGGTATCTGCCTTGCGCTGGGCGAGTTGCTTCTTGAGGGTTTTGATCTCGTCAGCGAGCTGGCCGATTCGGTCGGCGAGCATGGCGGGTGGGACTTTGAGTGCCGACACGGCCTGATTGAGGGCGTCTTCTTGCTGACGGATCAGCTCAAGCGCGGCTCTGCCGGTCACGGCCGTGATTCGGCGGGTGCCGGCCGACACCGATTCCTCACCCAGAATCTTGAACAGGCCAACCTGACCAACCTGGTCGAGATGAATACCGCCGCAGAGTTCCCGGGAGAAATCTCCCATCTCCACCACTCGAACTGTTTCGGGGTACTTTTCGCCGAAAAGGGCCATGGCGCCCAGCTTCCTCGCGTCTTCGAGTGGCATCAAGGACGAGCGAACCGCTTCACCACGAATGATTCGATCGTTGACGGTCTCTTCGATCGCGCGAAGCCGCTCTCGACCCACAGCCTCGGGATTCGCAAAGTCGAAGCGAAGCCGGTCTGGCTCAACCTTGCTTCCTGCCTGCTGGGCGTGCTTGCCCAGATGCTTGTGAAGGGCGTGATGGAGCACGTGCGTGGCCGAGTGGGCTCGACGGATCGCCAGTCGTCGCTCGGGATCGACCTCGGCCCGCACACTCGCTCCGAGTGAAACCGAGCCACTGCTCAAACGACCAATATGGAGGATGAAATCATTCTCACGCTGGGTATCTTCCACGTGGAATGAGAACCCTTCGCCCCGGATCACACCGGTATCACCAACCTGACCACCCGACTCACCGTAGAAGGGGGACTGATCGAGGATCAGGACAATTGGCGGGCCCCCATCGCTGGCGCTGGCGGTTTCGGCCAGGTGGTTTTGTTCGAGAATGCCGATGACCTTGGAATCGGCCGTGGTGGCCTCATATCCCAGGAACTTTGCTCCCTGATGATAGGCTTCCTTGAGCGTATCGAGCGGTCCGGTGGCGAAAACATCGGCCGCCTCCGTGGTACCGCGCGAGGTCAGAGCATGCTGCTCAAGCTCGGCTTTGAAACCGGCCATGTCTACTCGCAGATTATGGTCGGTGGCCAGGCTATCTACGATCTCGACCGGAATTCCATAGGTGGCGTGCAGGCTGAACGCGTCCTTGGCGGCAATCACGTCGGAACCGGTGGCGCTGGTCTTGCGGAAGGTATCTTGCAAGAGACGCATTCCGTTTTCCAGGTTCCGCAGGAAGCGTTCCTCTTCCTCACGAACCACGGTCTGGATCCTTGGCACGCTATCGGCCAGGTCGGGGTAGCCCCCCTTCATGGACTCTGCGACGGATGGCACCAGATGGAACAGGAACGGATCTCGCTGACCCATCTGGTAGGCATCGAGTACCGCACGCCTGAGCAAGCGGCGGATCACATAGCCCTGCTTCTCTGGCCCGGGCCGAACATTTTCATGAATGCAGAAGGTCAGAGCACGGGCATGGTCGCTGATCCGACGCACCCGTACACCATCCGCGGCATCGGCAATTTTGCCGTAATCCAGGTGCAGGGCATCGGCCGCGGCCGCCACAATGGGCCGGAAAATGTCGATCTCAAAGTTCGAGCGAGCTCCCTGCATGGCGGCCGCCATCCGTTCCAGACCCATCCCAGTGTCAATATTCTTATTCGGCAGTGGCTCAAGCTGGCCAGGCCCCACCCGATTGAACTGGGTGAAGACGAGGTTCCAGATCTCCACTTCTTCGATCCCATCGCCGTGATAGAAGATCTCGGAGCAGGGGCCGCAGACGCCGTTGGGGCCATGAGTCGGTGCGCTGGCCGGCCAGAAATTGTCATCCTCACCCAGCCGCCGGATTCGGTTGGCGGGAATGCCAATTTCCTTGTTCCAGATATTAAACGCCTCGTCATCGTCGAGGTAAACCGTGAAGCTGAGACGCTCTGGGGCAATGTGCAACCTTTGGGTGAGCAGTTCCCAGGCCCAGTGAATCGCCTCTCGTTTGAAGTAATCTCCAAACGAGAAATTGCCAAGCATCTCGAAGAACGTCATGTGACGCGGCGTCTTGCCAACGTTCTCAATGTCGCCCGTACGAATGCACTTCTGGCAGGTTGTCGCCCGTTTGAAGGTGGGGTCGCCCAGCCCCATGAACTCTCGCTTGAACTGGTTCATTCCTGCCGGAGTGAACAGTACGGTGGGGTCATTGGGCACTAGCACATCGCTCGGCTTGCGGACGCAGCCTTTGGAGGCGAAGAAGTCGAGGTACGCTTCGCGCAATTCATCGGTCTTCATCAGCGTCTATCTTCCGGTCCGTCTAGGGTAGGGGCGATGCCACAAGTTTCAAACCAGGCCTGGTTCAGCCGGTCTCATCGCTTCCCATGATACACAACATTTTTCAACCTCCCAAGACGAAGGAAAACTCACCCGATCTTGGACATGCCTGCGGCCTGGATCTGGGAACCTGTTCCCAATGCCAAGGTGCTCCCAGGCACAGAGGCCTGGCTGGCTAGATTTCGTCCACCTCACCCGTGGTTCGTAGGGCATTGAGGTGATTTCAAAACGGTAACCGTTCCCTCGCGGACCTGAAGCTATTCACTGTGTGGAAGCCTTTCCCAGACAGGCCAACCGGATCGAGCTACGGTTCTGGATTCCAACGCCAAAGGTGGTTCCTTCGCCCTCCCGAAAATCAGGGAATCAAGACCACGGAACAATTTGAGTGCCTCTCTTAGCCCGTTTTGCGTCTCTGAACTCACACCCTGCCAGCGTGGCTCCAAATCTGACCATTTGAAATGAAAGGTACTTTTCATGCGGACGCTTTTCGGACTCTCCCAAGACGAGAACGAGGCCCACGCCCTCCTCAATTTGCTGTTCAAAGATGGCTTCACCAAAGATGAAGTCTCGATTGTGACCAAAACCAGCGCAGACGAACTAGCCACCCTGCAAAGTTCAGAAGACGCCGAGGTCCGGGCATTGGCCGACCAGGTGGCACACGGTTCGGCCGTGGTGGTGGTTCGGGCCGGCGAAGCCCACGCTGAGAAAGCTCGGCAGATTCTGACTCAGCATGGAGCCCTCCTGCGTGAAGGCCCATGGAGCGTTAATACCTCCCAGAAAGATCTCAAGATCCGAACGCACGAACTTCACGACGGTGAGTACGTTTTGCCCGTGGTTGAGGAAAGCTTGGAAATTGGGAAGCGCCCCGTGGAACGTAGCCGGGTTCGCATTTTCTCCCGGGTCTCGGAAAGACCGGTTGAAGAGTCGATCTCGCTCCGAAGCGAAAAGGTCCACGTGCTCCGTCGCGTTGCAAGCCGGAACGTGACCGACGCCGACAAAAACCTCTTCCTGGACGATGCGTTCGAAATTCTGGAAATGTCAGAAGAGGCCTTCGTGAATAAAGTGGCCCGCGTTGTTGAAGAAATTGTGCTCACCAAGGAAGTGGTTGAAGAGGTCAAGACAATCCGAGACACCGTGCGTCGCTCCGATTTCCAGATCGAGCAAATCGCCGCCTTCACGGTTAAACCCGAGCTCGAAAAAGAGTTCCTCGCCTATTACGACCACGACCTGGCCTGGACCCAACGCCCGTACAATGAATTCCAGCCTGCCTTTCGGTTTGGTGTCGAGTCTGCCGAGGCCCACAAAGGCCAGAACCGCTCCTGGCAAGCCATTGAAGGAGACGTTCGCAAAACGTGGGAAGCCCTCCACCCAGGGTCCTGGGAAGTGGTGCACGCCGCAGTTCGGCACGCCTATGAAAAGGCCAGGTCCTGACGGGGTAATTCGCCCGCCATCCGTTCAGGTTACGCCGCAGAGTTAATAACCAAGGGGTCCGCTTCCCGGCGTTCCAGGAAGCGGACCCCTTGGTTGTTGGGTCGAGAAACTCGGTTTGACAGGCTCGAAAATCGGCTTCAACGATCTGATTGCTATCCCAGGAACCAGAGCCTGTCGGCCTAGCGGGCGGGAACCACCACGTCTTTTCCGTTGGGTGAATCCGAGGCCAGAGTCAGTGTGGTATCGGCTCCCTCGGTCCGTTTCACCGCGGCCCGGAACTCGGCTGGGGTTGAAACTTCCTGGCCATCTACAGCAAGGATGACATCCCCCTTGTTGACATTGGCTTTGGCTGCAGCCGACTGCGGTTCAACCTCAATCACACCCACCCCGCCTCGCGTCATTGCTTGCAAGGTGTCGGTGGTACTCAGACCGCCAGAGAGCACGCTGGTAAAGTCAATTCGCACGCCCCGCCAAACGGGCGGCCGATTCGTGGAAATAGCCCCACCCATCACCGGGTACTTGGACATCACCAGCGACCGCTCAACTTCCTTACCTTCATGCAAAACCCGCAACTTCACACTCTCGCCCACCGGTACCGAAGCCAGCGCCATCTGCAGGGCACTCTCGTCATCGGTCAGGGTCATCTCACCAACCGCCAAAATTCGATCGTTCGTCGCCAGGTTCGCCTTCCAGGCGGGTGTGTTTCGTTTCACATCGCTCACGGTATTGTTCTGAATCTGGCTCAATCCGATCCCAATGAACCCATACTCCACTTCTTTCCCCTGGCTCAATTCCGCAACCGCTCTGCGCCCCAGAGCGTCAAGCGGAATCGCATAGCCGGCGGCAGCGTCGTACCCACTGGGGCTGGCCTCCGAGGTGGTGATGCCAACCAGTTCGCCTTTCAGATTTACCACAACGCCACCGCTCATCCCCAGATTCAACCGGCTATCCAGTTGCATCAGCGTGGACTGGTACTTGAAAAACTGCCGGATATTCATATTGATCTGCTCGCCCTGGGGCGGGTCCAACCGCCGGGCGATATTCGAAAGAATGCCCAGACTGGCAGACGCCTGACCATCCCGTGCGCTGTTGTAAGGGTTCCCCATGGCAATCAAGAAAGCCCCCTGGCGGAGCTTGGAGGCGTCGCCGAGTGGCAGCGGAACCAGTTTCACAGGCATCGTCGAACCTGGGCGAGGGACAATCACGGCAAGGTCGGTGCGAGGGTCTGCGGCAACGATCTCGGCATCAAAGGCGGCCCCTTTGGCCCGAACTCGAATTCGTGAAGCACCTTTGAGCAAGTGATACGTGGTCAGAATCTCGCCCTGCTCACCAATCACCACCCCTCCGCCAAAGTCTCCTGGCAATGCAAAATATTCAGGTGCCACATCGTTTGGGAACCCGGGGCGAACCAGTCGAACTCCCCCGTTCTGGTTCAGCATTGGGCCAGCCTCTTCCGGCGCTGGCCCCAGAGGCAGAGGATTGCGTCCCTTGATCGCCGTGGTTTCACCGCTGTCACTCGGAATGCGGGTGATAGCCACCACCGAAGGTTGAGCCCTGGCAATGGCGTCAGCCACCCTTGCCTCAAGAGCACTCACCACATCCTGAGGCTCATCCGCACGCACGCATGCCGCAACCGACAGTCCACAGAGCCCGAAAACCGCCAGGACCCAGGTTGAGCGCATGGACATGGTCACAACACCTCTACCACGGAAGAGTTCGATCACGAATCGGGAGGGCCGGCCGCGGCCAGACCGAGAGTCTGCAAAGCCTGCAGTCACCGTACCGTCATTGCAGGCATAAAAGTCATCATGCCCCACTAACCACCTTCAAGGCAACCCTTCAAGCCCGCCACCTGAACTTCAGCAACCAAATAAGGATGGCTGGAACCCGATTACCAACTCGGGATCCAGCCATCTCTCTGGAGTTCAGACCTGATTGGGTTCACAAACGGTTCGCATCACTCTTCTTCGTCATCGGTACCGGCGGCGTCAGCGGCTGGAACACCATCCACGGCGTTCAGCGCAAGAATCTTTGCAGCCAGTTCGTCAGCCAGAGCTGGGTTATCCCTGAGGTGGTCTTTGGACTTTTCACGCCCCTGACCAAGCCGCTGCTCACCGTAATTGAACCAGGAGCCGGACTTATCAATCAGCTTGGCCGCCAGGCCCAGATCCAGCAGGTCTCCCTCACGACTAATGCCGTGCGTATACATCATGTCGAACTCGCAGACCCGGAACGGGGGAGCCACTTTGTTCTTGACCACCTTGACCTTCACACGGGAGCCAACAACGTCTTCGCCTTCCTTCACCGCACCAATGCGTCTGACATCGATGCGGATCGAGGAATAGAATTTCAAGGCACGGCCACCGGGAGTCGTCTCTGGGCTGCCGAACATCACACCAATCTTCTCACGAATCTGGTTGATGAAGATCAGCACCCCCTTGGAGCGGGAAACACCGCCGGTGAGCTTACGCAAGGCCTGGCTCATGAGGCGGGCCTGCACGCCCACAAAACTATCGCCAATCTCACCTTCGAGTTCAGCTTTGGGCACCAGGGCCGCCACCGAGTCGATGACGATGATATCGACAGCGTTGGAGTTGACCAGCATCTCCGCGATCTGGAGGGCCTCTTCGGCACTCCCCGGCTGGCTGACCAGCAGGGTCTCAATATCAACGCCTAGCTTCTTGCACCAGGTCGGGTCCAGGGCATGCTCAGCGTCGATGAAAGCCGCCACCCCACCCAGGCGCTGGGCATTGGCTACGGCATGCAATGCCAGCGTGGTTTTGCCGCTCGACTCAGGACCGAAAAGCTCGACAATTCGGCCACGGGGCAGACCTTTCCCACCGAGCGAGAGGTCGAGTGACAGGGCACCGGTTGAGATCCCCTCAACCGCAAGCCCATGCGCATCGCCCAGTTTCATGATTGAGCCGGCACCGAAAGTCTTCTCAATCTGCCCGATCGCATTATTCAAGGCCCGCTCGTCAACAGACGATGACGGTGCAGCCTTACTTTCGGAATTGCTCTGTTTTCGCGCCATGGCCGCCTCCCATTGTCGGGGGAAATCGCACTTTGGTCATGTGTACGCAAGACCAGTAAAAGATAGTCATCCCTCAGGTGGAAGTCAACCGAGCAAGTTCGAACTTCTGGGAAGCCATGCCATGACCCAGAATGAAGCCTGCGTTCCCGGGTGGGCCGTCCCTCCCTCAGTTGAGACAGAGCCGCCCTCATCAGGGAAGGTCCGAGGCGGAGATCACTTCGCCACCCGCGCGGGTACCCAGCGCTTGCCAGACTCCCAGGCGGCCAATCCCAGACCACCAACCTTCAGGTTCCGGGCTTACTCCTGTGGGAAGTCCGAGGCGGTCGTTAAAGGGCCAACTCTGAATGCTGTCTTTCACGAATCGAACGGATCCATCACCGAAAAGTGTATGGACACCGCCAGGGTGCATGCTTGATGCGCCAATCATGATTGGGGTCGGTAACTTGCTTCGTTTCCAGACGTTTGGAGGTACAAAGGTTGACCCCACCGTATCCCCCCAATTTCCGCACCAGTACAGCCCATGCAGATCGAAGACGGTGGATTTGAAAATGGAAAGGTGTTGCGTGGCGCGCTCAACCACGAAAATCGTGGAATCAAGCCCGTCCCGAATTCTTGAGATTGGCATGGACGTGGGGTGAATGAAGCAACCATCGGCCTGTGCAAGTGCACGGGAATCAACGCGGCATTGAAATTGTTCAAGAGGTAGCGCGACCACTGGGAAAGTTCCGTGGAGTGCCAGGTAACTCGTGAAAGATGACTCAATTCGCTCATCCGGTTCAGCTTGTCCAAATGGAATGAGTTCGCTGGCGTCATAGTTCCGGACACGCCCGGATGCCGTATCGCTTGGGCAAAAATAGACCCCAATGGTAGAGGTCAGCGCCGAGCGATTCTCTCGCGAGGAGATTGCTAAATCCGCATTGATCGAAGCAAACAGGGTATTCTGTTCAAGATGCGGCAGCAGCGCCACGAGGAAACTTCGGTCCAGGAAATCAGGTGTGCAACGCGGCGATTGCCTTGAGTAACGTGAATCGTAAACCGGCATGAGCCCGATGGGCAGGCTCTGCATTTGTTCGTGGTAGAGGTGCAGAGCCACGCCCATTTGCTTGAGGTGGCTGGCGCATTGTGCACGTCTTGCAGACTCTCGGACGGCCTGTGTCGCGGGCAAGATTACCACAACAAGCAGGCCAATCATCGCGAGAACCAACAACAACTCAATCAACGTCAATCCACGTGACGAGATGTTTGCTAACCGTGGTTTCATGGATGCAACCTCAATAATTCTACAGCGCTATATCTACTTCCATTTACATTTCGGTATCTCGGATAAGTCGATGCCCAGTTCGCTGAGTCTTGCTTGCTGTCGCTTGATGGTAAGCGTCCGGTGGACCGCATCTTGCTCTAATTCACGAAAGTGATCCTTGAACCATCCTCTGATTCAAAGATCACTCTGGCTGCGGTTCCGAGTTCAGAATCGTTACGACTTAGCTGGGGCCGGTTTCCAGGCATCCGGGAGCAGTTCCGCAATTCGACTGTGCGGATGCGTACTCACCCGGTCGAGGACATCTCGAAGATAAGCAAACGGTTCGACTTTGAAATGCTTGCAGCTCTGCAGCACGGTCATTAGAATCGCCGCCGTGCGTCCTCCAGCATCACTGCCCAGATGAAGCCAGTTCTTACGGCCTATGGCGATCGATCGCAGGGCATTCTCGCTCGCGTTGTTGTCGATCACCAAGTAAGGGACC
>CAIYJE010000078.1 GCA_903926465.1 uncultured Planctomycetales bacterium
ATCGGCTCCGCTTCGCTACGCGATGAGAAAAGCCTTATCTATTCAAGTGGCTTTTATCATCGGCTCCGCTTCGCTACGCGATGAGAAAAGCCTTATCTATTAGTCGTCATAGGCATTGTGGGAATTCTGGTGGCGTTGATTCTCCCCGCCGCTCAAGCCGCGCGTGAGTCAGCAAAACGCGTCTCTTGCGCCAACAACCTCAGGCAACTCGCCTTGGGAATGAATTCTTACCATGAATCTCATGGCAGTTATCCATCGGCGGCATGTACCGCCGAAACGAAAAAGCATCAGCTCTACTTCGGCTTATATTCCATTCATGCTCGCCTCTTACCGTTCATTGAGCAACGACCCCTGTACAACTCCATCAATTTCTCAGTTGGAACCTGGCCGCCAGATACCTTCAAGGTTGGCGCAAAGGACATGACCGGTGGAATGAACCCGCTTAATCAGACGGTGGCGGGTACGGCAATTGGGCTGTTTCTTTGCCCTTCCGATGGCGGCATGTTCGCTGAAACTGGGAACAATTACCGGGGCAATGCAGGGGTAGGCCCTTCATTATCGACGTTCATTGCCACACCAGACAGTGGCAATGGTATCTTCCCCGAAGCAGAAACTATCAGTGCCAGACTGATTACGGACGGCTTGAGCCAAACCATTGCGCTGAGTGAGCGTGTGCGCGGATCCAACATGGGCAATGGCCAGGAACTTGACCCTGAACGGGATGTCTTTCCTCGACTTGCGCCGGCACAAACAGGCGATCAACTCGTGACGGCCTGCTTGATCTCCGGTCGACCAACACCTGCTTCCGAGGGTTTTACCACGAGTGGCCGGTACTGGTTCTGGACGGGCCGCGAACGAACGCTCTATGTGCATGCCCAAACGCCCAACGGATCCATCCCAGACTGTAGTTACGGCGGTATGACTCCAGCCATGGACATGGCAACCGCCCGGAGCCGACATCCCGGGGGAGTTCAAGCCGCGTTCGCCGATGGCTCCGTGCGTTTCATCCGTTCAGGCATCAGTGTCGCAATCTGGCGCGCGTTTGGCACGCGAAACGGAAGCGACTTGACAGAATAAACAAACGATCAAGCAAATGCCGTGATTCTTGAGGTCACAGACCATGCTCTGGTGACATTTGCACATGAAGAGAGCAAACCAATGGTAGCGATGTTACTGGGGTTGCTGGTGAACCTGATCGTTCAGAACGCGGACACGCTGGACACCCTGAAACTTGCGGGGCGACTGGCCGGGGTTCATACTCCGCTTCGTGACGTGGAATTCATCTATGCAGGAGAGCAACGGCTGCTTTTCAGGGATCAGAAGAGTTATCCAAAGCTGGACCGTTCGTTCCTGGGCAACTATGTCTATCGCGCAGACGGCGCTGGATACCTGGAGTTGTACGAAAAGCTGACCCGGGGCGAACCCGAGCTTTTTTATGGATCCAAGGCAATGCTTGGCTGGGAAGTGGTGGAAGCTCAGTGGAACCCTGGCCGAAAACCGATGCCAGGATGGCCGTTGCAACGCCCAGGGGGATCGCAGGCCATTGGTGGCCCCGAAGCAATTTTCTTGCTGCCCTTTTGGGAAGAACTCAAGCGCAATCCTGCACTCTGGAAAGTTCAATCCAAAGGGCTTGTAGACCTCAACGGCCATTCGACGGTTCTCTTAGACATCGATAAATACCCAGACACGAAGCTTGCGCCAGCCCTCAAGATCACACAACGGATCTGGCTAGATTTGAATCGCGGTGGTCATGTGCTTCGTCTAGAGGCCTATCAAGGACGACACTTGTCTTATCGCATGGACGGAATTGAACTCGAACAGTTCGAAGCTCTCGACAAGGAGACAATTTGGTTGCCGGTTCGCGGTACCTACCATTCTTATCGCCACCTCGACGATTTCCGTGATGATCCCGTCTTAGAAGCGGAATATCATCTGGTTCGAGAATCCGTTGCGATCAATCAAAACTTATCAAACTCCAGGTTCAATATCACGTGGGACGGAGTGCGTCGTGGAGCCGAGCAATTCAATCAAATGCGAAGAGAGTTCGACGCCTCGCCACCAAAACTCCCACCTCCGATTGTTCGGCTTCCCTCCGACCCCGAAAGTATACGAAAGTATCAGGCCTCACAACTTGAAGAGGCTGACCTGCAGGGTCAAAGACTCAATGCTTCACCCGATGGACGGCTTAACTTGTTAGGCCGCATAGGTATCTCTTGGTTCATTGCTCTGCTGGCGTTGACCGCCTTGGCAACCGCAATACATCTGCGGAGGAGGGCAGCCTGAGAGTTCTCAGAGTTTCTACAACGTGTGCCCACGTAATCGCTCAAACCCACTTGGTGTTCAGCTTGAAGCCATCAAATGGTCCACAGCCAAGGCGAGAAGCCAGACTAGAAGCGAACGCCTGACGGAGCTTCACTTGGCCGACTTCTCATGCTCGGCCTTGCGCGCCGGGAACTCCACCACCACCAGTTGGCGGTTCGCCTCGTCGTAGGCGAATTCCTGGTAGTAGGGCAACATTGGAAGCTGGATGCCGTCTGGCTGATCCTTCTTGATGACCCCAGACATGAACTCGTCGTAGGTCTTGACCGGTCCATTGTTCTGGATGTCATAAATCTGAAGCGCCTGCTGAACCTGCTGTACGGCAATGGCACCCACCGACGAGCGGTACGCCTGGGCCACGCTCCCCAGATACCCCTCGGTGTTCCCAGACGGGCCCACCTGGCCACTTCCCTGAACAAGTTGCCCGCCTTCGGCCAGAGCGCTCTCCAGTTTCAAGACATTCTGCGTCGTTTTCCGGATCGTCTCACGGGGCTGAACCGCCGTCGGAGCGACCGGCTTGGGCGGGCCTGAATCACCACAACCGGCCATCAGCATGGCAGTGACAGGAAATACGAACGGAACAGTCCAGATAAAAAGTAAGCGCATAAGAATCTTGGTCCCAAGTCTTGTCTGTAAAAAAACGTTTTTGCAAAAGGAAAAGCCAAGGAACCACACAGTCAAACTCAAGAGAGTTTTCGCAGCTTGCTGATCCGGCCTGGCACCACCCATTCGGCCACGATGATATTCCCCTGGTGGTCAAAGCAGGCGTCGTGCGGATGCACGAACCGGCCATCGGTCCATTGCTCGGGCTGCGTGCGAACCTTGAAACCATCGAGCACCGTCTTGGTCCATGCAGGATCATAGCCCAGGTGGCTGATCACCTGATTCTTGGGGTCCATGAGCGTAAGCCGGGCATGGAGATCCGGAATCAGCAGCACGTCGCCCTGAATGTCAAAGTGGGCCGGAAAGCTGACGTCGTGATTCTCGCTCTGGAAAACGCCATTGAGATCGGTGTATTGCAACCGGGCGTTGGCCCGGTCGGCAATCACCAGGCTCACATCACGGCCTGGCCGGTTATCCAGCCAGATGCCGTGCGGCGTACGATATTGCCCGGCCGCTTCACCGGTACCACCCCAGGTCTTCACGTAGGTATCCGACTTATCAAATTGATGAACATAGTTTGACCCATATCCATCGGCCACATAAAAGCCGCCGTCTGGCGCAAACGCCACATTGGTGGGCGAGAAGGCCACCTTGGGATCATCGTAAACGCCGGTAACCGACGTCCGATCCTTGATCCAGACAACCTCCCCCTTGAGGTCGGCCTTGACCACCAGATTCACGGGAAACATGAACGCCAGATACAGAAACTCCTGGCCGTTCTCTTCACGAATATCAATACCATGGCCGCCACCGTGCCACTGCTTGCCAAACGAGTGCACAAACTTGCCGGCGGGGTCAAACACCACCACCGTGTCTTGAGCCTCGGCGTCAGACTTGGGCCGATCGCTGCCCGCGCGATGGGTGATATAAACCAACCCCTGCTTATCAACGGCCACTCCGTGCGTCTCAAACCACTGGATATGGTCGGGCTTCTGACCCCAGTGATGATCACACTCATAGCGATAACTGCTCGTTCCCACCACCGCTGAAGCTATGCTGCCCTTGCTCGGGGTCTGGATGAAGAACGAAGCCGCGGCCATTCCGGCAGCCGACGACTTGAGAAACGAACGACGATTCGGTTCAGACCGATCCAGAAACTGGAGTTCGCTCATGGCATATACCGCCGAGGAAGTTAGGGCTCAGGACGGCTCTTGATCGCCAATCAGCATCCGATCACGTGACAGACAATCCACGCTCGACTCAACCCACCAACCGCCAGAAACGTTGGCCGGAGCCCACAGCAAGCAAACCCTATGAGATCCGGCCCGAACTTTGCCCCAGCAGGGGACCACCAAACTCACGCCAGGTCGCTGGCAACAAGCCTGGTGGTCCAGCTTGGGTCAGCCCGCGCGAACCAGGCCTTTACGCAGAGCGTCGGCCACATTCGATGGGCCATAGCCCTTATCGACCAGAACCAGCGGAACCTCGCTGTGCTCACAGGCGGGCCGCATCCGTGCGGTCACGGTATGACCCACCAGCGCCTTGAGGATAATGACCAAATCCACGCTTCGGCTCCGTACCCGCTGCTCGATCGAATCCAGCAGATTGGGACGGTTGGTTCCCAGGCTCTCCCAGTCAAGCGACTCAAACTCAAAGGCGTGCTCAAGCGTGCGCCGCATATCTTCGCGGGCCGTGCCGCCAATCAGGAGCGCCCGCTTGCCCCGGGTTCGATCCACCAGATCACGAACCTGGTCCTGAATCGAAGTGTCCAGAGGCTCTTCTTCATCGTCCTGTCTCAGAGCATCCAGGTACTTGCGAACCCCGCGGTACTCGGCACCGGTGAGCAGATCCCGATAGGGGCTGATCAGTTCCAGAACCTCGGTGTCGGTTTCACCCCGGCCGGCCAGGATGATATCCAGAGCCTCATAGAACGGCTCAATGCCTTCCTCATCTTCGGGAAGGTCATAGTGGATCAGAATGGCCTTGAGGTCTTCGAAAGCATGGTCGGCATCCGAACGGCTCACCCGCTGGCGATCATCACCACGTCCGCCGTGGTCTCTCCGGCGCGGCTGATCGGTCTCACGACGCAGGCCGGCGGTCTCGGTGGCTTCCTTGAGTTGCTCTTCAGCCTCGCCCACGTACACATCCCAGTCGGTATTGAAGCTCTGGCGGAAGGCTTCGATATAACCAGGCTCATACTGCTTGGAAATGCTGACAAGCTTGGGGAAAACCCGCTGCAGGGCGGTCGTTTCCTCTTCGGTCAGATTCTCGGCCTCGTACGCTTGAAGGCGACGGAACCGACCAATCCAGATGGTGAGCTGGGCCAGCCGCTCGCGCCCATCAAGCTGAGCGAAGTGAGGTGCCGCATCTTCCACTTCCCGACCGAGGGCCCGAACCTGACCACCGGGGGTCAAAATTTCGGCGGCGCGAGCAATCTTGTCCGATTCCACAAAATCGGCCGCCAGATGTGGCAGCAGGCGATCCAGTTCCCGGCGCAGGGCCAGGTAATGTTCCATCGCATTTTCGAGGTTGCGGCGGGTATCAATCACGTCTCGGTTGAGTTTCTCGATCTCATCCTTGGTCGTGCGTCGCCGAATCTCAATTTCTTGCTTCGTCTCTTCGATTTGTGACGTGAAAACCGTGCTGTCTGCGGGGGAGAGTGTGGCTGTTCCCATCAAAACCGCAACCTTCCGGGTCAATTCCCGGAGTTGCTGCTCTTCCTCGGAGACATCGGTCAAAACCCGCTGAAGCAATACCCGACGCTCACGGTGTAAGGTATCGGCCTCACGCGCCTTGAGTTCGGCCTCCTCAAGAGCATCAGCGGCATACTCGGTTTCACTACCAAGCTTCTGGGCCCGGGTCTTGGCCTCAGCCTGACGAACCATTTCCGCAAGTCGATCAATGGGCTTGGGCATCACAATATTCTTACTAAAGCTATGAAAAGGAGAGAGAAGATTTCTGGGCGCCTGGCAAGCCTGGGGAGTACCAGCCCAACGGAACGACAGACCTCTCTCGGAGACGTGGAGTGGCTTTGAGTCATGCGGAGAATCCACCCCAGAACCCAAGAATTTGAGCAAAGCGAGGGTAGAGCGACTGGGTGTGGCCGGTTAAACCGCCCAACAACCACTAAAATTAACACAGCACCCAGAGTCACATCTACACCTAACCGCAGTTTTCGTAACCCAAGCCAACCAAACACCCAAGGTTTAGCCAGGGCTGGACCGGACCCAGGCTTACCTGGAGGTCTGGCCAGGGGCGTTTCTGAACGCCCCTGGCCGGGTGCAACCCTCACGCCGCCCATCCGGTTTTGGCAGTGGCAGCCCCGTGGCTCAGTGCGGGAAATCCGCAGCCTTGGGGGTTTTGATCTGCTGCCAGCCTTCGCCATTGAGGCCATTTTTGAGGAAGTCAATCAGATCCGCCTGCTCCTCGTCGGTCAGGCCCAGTGGTTTCATCGACTGGCTCAAATAGGGATTCTTGATCCCGCCCTGGTTGTAATGCTCAACCACTTCCTCCAGGGTCGCCATGCTACCGTCGTGCATGTAGGGGCCGGTCAACGGGATATCGCGCAGGGTTGGGGTTTTGAAGGCCCCCTTGTCTTCCTCGCGACCGGTGACCTTGAACCGTCCCAGGTCGGCCGGTTCACCCTTCTCCCAGCCAATCCCGATGTTCATGAACGATTCATCAGAGAAATTGAAGCCAAGGTGGCAGCTATCGCACCGCGCTTTGCCAAAGAAGAGCTTCATGCCATTCACCTGGGCGGTGGTCATGGCCTTGGTCTCACCCGCCTTGTACCGGTCATAAGGGGCATTGCCAGAGACCACCGTGCGTTCAAACGTGGCAATGGCCTTGGCCACCTGGTCCAGGGTCACCGTGCGATCGCCGTAGGCTTTCTCAAATAGCGCCACATAACCAGGAATCTGGCGGAGCCGGCCCATGGCGGCATCGTGGGCCTTATCTGCTTCCTGCTCATTGGTCATTTCGATGGGGTTGGCCAGCGGCCCTTTGGCCTGCTCTTCGAGCGAACTGGCCCGGCCATCCCAGAACTGGAGCGTGGTGTATGCCCGGTTGATCACCGTGGGAGCCGATCGGCCGCCCTTTTGTTGTTTGATGCCCGTGGAAACCGGCGCACAGTCGGTGTACCCCTTCTCAGGCGCGTGGCAAGAGGCGCAAGAAACCGTGGCGTCCGAAGACAATCGGGGGTCAAAGTACAGCAACTTACCAAGTTCGGCCTTCTCGTGGGTGTACGGATTATCGGCCGGCCATTGAACGGGTGGCAATCCCAGCGGAACCGGCGGCGGGGTCTGATCTTGATTGAGGCCTGGCGCACCGGCCGCAACCAGGGCCCCCACGGAACCACCGACTACACCCAACCCCAAAAACCAGCCGAATATTCGTCGATTCATCGATCACGCCTTCGGGTTTCTTTGCGGACGCCTGTGTGAAGGGAAAATCAACAGAGGCCTGGCAATCCAACCCCTGAGGTTTGATGCCAGGCCTGGATCGGTTGCAACTCAGTTCAAAGACAGCCCCAACGACCGAGGTTTGTCAGAGCTGGCCCGAATGGGCTCACTGCTTGACAAAGCCCTGTACGTACAGAACCTTCTGGCCTTCCACTTCGGAAAGCGTACCGTTAACGGTGATCACGTAGGCCATGTGCTCGATCAGCACTTCACGCAGGGTGGTCTGGCCGTCCCGGCGAGGGTTGTGCTCTTCGGCAATCAGGGTGTAAACGCTGCCGTCATCGGTCAGCAAACCGATCGGTTCGCCGCTCTTGGCACACTTCTGGCCACAATCACGGTGCTTATCACCGTGCTTGCCAACCTGCAGGTAGCAAGACAGGTCGACCACTTCACCCACGGCCGTCTTGGGTGCTCCCTTGAGGGTTTTGCCTTCAATGGAACTGGTGACCGTGGTCACGCTCCAGGGCTGCGCTTCGGTGGCGGCCTTACCGACGGCTGCGGCAGGCGCCTTGTAGGTTCCCTTGGTCGGAGCCGACCATTCTGGGAAAAGAATGCCCTTGCCCTGAACAAACGCCAGTGAGGCCACTACAAGCAAGCCGCCGGTGGCGAACATCTTGCCTTTGGTCATGTGAGTCTCTCCGGTTTGGGAGTCTGAACGATCGCACGGGCCTCAAGGCCCGCCACGCTCGCCGTTGTGCTCGAAGCAAATCGAGATCTAAAGTACACCTTATAAATGGGTTTATCATAGCCCCCAGGCCGAAACAAGGGGACAGACGCACAGATGGGAAAACCGGCTCCCCACAGGGTTTCTTCAGAACCGGGATCAGCGCGTTCACGGCCATCGAGCCACGGCCGGTTTGGAAACGACCTCTCAAGCGTGTGGGCCATCCTCCCGGTTGCTTGGCCTACGCTCAAGCTGGCAACCCATGATAGAACTGTAGGTCGGCCAGCATTTGGGCCAAGCCGGGAACCGGGCTGAACCGATCGTCGATGACTGCAGCACCCCTCGAAGCCAAAAGGTCGATACCGCCATGGTCCCTCTAAGACCCGAGGGTCGGGTTCATGCTCTTGAGCAACTCAGCGATGTCGATTCACCCGAATTGCTGGCGGTCCGACATGCTTTGATTTATGCGCGGCCCTCGCTGTGGGGCGATGACGCCTGGCGGCCCCGGAGCGTGGTGCTGCTCAGATCAGAACCGAGCGGACGAGGCAGTGAGGCGTTCGGACTGGGTGAGCCAGAGCCCGCCGTGCCCTGGCTGGTGGCCCGAACCCGGCGCGTGGGTGGGGCCCTGGTGGCCCCCGCGGCTTGGTCTCCCTGGATCGAGGTGGCCCTGGGCTCCACAGCCCTCCAAGCTTCTGAGATTGAGACCTGGCATGACCTGGGCCCACCACCCCGCCCAAAATCGCCGCAACCCGCCATCACCGTCGAGCGTCTGACCGAACACCATCTCACCGGATTTCAGCGGGCCGCCCCAGACTGGGCTCTGCAGGGCTGGGGAGACTTCCAGGCCCTGTTGCGTCATGGTGCCATTTGGGGGGTCCCCCACCAGGGCGGCTTTGCCAGCCTAGCGTGGATTTATGATCAGACCGAGCAGTTTGACGCGGTGGGGCTGTTCACCGTGCCCAGGTTCCGCCGGCTCGGCCTGGGCCGCGCCTGCGCCGCCCCCCTGATCGACCACATCCGCAGGGGTCGGAACAAACAGCCGCTGTGGTCAACGGCCGCCGGCAACGAGGTCTCCCGGCATCTCGCCCAGATCCTTGGCTTCACCCAAAGCACTACCCAGCCCCTGTGCCGATGGCCGGCTGCCAGCCAGGACTAACAGACTGGCCAGCCGGACGGACGACAGCCAACACTCAACCAGAGACGGGCGGAACCGGTGTCGCCACCCGACCGATCCCATCGTACACGAAGCCGAGTTCGGCAATTTCTTCAGGATCGTACAGGTTCCGGCCATCAAAGATGACCGGTTGCCGGAGCAGCCGCTTCATCACCGTGAAATCCGGGCTCCGGAACTCGTTCCACTCGGTGGCAATGGCCAGCGCATCGGCCCCTTCCAGGCAACCATACGGCCGGTCACAGTAAGAAATTTTGTCACCGTAGATCGCCTTCACGTTGGGCATCGCTTCCGGGTCATGCACCCGCACCTGCGCTCCCGCGGCCAGCAGCGAATCAATCAGCACCAAGGCTGGCGCTTCGCGGATGTCATCGGTCCTGGGCTTGAACGCCAGTCCCCAAATGGCCACCGTCTTATCCGCCAGGTTGCCCTGGAAATGGTTACGGATCTTCTGGAACAGCACATCCTTCTGCGCTTCGTTGACCGCGTCTACGGCCTCCATCATCTTGCAAGACACACTCTTGCTCTGGGCCATGTGAACCACAGCGCGGATGTCTTTGGGGAAACAGCTTCCACCATAGCCAACCCCCGGAAACAGAAACGCAAACCCAATCCGCTGGTCGTGGCCAATACCACGCCGCACCTCATTGATATCAGCGCCATAGGCCTCGCACAGATTGGCCATCTCATTGATGAAGCTGATCTTGGTGGCCAGCAAGCAGTTGGCCACGTATTTCGTCATCTCCGCACTTTCGGGAGTCATCACCAGAAACGGCCGATCGGTCCGCAAAAAGGGAGCATGCAGCCGGTGCAGGGCTTCAGCCACATCGGGATGCCGGACCCCCACCACCACCCGATCAGGTTTGTTGAAGTCGTCGAGGGCCGCCCCTTCCTTGAGAAACTCAGGGTTGTTGGCGACGTGGAATGGGAACTTCGCCAGCGGGGCCATCCGCCGAGCCACCTCGGCATTGGTCCCCACCGGAACCGTACTCTTGATCACAATCGTCTTGGGCCCGTTCAGGCTCCGGGCAATCGCCTCACCCACCGCATACACGCCAGACAGGTCGGCCCCGCCGTCATCCCCCTGAGGCGTTCCCACCGCAATAAAAACCAGCTCGGCGTCCGCAATTCCTTCCGCCAGGTTGGTGGTGAACTTCAGGCGGTCTTCCCGAGCGTTCCGATGCACCAGTTCCGACAGACCAGGCTCGTAAATCGGGATCTCGCCCCGCATCAGTCTGGCAATCTTGGCTTCATCTTTATCAATGCAGACAACATCATTACCCCCCTCGGCAAAGCAGGTCCCACTCACCAGCCCCACGTAACCGGTTCCCACCACAGCGAGCTTCACGGCGCGGCTCTCCCCAAGTTCGACAACCAGCAGCACAGGCGCAAGGGCCCAGGCAAGATCTCTATTGTCTGGAGTTGCAGGCCAAACCGACAAGCCCAGCCCTATCCAGGAGCGGATCAACGAAACGTGAAACCTTCGTGAAACGCCACACCCAGGGCACATAACCCCCAAAACCTCACCCGTGCGCCAAAAAAACTGATATGAAAACGGGTCCCAGCACTCAGCCGGCCCCCGTCACTTGCTCGATCTCCGCCACCATCGCCCGGCGAACGCCGTCGGCACCTTCACTCTCAATCCTGGTCAGCCAGCCGGCACCCGCCCAGCGTTTGAACAGACCGGCTCTCAACGCGGGGTCGGCCACTCGGGCCAGCACCAGCGGGCGCAGCTCGGCCAGCACGGTTGCCAGTACCCCAAAGCCGGGCCCAAGCGCAAGGGCGGCACGGGTGCGGGCCAGGGCCGCCAGGCTTGGGCTGGCACCACTGGTGGAAACCGCCAATTGCACGGGCCCATCTTGCCAGAGGGCAGGAACCCTGAGCGTGCCTTGGCAGGGGTCACTCGCCGAGTTGACCCACAGGCCAAGCCGGCGGGCATCTTCGACCACCCGGCGGTTGATCTCTGGCGGGGCGGCCGCAAACACCAGGCGAGCCCCCCCCAGCTGGCTCGCCTCGTAAGCCGCTTCCACGACTTCCACAGAACTCGCCAACGTCGCCGCATACGCCCGGTCCACGGGACCTGGTTCCACCACCCGGACCAACGCACCGGCCTCGACCAGAAGGCCCAATCGCCGTTTTCCAACCACGCCCAGGCCCACCAGCACCACCGGGCAATGACTCAGTTCAAGTTCCAGAAGCAGGGGAGGCATGGCGTTGGTCTTTCCACTCAACGAGGGCGCGGAAGCGGAACGGTTTCTCCAGCCTTGCACCGGACCGTGATGGGTACGGCCGCTCCATCCACACGCACCTGCAAGGTGGTGCCATTGGCCGGGGCACGACGGGTCGAAACGTAAATCGCGGTTGGCGTGGCTTCCAGGTCCAGCACCACATCTTGCACAGCCACCCGGGTAACGGCCAGGGAAGGCCAGCCGGTTGGCAATTGGGGCGCAATCGCAAACCCGCCCGGTTCGGGCTCAAACCCCAGAAAGCCGTCCAGCACGACCTGGGGCACGAGCAAGCTCTCAAAAAACTCGGCGTCCAGGCCCAAGCCGCCAGGCGGACCGCCCCCTTGCAACGTGCCGCGGTCTGGCTTGCGGTAATACGCGCGATAGCCCCCTTCGGCCTGAACCTCATCAAACCAGGCAAGAATCTCAGAGAGGCGGGTCCAGGCGTCGTTGGGACCCAGGGTCCTGAGCCTGGCCATCAGGTCAAAGTAGCTGAAACCAAGCACAGCGCCTCCATCCTGAACCTGATTCCCCCAGGGGATGGTTTCCGGTCCCGACCAGACCCAGCAATAAATCGACGTGTTCCGCACCGTGGTGGCCCGCGGCGCGAACCGCCAGTGGTACAGGTCGGCACCCTGAGAGGTATCGGTGGCCACCTCACGCCGGCCACTCAGCCAGTCAAGGATCGAGCGGGCCTGATCGGCCTGGGCAAATCCATAGGTAATCGCCTCGGTGTTCAGGGTGGTGAACCCAAAGTCATGGGCCTGCCCATCACCGTCAATCCAGCCCACAAACCGACCGGTTGCCTGGTTCCAGAACCGGCGTCCGCCCTCCCGCCGCATCAACTCCGCCAGATCATCCAGTTGCTGAGCAGGGCAAGGGTTGGGGCCATCGAGAATCCCCCATTCTGGATGAGCGGCCACCGCCCGATCCAGGGCGGCCAGTTGCCTGAGCGCATGAAACAGATAAAGCGTAGCCTGAAAATCACGCGCACCAAATGGAAGCAGGTCCCAGTAGTTGTTGCCAACGCCCCGGCCATACAGCAGCGTGGCTTTGCCGCCGTCGGGTCGAACCAGGCCTGTGCGGCCATCGTGCCCGACCCAGGGCACAACCACCATCCCCTGCTTCTTGACGTCAAACTCGTACAAGGCAAACTGCAAGGCCGTGCGCATCCGCGCGGTATTCGCCTTCAGAAATTCCAGATCGGTGGTGATCTTGAAGTAGTCACAGCAGGCGGTCAGATACAACGCGTTGTTGATGGGATGGCGGGTGTCGATGGCGGTGATCAAGGACTTGAGCACAAGGGTGGCTGCAGGCGCGGCCTCAATGCGCAACCGCAGGCGGGTGAGCGTGCCCCGGGCCTCTGGGTGGCGATACAGCGGAATGTTCAGGTATTGCATGGCTGCGCCCGGGTGGGCCAGCTCCATCCGGCGGCTGGGGTGAAATTCGGGGTCGCGGCTGGTGGCCCATTCCAGATAAATGCGTGCTGAGGGGTGCAGATCTCTGGCCAACCACTCCAGCCGAACGAACGGCCAGACCTCGGGCGGAACCTCGCAGGGGGGCGTGGTCAGCAAGGCCTCGGGGGCAACCACCTGAAAGGTCGCGCCCACGGCGGGGTCGATGGGATGAGAGTCCAGGCCCTGAACGTCCCAGCCGTTCAGGCTGGTGGTGTGCGGAATGCCAAGCTGCACAGCGTAGTCGTCTCCCTCCAGCGAGAAGTGCCAGCCAATGCCGCGTGACTGGGCCCAGGTAGGGAACGGCCAGCCATCACTGTGAGCCAACCCGCGGTGCTGCTGGGTGGCCACGTACCCCTCGGCGTCGATTTTCCGGTTCAGCAGCGAGTCTCGATAGTAGCTCCGCATGGACTCGGCCGATTCCTGGCCAGCCGGGCCCACCGCTTCCCACAGTGAGGCGCGGGGAATCCAGCCATCCCACAAGGTCGTCTGGATGCGCGGTCCATAGTGCAAGCGCAGCAGAGACTCCAGGCTGTGCATTGCCGGCTGAGAACCGGGAACCCGGAAGCTCGGAAATTCGTCTTCTGCCCGCGTTGCGCTGGTGCACAGGGCCAACCAGGTGAACCAGAGGGCCGGTAACGCCCGGAAGCGGTTTGCCCGCCGTGGTAGTTGGAACGTGGCCGTCATGGTCAATCAATCCTGGCGCCCAGGCTCAAGGCTGGAGTTTGAGTTCGGTTCAACCCCACACTCACTCGGCCGGTAGCGCGCCGGTTGGGGTGGGATGGACCCTGATAAAATGGTCGGTGAATTTCGTATGCGGTAGCGCGTCTTTACGTGTAGGCATGTGGCACTCAATGCAGCCATCGCTGGGATTGATCGGGCAGGGCTTCCGGATCACCGAATCGGCAAGCTCGATTGGCCGGGCCCCATCGCCGGCCAGGTGCTTGGTGGCGGGGGCGTTCGTTGCGGCGTGGCAGGTCAGGCACTTTTGCACGTAATAGGCGGGATCGGTCTGGGCATCGCGATGCGGGTCATGGCAAGAGAGGCAACTGAGTGCCCCCTGGCTCTGGGTAGCGCACCGGCTCCAGGTCAGGGTGGTGGCCTGAAATCGGATCGAGGCCGGATCATCGCGCCGGACATCGACCCCCCGGGGGCTATGACAGCGGGCGCACAGTTCCAGGGTTTGCTGGCTGGACGCCAGATGGGGGCGGGCAATCGCCAGGTCGGAAAACGCAGGGGCCGCGTTCATTGCCTTCACATGATTCGAGGCCGGCCCGTGGCAACGCTCACAACCAATCCCCAGATCCAGCCCAGCCGGCGCACGCTGCTCTTGCGCAGCCCGGGCATTGGTGGTGTGGCAATCAAAACAGCGCCTCACCCCGTCTTCGGTCAGGGCACGGCCCAGAAAACAGGCCGGATCATTGCCTGGGCAGTCGGCGGGCGGCTTCTGGCCGGTGGTCATGTCCCAGCCCTTGTGATCGTGGTAATAAGAAAGCCGCAGCTCTCGAAAGTTCCCAGCCGGATCTCGGCCAACCGGCGTGGCCCCGCGGTCTCCCGAGCCAAACCCGAACTCGGCCCGAAGCATGGCCTGCCTGGATCCCACCTCGCTCGTCAGCCGCAGGCCGTCGGCGGCACGCTCAACCAAGTAACTCACGCCCGGCACCTGGGTATCGGCCACGGGTGCCGTAGTGGTGGGCAAAGCCAGCAGCCCGGACGCGGTCTGAAAGGTTTGCGCATGGTGGCTGGCCTGCTGCGCCCTGGTAATTTCCTTATGACACTCTGCACAGGCGGCCGCTCCGCTGTAGGGGGCCGGCTCTGGGTCCATGGGTTTGAGCGCAAATGGAGCCGCCTGGGCCAGGGAACTGCCGGCCGCCGATAGGTTGCCGAGCTGGAGCCAGGCCCGGCTCAGCAGCCAGTTCGCCTCGGGCGAGGCCCCACCTCCATTGGCACCCCCCAGAATCTGCCGGGCTCGGTCGGCCTGGCCAGACGCCAGTAATGCACGCGCCAGCCGGGTTTCAAGCTCGGCCTGACTCATCCCCACCGGGTTGCCCCCTGCGCTCAGAACCTGCTCATACGCCAGGGCCGCCTGTTCCGGGTTAGACTCGGCGTCGGCAATTTGAGCCCTGAGCAGCCACCCTTTGGCCGACCATTTCGGCACCTGGCAAAGCTGTTCGGCCAGTGGCCTGGCCTCGGCCAGCCGGTCACTGGCGGCCCAGAGCCGGGCCCGCAGATACAGCGCGTGCGGATGTTCGGGGCCCAGGCTCAGCCCCTCTTCCAGCAACCTGAGCGCAGAATCACTCTCTCCGGTCCCCATCAAGAACTCGGCGAGCAAGGCCCGGTCTTCGGACAGCATCCCCCCCGCGCCCAGGCGTTCATAAATTCCTTGAGCCACATCCATACGCCCGAGCTGAATCGAGGCTCGCGCCAGGGCACGCAACGCATCGCGATCGTCGGGGACCTCGCGAAGCCGACGTCTGGCCAGTTCGGCCACGCGCCGCCAGTCGCCTTGGTCGGCCGCCTGCTGAGCTTCAGAAATCGGGGCCGTGGCATTCTGGCCACAACCAGACAATCCGGTCATTCCGGCCACAACCAGCAGAACGAGCAGGCTCATCAGCAGGGCCGCAACGGCCAGTCGTCGGTCCGTGGGCGGGCCGCCAGGGGGGCTCGACATGATTTTTTCTCGCACTGGGGCCGGGTCCAGACGTATTCTTGGATGAAAGGTCCAGGAGTGTCAAACCAAAGCAGCCCCGGACCGCCCCCCACCATTGCCAACCAAACGCTCCTCACATGAACTTTTCCCTACCAGCCGTCTGGTGCCTGGGGAAAGTTCCAAGAGCCCGCCCGCATCCGTCGATCTCCTGTAGAGGATGAACCGCACGATTCGTTCCCCACGGGCTTTCACTCTGGCTTCCACGCTTGCCTCCGGAAGACCACCATGTTTCCTCCCGCTGTTCCCAAGTTCAAGCGCAGCAAGCAACCCCGCACCCGGCTGCAATTCGAGAACCTCGAATCGCGGTGCCTGCTGTCTACGCTCAGCCTGAACTCGGCAGGACCGCTTTCCAGCGTGACCGTGGGGAGCGACGGCTCGTTTCAGGTCCAGCTTTCGACCCCTGGCACAAGTGGCGGCCAGGTGTACCCGGGGACCGGAACTCCGGGCGATGCCGGCCTGTTTCTGAGACAGCTCGATGGCACGGTGAACGGACTCGACCTGCTCGGCCGCGCGGGCCAGGCTCAGTCTCGCGCCCAAGACACTCATAGCCAGGCCCTTCACCCCCTGGCGTTCACCCGCACCGACCCCAACGGCGCACTTCAAACCACCCTGATTGCCGACAACCAGGGGGACGGCAATACCCTGGGCGACTCGTTCCAGACCATTGAGGTGGTAACCTACCGACCTGGAGATTCCTGGTTCCGGGTTGATACCACCATCGTGAACCTGGGTGCCTCGACCCTGAGGCTTGATGGGTTCCAGGCCGCCGACCTTCACCTGGCCGGCTCAGATTCCGGCGTCGGGTATCGAGATCCAACCACCGGGGCCGTGGGCGGCCTGAGCCTCTCTGGCAGCGAACGCGGGTTTGTGCAGACAAACTCCACGGGGGGCGCCTCTGCCTCCAATTTCCAGGCCGGTGATTACCGCAACATCTGGCAGGCCATTGGCGCGGGGGCCGGCTTTGCCCTGGATAGTACGGTGAACTTGCCCGTGGGCGGTGCCCCCTACAACGGCGACCCCTCCAACGTGGATAACGGGGTGGGGCTACAGTGGCAATCTCTGGCCATTGACCCACATCAGGTGGCCCGGTTCTCGGCGTTCTGGTCGTTTGGGGCCACCGGGCCGGTGAAAACCGAACCCGCGCCGGCGGGTACCCCCCGCAATCTCACGGCCGCAATTGGAAAAACGCAAACGCAAACGGTTGCCCAGTTCTCCTTGCCGGCCGGCGTGAAAGATGCCCAGGGATACCAGGCGCTCATCGTTTGGGGCGACGGTTCCTTACCCGAGTACGGTAAGATTACGCCCCAAGCCGCAAGCTACAGCGTAACGGCCAGCCACGCCTACCACACGCCCGGTAAGTACCCGGTTTCCGTCAGTATCGTGGGACCAGGCGGTGGGGCCACCGTTGTGAAATCGTCGGTCACGGTGCCAGATTCCCCCGACGTCGTTCTGGCCCTGGCCGGAACGCTGGCAAAGAGCAGTGATCACGGCGTTTCCTCAAGCGACGGAGTGACCAATGTGGCCACCCCAGGCTTTTCAGGGCAGGGGACGCCCGGCGGAACCGTGCAACTGGTGGCCCAGGCGCTCGCCTCGCCCAAGCTGGCTCCCATCACGCTGGGCTCGGCGATCGTGAATTCCCAGGGAACCTGGGCTGTGAACAGCCAGCAAGCTTTACCCGATGGTTCCTACACGGTTCTGGCCACCATTCAACTGGGAACCCTCCAGAACCGTGCCACCCTGATGGCGACCAGCCACCCCCTGGTGATTGATACCCAGGGCCCGAGCATCAGCCAGTTCACGGCCACCATCCGCCAGGGAAAGATTGTCTTGAAGGTGACCGACGCCGGCAGCGGCCTCGACCTCGGCTCAATTGCGAACGCACCCCAGGCTTCCCTTGGGCTGCCTCAAGGGAAATCGGTCCGAATCCTGATGATCATGCCAACTCTGGCCCCAGGAGCCGCCAGCCCAATGGCCAAGTTGGTCCTTCAGGCCAAACCCACCGTCTCACTGGGTCGCCTGTTTGCACTCTCCATCACCGGCAGCCTGCAAGACCGGGCCGGCAACCTGCTCGATGGCACCTACACCCGCGCATTCCCAACCGGCTCACATCAGCCGGGCACGCCGTTCCAGGTTTTGGTCAGGACCGACGGCACCCGCATCCGTTCAATCACCGCCTGGAACGGTAGCACCAAGGCTCTGTAGTGGTTCATATTGAGAATTGAATTGAGCGAGCGTCATCACTTGGATCTGGACCCCGTAAGAGCCATGAATCACAATTCCCGGGGATGATCGTTTTCAAGTGTCCTCAAAGCGATGACCTGCGCGGCTGAGCGCCTCGATCAGCGGACCCAGTTCACGCTCATAGTTCTTCCATTTCGCTATCGAACTTTTGTAAATGGGCTCACGCACCTGAGACAGGCTAGCCGTGCGCACCTGCCGCTTGGTTTCATGGAATTTGATACAGTTCGGATGCCAGTCCAGGCCGGCATAAGCGATCAACGTGCGAGCCTGTTTTTCGGGATCGGCAATCACGGACTCATAAGGGAATTCGAGGACTTCCAAACCTGGTATCGTTTTCCAATGATTCACAACCCGAAGAGAGTTGATGAACCGACCGGCGATATGGCTCCAGTCATTCGCCCAGCGAATGGCCCCAAACGATGTCTGCCAGCAAGACAACGCAATATCACGCAGGTCACGCTGGCAATGAATGATCCGGGCGTTGGGGAACAGCAGGTGAATCCAGCCCAGCAGGTTCACGTTATCTGGCATCTTGTCGACAACAAACGGTGCGTTGGCATCTAGCTTCTGCAACTCCCGGAGATAGGCCTCTGCACTGGCCCGTAACTCAGGCACGTTCAACTGCTTGAGCGCCTGAAAGCTATCAAGCTGGTTCAAGCCCAGGGTGACGGGCAGGTCTTGGAAAGACGTGTTGATCTCGGCCAGTTCGCCCGCACCATGCACGGCAGGGTGCGAGGCCAGTATTTGCTCGGTGAGTGTAGTGCCGGACCGGGGTAGGCCGACAACAAAGATGGGCCGATGCGAGGGGTCACCCTGTCCCTGAAATTTGGCGATGAACTCGGGTGTAAACGCCTCGATCACATTGTGAATGTATCTGGTGAACAATTCAGGATCGTAGGTCTCGCTCCGTTTCAGACGGGCGGCCGTCTGGTTCTCATTCGCCACCCGGAAATTCTGGGCGGCCGCCTCATAATTCTTACGCTTGTCATGAACCGCCCCCAAGGCAAAATTGAGCTGAGAACGGCCCCCTTCGCCCAGGTACTTCTGCTTCAGAAGCGTTTGCATCATGTTCAGGTCTGCGTCAGATACTTTGCCTTTGTGATGGGTGGCGCGCTGGTAGTAAATTTCAATCGCCTTGGGCTGTGTTTGCAAGACCAGGGCATATTCCTGCTCAGCGCGGTCGAACTCGCCCAGTTCAGAGTAAAGCCCGGCCAGACCCATGCGCGGGGCCATAGATTCGGGGTCTATCTCAAGCGCCTTTCGGAAGCACTCCTCTGCCTCTGCCGTTTTCATGAGCTGGATATACACCCGCCCCATTCCGCACAATGATTCAATATGTTCAGGATCAATCACGAGCGCATGCTGGAACCGTTCCAGGGCCTCATCAAACTGATCTTCGTCTTTGTACAGGCTGGCAAGGTTAGCGTGGAACCGGGCCGAGTTTGGCTCAAGCGCCAGGGCATTGAGGTAAAACTCAATAGCTTCGTCGTACCGGGCCCGACCGTGCAACGCCTGGCCCATATTGTTGATGGGCATGGCCATGCTCGGGGCGATGGCCATGGCCTTGTTGTAGCACTCTAGCGCCTCTTCAAACCGACCCATCGAGCGATACACATTCCCCAGATTATTGATGGGGTGGGGTCGCCCGGGGGTAAGCTGGATCGCCTTCTTACACAGCATTTCGGCTTCATCAAGATCGTCATGCTCGCCAATTTCAACCAGGATCTGACCCAGGTTGGAAAGGCCCATCGGGTTCTCTGGGTCTAGCGTCAGGGCCTGCCGGAACCAATCGGCGGCTTCCTTCTCTTGCTTTTTTTCCTGAAGCACCATCCCCAGGTTGATCATGGCCATGGGATAGTCTGGCCGTAATTGCAACGCCTGTCGCAGGGTTGCCTCGGCTTCATCGCCCTTCCTTTGCGCATGGTAGACCAAGCCCAGGCTGTTGTACGCGTCTGGCTGGTCGGCGTCGAGCGAGATCCCTAGCTTTAACTGGGTAGTGGCTTCTTCCAGACGACCAGCTTCGCGAAGGCATTCACCCAGATTCGAGTGATTGGAGGCCACGCCTGGGCTGAGCGCCACCAGCCTGGAGAAATGGCCTGCCGCCTCCAGGAACCGGCCCCGCTGGTGCGCCAGCACGGCCAAACCCAGTACGGCATCTGCAAACTCGGGCGACTTGAAGGCAATCGAGCGATAATGCCGTTCGCTCTCATCAAATTGACCATTCTGGAACGCCTGGATGGCCGCCTGTAACACCGGTTGACTCATGTATCAAAACCAGTTTTCTGGATTTATGAACCAGGATCGAGAGTAGCGGTGGGTTCGAGCAGTTAACCTTGCGATTGCATCTGAGAAGCGTACGACCTGCGGCTGCATTTCGTCGTCCGGTGTCGGACCAAGAGGCAAATTGGTAGACATCTCTCGCTTCTGTGTGCAACGCAAAGGAGAGCCGCTCTGGCTGGCTCTTCCTGACAATCAACGCCAATCCACCATCTGGTTATTTTCACAGAAGCCAACCTAATCAACAACATGCATTCCCAGAGTTCCACAACAAACTAGAAGCCAGAATGAGAACCGGAACCCCAAAGCCGTCGGAACCGGTCCGCATTTTGAGCCCGCCCCAAGCGAACGAAGCAGAGCAAGGGCATGCTCAATTCGCCAGGATTTCATTACTATACGACCCAGATCAGGTTTCAGCGGGTTGCCGGACGCCTGACTGTGAAGCCAGAAACCCGCGGTACGGCCTGGCCGACTGCGTGCTTCAAAGCTTTGGGATGGACAACGTGCGACGGAGGTGAGATTGGCGGTGACGTGGGGGTGGCAATGAAGCCAGACAAAAGCACCTTACCGGAATGGCCCCCGATAAGTATCTGCGCGTAACCATGATGCAAATTGTTATAGGTGTTGCTGGTAATCGCTAAATTAAGGTCTCTGGTATCATTGGCAGAGATATAATTCACGTTCATACCACCGGAAACGTACCGTTGGGAAGACCACGAAACACGAAGAGTCTGGGTATTGATTACGGTGATCTGGCCAGACGCTCCATAATTTGGGATTAGAACCAGGTCAGGAAGACCATCAGAGCCAACAAGGTTCTGCGCCTGTGCCGTGAAGCCTTTCCTCAGATTATTTGAAACATACCCCTTGATTTTCTGAACAACGCCGGTTCGACCGTCGATCAGGAACGGGGTTGCTGGACCGGTCTTCGGGATAACCACATAGTCAGGGGAGCGATCTCCATTGACATCAATCTGAGAGACGGTGAACCCACCGGTATATGACCCAGGCGCAAGCTGCCGACGCCAGCAATCTTTGCCTGTCTCTTTGTTCGATAGTTGCACAAAGTTCGGACCGGTTATTAAAGCAGACTCATACTTATGAAGAACCAGGTGAACTTGCTGGTTGAACAGTTGACCAGATACAAATTGCATCTCGTCGGACTTGCCAGTCGTTGCATCGAACGTTGAAAGGATGCCAGCGTTGGTCATGGTGCCGCGGGGCGCAAGCTTGTGGGTTGGAGGCAATTTCACTTGCAGGTAACCCATGCCGGTGTATTTGGTCTGGAAATGAAATTGTCCAGTACTATCGGACGCTGTCTTTGCAATCAGGCTTCCATCAGCACTGTGAAGTTCCAGAACAAGGCCGACCATGGGCGTGCCATGATTCCGTGTAACGGCCGACGGTGTCACGCCACCAGAAATCACACGAATTGGTGGAACAGCCAGGGAACCTGTGCTCTGGTACATCCCCGTGACGGCAAGCGGAGAAACATTGGAACCTGAAGAACTTTCCGCATGACCAGCAGACGAGTAATTGTTGCAGCTACTGCTACCCCAGTTCGTTCCGGATCCTCCCGCCTTCCCGCCACCATGACCACCACCGGCAGCGCCACCACTGCCCGCAGTTTGTGAATTGCCAGAAAACCGTTGTGGGAGATTGGAAAGAGGATCATAATACACATATCCATCATATTCTAATCCGCCACCATTGGCATCTCCGCCGGTACCGCCAGTTCCGGAGGTTTTATTGGTACTGTAACCACCTTGCCCACCCTTACCACCGTTGGCCTTATTACTTTCAAAACCAGATCCAGGACTGATGTAAAGGTTACTACCCGAGTTGACAAACATACCACCACCGAAAGCGGAACCGCCTGGCAATCCATTGGCTCCATTAATGCCATTACCTTCGGTGCCATAGCCGCCCACACCACCAATTGCAGAATTACTTCTGATGTTGCTATTTAAGAGGTAGAGACTACCAGCCGCCTGATAGATTCCGCCGCCATAAGCATTACCACCCGCACCAGCACCTTTGATATGATCGCCGGCCAGGATCTCGCCATTCGAATTCCAGGAGGCATCATGTGTAGGACTCGAACCGGTTCCACCCACAGCCTGATTATTCTGGACATTACTATTATTGATCTTCAGCGTGCCACCCCCGTGATAAATCCCGCCGCCAACTGCGGTACCGCCGGTTCCGGCAGTCACGTTACCACCCGTGATATTCACGCTATTGAGAATGAATGAGCCATGCCAGGTGGCGTTGCCAATCGTCATGTTCCGGCCATTCCCGTGCGACGAGATTGTCGGGGTGCCACCGCCCTGGCCAGAGACCGTCACCTCGCCGGCTGTCAGCATGTATAAAGGGGAATTCAGACTGTAAGTGGAATTACTACCCAGGATCACACCCACAGACGCCCAGCCATCATCGGCAAGGCCTTGTGCCCAGTTAAGAGCACTCCGTAAGCTACCACCCGATGTGGAAAAATTGGCTAACCCTGCCGTAGTACCTCCATCATCCGAGGTACTGAATACACCCCACGCCAAGTTATTACCGCCCGCAGGCGCACTATTCCCAGAGAGAGTCGGCATACCGCCCGTCAGATTGGAACCATTCCAGAATGATAGGCCCGCGCCAACACCATTCATAACGCCAGTTATCGTATTACTGGTAACTGACCAGGACCCGCCTGGGGCATTCATCACCCCCGCAGTATTGACCCGAACACCTGCCCCACTCGCATTGCCACCACTTGGACCCGATAGGGTATTCCCACTAATATTCAACGAGCCACTGAAATTCATGGTCGCCGCACCATCGAAGATCCCACCCCCCTGAACCTGGCCCGTGGCGCCCGTGGTGGTTGCCGCGTTGCTCTTCACGTTCAGAGCCTTCGCGTTCAGCGTGCCGCCGCTCAGAAACAGTCCACCACCATAGCCGGCGCCCGGCGTGCTAATCGTGTTCGAACTGATGCTCACCGTGGTCATTTTGGCCGCTGGAATCGACGCCAACGCCACCCCAGCTCCAGGGGCACCCGCAGAATTGTGATTTTTCTTGATCGAAACGTTCTTGAGGCCAAGCGATCCTTTATAGACATACAGCCCACCGCCGCCATTACTCGATGACCATAAGGCAGAGCCACCCGTCACACTGTTCGACTTGGCATAGCCTCCGGTCATCTTGACCGTGGCACTTACGGCCGCAAGGCCACCACCCGCGTAACCGGCCTTGTTCAGCTTGAAATGGTCCCCCTTCAGGCTCAGGCTGCTATTGGATGCATAGAGGCCACCACCAGAACCACTGACCGTATTCCCCGTGATTGTGGCATTAGAAACCGTCACCACCGGCTTTCCGCCATTCCACTCAGTCGCGGCAATCGCACCACCGTTCACAGCCGTATTCGCAACTCCGTTCCCCGTGGGTGCAAAGCTGCCACCACTCACAATCAGGAGCGACGTCCCATTCACAAACACAGCGCCACCGTTTCCTAGCGAACTGTTGCCCGTGAATGTGCAACCGGAAAGCGTGAGCGGAACATTGGTCCCCTGAATCCCACCGCCAGCACCACTCGCCTTGTTGCTGGATACCGTGACCGAGGATAAGGTCATCGGGACTTTCGGGCTATTGGACACATATACGCCACCACCGAGACTCGTGGCGATATTATTGTTGATGGTACCATTTAACATGCTGAACGTGGTGCCATTCAGGTAGATACCCCCACCCCAGATTGCTTTATTTCGCCTGATGTTCGTGTTTGAGAGTGCCAGACTACCGCTCGACTGGTAAATCCCACCGCCACCATTGCCACCCGATCCCGAAGTGGCCGTATTCGAGCTAACATTCACCGTGTTCAGCTTGAGCTGGGCACCACTGTTCGCAGCAATCGCTCCCCCCATATAGGCTGAATTCTTGGTGAAACTTGTGCCCGTGACCGTGACTGTTGACCCTACATTGGCATAAAGTGCACCGCCAAGGCTGAGTGACGTTGTGTTACTGGTGAATATATCGTTAGTCAACGTCAGGGTGACGGCTGATACGCAGATCGCGCCGCCCACATTCGATGCGCTCTTGTTGCCCGTTAACGTTACACCTGAAAGGGATATCGTTCCCGTCGAGTATCCTGACTCGTTGGAGAAGATGGCCCCCCCATACACACCGGCCGTGTTATTGGAAAGCTGCCCCCCCGTGATAGTTACGGCACAGCCATACACAGGCATGATGGCCCCGCCACTACCACCCGCGGCATTTTGTTCGATGTTGGTGTTGGTGAGCTTGAGCGAACCGCCAGACTGATAAACGCCGCCGCCATTGCCGCTGGCGGTGTTGCTGAGCACGCTTACACTTGCAAGCGCAACCGCCTGGGCAGCATTGGTGTTGGTCGCGTCGATCGCACCACCAGTGGTGGCATTGCCGTGTTCCAGTGTAAGCTTACTCAGGCTCAGAATCGAATTCGAAACTTTGAAGATCGAACCTACCGTACTACTGTTGTTTCCACTGATCATGGTCGATACGCTCGGCGACGTTCCAGCCCCCACCCCCTGAATGGTCAGCGAACCGGTTTCTACCGACGTCACCAATAAACTACCCTGGGTCAGGGTGTAGGTGCCGGCTGATAGCTCCAGCGTGGTGGCCATTCCACTATATGCCAGCGAACTCGCGGCGGTTACGGCCGTGCGCAGGTTCCACAGCCCGACGCTGCTCACCGCAGCATCGGCGACCGTGGTGAGCGGCACCGGCAGATCCAGGTTGGCGGTGGTCGAAGCGCCGTTCACAATGCTCTGGTTCAACTGGGGAGCCACGCTGACCTGGTCCAGGAAGGTCGTCTGGTCGAGGTTCGAAGGATCCAGGTTCGTGAACGTGAGCGTGGCCGAGTTGGACGTGGGAACAAACGAGAGCGTGGTGAATGCCTGATAACTGGTGGTCGGTTTGTAGGTACCCAGCACAGTGCCGTTGATCGACACGGTGAATGTCGAGGGCCCCCCTGAAGACCCCACTCGGGTGGCGGCATCAAAATGCACCACGTAGGCAAGCCCTGGCCGGAAACCGGTCAGGGACTGCGAGATCGTTCCTGCAGCCTGAATTAAAGCCACCTGGTTTCCCTGGGGCGCAGTGGCATTGGCACCCGTAAACCCGCTGCCATTACTGGAAATACCGGCACTTCCGGAAAAGCTCCAGCCCAGGCCACTGCCAGTCGGCGGTTGCACAAACACACCAGCCGCAAGTGTGGGCGTTTCAAACCCAGAATTGGCTACCGTTATCGCCGAAGCCGAAAAATTGAACATGCCGGCACCCGCAGGTGGATTACTCACGCTGACCTGGCCGGGTGTCAGGTAAAGAACACCGCCAGATGTACCAACGGGGCCAGGCGTTACCGTGCCGTTGCTGTATCCCTTGCCGGGAGACTGAACGTTTCCGACCACGGTCACCGATCGAGCCTTGTTCCCGCTGTTGAAAACCAACTCTCCAGAATACATATACAAACCCGCGCCGAAGGCGTTGCCACCGGCCCCACCTGTTCCCACGCCATTGCTAATGGTGCCACCAGTACCGCCCAGGGTCACGGTTTTCGTGCCGGCCGCATTGGGAGCCCGGTTCAGCATGTTCCCGCTAATCGAGGCACCGCCGTCGAGTGTCAGAATCGACACCTTGGTGGGTGCCGTCTGCACCGAACCGCTCTGCGGGGCACCAATCGCAATGGCACCGCCGTAGGCGCCACCGCCAGTTCCACCCATGGTCAGGAGCGCATTATTGACATTGCCACCCTTACCGCCGATCACGCGACAACCACTGATCGCCGAATTGCCGTCGATGGTGATATTACTACCAGCCGCGCCATAGATGCCGCCGCCGGCCGCATTATATCCCACACCGTGACGACCGCTGGCTACAGCGGCCGTTCTGGCCCGCGTGGTAACCTGGGTCCCTTTCAATCCACTGGCCACACAGTTCTGGATCCGAGAGTTTTTCAGGACCAGAACGCTACCGGCATTCACATACACTCCACCGCCCAGCGCGTCTGGTCCTGCGGGCGAGAAGTTTGTGGTGCCACCATGCTCATACCCGTTTTCAACCAGCACATTTTCAAGGTAAAGGCTCTGCCCGCCCGAGACCGAAAAAGCTCGACTGACAAAGTTGGCGTTAATCGTACCGTTAGAGATCACCAGCGGGACGCGGCCGGTACCGAGCTGGCCAGCATCATTCACAGAAAGCTGGTAGGCATAATCATTGGATGTGGTGTACGGCGAATTCACAAAAGTGTATGTACCACCCCCGAGGTTAATATTGAATGCACCCAGAAGTGGCTGGGCGGTGTTAACCTTGGTGTAGATATAAAGGTTATAATAATTCACGAGCTGGCGCACCGTGTACGCCACACAGAACTGGCCTACGGTTGAGGATGTATTCCCTGCATAAGCGGTATACACCTGGTTCGTGGGAACCGGCAGCGTCACACTATCAACCATCGAGACCACATACGCCGCAATCGGGATTGTGAGCGACGGCGCGACATTGGATCCGGTTGTGGTGTTGGTATAGCCGGCAGGTAGCGTAATGGTGGGTGCGGCCACGGGTGCCGCCACGCCGTTCACGCCCGATTGCTCTGGCGGCAGGGTTCCCGCGCTTGTGATGTAAGAAGCCATGGGGATGGGCGCTGCCGCGTAAATGGTTACCGACATTGTGCTGGTGCCGGTGGGCAGGTTCTTGAGCTTGAATGCGATACTGGACGTATTTGTGACTTGATAGCTGCTGGAGTTTGGCGCCACGGCATTCACAATTGCGTAGCCTGCGGGCGCCGTATAGTTAACCAGGGTGGTACCAGCCAGGCTGGCCGACCCGGAATTATTGACGGAAAACGTGTAAGTGAGCTGGTTTCCAGGCACATACAGCGTGGATGAACCTACCACATAGGGGGTTTTTCCAAGCGTTGCCGAAATCGACAGCGATACTCCCACATTGACCAGCGGATTGACGGTCTGAGTGTACACCGCGCTAGTACTGGCCGCGTAATTGCTATCGCCCGAATAACTGGCGGTGATACTTTGTGAGCCTACGACCAAAGCCGAGGTGGTTAACTGGGCGATTCCAGACGCCATCTCCACCGGAAGACCGAGCGCCGTGGGGCCGTTGTAGAACTGAACGGTGCCCGTAGGCGTGAGGGGAGCCGTTGAACTGCCAGCCACGGTGGCCGTGAACGTCACGGAAGTACCGGCGTAACTTGAACTCGATGAACTGAGCAGAGTGGTTGTTGAAGCGTTCAGGTTGACCGTCTGGGTCAGGGCAGGGCTCGTGGTACTTTTGGCATAATTTCCCTGATAAGACGCGGTAATGCTATTGCTACCGCTGGGTAGCGAGGTGCTGGAATACGTGGCCGTACCCGCGGCAGAGAGCGTGACCGCAGACCCAAGCGGGATTCCATTGTTATAGAATTGAACACTTCCGGTGATCGGCGAGCCACCCGAGGTACCGGGCAGAACGGTTGCCGTGATGTTGACCGTGGTGCCCAGCGTTGAGGGGTTATCCAAACTGATAATACCGATTGTGCTGGCAACTACGGTTGTAGATGTGATTGTTTGGCTTAACTGGCTGCTTTTTTGTGTGGCGTAGCTAGAACTTCCACTGTAAACGGCCGTGATAAACTGGTTACCAGCGGCCAGTGAACTGGTGCTGTAACTGGCGATTCCACCGGATAGGGCGACTGCGGAACCCAGCGGTGTGGATCCCTCATAAAACTGCACCGTACCCGTGGGAGTGGGTGCACCCGAGGATCCAGCCACCGTGGCCGTGAACGTGACCAAAGATCCAGCAATGGCCGAACTATTAGAACTATACAGGGTTACCGTGGGAACAGGCAGATTGACTGTCTCGACCAGCGCGGAACTAATGCCTGTTGTGTAATTACCATCGCCCGAATACGAAGCCGAGATCGACTGAGAACCCACGCCGAGCGCCGACGTGGAGTAGCTGGCGGTTCCAGAGCCACTTACCGTGACCGGAGCGCCTATTGGCGTGCTTCCATTGTAGAACTGCACGGTGCCGGTGGGAGTGACTGAGCCTGTGGTTCCAGCCCCCACGGTGGCGGTAAAGGAGACCGAGTTGCCGGCAGTCACCGGATTGGTGGCACTGACCATGCTAACGGTGGGCACATTCAGTTCAACGGTTTGTGTAATGTTCGGACTGGTGCTGGCGGCATAGTTACTATCGCCACTGTAAACGGCGGTAATTTGATAAGGGCTGGAACCGGCAACCAAGGCATCCGTATACGTGGCTGTACCCGCGGCAGAGAGCGAGACCGCAGACCCGAGGGCCGTGGTGCCATTGTTATAAAACTGTAGAGTACCAGTGGGTATGGCCGTATTACCGGTACCGCTAAGCACGCTGGCGGTGAAGGTGACCACATTGCCTGAATAGCTGGTGCTGGCCAAGCTCGCAAGGGAGGTGGAACTGGGTGCTGAGGCAGCCTGGTAGTTATCGGTCACGCTGGCGGTTGTGCTGCCGCTTGAATTGGTGGCACCTGCGGGCATGGTCAGTGTGGCGATGTTCGTCACGGTGCCCGCCACATTGGTGGGCGGAGCAGAAGCTGTGGTTGGTTTTTCCACCACGCTCACCGACAGCATGCCACCGGGGGCAATGGCTGGCAGCGTCCAGGTAATCGAAGAGCCGGAAGACTGATAGGTTCCGCCCCCCACGCCGGTGGTGGGGCTGGCTCCGCCGGTGCTGGTGCTGAACAGGCCCGTATTGACAGTTTTCGAAAATGCCATGCCCGCAGGTAGCAGATCCGAGATTTGCGCACCGGCCGGCACCGTGCTATTCCCTTGATTCTCCACCGTAATTGTGTAGGCAATGGGAATGCCGGGCGTGTACTGGTTCTGCCCACTGTCCCACATTGAATAAAAACTCAGATCGACCGTGGAGAGCAAGATCCGATCTTCCATCCTCTCGATCTGCCTGAGGGTCATATTTTTGGCACGGACATTTCTGGCTGAACGCTTAGGCTTATGCATAGATACTCACTTGGATGTGGGAACCAGGGTTACAAATTGGGTTATGGATTAACTGGGCAATGAGACATGCTAGCCAGCGGATCAGAGCAAGCGTGCAGTCCGTTGCCTCGCCCGGAATTCAGGAGTGGAAAGAAGCTTGAGCGTGATCGCTTCGTCGCTTAATGCGTGGGCTTGAGCACTCTTGAGCTGAGACTGGAGTTCAAGCTGGGTGGGGTCTCTCAGGAGTATGCCTGCATAGCGATGATCAATCTGGCCAATCTGACCGCCGCGTGAGTGAGCCACCGATTGCAGGAAATGAGCCACCGTGGTCGCTGCATTCAATTGCCGTATGGCCAGGGCTTGCGTGGATGCCGAGGCAGCCTTGCCCGTAAGCACCAGGTAAACCGATTTGACATAACTGGCAGTAGTGGCGAACCGGGCTTGATACTCAGAGCTGGCCAGAATATGGATTTGCGTGGCCTCAGACTGATTATCGGCCGGCAACAGTTTCTGAAGCTGGGTAAGCTCGGCAGGTGTGGCTTTGCGCTGAAGCAGGTTCTGATATTCGGCTTGAATCCGTTGAGTTTGTGCGGCCTGGCTACTGTACACGGTTTTGCTGACCGAGTTCTGACCATGACCGGCCGTGGCCTTGGCCTGCAATGCATCAAGCTGAGTTCGACTTGCATCTGCGCCGGTGAGGGTGTACGTCAACTGATTCAAGCGGTTGTACGTCTGGCTCACGCCTGGCAAGCTGGATGGCAGGTTGATCACCGACTTGGTCTGGGAATTGGAATGGAACGTGTTGCTGAGCAAGAGTCGGGTTGCGACCTGGTCGCTGTTCAAAGTTCCCGTCATCATCGAACGGACCAAGGAGGCGGAGTTGGCCAGGCTGGCAGGCTGACCCAGAAGCAGATTGGTCTGCTGATTGACGTTTTGCTGGCAAGCGGCCTGGCTGAGCATGATCGACCGCACCAGTTTCAGCCGCGACTGGCCCAGACCCAGCATGAGCACCTCTTTGTGCGCGGTCAGTGCCGAAACGCCATCAGGAATCAAGATCCGGTTTACAGCCGCCACATAATCTGAGTTGTGCGGGTATTGACCTGAGAACAGCCGCCCGGTCAGCAGGCTAAGCATGAGCTGATCGGAATTTCCGCCATGCTTGAGCGCGGCCACCGAAGCCGCAAGCTCGGTAGGTGTGGGACCACGTGAGAAGACTCTGAGGTAGATGTTGGTGCTGATCCGCTCAAGACTTTCGCTCGATTTTGCCACGGAGGATACGAGTTGCGAACCATTGGGCGAGCGTGCCAGGCTGGACACGCCAGCGGCCAATTCCGTGGTAGAGGGTAGCCGGCCTAGCAGGGCTCCGTAGACGGACCGCACATAGGCAGTCTTGGGAGAAACGCGGTTCACTTCAAGCTGAAGGGTCACAGGTATCATGGCGAGCGCTGAGCGGCTGGCCACATTGGTGATTTTGACGTCAATGCTGACGGTTTTTCCTTCCAGGCTTGCCGGAGCAACCCAGGTGATAACGCCCGTGCGTACGTTAATACTCATTCCGGCCGGCACCGACCCGACCAAGGCAAAACGGGGTAGGCACCCCGGGGGTAGAGCCGTAGCAGAAGCAAGCCGGATAGACGATTCGACCTGGGGATCGACCTGAAATACGGTCTGAGTGGTGATCCAGACGGGATTCAAACCAAACGAGCGTTCGACCAGCGTGGTACTGGCATGGAAGCTGGGGACCAGTTCTTGCGGCTGGGCCGGCATGGTGCCTGCAGGGCTGACCACGCGAATGGTGTAAAGCTGACCCACGTTCAGGTGGTTGAAGGAGTACATGCCATTCGCGTTGGTGAGCGCGGTGGGATCGACACCAGGATCGGACGTACCGTTACCGTTTAGGTCCAGGTAAACCTGAATACCATTGAGGGGCAGTTCGGCGGAGTCGTACTGTTGATTGAAATTCTGATCCTGGAACACTCGTCCGGTCAGAATCACGTTCGCATCGACAAAAGGGGCCGACACCGAAGTCACCGCCATTGGCTGAACCCCGCCAGGAGCGGTGGTGGTCACCAAGGCCGGTGTCACGGTTCCGCCCGAGCCGCCAGCTCCGGTGGAACTGAAGGCAAAGTTGCTGAAGTTTTCGGATGTGAGGGTCTGGCCATCGGTGGGGTTGTAGCTGAAATAGGACACGTTGATCGTGCCGTTCAGGACCTCGTTCGGGGCCAGCGAACTTGCGGCTGGAATAACCAGGTCGGGATAACCATTCATGGCAAAATCAGCGACCGCGAACTGGCCAATGTCTCCAGCGGTCAAGGCCAGGGTGTTTTGGGTGTAAGCCGCAACCAGTGGGGCTGCGTTGGTAATAAGCAAGGTGAGCTGGCCCACATTGGGGTCCAGCTCTGCAAGGTCTGGCAATCCATCGGCATTGAGGTCTACGGCGGTCAGTTGCGCGGGGAAGTATGAGGTGGGCAGAATGGTTGTGCCGCCCGGTCCGGGCGACGAATAGACGTCGAACGACCGGCTATTGGGAATAGAAACCTGAGCGGAGAACGCAAAGGTATCGGGCGTTGTTTGCATGAGCAAGAAGATGTTGGGCTGAAGCGAGGCGTTGTAGGCAGAGATTTCGAGGTCTGGAATGCCATCGCCCGAGATATCGGCGGCCGCAAGCGAGATTGGCAGTGGGTACAAAGGCGCAGCCACACCCGTGGTCAGGTACGTGCTACTGACACTGAACTGCTGGAACGTTTGCTGGGTGGTGGTAGAGCTAACTTCGCCGGTGCTGGTTGAGTAAGAACCGCTGGTCGTATAGGTCACACCCGAGCCATTACCGTAATAAATCTCGTAAGTGGACAGCACCGTGAACGTGGTCCAGGTCGATTGGTACGAACCACTGAGAAAGGCAGTTCCCGGTTGATACTGAACCCCCACGGTGGCCAGGTCTGGGTTCCCATCACTGTTGAAGTCGGCAATAACCACGCCCGCGTTATAACCCGATGCGCCCGCCGCGGTAAGCGATGGCGTGGAGATGGGCGCTGCGGTACCAACCGGGTTCACCAGCCAAGCGGTTGAAGGGGCCAAGTTTGCCAGTGAGAGAGTCCAGACGCCGCCGTATGTGGATGTGACAATATTGTCAAAACCGATATTGCCAAGATCTCCCACAACCACATTGTTGATGGTACTGAAACTTCCCTGGGTGGCCGCACTGCCACCAGCGGGATCCACCACCGTGTTATTCACTTCAATAGCGTTGATCACGGTGGCGGTGTAAATATCGTAAATGATGACCACGTTGCCACCGTTGGCCATGGTGGCAATGTAGGCAATGTCATCGCGATTGGAGGTTGTCACACCACCGGTGGTCGTGACGAAGTGGCCGGCCACAATGTGGGCGTCGAAGGCACTAAAAGTGCTGGGGGTGGCCAGCTTGGGAGCGCCTGTGGTGGGTACCGGCATGGTCACCAGGGTCGGCGTACTAAATCCACCTGTGCCATTGCCGTAGGCATAGGCAATGGCGTACGGGATGCCGTTGCTTAAAGATAAGGCGTATGCCACGTCGGGATTGCCGTCTCCATTGAAGTCGCCCGTGGTCACGCTGGCGGCTGATTTACTGAGCGAGGCCAGCGACACCTGAGAATAGATACCCAGGGCGGAGAGGGGGGAAGACTGGACCTGCCCGGTGGGTACCACCTGGTTCACGGTGTAAGCGGTGCCTGGCATCAGCCCGGTGAAGTTGTAGTTACCAGAAGCATCGGTAACAACCGACGAGGTATTGAGTGCGGAAAAGGTCCAGCTATTGATAGCAACAGCCAGGTTGGCGGGTGCCGTAGACGTGCCTGACGCGGTTCCGGCCGTAAAACCGACATAGGCCGAGGTGGAGGTTCCCAGGTTCAGGAGCATACCCAGATTAACCACGGCCGAAAGTATAGGAGTGGAACCGCCCGTGGGATCGGAGCTGAAATACACGTTCAGCGTGCCAGCGCCGGCCGTGGCGGTGGGGGTATAGGTCACGCACACCGTGTATGTGTGTCCGCTGGCCAGCGTGAAACCAAGTTCGCTGCTGGTCAAGGCGGCAAGCGGAGAAGTGGTGGTACTGTTACCATCGGCTTCAAGCATCAGTTCGTTATTGGTGGCATCAAACACCAGGGCAAGGCTGCTGGCCATGCCCCCGTAACCGAAATACGTATTGCCGCGTGTGGTAGTGGTCTGGTTCTGCAGCACAAACGCGAAGCCGGCACCCGTCAGGCTGGCGGCCGATGGGGCAGCCATGGTGTACTGGAAGGTGCTGGTGAAACCCGCCGTAACTGGGAGCGCTGAACTGTACCAGGAGGCGGTCTTGGAATTATACAGCGTGGCGCTGAACAGGTTCAAAGCGCCACCAGTATTGTTCACACTACCGTTGTTGACCAGTCCACTGGTTGAACTAAAATTGCTATAGCTGGGCACGGTGATGCTGGTGTTGGGTGTTGAAAGATTGATGGTGGTACCGGTTTGCACGGCCGATGTACCGGTTATGGAGGTTGCGCTCACGGTTCCAGTGACACTGGCCAGACTGATCACACCGAACTGATATCCGGTAAGCTGAGGCGCATCACTGGCCACCGGCACCAAAAAGGTGCCGCTGGCCGGCGTGGTTACCACATACTGATTGCTACCATTGATGACGGAATTACCCACCGTGGTGGCATTAACAATGCCCACGGTGTAGGTGGTTACCGGCAAGATCTGGATATTATCCAGAAGCGTGGTTTGACTGGCGTCTGAGGAACTGACACCAGAAAGCGTGAGCGTGATCGAGCCGGCCCCTGGGATAAAGCTTGCCGTTGTGAAGGTGGTATAACTGGTGGCCGGCGAGAATGTTCCAATGCCGACGCCGTTATAAGAGACCGTGAATGTGGACCCAGCCAGACCGGTTTCCGCGGCCGCTTGAACCGTGAGGTAATAGCTGGTTCCGGCCTGAAAGCCAGAAATGACCTGAGAAATGCTGGCCGCACCTTGCAGATAGGCCACCTGGCTGGCCTGGGGCGCGTTGCCATTACCAGCGGTGAGGCTGCTGCCGTTGCTGGCAACCCCGGCGCCCAATGAGAAGGTCCAGTCTGCCCCTGTGCCCGTGGGTTGGGCCAGCGAGGAACTGACCGCCAAGGCCGGCATCTCGAACCCATTGTTCCCCACGTCTGGCACCGAGAGGCCATAAAAGCTAAACAACCCGGTGGGGCCGGTCACCACGGTAGAGTCGCCGGCTTGATACGTACCGGAACCCGAACTATCTAGGTAGACCGTGGCACCACCCAGGGCAGGGTCGGTTGCCAGATACAAACCTGTGCGCGGAAGGTCGCGGAAGGTGGAGCCGGAGATTGACGCCAGCCGATTCACAGAGAAGTTCGCAACCTGAGAACTGGTGGGATTGCTGGCCGAAGCCGTGGTAGAAATGGTGACGGTGTTCGAAGCGATCACCGGATAACTTGGGTTATTACTGGCGGCAGCCAACGGGCTGATGGGTGTGAACGAGGGGCTTGGCATCTGAACATCGACCTTGAAGTTCGGGTAGCCTAGATCGCTTCCCGAATACGCTTCAAGCCCACTGAAGTAATATGCACCATTCACACCGGTAATGGCGCTTGGCTCACCCGTATTGGTGGTTCCGCCGCTGTATCCGCCAGGTGCGTCGTACAAGCCATTGCCATTGATGTCCAGGAATACCGTCACACCACTGATCGGGTTGCCGAACTGATCGATAACCTGGCCCACAATGTCGGGCTCGGGGATCACAGCAGTAGAGTACTTGGAGTAAACCGCCGAGTTTGTACCGTCGTTAATCACAGCGTAGATGTAAATCGGTACCCCAGGACTGAACGACGAGAGGTCGATGGTCGGTACGTTATTCAACACGCCAGCCGCGGTTGCGGAGTACGCAAACGAACCCGCAGATTTCCCCTGGTAGCCCGAAGGATTGGAGTCTGCGTACAGGGTGATGGTGGTGTTGGCCGCCAGTTGAGACGCAGCGAAACCGGTCATGGCCGGCACAAACGAGAGCGCTTTGGTGGGAACGCTGGTAATGGCAACCGTGGGGGCCGAATAATAAATTTGCTGTGACCAGGAAATGTCACTACCACTACTGAACTGGTAAGAGCTTTCCACCTCAAACGTATACGTTCCAGGCGCCAGTGGTACCGTGGTACTGGCCGTGGTTGTGCCACCGCTGGTGGTTGCGGAACCTACCACCATGACCGACTGAGACGTGCCATTGACGGTCTGGAAGCTGTAATAGTCGGTGGAGGGAACGCTGGTGGACGAAAGCGACGTGGCGGTGGCCGAATAATAGTTCAAGCCACCAGTCGCATTGGTATCGTTCGGTCCACTGATCAAGAGTTGTTGCGCACCCGAATTGCTAGGCCAGGTGGCCTGGACCGAAAGACCATATTCACCCGTGGCCGTCGATGGGATGGTTACCGTATACGCGTAAGTGTAAATGGGGGGAACCGAACTACTGGCCGACGCAATGTTATTGACCTTACTGTTGAGCGAGCTGACCTGGCTAGCTCCAATAATTTGCAGGCCGCCATCCTGACTACTCTTGGAATCAAAGGTGTACTGGAAGCCGCTGGTAACCGAGACGAAGCCCAGGTTCACACTGGCCCAGGCGGCCACCGTGCCCACACCAGACGAAGCCGTATAGATGAACGCAAACCCCATTGAGCCCAGTCTGGTTCCACCAATGAACGGAACACCATTAGGAATATTGACACTGGCCGTGGCAATAATTCCCAGGTCTCCGCTGTTATCAAACGCAATCTCAGCGGAAATCACAAACGTACCGTCGTAGAAGCTCATGCTGATATCGGCCGAGTACACACCGGCGGCCCAGTTCAGATCGACGGTGGCGGTCCCTGTTCCAAGGATTCCATTCCACTGACCGTTGGTCTGATACGCACCTTCATAATAAGACCCACTGATCACGAGTTGCTGGGAGTCTGCGCTAAATGAACCCGTAGCGGCAAACAGCGAGCAGGTGGTGCCGGCAATGGAGATCTTTTTGCCAAACACGGCCTCAATAGTACCAGAAGCAATAATATTGGCAGGTTGGTTCAGGTTTTGAAGTTCGGCTGACATCTCGGTGATAAACATCCCTGTATCGCCAACGGCAATACCCGTGGAAGTACCAGCGCTGTAACTCACGCCAATCTCTTCAAGCTGACCACTGACAAATGTGATACTAGCCCCGACCGCGAACCCTGTGGGAAACGTGACCTGAGCCGCGCCATACCATTCATCATTCGACGCTTGATAACTGATCGTCAGGTAATTCAGCGTAAATGCGCCAATGGGAACGTTGTCGAGGTTGAAGGTGATGGCATCAACCACGAACACACCATTGGTAATGGTGATACCTGGGTTGCTGGAACCGGTCCCTAGTTGCACCGTGGCGGTAAACACGTCTGTGAGCGTGAAGGTACCAAAAATTGAATACGAAGTACTGCCGTTACCAGTCGTATAGGTAATTCCAGCGTCCTGAATGGCGAACCCGAAGCCATCGACCTTGAACGACCCACTGATCGCCATGTTGATCTGGGTGACAGTGCTACCCTGAACGATCAAGCCTGGGTCTGCCTGCGTCCCCAGATTGGCGGCAATTGTGTTTCCACCCACCAAAACCGAAAGGCTGCCGTACAGAACATATTCGGGCGTACTGCCAGCCTGATAGAAGAAGGTCAGGTCATTGATATCGCATGTCAAACCGAACAGGGTAAAATTGGCACTCACGCCCAGGTTCAGCTCTGTCAAGGCGCCATTGACCACGGTCAGGCCGGGCAGGGCGGCGGTTCCAAGGTTCCCGGTCAGGTTCACGCCCGCCACAGCCACACTTACACTCCCGTACAGTGAGAACAGAGCAGGGGAACTACCTGTGGCCGCCGCATAGTTAAACGATAGATCGGTGGCCGTCATCGCCAGCGAGCTAAAATTCACCGTGCTGTTGATGCTAATGGCCAGCGATTGCAACACATTATTCCGGATAATCAAACCGTACGTCGATGTTGTGGGGTCTCCGATGGTGCCAGTGAACGACACATTGGAGGTACTCACGCTCACAGTGCCAAACATGGCGTATTCGCCGGCACTGTAGCTCATGGCCACATCAGTGACGCCAATCTGCAAGCCAGCTACGGTGAAACTACCGGTAAGCGAAGCATTGAGTGCTGTCAACGTACCATTGACAATGATCAGACCGGGCAGCATCACGCTGGAATTGGTCGGACTTGGCAGCCCAAACGATGCGCTAAAAGTAAAACCTTCAGATGTACTGAATGCGATCGAACCGGTATCAATTTCGTACTGATTTCCGGTTGCGTTATACACAAAGTTCAGATTCATGACATTGAACGTGACGCCGCTCGCCACAAAATTCGTCGATACCGTGATATTCAGTTCCGACAGGCTGCCGCCGGCAACCACAAGGCCAGGATTGGTTGTGGAGACGCCACCTGCGATGGTTGTGGTTCCAAATGTACCCGTAAAGCTAAAGTCTTTATTCGAGTCGGTCACCAAGACTGTGCCGCTGGGTATCTCAAACGTGTTTGAACTGGCCACATACGTGAACACCAGGCCGGTAGTTGCCAGTGTCAGGCCGCCCAGACTCATACTGGAGGAAACCGTGATGTAGAACGACTGGAGCACACCGTTATTGATCACCAGACCGGGTAAGGCTGTAGCTCCCGTCCCCTGACCAAACGTGCCAGAGAACGATAGTGGGCTGGCTGTACCAGCACTCAGGCCAACCGTGCCCCCAGCCGCAATCGAGAAGTTACCATACGTCTGGCCACTCACAGACGCATAGTCGAACTGCATGTTCGTGATCGCCAGGGTCATCCCGCTTACCGTCAGGCTACTATTGATCTTGATGTTGAGCGCCTGGAGTACACCGTTACTGATCTCAAGCCCAGGGGCTCCGTTGACCGTTACAAACGTGGCGGAACCAAATTGAATAGCACCCGAGGTAATCGAAACCGAACCCGACCCAATTTCAAAGTAGTTGCCCGTGGCAACGTACTGAAATTGCAGACTCGATACCGAAAGCGTGAGCCCTTGCGCATTGATGGTGGAACTGACCGTGGCGTAAAGCGACTGCAGGACACCATTCTTCAGGACCAGGCCCGGCAAATTAGATACCGTTGACCCAAAGGTCGCGGCGAATGAGGTATCTCCAGCGACCGTTGCAATGGTGACACTACCGCCAATACCAATAACAAAGTCACCGTTGTATGCGCCTCCGAACGCCGTTGAATTACTACTCTCATAGATAAACTGGAGATTGCTGACCGATAGATTCATCCCAGAAACCGACATCGAGCTGGAGATAGTAATGTCCACGCCATCCAGCGTGTTGCCCGTCATCCGTAACCCAGGTACCGCCGCGGCCGTGGCTGTGGCCGTTGTTCCAAACGTACCCTGAAAATAGAAGGCACTGCCGCTTGTACCCACCGTCACAGTGCCCGTGGCAATCTCAAACACACCGGCACTGTACAGGAACTGCACGCCGCTGGCCGTCACGCCCAGGCCGGCAATCGTCATCGAGCTCGATACCGTGATGTCAAGGCTCGTCAAGGCACTGCCCGTCATCACCAGACCAGGAATGGCGGTACTACCCGAACCCTCACCGAACGTGCCCGTGAAGTAGACCGGGCTGGTGGTATCGCCCACCGTCACCGTGCCCGTGGCAATCTCGAACACGCCCGCACTGTACAAGAACTGCACCCCGCTGGCCGTCACGCCCAGGCCGGCAATCGTCATAGATCTCGATACCGTGATGTCAAGGCTCGTCAAGGCACTGCCCGTCATCACCAGACCAGG
>CAIYJE010000079.1 GCA_903926465.1 uncultured Planctomycetales bacterium
CGGGGCGTGTCGCTTCATGGTGGGTCTTCCTTGACCGGCGTAAACTACCTAGATGCCCAAGCAAAATAGCAAAACCGATCAGATACCGCTATTGACGAATTTGGGAGGCCTGCGGGAGGCGCATTAGTGTACTTGCACCCCGCAAGCCAGAACGAAGGTCTTCCGGGTTGCAGTGGGCCCGCTGGGATGGTCTGATCAAGGTCTGCGAACAAAATCGTTGACGTCGAGTAGATTCTTGCCCACCCTCGGCTCCATTCCCGTCCACCAATCCGCCGCCTGGACAACCTCATGCTCCACGAATCTCCACGCGGCCCGTCCGCTACCCAAGACAGTCGCAATCTCCCCTGGTTCAAGGGGCTCTCACCATCAATCTGGTTCGTGTTCGTGGTTGCGGCCCTCGGCTGGCTCTTTGACACCATGGACCAGCAACTTTTCGCACTCGCCCGCAAGCCTGCCATCACCCAGCTTCTCCGAGGCACCGAAGAGGATCTGACTCTCCAGCGCGACATTGAACAAACCCTTCCCACCGCATCCGAGCCCGAACGTAAGAAGGTTTACAACGAACGCTTCGGCCGCAAAGTCGATGAATACAGTGGTTATGCAACCAGTATTTTCATGATTGGATGGGCGATCGGCGGGATCTTCTTTGGGATTCTGGGAGATAAGGTTGGCCGGGCCAGGACCATGCTCCTGACCGTGCTTTGTTACTCATTATTCACAGGCCTGAGTGCGCTTTCACGCGGGGTCTGGGACTTCGCCTTCTATCGATTCCTGACAGGCCTGGGCGTGGGCGGCCAGTTTGCGGTTGGCGTTGCCATGGTGGCGGAGGTCATGCCCGACCGTTCTCGCCCATCGGCGCTGGGCTGGCTTCAGGCCCTTTCGGCGGTGGGTAACATGATGGCCGCAACCACGGGCATTGTGCTCGGTCAGCTTGAGGAACGGGGGATTGTGAGCGGGGCCTGGAAAATTATGTTCCTGGTCGGACTGGCGCCCGCCGTGCTTGCGATCCCGATCATGACTCGTCTCAAAGAACCCGAGCGCTGGAAAAGTGCCGCTGGTGGAGGGGATGGATCGACCAAACCGCAGCAACTTGGGTCGGTATCGGAGCTGTTTGGAGACCCACGCTGGCGCAAGAATGCGATTGTTGGGATGATCCTGGCCTTGGCTGGCGTGGTAGGTCTGTGGGGGATCGGCTTCTTCAGCTTTGATCTGGGCCGGACCGTCTTCCGCAAACACTTTGAAGCTCAAGGGCTCTCGCCGCAGGAAGTGAACGGCAAGCTCACCTTCTGGTCGGGCATCATGTCGCTGGTCCAAAATGCGGGTGGGTTTCTTGGGGTTTACACCTTCTCTCGCGTAACTCAGAAGATCGGTCGTAAGCCGGCATTCGCGATTTCGTTTGTAATCGCAGCCGTTGCCACCATGACAACCTTCTGGTTTCTGGACAGCTTCTGGCAGGTGTTCGTCCTCATCCCAATCATGGGCTTCTGCCTCATGACCCTATTCGGTGGATACGCCATTTACTTCCCGGAACTCTTCCCCACCCGGTTACGATCAACGGGCGTCTCATTCTGCTACAACGTGGGCCGCTTGGTGGCCGCCGCCGGGCCATCCGCGCTTGGCTTGCTCACCTCACGCGTGTATTCAGGCTATCCGGACCCAATGCCCCAGCGCTATGCCGGCATGACGATGTGCGCGGTGTTCGCCATTGGCTTGCTGGTGCTTCCATTCGCACCCGAAACCAAAGACCAGCCCTTACCGGAGTGAAGGTAGGCAGTGCGGCGAACCTCCAGCGGAATTGGGGGACTGGCTCCGACGGCTTCGAGGTGGCCTATCCCCAATTCCACGCGAGCCCAAGGCTGCGCCACCGTGGTACCACACGAGTCTTACTCTGCTGCTCTGGAAGAAGGCCAATGGCCTGCACCCGTCAGGATCGGAATGGACCTGATGGACGGTATGGACAGGATTGATCTGGACCCTTAGAAACGGTGGCGGAAAGAGGCTATAGGCCTGAAAAACCAGGGCTACCTCTTCATTTCGCCAGCGTTTCTTAACACCGCCTGCTATAATGGATTCTGGTTCATTCCGTCCATTGTTCGTTTTGTGGGCAGTTCCTGAACCCTCAGGCCTCACTCTTGACGGGCTCGGGTGGAATCCTGTCAATTACCCATATCTGGGCGCTGGCTGTTCAAGAGAGCGAGGAACAGGGAAGGTCTTGAGGGCTGAAGGCCCGCTCTTCGAACAGAGCCGGGAGCGCAAGCGACCGACCCTCTCAGTAAGACACTTCGGGACCGCGAACACCAGGTTCTTCGTCTGAAAACAGAGCCCGGGAGGGCAAGCGCCCGACCGTCTCAGCAGGACCATTCAGGACCAAGAACACCAGGTGGTTGGGCACTCATCCGAAAGAATAAAACGTGAATACGCTGAAGCTTGTGTTCCTGGCCTCGATCAAGCATTGAGAGTTGGTCGGTCGCTTGCGCTCCCGGCTCTGATCGGAGTATACGTGCCCGCGTTATGCCCAAAGATGTGGGTAATTGACAGGGTGGAATCTCGCCCCACCGCAAGCATGAATCCAGTCGCTGAACTGGGGCCGGCTCTGTGCAAGCTCATCTCCCACCAGGGACCTGCGTCTGCTACTCACAGCTTCGCCCTGGGCAGATTGAGATTGGACTTTCAGCTCGAAAAACAAGGGTTTTCGAGGTGCTTTCTGAATTCGACTGAAGAGTTATACCGGCATTAATTGGTTCTGAGCCAGGTTCCGCATGATGCTACGGTGAACTCATTCCCCTTTTCGGACCTGGTCAAAATAGCTCTGAACGTGCTTCTTGAGGCTCTTGGGAATCTTCTGATCGGTCAGGGCCTCAGAGGCCGTGCTGGCCGCTGCCTCCACGGTGCCTTGAACTTCAAGCACGCTCTCTCCACGCACCTGGCGGGTGGGGTCGGCAAAGCCTCCCAGTACAGCCTTTCCCTTCGTGATCTGCTGTTTGACCTTGGAGTCATAACTTGCGGTTTTATCGGGCGCTTCAGACCGATCGCCCTGGCCACGGCCGCGACCCATCCCCTGACCGGAACCGGGCCGGTTTCCGCCGTCCATCATCCCAGACATTCCCTCAAGATTTTTACCGAGCTGATTCATCCCCTCGCCGGTCATCGATTCCTTCGCCTCTTGAAGGTCGGCCATCGCTCCATCCAGCGCCTCCAGCTCCGAGGCGTTTGAGGCCATATCTCTTAGTTCAGATTCGGCTGCCTTCATCGCATCGGCCGCCTTCTGAGACTCTCCGGCCGCCATCTGCTGCTGCGCCTCACTCATCTTCTGCGCCAGGCTCTGAAGCGACTTCATGCCTTGGGATTGCTCGTCTAACTTCTGCTTCTGATCCTGGTATTGCTGCTCGCTGACGATCCCTTTTTTTCTCGCCTCTTCCAGTTGCTTCTTGCGCTCTTCAAGCCCCGCCATCTGATCCAGTTGCTTCTGAAGCTGGCCGAGTTGCTTGGACAGTTCCTTCTTATCCTCTTCGCTCATTTTGCCCGAAGCGAGTTTCTCTTGAAGCTTCTTCATTTCGTCGGCCGCCTTGGAGAAATCTCCTTTGGCCAGATCACTCGCAAATTGCTCAGCCGGCCCGGCCGCCATCTCTTTCAATTGCTGCAACTGCCGGCTCATCTGCTCGGTTGAGCCAATTTGCTTGCGCCGTTCGGTTACGGTGTCGGCCAGCTTATTGAGGGCCACCAGAGTCTCTTGCTTATCGGCCGGCGGTTTACTGGCCAGATCCTCAACCGCCTTCTGGAGTTCGGCAAGCACCTTGTCGCTGGCCGAGGGCTCAAGATTCTTGGGGTCTCGCTGTTTGGCCAGATTTTGGGCGACGGCCTTGATCGCCTGGTTCACCGCTTTTTTCGTCTCTTCCCTCGGCTTTTCAACCGGCAAGCCCTTGGCGGTATTTCCCGCCAGCAACGAATCTGGCAAGAAGGTCAGCGCCAGTGCCGCCAGCATGGGTACCAGCGGTGCCCAGATCCAGCGCGGTCGGGTAAGACCAAACCGTTCCGTTACATCCAGGTTGCCCAGATGCGCGAGCGCATCTTTCCAGACCGCTTGGCCGGCGGGAGTCTGCTGGAGATCGACAGGCAAACTCAAACTGGTACTGATCCGCTCATTCAGCCCAAATCGCTGATCAATTTCCTGGGCAGCCTGCACCGGGTTGGGTAAGGCGAACCAGGCCAAGATCAGGGCGGCCAGAACGCCTATCACGCCCGCCACAGCCAGCGGCAACCACCAGGCACCAGCAAGTGCAAACAGGCCCAGCTTCTCAAACAGCATGACCCCCGCGGCAACCGAAAGGGCCACGGTCAGGCTCCAGACCAGGGCCGAGAGGAACCGCTGAAAGCCAAGATAAAGCCGAACGCGCCGGATCGGCCTGTCAAAATCACCCATGGCCCGCACCTCTTCAAAAGTCAATGTCACGGTGTTTCATGACAGGCCTAACCCTGTGACAAGCGTAAGCGGTTGGGAGTCCCGGTTCAAGCCTGCAACAAAAGCGGCCAGGGATGATCTGGCCTGAGAGCAGTGATGAATCTCGATTGGCCGTGCAGCCGGAAGCCCAGGATTGAGCCAAACCCCGCGCTCAAACGGAGGTGGGTTCGGTGATCCGGCTTTCGTGCGCCGAGGGATAGGATTGGCCCTGAATGTCAGCCCGCGCGGTCTGAAGCACGAGTTGCGAAATCTCTGGCGGGCAATTCCAACGCAGGGGGTGCTTTGCCCCCAGACCACGGCTAACGTACATGAGCGTTCGGCCGCGTCGGAAGAAGCCGCGATCAAACCTGCGAGAATAACGGCTTGGCATCAGAATTGGGCCGACCACCGGCAAACGGACCTGGCCGCCGTGGTTGTGCCCACACAGCATCAGGTCTACAGAATTCCAGTTTGCGATGCGGTAAAACAGATCCGGCGTGTGGCTTAGCACAATCCGGACATCGGCCCTGGGAAGACCGGTCTGATCGAGTGTTGGTCCCCAGGGTGCGGATGTGCCACCCAGCGCCAGAACTCGTCCTGCGTCCTCAACAGTGACCCAACGTCCATCGATATCTTCAAAACCGGACTGAGCCACGGCTTCTCGAACCAGATCCTCGCCGTAGAGCAAGTCATGGTTCCCAAGGATTGCGAACTGACCAAGCCGGCCTTTGACGCGTGAGAGCAGGGGGGCAATCCACTCAATGGCGTCCGGATGTTCGACAATATCACCGGTGAGTAAAACCAGGTCAGGTTCGAGCCGCTGCGCGGAGTCCAGAACCGCCTCAAAGAAGCTCCGTTCGAAACAGGGAGCAATATGAAGATCAGTCAGGTGCAGAATGCGCAGACCTGCAAATTCGTCTGGCAAGCCCTGGAGTTCTACAACCCAGTCTTCAAAGGTCGGCTTGAGAGCCTGGTTCCCAGGCAACTTCAAGATCCAGGAATGGTGGCCATCGCCAATCCACTTCTCGCGTTCTGGCTTGTGAGCCTGGTCACTGCTGTTCAGTTCAAGAACCTCCGAGGCCCCTTGAACTCCGTGTGGCAGTTTTCGATAGACCACGGCCAGGGTGGCCAGGGGAAACCCGATCAGACCAACCAGGAAGCAGGCAACCCCGTAAATCTGCAAGGCCCAATGCCAGGTTCCATCAGGCTGGGTAATGGCCTTCCAACCCACAACGGAGGTGGCCATGCCAATGGCGACCAATCCTGCCACTGTGAGTAACTCCAGATGTGGAATCTTCACGCCTGAGCCATGCAAGGTGTTGATCACCAGCACGATCAGACAAAAATGGCCTAGAAGAGCCAGCCCAAGGAGTATCAGGTCCGTCATGATCCAGATCTCTGTGAATGGTGCGAGTCCCCAAGAGTTACTCACCAGAAATGTAGACTCTGTTTTGGCGAGTGTTCCAACTCATTCCGGCGGAAACAAGCGATGCGTTATTTCAGCCGACCGGGGGAGGACTGGAGTCGATCGGAGGAGGTGTCTCTGCTTGTGCTGAACCCTTGGCATCCAACGAACCAGACTGCGACTCAGTTCCCTCGTCCTGAGGGCTCACGGAACGAACCGCCACAGGTCCAGAACGAAGCGCTTGATGCACGGCTTCAAGCAATCGGTCAGCCCTGAACGGCTTGTAGAGAACGGATTGCAGGCCTTCCTGACGAGATTTGACGATCGAATGGGAAGGATCATACCCGAACCCGGTCATGAGAATCACCGGAAGTCCAGGTTGCTGTTCTCTGAGTCGCTTGAAAACCTCATAGCCATTCAGGTCGGGCAGGCGAATGTCTGTGAGTGCGGCGTGGTAAGGAGTCTGGCGGGCCAAAGTCACGGCTTCCAGGCCATCGCGGGCGGTCTCGACAATGGCCCCCTGATGCCCAAGCACACTGTGCGCTGCTCGACGAATAGACTCCTCGCTATCGGCGACGAGTAAACGGACCCCTGCAAGCGGTTGGGGCGACATGGCCTTGGGGGTATCCGAGACCATGTTGGAACTTACGCTTCGGATCAGGTTCCGAACATCGCGGGCCCGGACAATCAGGTGCCTGAGTCGGTCGATGATGTCTTCGTCATGTCCCGCGTAGCGATCGAGCACAATCGAAGCGTCGTTCAAGATGTCGTCCAGCGGCAGAGCCAGTTCGCCGCTGATCGCTTCGGTGTAGGCGGCGGCCGCCACATACTTCTCGGCCTGGAGCAACTCCAGCGTATTCAAAGCCGCAGCCACGCTTCGACCATAGATTTCCAGAAACTGACGATCCCGGTCGTCGTAGGCATTCGGCTGAAGGTTTTCAACATTCAGGGTGCCAATCACCGTGCCGTGAAATAGCAGCGGCACCGTGAGTGAACTGCGTGCGCCAGAGGCCCCTTCAAGATAAAGCGGATCGTTTGAAGTGTCGCGGCAAAGGTAACTCTTTCCGGTGGCCCCCACAAATCCGGTGACCCCATTCCCCTCCCGGCGCGCATACAATTCACGGCTCGCTGCCAGATGGGTCATCCCCTCGGCCAGCAGCGGGATCAAACGAGAATTCGTACGATCCAGTAGCCGGATCTCGATGAAGTCTAGCCCCAGCAGATCCCTCATATGACGCACAATATTGAGCTTTACAAGCTCAATGCGCTCTTCGACGCCCATCTCCGCGAGGTCTTCAGGCGTGAGATCCGCCAGTTCTTCTCCAGCCTTGTGGATTGCGTCGATCTTCTGCTTCTGAAGCTCTTCGCCCGTGACATCACGCGTCAACACGATCAACTGGCAGATGTTGCCAGACGGCTCAAGCACCGGCGTAACCGAGAGCCTCAGATACCGACTCGATTCAATTCGCAACAAACCCGTTGAGGGGATCCGTCTTTCAATCGCCAGTTCAACCGGGCAGATCTCCGGCTCAACAATCTCCGGATGCCCTAGGGCTCGATAGAACCGCAGGTCCACCGGATCATCTTTGGACGCCATCAATTCCTTGAATTCAGGATTGGCCCAAAGAATTTTCTGGTCCGTATCAATTACCGCAACGCCGTCAGAAATGGCATCCAGAATTTCATCGGACTGGATCATCATTCCGATCCAGCGAACCGAAGCAAGCTGGTGCGCATCCACCACCACGCCAGAAAAGTCATGTTGCCTGAGCAAAACCAAAGCCCGTGCCATTGTCGGCGCAATCACGACACGAAACTTTTCGTCAAGCCCGGCACGGAGTTGCGGATCGGAACGGCCTTCCCGTTCGATCAGGAGCACCCGGGGCTTATCGGACATTCGCTGAGCACTCCGCGGGGGCACACGAACAGGTCAGGTGCCGGGGAATCATTGCAATGATCCGGATCGTTCACTTCGGAAGGATTTCATCTTAGACGGCAGGATCTCTCTCAAACAAGGTGAACGGGCAAGGGGCGTCGGGAATCATCGCCCAAAACGGACCGACACACGGTTTGCCAGATCGCTCAGACTCAATTCAGGTCCCGCTCCAGAATCTGATCCAGGCCAGAAACCTGGGCCGCCCAGGAGTGGACCTTGACAGCTCAACGACGACCGAACACGATCGGACAACCAGGGAAAGCCCACGCGTTCCGCCCTCCAAGCCCGTGAGCCAGAACATGAACCTACTAACCGAACGCTCCGCCCGAGACGCGGCACTGCTTGTGGTTGACATGCAGGAAAAGCTCCTTCCTGTTATGGACGAGCGTTCACGTGTTCTGGGAAATACGCTCCGCCTGATCCGGGGCGCGACTTTACTCGGAATTCCCGTTTGCGCCACAGAGCAGTACCCCAAAGGGCTGGGCTCTACGGTCCCGGAAATTGCCTCTTTGATTCCAACGCGCGGTTCCAAGCTCACCTTCTCTTGCTGCAAACTCCCGGAGATCGTTGAGCAACTTCACGGTCGGGGCGTGAAACACGTGACCGTGGTCGGAATTGAGACCCACATCTGCGTGGCACAAACCACCTTGGACCTGCTCAGGATGGGATTTGCCGTGGGAATTCCAGCCGACGCGGTTTCGAGCCGCTTCAAACTCGATTGGGAGTTCGCGCTCAGACGCATGGAACACGCAGGAGCCATGGTCACTTCCACCGAGGCTGTCCTCTTTGAATGGATAGGCACCGCCGATTCACCGAAATTCAAGGAAATCAGCGCCCTGATTAAAACCCCACTGACATGAACGGGTTCCACCAGACCGAAGTCGCCCATCACCGCCGGCTGAGCTTATCCGGAATCGCCGGCCTGAAATTGATGCGTGGGTTCATGAGCTTATGAGCACGATTGAGAAAAGGCTTCGGACGGATATCCCCTGAGCTGGCCTGAAATCCGCCGTTCAAGAATTTTTTCGGGTCGGCAAATCAGAAAGGTGGCAAGCACAGCGGTGCTTGCCCCCCATTTTCATGAACTTTCTGAATATAACCTGGCTCGTCAACCAGGCTTGCCACCGAACGTTCCGGCAAGCCCTTCGGCCAAACGAATATCAGTGCGCCGAATCGGCCACATTCGCCTGGTAGGCTGGGAAATCCAGCAAGGGGCTTGGCTTGGCTGCCGCGTCCAGCTTCACCTTGACCAGCCACCCCTTGTGGTAAGGGTCCGTTGCAAGCAGTTGAACGTCATCCGCCACCGCCTGGTTGACCTCAATCACCTCGCCGGTCACCGGTGAGTAAATGTCACTCACCGCCTTCACGCTCTCAATCTCTCCGAAGCTCTTGCCAGCCTGAACCTTGCGCCCAACTTTGGGAAGGTCGATCAGGATCAGGTCGGTCAATTGCTCCACCGCGAATCGGGAAATTCCCACGGTTGCCACGTCGCCATCGACATGAACCCACTCATGACTGGTCGTGTAATGAAGCGATTTTTCTTCGAACATGACAGCATCCTCATCCCAAAAATCAGGTTAAGCGTACACGTGAACGGACAACGTTCGAAAGTGATCCGTCAGGACCTTTTGTAAAAGGGGAGAGCAACCACCCGGGCCTGCTCCGTACGGCCACGAATATCCACCTGAAGCGCAGTCCCCAGACCAGCGCAATCTGGTTTCACAAACGCCATGGCCAGGCTAGATTCCAGGGTGGGCGAGAACGTCCCTGAGCAGATTTCACCAATTTTTTCGCCAGCGAGGTCAAGCACCAAGGCCCCTTGGCGGGCAATTCGCTTACCCTCAAGCGCCAGGCCCACTCGCAGGTGGGCCGGCCTGGACTGCGCAGAGAGCAGGGCATCTCGACCGGCAAAGGGCCCTTTGTCGAGCTTGACGGCCCAGCCAATTCCAGCTTCGAACGGTGTGATCTCGGGGCCGAGTTCATGCCCGTACAGTGGCATCGCCGCCTCAAACCGCAACGTATCTCTGGCGCCCAGGCCGCAGGAAACAATGGCGGCCTCGGCTCCCGCTGTGAGCAGGTGGTTCCAGACGGTCACGGCCGAGGCGGCCGGCACGATCAGTTCAAAACCATCCTCACCCGTATAGCCGGTCCGGCTCACCAGGGTCTGGCTGCCTTGGGGAACCCCGGCCACATCCAAACTCACTCCGCAGCGGTAGTATCCCAGGCTTCGGAGCCAGGGGTCATTCATCACCTTGGCCACCACATCAACGGCCCTGGGTCCCTGAGCCGCAATCATGGCGGTTTCCAGGGTCTCATCGATCAAGCGAGCATCCCGGTGGCCATGCAGGGCCTGCAACCGCTCCACCACATTCAACCGGTTGGAGGCATTACAAACCACCCGATACGAGCCATCAGGGAGCCTGTAAACCAGGATGTCGTCAACCAACCCACCCTGGTCATTGGCAACCAGGCTGTACTGGATCTGGCCCGGCTTCAATCGTTCGACTTGGTTGGTGGTGGCGGCTTCCAGCCAGGCAAGAACATCCGGGCCGTCGAAATTGAGCCGACCCATGTGGCTGATATCGAACAGGCCTACTCCTGACCGCACCGCCTTGTGCTCTTCAATGATCGACGAGTACTGGACTGGCATGGACCAGCCACCGAACTCGACCATCCGCCCCCCATGGGCGACATGCCAGGCATGCAAGGGTGTTTCAAGCAGCGGTTGAGACATGAGTCATCCAGAATTGGAACAAAATGATCCGAAAGCTGTACCAAGTTTAGTGAAATGCCGTCACACTCGACAACCGATTCCCCGGGTATCGTCAGGCTTCAGGATGCGTACAACGGCAGCTTCGATTAAAATCAGTGTTGTTGAGGTGGGGTACTTGGTCTCCGGTCTGTCTCCGAGAGTCCGCCCACGCACCCAGGCCAATCCGTGCCGGCGAAAGTCGGCCCCCCCCTCATGGATTTTCTTGATCTGCTGACTGTTGCGGGACTGCTTTTCTTCAACGGCTTCTTTGTTGCAGCCGAATTCGCGCTTGTCAAAGTTCGAACAAGCCAGATTGACCAGCTTGCGGAGGCAGGGAATTGGTCCGCCCGGCTGACCGGCAAGATCCTGAACCGGCTCGATGCCTATATTTCCGCCTCCCAGCTTGGCATTACCCTGGCCAGCCTGGGACTCGGTTGGGCCATTCATGATTCCGTGGAACCGCTGTTCCATTCCTTATTGGAAAAAGTGGGACTCCCCGAACAAGGCCTGACGCTGGGCGGCACCACCATTCTGCTGGTCCCGCTGATCGCGTTTCTGTTCGTGACCTTCTTACACATCTCGCTGGGCGAACTGGTTCCCAAAAGCCTTGCCATCCGGTCGGCCTTGCCGCTGGCCCTCTGGTGCTCTCCGCCGTTGCTGGCGTTTTACTACCTCTGCTATCCGATCATCTGGGTTCTGAACAAAACCAGCGATCTGGTGCTCTGGATGCTGGGGCTAGGCGGATCTTCGCACGCGGAGATGACCCACACCGAAGAAGAACTGCGTCACATACTCTCGGAGAGTGCAGCGGGTGGGCACCTGTCCAGAACCGAACGGGTGATGATTGAGAATGTGCTGAACCTGGAAGACAAGACCGCTCGCAGAGTGATGGTGCCACGCCCCGATGTGGTTTACCTCAGCCTGACCCGATCGGTCGATGAGAACCTGCGGATCGCTCGCCAGGCGGGCCACACGCGATTTCCACTCTGTGAGGATGACCTCACAACCGTGATCGGCATGATTCACGTCAAGGACCTGTTCCGGATTGGGGCCGCCGAGTCCCGCCCAGACCTCCGCAAAATCTCTCGAACGGTCTCGTTCTTGCCCGAGAGTATTCACCTCGACCAGATCCTGCTGGCGTTCCAGAAAAGCCGCGTGCATCTGGCAATGCTGGTCGACGAGTACGGCAGCGTGACCGGCATGATCACGCTCGAAAATGTGCTTGAGGAACTCGTTGGTCCGATTCAGGACGAATTTGATCGCGAGCCGTCCCCCATCACGGCCATGGGCAGTGGGGTGTATGAGGTCGATGCCTCGGTCCCGCTTGACCGCCTTGCGGAAGAATGCGGCCTGGAGTTGCCTGAAACCGAAGCTGAAACCACCGGCGGCCTGATTCTAGACCTGCTCGGAAGGATCGCTCGCAAGGGGGATATCGTCAGCATTCAGGGCCATCGGATGACGGTTACCGAGGCCGATCCAACCCGCATCAGACGCGTCCGTATTGAACCAGCCATCAGCGGGAACTCAATGGCCGATGGGTCGGGCAAAGCCTGACACATCCAGCCAACGCGTTTCAAGAGCCAGGCCGGTCCGTCAATCCAATTCTGGCCAGCAGGTTCTTGATGTGCAACTCAATGAGGCTGGCCGTCTTGCGGTAAACCTCTCGGGAACTTCCGTAGGGATCGACAACATCTCGGCCGGCAGGATCCAGAAGCAACAGACGATCGCTGACTTCGGGATGAACATCCAGAATCGCCTCCTGATGCTCACGCGTCATGGCCACGATCCAGTCACTACTCAACACCAGTGGCGGGGTGAGCGGCTGACTTCCGTGCGCTTCCAGCGAGGCACCCATTTCCCGAACGGTAGCGATAGCCTCGGTGGCTGCTCTGGCCCCCGGCATAGCAGAGAGACCAGCCGAAAGCACCACATAACCTTTGGACTCCAGCTCACTCACGGAACAGTTGGCCTGCTCGGCGAGGATCCGCTTACAAATGGCCTCGGCCATCGGGCTCCGGCAGGTATTGCCAGTGCAGACAAACAGCAACACCGAACCCGAGGCACGAATCACATCCTGCTCGTCCACAACGCCAGGCTCCAGGAGTTTCCAGGAATCGCCCTGAACCTGAACCACGGTTGGCTCCTCGGCAGAACCGGTTCCGTCGGCAATCACCATATCGACCCCTTCACGTCCCCTGAGCAAATCCGGGACGGCGCAAGGGCGAGCTTCTCCCTGTTCCAAAGCACTGGCCACCACAATTGGTCCGGAAAGCAACTGCAGCATCTCTCGAACCAGCTCATACGAGGGCGAGCAAAGCGCCAGCCGTGAGTCTGCAAACACGTGCTTCCGAACCTGAGCCGGCAATTGGGCCACCAGGCTCGATGACTGGGCGGCAAGCACGTCACCTTCGGATAGGTCGAACACAAAGGTGACTGGCCCCGGCCACATACGTCCGAGTAGCCGCCGTGACTGATCGCTAAGCGATGGAAGCCAATCACAGGCTTCAGAGACAGACTTCACAGCAAGGCTGAGCCTGCCGGCACGGGTCCCCACACTGGCCCGCTCTAGCCGTTCCACAGCATCGGCTTGGGTGGCCGATGCCACCAGTACGTAGCAGGTTTCGCTGGGAAGTGCGACCACCCCACCCTGGGCCACGCAGGCCACCGCCCGGTGGACGGCATCCCGGGGGTCGTCACACTGCGCGAGTTCAATCCACTCCTGAACGCGAGCGGTTGAATCCCTGGCCTGTGCTGGAGATCCCAACAATTCGCTGGGTTGGTGGATATTCTCAGGCTTTGCCGCATCTCGACCAGGGTCGCCCATCAATGCTCTCTCGTCCTGGTTGGTAAGCACTGGAGCTGCTCAACAGAAGCCCGAGCTCAACTCACAAGCAAATGAGATCTATCCAGCCTGATCAAGGGACGCCTGAAAAGCCCCCTTGGTCAAAGCAGCATGGTCAAACCATCAACCTTCCGCAGACTTTCGTAGATCGCGTGAACCTGAGCCGCGGAATGGAGATGAAGCTCCAGCGTAATGGCGATATGCCGACCACCGGGAGTCTCTCGAACGCGATGAACCACGTCCTCAATCGTCTCCATATGCTCACCAGCCACGCTCACCACCCGCGTGACAAAATCATCGGAAGCGGTACCAATGACCTTGATCTGGTACTGACCGGGAAACGTATGCACGCTCTCAAGCAGGGCGTGCGTATCGGTTTGGGGGGTGACTTTCGGCGTGTCTTCGGGACCGTCCAAGAGAGTGCTCCGCCACGTGAAAAGATTGCCAGGTTCGCCTCCTGAAAAGGCCAGGAGGTTTCACATTCATCTTAACAGCAGCAAGCCTTGCGACCAGTCCATGCGCAACGAATTTGAAAGATTGGCAAGCCACCGCCTGAAGCAGTGGCCAGCAATCCAACAAACGCTGTCTGAAGGGTGAATTAATAGAGCCGTTTCGGCTGCCCGACCACGATCTGCTTCACCTCACCCACAACCCCGGCGGGTACACCCACAAACACGGCGGCGCTGGTCTTGGTGATTGGACCATGACCCATGTTGTGGTAAACCTGACCCGGCTTGTAAAACAGCGGGTGTCGGCTGGCAAAACCGGTTTTCACAACCGGACCGCTCTGAACCACGGTGCCACCGCCCATGTCCAGGCCAGGCTCCGAGGCCACATACGAGTGCTTGCCCTTGTTGCGGGCGCAACCAGCAAGACACACCATGAGGAGTGGCAAACCGAGCACTGCAAGTCGAACATGACGTATCATTGTTTGCATCCTTACTGCTCTAGACAATCCATCTCCGTAGCTGGGAGGACGTCAATCACGCAACCCTAGCCCACGGGTGGCTGCCACGCCGCCCAAACGTACAAATTTACTGGTAAAGGTTTCACGATATGACGACCAGGAAAGCTGCGAAGATCATGCAGCAAAATGGTCGCCCCTCACAAAGTGATGAACCGTCATGATCGAACCCCGGACCACCCGCCTGCTCCTTCTACGACATGGTGAAACCAGCCAGCCGGATCTGTTTCACGGTTCAGAGTCAGACGTGGTACTTGGAGAACGCGGCCGGTTGCAGGCCCAGGGAGCCGGCCGCTGGCTCGGCACTTGCAACGCCAGTGCGCTGTATTGCTCAGGGCTGAAACGGGCCAGGGAGACAGCCAACATCGTGGCCCTGGATACGAACCTGGTGCCCGTGGTCCAACCCACGCTGCATGAGCGCCGCATGGGGATCCTGAGTGGCGTGAACCGGGCAGAGCACTGGCATATCTATGAGGCCACCAGAGCCCGCTGGATGGCCGGCGAACTTGACGCCACCCATGAAGGCGCAGAGTCCTACCAGGAAATTGCCGATCGGATTCGACCAACTTTTACGGCCATGGCCGAAGCCCATCGCGGTTCAACGATCATTGTGGTAGCGCATGGCGTGGTTATTCGTGTCTTCCTGACCGCAATGGTTGCAGGATTCACGCCGGCCGACTGGGACCACATCGGAATCGACTGCGCCGCGGTTAATGACCTGACCTGGGACGGATCGACCTGGCGGGCCTTGGCTCTGAATCAGGACGTCTCGGGCCGCGCCCTGCACCAAGCGAGTGCCTCCAAAAAACTCCCAGGTGGCTGGTGAGTCCTGGAATCTGAACCAGACCCGGCAAACACGGGAATCTGACTTATCGCGATTCACGGTTGGGTTGCACGTGGAGGGCAGCCGCCCCCGGCTGGCTCTTAGGGTTGTGAGTGTGCAACCGATTCGTGATCCCCTAAAACAGCAGGAACGTGAAAAGCATCGGTCGGTTCCAGGTTGTGAGTGTGCAACCGATTCGTGATCCCCTAAAACCACTTTAGCGTCCGCTCCAGCAGTTGAGCGACCCCTGGCTTAGCTTTCTCTGATGGAGCGCCGTGGCCACCAGAACACCGGCAATTCCTGCCTCGGCCAGGGCGGGAAGTTCTTCCTCGCCCGCCAGCCCGCCACCAATCCAAAGCTCCAGTTCAGGGAACTGGTCCCGGCATTGTCGAGCCAGGGGAACCGCCCAGCCCGCCAGTCCACCACCGGTCCCCACACTTTCCAGTTCCACCACAACCGCCATTGGAATTCCCACCCCAGCCGCCAACCGCAAGAGCTCCAGCGGCGAATGACCAACCTGCCCCCAGGCAGATTCTGATCCAGCAGCCAGGATTGGGCGTGAACCCCTCAAATCGAGCCCGATCGCCAGGCGACTTGGCCCTGCGCTTGCAACCGCCTGACCGAGAACCTCTGGACCCTTCAGTGACTCCGTTCCCAAAATCACGCGTGTTACCCCGAGCGCAAGCCAACTTGGAATTTCCTCAGCCTGACGAATTCCTGGATCGAGGTGAACGCGGCCGCCATCAGCAACAAGCTGAGAAATCGAGCCCGCGTGAGTGCCTCGGCCTGCAATCGAATCGAGATCGGCCACGTATAGGTTGGCGTTTCCCACCAGGTCACGAAGCACGCAGGCCAGCTCTTTCGGATCGGAACCAGGGTGCAACAGACTGACGATCGGCCGATAATGCGTGCGCTGGCCGGCACACGCGTGGACCACATGCCCGGCCAGAAGGTCGATCACCGGAATCAAACGCATGGCTTTGGGATCAAGCTCGGAAAAAGGGATCAGAACGGTTCTGGTGCACGAGTTCGTGACTGGCGGTGGCCTGGCTGGCCAACGGGTTCCGCCCTCGCTGGCCATCGAAGGATCAGCGATGCGGCGGGCAATTGCAACCGATCTCGCGGCAATTCCCGGAATCCAGGTGGTCATGACACTCGACAAACACCTGAAGGCAGAGCCTGGCCCTTGGCAGCTCGTGCCAGTGGGGCAGGGGGACGAACAATCCAAGCTCCTGTCTCTGGCCCGCACTTGCGATGCCGTGCTGGTGATCGCCCCGGAAACCCAGGGCATTCTTGCCAGCCGAGAAGAACTGGTCAGAACCGGCGGCGGACACTCGCTGGGCTCAACCCCAGTGGCCATTGCCCTGGCCACCGATAAACTGGAAACCTGCCGCTGGCTGGCCAAACACGGCTTGCCGGTGGTGCCCGGCCTGCGGCTTGACCCCGGTTTGCCCTGGCCGACTCACCGACCAGAGCGGGCCGTCTTGAAACCGGTGGATGGGGCCGGCTCACTGGATACTACCTACCTGGGGCCAGACGACCCCTGGCCCACAGCCAATCCCCCAGCCATGCCAACAATCCTGCAACCGTTCCTGGAAGGAACTCCGGCAAGCCTTTCGTTCCTGATCCACCCCGCCCAAGGCAACGATCCCGGCTGGATCAAGTTGATGGGAACAGCCACCCAGCAGATGGTTCGCCACGGGAATACCTTCAGCTACCAGGGGGGCAGAATTCCAGCCGTCATTCCAACCCCGGTTATCATGCAGCTCGTGGAAACGCTTCCCTTGTGGGAAGGGCTTGCCGGCTGGGTGGGTATTGATCTGATCATCAGCCCAGATCAAACTCAGGCCACAATCCTGGAAGTGAACCCCCGACTAACCACCTCGTACGTGGGACTCAGACGCTGGGTGAAGGGAGGTGGCACCGCCCTTGCAAATGGGCTCTTGCAAAGCCTATGGCCCGGGACCCCGGAACCCACAAACGGGCATTTCTGGACTCACGCCCAGGCCGGAGTCACCGGCATCGAGTTTCAAGCCACGGGCCACGTGACCGTTCTGAGAGAAGGCAACCCCAGATGACAGGCTCAGAATCCCAATCATGGCTGGCACTCGACGTGGGGGGCGCGAACCTCAAGGCCGCCCATTCCCGGGGACCAGCCCGCTCCATGCCGTTCGAACTCTGGAAACAACCGGAACAGTTGCCACGCATGCTGGCGAACCTCGCCCACGCCATGCCACCGTTCGACCGCCTGGCGCTAACCATGACCGCAGAACTCTGCGACTGCTACAACACCAAAGACGAAGGGGTTCGCGAGATCGTTCGTGCAACCCTACCGCTGACCAACGAAGAGAATATTCAGGTCTGGGGCATTGATGGACGGTTCCACCCCGTCCGCGAGATCATGACCCACCCAGCGCTTGCCGCGGCCGCCAACTGGCTGGCCCTCGCACACATCGCGGCCCGATTCGCTGCCGATGGCCCAGCCATCCTGATCGATATCGGCACCACAACCACAGACCTGATCCCACTCCAAGATCGCCAACCTGTACCCAGCGGCCGTACCGATACCGAACGGCTTCAAACCAGCGAACTGGTGTACGCAGGCATCCAGCGCACCCCGGTGTGCGCCATCACGCCTGAAGTTCAGTGGCGAGGCAAGCCCACAGGCCTGTGCGCCGAGTTGTTCGCAACCACTCATGACGTTTACCTGATTCTTGAGGAATGCCAGGCCGACCCAGCCAACCTGAGAACGGCCGACGGTCGGCCGGCCACCCCGCAGGCAGCCAGAGACCGACTGGCCCGAATGGTGGGTGCAGACCGCGCGACATTCCTGGAAACCGATGCCCAGGAACTGGCCAGAGCCCTTGATTCGGCCCTGCTCGACCGCCTCACCAAGGCCGCAAAGCGTACCATGGGCCCCGACAGACCGCCCCGATCGGCCGTGATCTCAGGCTCTGGTCAGTTCCTGGCACAACGGCTGGCCAGGGCTCTGCTTCCGCCAGGCGCACCAGTGGTAAGTCTGGCCAGCGTCTGGGGCCCAGCCGCATCCGAGGCAGCCTGCGCCCATGCTTTGCTCACGCTCGCCGCTGAGCAACCCGGTAATCCTTGATGACACCCCCAACGCCCAGCCCTCCAGTTCCCGTGGTGATCAAGGTTGGTGGCAGCCTGTTGGATCTGGCCAATCTCCCAGATCAACTTGGTCAGTTGCTGGCCACCGTCAGGCGAGAACTCGGCGCTCCAGCCTTGATTGCCGGCGGGGGAGAGATTGTCAACGAGATCCGCCGACTCGACCCAATCCATCAACTCTCAGCCCACCACTCGCACGAACTCGCAATCCGGTCGATGGAGCTAACAGCCCACCTGCTCAAACTGCTGCTTCCAGGCGAGCCCTGCCGCGTGCTGAGCGATCTCTCGCAAATCCAGCACGCACTCCAAGCCCAGCAGGTGCCAATCATCGCCCCCTGGACCATCCTTCAACAGCAGGAATCTGCTCATCCAGAACAGGCATTGCCACATTCCTGGGAGGTCACTAGCGATACCATTGCGGCCCGCCTGGCGGCCTGGCTCAAGGCCCCAGTTCTTATCCTGGCCAAGAGCGTGCGGCCACCGCTGGGCTGTAGCCTGGAAACCGCTGCCGAACTGGGCCTGGTCGATTCGGTTTTTCCTAAGTCCTGTGCAGCATCGCTCAGGGTCGGGGTTTGCAACCTGCGTGAAAAGGATCTGAAGATCTCGTGGTTACATAACGGTACCCAAGCGGTTGAGCGGAAATACAAGCCCGAAGCGCCAGCGAGTGGATTTCTTCTGGAATGACCAGCTCGTGACGAACTCAGCCTCGTTTGCCGCAGCGCCCTTCTTGAGGAAGTCCAAGAGATCCATTCAAAGCTAACGGCTGCGGTTCACATTTCCGTTGCAGATGTGGGCCAGCCAGCACCCGGATCCAGAGCCTGGAAACCAGGGCCATTCACCAAATTGGGGCAGGCAGTTCGCAGACTCGGAACCAGTCTCCAATTTGAGCCAACCTCCTTGGCTCGATGGCAATGAACCTGAATCCTACGCATTTTCCACTTAGCACAAGTGAAATAAAAACCTGCGAGCTCATTCATGCGATCGCGGAATACGGTCATCACGCATCAGCCCAGTTGAAGCCAGTTGAGCGTCGGTCAAAGTGAGCAGCCTGGAAAGCAGGAAGTCTCGGCCCCAGTCTTCAAACTCAATGGCCTCTAGCGGAGGCAGATCGGCCATCTGAAAAACATCGTGAGCCAGGTGGTACGCCTCTTCCACTCCCAGTTCCACCACGGGAATCAGTGCGGGCTGAACCTCTTCACGTTCCAATCCATCAGAACTCACCATCAGCAGTCCCCCGGGATTCAGCGAACCAGGATGTCGGGTCGACTTACGCTGAATCCCTTGACCTGCACATCCAGCTTGGGCCACCGTTGCGCCTCGGTCACGACTTCGAATCCGCGTTCGTCCACCACCACCGTGTCCTGAGATCTCGCCGCGTCTACGCTCGGGCACCAGCAAACCGGCATGCCATCCAGCAACGCCAGAGATGAGTTTGGCAGAAAGATCTGCTCACGGTCTGCGTAGCCAATCAGAAAGCCCTGGTAATCTAGCCGCCACTCATCTCCATGCTGGTATTTTTCAAAAATCCGCTGGGTCCGTTTAAAAACACCACTCACCGTCTCTCCCGGTCTGGAAAAGTACAAGCAGGTGGCATCCACCATGGCCGCCAGCGCATGCGCACTCCGGAACTCTGGTTGTGGTTCACCAAACGAAACCGTTCTGGTCGCGGCCGCGCAGAGACCATGCCGGCGCCCCACGGCAGAGACCGTGGCCTTCTGCGCAATGGCAATGGACTTGAACCGAGGCTGGCGAAACCGTGAAAGCCGATCGTCGGCCGCTACCCGGAGATCAAGCGGAACCACCCCTTCTCGCATCAACCGATGGGCCAGGTGACCAGCCAGGTCGGCCTCACTCTCACCGGGCTCGAAGTTGCGGCAGGTGGCCTCTAGCATCAGGCTGAGCGTACGCCCCAGTTCCCGCAAACGCTGCCGTTCCAGCACGGTATAAGGGTAACGCAACTCTCGCAGCCGAACCCGCTCATCACAAAGACCCACCAGCGGCGCAAAACCGTCAGACGCCACCCGCTTGCCACGAATCAGATCACTCAGGAGAGATTGCGAATCACCAGACCAGGGCCATTCCTTGAGCTGGAAACCCAGGCCGGCCAGCTCTTCCTCAAACACCCGTGCAGATTGGACGTTATCGCAAATGACCACGCGGGCCCGTGAATTCACAAAGATCTGGATCGCGCCAAGCTCGCCGCACATCGACTGACCCAGGTCACCTCCAGAGGTTAGCCAGGCCAGGCTATCGGTCCGACCCAGTACGGCTGCCTGGTAGCCGGTTTCTTGCAGGAAACGAAGCACTCTTTGGTGCTTTTCATCCACATCCAAACGCCGCTGGGCAATGGCAAGCTGCTCATGATCTACTGCGGGATCGACCAGTACGGGCAAGGAATCCTGGCTCGCGCTCGGCCGATCGCCGGCCGTGACCAGGACCCGATCCGGACCCTCGGGGGGGCAGGCCGCGTTGGAATCATTCAATGCCAGCTTGACTGGACCAACCTCGATCTCTGTTGCCACAGAGCGCTCCTGATGTTGCAGAATCCGTCGCACCAATCCGCTGGATTCATGCGGATCAAATGCTGACGCGCAGACTGCTGGCATTCAAGGGCTGGTATACAAAAAAAACGGCCGTTGCCGGCCGCTTCTGTCTGCTACGTACTCATCGTTTGAACCACCGTTTACCCGAAAACACTCATCAGGTCGTTCAGGTTCACAAACACGAAGAGTAAGAGAATGAATACCAGGCCCGCAATCATCACCGGGCCAGCGTACTTCTCTGGCACGGGCCGGCCGCGTACCTTCTCACAAATCAAGAAGAGCAACTGGCCGCCATCGAGTGGCGGGATCGGCAGAAAGTTCACCACGGCCAGGTTAATGCTCAGCATTCCCAGGAAGGGAACATAGGCATCTTGGCCAATCCTCGCGGTGTCATACGCCATCTTGGCAATCTTCACCGGCCCGCCCACGCTGTCTTTGGACAGGGTCCGCTGCACAAGGCCGCGAATCATATAATAAACCTGGGACGCGTTTTCCACGGTATCGGACCATGCAAGCTTAAGGGCCATCGGCACGCTTTGAGGCGCGAGCCTGCGTGTGAGCGTAACGAATTGAAGCCCGCGCTGGGGATGAAACCAGCCCGTGACGGGAGTGGGGTTCAAGATGAGTTCGGCCTCTGAACCAGCCACCTGGATCTTGACCGGACTCAGCGGCAGCCGCTGCAACTCATCAAAAACCGAGGCGTAGGAGCCAGCAATTTCCTGGCCCGCTGGCTTCCCGTCCAGAACGAATTTCAGGCTTTTGGGGGTGTCTTCATCATCGCCAGGCCCGAAATCCGGCAAGTTGAGCGTGACGCTGTGCAGCACATCGCCAGCCTTGATCCCGGCACGAGCCGCCGCCCCTTCGGACTCCACCGAAACCACCTTGGGGCCAACCTCCATGGCAAACCCCAGGGCGACCACATCCAGCGGCTCATCACCGATGTTCCCCTCCACCCAGGAACGGGCAGGGCGGGGATTCAGGGTCAGCGTTTCCGTGGTGCCGGCATTGGAACCACGCTCAACCTGAAGTTGAACGGGTTGATTGGCCACCGCCTGAGAATAGGCCAGATCCGGAAGCCGGATCGGATCATAATCCGCATTTCCATCCACGGCGGTGATCTTATCACCAACCCGCAAGCCCGCCCGATCGGCCGGAGACCCAGCCTGAACAGACATGACCGGGCCGGCTCCCAGACGCAGCCCCAGATCCATGAACTGGACCGGAGGGAGTACGAATTTTGCTGACTTTTCCGAGGAACCATCCGGGGGACGAACCGAAACCTCAAGCGGCACATCGGGCGACTTGCTGAACAGTGCATCCAGTTGCTGACGCGTGTTCATCTCTTGGAGTGCCCCACCCACCGGGCCGGCGGCCGTGATTGTGCCACCCCCCTTGATCGATTTCAGAACATCTTCACCCTGAATCTGCATCCCAGCGGGAGCCAGAAAGGGGCTGGACTTGGCAAGCACCAGATCACTCGCCGGTACCACGCCAATAGTCTGATACTTCCCGCCGGCTTTCAGGCGAGGAGTCACCGTCAGACTCAGCGGATTCGGCTCACCAGAGCGTTCAACCGACAACTTGAGCGGCTGGCCCTTGGAGTTGAAGATGATCGATTGCTGAATGTCGCTGAATTTCTGGATCGGCCGGTCATTAATTGCCAGAATCTTGTCACCAGCCTGCAGGCCGCAATCATAGGCTGGTGCTCCAGCCATGACAGCGCCGATGACCGGCGGAACTTCGAGCTTGCCACGCATGTAGATGTACGCGAAGCAGAGCATGCCAAAAATGATGTTCATCACCACGCCGGCCGAGATGATGGCCATCCGTGCACCCACCGGCTTGTTCGGATAGGCCCGCGGATCACTGATCGGCGGTCCGCTGTTTGAGGTCCCGGTCTGGTCCTCGCCCAGCATCTTCACGTAGCCGCCCAGGGGAAGCGCACCCAGAACGTAGGTGGTTTCCCCAAATTTCCTGGAAAACAGCTTCAGGTTGTAGATATCGAAACCGATCGCGAATTTTTCAACCTTCACGCCATTCCACTTGGCCAGCAGAAAATGGCCAAGCTCGTGAATGAAGATCACAAATCCCAGACCGAAAACAACCAGCAGCACCGCAAACCAATTATTCAAGATCCCCAACGCGCTACCTCCTGCCGTGCCCAGGCGTCGACCCTCCATAGGGTATCGAGCGTGGGGGCCGATTCGAACGTATGATGATCCAAGACCGCGCGGCAAACGCGGGGGATGTCTAAAAACGCAAGTGAGCCACCAAGGAAACGCTCCACGGCAACCTCATTAGCGGCGTTCAACGCTGACCCAGCCGTACCTCCCATACGCATGACCTCCTCCGCAAGTTCAAGCGCGGGGAAGGTTTCTCGATCGGGCGGTGAAAAATTCAACGCCAGGGCCTTGGAAAGGTCCAGGCGAGGCGCCGGGCAATCGAAGCGGTCGGGGTAGGTGAGTGCATACTGGATTGGCAACCGCATATCAGGCGGGGAAAGCTGAGCGATCACGCTTCCGTCCACAAACTCTACAAAGGAGTGGACGATGCTTTCGGGATGAATCACAACCTCAATTTGCTCAGGCTTCAAATCAAACAGCCACCGAGCCTCAATCATCTCCAGCGCCTTGTTCATCAAAGTCGCGGAGTCGATCGAGATCTTGGGCCCCATGTTCCACGTGGGATGCTTGAGTGCCTGGGCCGGCTGAACATTTTGGAGATCCGACCGAGACTTGCCGCGAAACGGACCACCCGAGCTGGTCAAGATGACCCGTTTGACCTCTTTGGCCGAACCAGAACACATCGCCTGAAAAATGGCTGAATGCTCGCTATCGACCGGAAGCACGTGGGCTCCCCGGCTTCTGGCCAGGGCCATCACCAGCGGGCCGGCCACCACCAGAGTTTCTTTATTTGCCAGGGCGACCGTTTTTCCAGCCTCAAGCGCAGCCCAGGTGGCACCCAGCCCCGCCGAGCCCACCACGGCCGAAACCACCCGGTCTACTTCTGGATCGGCGACCAACCGCTCGATTGCTTCCGGTCCTTCCAGAACCTCAATTCCGGTCCCCTGGAGTGCCTGCCGCAGGGGCCCGGCGGCGGCCGCACTGGCCACCCCGACGTATTTTGGGCGATGTTCCTTGGCCTGTTCCACAAGCCGGTCCACGCTGGAATTTGCGACCAAACCGTAAGCGTTTAAACGGGTTCCACCATCGTGGGCAACCACGCTCAGGGTACTCTGGCCAATCGATCCTGTAGACCCGAGCACCACCACGTTCCGGGGACCAGCCGCAGAATTGTTCTCAAAACGATCAGTCATCATGACTTGGGGCAGGCCCATGTGTTCGATTTGGCTATCAGCACAGTTCGGATTATAGGGCATGAACCACAAACCGAACAAGGCAGACCAATCCGCCCCAGCCCGCACAACCATGACTTCACGGATTTTCCGCCCGTTTACCCCCGCTTGACCAGGCTGACAAAGGAATGCGGACGCGTTGAGTGTTGATTGGCCTACAAGACAGCCCCAGAGCATAGACGTGCCTGGCCGGGACGGGATATCATATTTTTCTTGATTGCGATCAGCGTGTGTCACGTTCCGCCGTCCAGTGCGGATGTTTTGCAGGGATAGATCCTTATGGCTGCGGTCGACCCATATCGTTTGTGTCCTTGTGGTAGCGGTGAGAAGTACAAATGGTGCTGCCAGAAGATTGAAGCACAAGCCGACAAAGTTCAGAGATTGATCGATAACGGACAGCTCGATGGAGCTTTGACCGTTTGCGACGAAGGGCTCAAAATTGACCCCTGCAATCCGCTCCTCTCCCTGAGGAAGGCTTTGGTCCTGGCCCACCGCAAAGACCTTGCAGCCGCTACGGAGATTGTGACCCAACTCCTGGCCAAGCATCCCACGCATCCAGGGGCCCTGGAATTCCAGTTAAGACTGGCCATTCTGGGTAATAATCCGTTCCTGGCAGTGGCCTTGCTCCAGGAAGCGCTGACCATTTTGCCCCAAGAAAATTGGTCAGCACTCGCGCACACCACCGAAGTTCTGGCCACGCAGTTGTTCCATGCCGGGCGAATTCCCGCGGCCATTGAACACCTGGCCCTGGCCATGGCGATCAACCCTGAGAATTCGGATTCAACGGCTTCCACCTTTCGAACCATTGAATCGAACCCTGGTATCTCCCCCTGGCTCCGGAATCATTACAAGCTCCTGCCAGTTTCTGAAGGGCTAGATCCCTCCAAGGCCGAGCAATTCAATCAGGCTCGGAACTGGGCCGATCACGGTCTCTGGTCTGCCGCGGCAGCTTCGTTCGATACCCTTTCAACCGATTGCCCTGAAGCAGAACGCAACTTCGGCATTTGCTTGCTCTGGCTGGGTGACCATGAAGGGGCACTTGAAGCCTTGCGTCGGTACAGCAGCCGGGTGGGAGTTACACCCGATAGCGTTGATCTTGAGGCGCTTTGCCAGCTCATTGCAGCGATCCCTGAAGAAGATCGCGTGGATATGCTGCAATGGATCTGGCCCATCCGAGATCGAAACGCCCTGCAAGCTTGGCTGACTTCGGAACCACTGCTGCACGCCGAAGGGACCGAGCCGATTGACCCGGCCGATCCCAAGAGCCCCCAGGTCCAGGTTTACCTGCTGCTCAACAAGCCAGCGCCAAACAAAGACGCGATCCAGAACCCAGACGATATCCCCGTGGTTCAAGGTCGCCTGCTGATTGGTCAAGAAATTGCCATCCTCGAAGCCTTTGACGATGGTCGGCTCGACCGCCTGAGTGAGTGGTTCCGGGACCGGGCCGGGCCGGGCATCCCACCGGCTCACCCCAAAACCAAGCGGGTTGGCAGAGCCTCTCGCGTTGGGCTTGCGCTTCAGTCTGAGAAGCTTTTCCCAGAAGGAATTGCTCCGGCCAAGATGAAGCAGATCAACCACCTGGAAGCTGAAAAAATCATCCAGGAAATTTGGCCCAACCTTTCCATGCCGGCGCTCGGTCAGCGAACTCCGCTTCAGGCGGCCAAGGATCCGGCGGCCAAGCTGAATCTACTGGCTGCGATCAGACTCCTGGAACAAGCCGGGCCGTCTGGTAAATTCGCGCTCGATACCAGGAGCTTGCGAGAGAAGCTTGGGCTTGAACCTGACCAGGAAATTGACCCGAACTCGGACATTGAGTCGGTTCACCTTTCCCGGCTGCAGACCATTCCCATTGAGAAGCTGGATGATCAAAGCCTGATCACGCTGTACACAATCAGTCATCGCTTCCAGTTAGTTCATGTGCTGGAGCGTGCAGCCCAAGAACTGCTCAAACGCCCTGGATTGCTTGAACAAGAAACGCCCGGCATGCGGCTCATGATCTTTGCCGATCTGAGTAGTTTGGCCATGGCCAATGATGATACGGCCGGGGCTTTGGCCTGGCTGGACCGCGGACGCACTGAGGAACCAGCCGCCCACCGTCAGGCGAATGCCCTGAACTGGGATCTGCTCGAACTCCGGCACCGATCCGCCAGCCAGACGCCTGAAGAGTGGGTGCCGTACTTGGCTACAATCATGGAACGCTACCGAGAAGATCGGGACGCGAGTTCCACCCTGCTCTCTGTACTTGTACAGATGCGTCTGGTGCAGGCCGTTCCCAGCCCGGATCGGCCCGGCGAAATGTACCTGGATACGCGTACCCTTCAGGCTGTACTCGCCAAGTATGGTCCCAGAATCACAACCGCTTCCGGAGAGCTCGGGGTTTCGGCCACCAAACCGAACATCTGGACCCCAGGGTCGGAAGCTGGCAAGCCTCAGGCTGGCGGGCTGTGGACCCCCGGAGCGGCACAGCCGGCAGCACCGGCTGGAGAGAAACCCAAGATTATCATCACTGGCCGCTGAGATCCTTCTCAACCGGCGTTCCGGGTTTCGAACCTGTTCACTGGCAAACCCACAATGTCTGAAATTCTCGAGCCCACGTCAGCCCTGGACTGCGTACAGGCTGGCTGGGTCCATTTACACCAGCAGCGCCCACTTGCCGCGTGGGCCTGCTGGCAACGCGCACTCCGCATTGAACCCGGTTTTCCGAGTGCCAAGGCCGCGCTCGACCGGCTCTTACTTTCACCTGAACTGCCGCTGGTGGCCCGAACCGAGTATCGGTTTCTGTCACCACAAACGGAGGTTCGACGTGAGCGCTGGAGTAGGGCGATGTCGGTGGGGGATCTGAGTCAGATCGCCCAGGCTGAACGCGTTTTCCGGGGTCTGGCTGATGCCGATCCAGATGATGTGGATGCCCGCATGAACCAGGCGCTCTGCCTGGCATGGCTTGGTCAAAATGTCGATTCAATCCAAGCATTCCTGGAAGCAACCCGAGCAACCGACCGAAACCAGGAACTCAAAGACCTTGGCATTCAGGCCTGCACCCTGGTGGAACTGTTGAGGCAGGGGGGCGGGGCTGAGCAACTTTCCGACGAGTTAACAAATAGTCTGATTATTGAATGGACCCAGCCTGAGCCCGAACTGATCGCAATGCTGGCACGCCTGGGCCCGGTGCGAGCGGTGGCCGCAACACCCACGGCATTACCCGGGTTGCAAGCCGTCACGGAATGGTTCACCGGCGAATGGCTCGATCGGCCAATGCCGACCGCATCTCCAACGCTCGACCTGAACGCTCTCCCGCGCATCCGCGCCAGCTTGCTAGTGGGACAGGGCCAGGCCAGATTCTCAATCCCCAGCTCCGATCCCAGAGAAATGCTTCGCCTGGAGCGAATTCTTGAGTGCATCCTGGGAAGTGCGTTCGTCGTTCTAGACCGCCAAGCTCGGCCTCGCCCCATTGCCCTGATGGATGCCGACCTGTGGCGGATCCGAGTGCCGGCGGACCTCGATCAAGAAACCCGCCCTCGATTATTTCGAGAGTGGGCCGAACGCTATTATGAAAACATCTGGATCTCTACCCCCAAACGCGCACTCAATAGCCAAGACCTGGCTGCACTCACGCCTGGCCAGGCGGCAGCAATTCCCCACGATTCCGATTCCAGCTTGCGCACCCGGCTGGAAGGCTTGATTGCGTTCCGAGAACAGCTCAGCCTTCGCCCCTCCATGAGCCATCTTTATCAGGGCTATCCGTTTGATCGACTCCGGCGCCGGCTGGGCTTACCCCTCGTGGATCCCAGCCTGATCGATGAGGGGGATCTCTCTTGCATGAGCCCCTCGGAAGCCGACGAACTTGACCTGCTCGAACTCGACCCAGCGGAACTGGCGCTGGTCCTTTCCGGACCGCTCACCAGTTCCACCCAAGCGCGGATCGTCGGTCAGTTGATTGCGGAGGACCCTCGGCTGCTCTTGAGCCTGGATTTTCCAAACCTGGCGGCGGCTGCGCTCACGCTGGCAAACCAGCCGGTGGAGCTGCTGACCGCGCTCCAATCAACAGCCACAGACTCGGACGAGACTTCCAAGCTAGAGCTTCTGGAGGCACTGCTGTCTGTGCTTCAGGTGGACCCCGAGCTTCGCCCAGGGACAAATTTCCCGCTTCCAGGCCAAGCCGACTTCACGGACCCAGGTGTGCTGCCCAGAACTTGCCACTTACTGGAACGTGCGGGAGCGTTCTTGGCGGCTCAACAACTCGAAGAACACGGCATCCAGCTGGCCCTTGCGGCATCTCGCCCCTGGCCGATGATCGACCCTCAACCCCCTGTAATCGCCGATGAGTGACAAACCTCCGCTTCCGGCCGAAACCGATCTCTACACCATGCTTCGCTGGACGGCGGACGGATTGATCCCTGCGATTGTCCAGGACCACGGCACCGGCGAAGTTCTGATGATGGCCTGGATGAATCAGGAGGCTCTGACCACCACCCTGAAAACCAACCAGACCCACTTCTATTCACGCTCACGCGGCCGGCTCTGGCACAAAGGGGGCACCTCGGGGCACACCCAGCGCGTGCTTGAGATCCGGATTGATTGCGATGCCGACGTTCTACTAATTCTCGTCGACCAAGAAGGCGGAGCCTGTCACGAAGGTTATCGCTCTTGCTTCTTCCGAGTTGTGAACCCAGACGGAAGCTTGCAAATTCGTGAGCACCGCGTGTTCGCCCCTGAAAAAGTCTACGGCAAGTCCTGAGCCCAGCCACTGAAGGAATACTCTCCACTCAGCGAATGGATGAGCGTTCGCGGAAGATCGTGAGCGGGTCGGGACCGGACAAGCTGCCAGCAAGCTGCGAATCTGGCGGCTCTACTTCCCCCAGGCGAACTCAGGCAACTTCGAGCTTGGCAAGCGCGGTCAGGCAATCTGAGACCAGTTGCCTCAAGGCCAGGTCTGCATCGGATCCCTGACCCAAGATCGTAATCGAATGACGCGTGTGGGCCAGCCAGACCGCCCGGTCTGCATGGAACAGACTCCAGATATCAACACCGCTGGCAAGGTCGCTCTGCATGCTGATCAGGTTATGAAGCTTGTCGGCCAGCACAATCGCCCGAACCTGACGCCCAGCATGCTCTAGCAATTCTAGATGCGACCGCTTTCGGTCGTGCCATGATCGTTTCCATCCCTCGGCATCCAGCTTCTGCTCTGAACAGGCACCGACCAGGTCACAGACCTCTGCGCCAAACTCCAGCTCCAGATCGTCGAGCGTGGCCGACGTATCCTCCACCGTGTCATGCAGCAACGCCGCCATGAGCGTGGTCTGATCAAAGCCAAGCCGGGCCAGTATCAAGGCCACAGTCATGGGATGCGTGAGGTATGGTGTGCGGCTTCCCTTCCGCACTTGTTCACCATGCCACGATGCCGACCGCCTGATCGCACGCTCAAGTTCTAGTGAATAAAGCGCACCTGACGCACAACCAAAAGAGTCAGGCATCTCATCCACACCAGAACAGGCTCGGTTCAAACGGATCAGACTTCACAAACCGATCACCGCTTAGCTCGCAAGCGCTAGCGAGCCCTTCATCCATCGTGCGAACGTGCGACCCACCTCGGTCCGGTGCGTCAGGAAGCCAATGTGCCCAGCCCCTTCCAGCGAACTGAACGTGGCCCCAGAGATCGACTCGGAGAGCGATCGCTGGCGGGCAGGGGGAACGATCATGTCTTTGGAGCCCGCAAGGATCAGTGTGGGGACATCAATCGCATGCAACCGCGAAGAGACATCAAACTTTTCCAAAGCGTGCAGACGCCGGGCCATCACCCCCTGATCGGTCTCCCAGCACCGGTCGACCACAAATCTGGAGAGCGGACCGGGATCAGGTCGGCAGCCATGAAGCAAGTTAAAGAACTGATTCAAGAACGGGTTGTCAGAGGGTAAAGCGAATCGCTCCAAAACCCGGCGTGCAATGGTGGCCCCCAGGCCGCCCCGAAACCGTGCCTCAGCCCCCATCAAGGCAAGACGCCCGATCACGCGGGGATACCGAATCGCAAGATCCAGGGCCACCGCGCCACCAAACGAAACTCCGAAAACGGTCGGTCGCTCCAGACCGAGCCGATTGATCAGGCTATGCAAAGAAGTGGCGTGATCATGAGGACTGTCATCCAGCACCGGTGAGGCACCGCCCCGATCACCTTCCAGCCCCACCAGAATCACTTCATGACGCGCGGCCAGCCGACGGGCCAGCGGCACCAGCAATCGCCAACCACCGGCAAGCCCTGGCACCAGCACCACAGGCTCACCATGCCCCATTCGAACCACCTCAACCGGACCTACCTGGCTCATCTGTGGCGTGTACAGAGCATCGACACCAAGTTCACCCAAAGCCCATTCAGTACGCCGCCGGGTCGAAATCCGCATGTTGAAACTCCATCGCCGGCTCATTCGAAGGTGCGCGATAACTCGTCAGGTGCAAAGCATGATTACGTCTGTAATGCACTTGGTATTCCACATCAAAAGTCGTGAGGCATTTTGTGGCATTGAATAACCTCCAATTCAGACTCAATCCGGGACTTCCAGCTACCACTCCTATTTCCATAACCAATGACTCAGATTATGGTTCGACCAATTCTTGCAGAGCTCATTGGGTCAGTCATTGGAATTTTCATTTTTTCAAAACTACCAATTTAAGGCCAGAACAAGCCAGCCGGACATCTTTTCCATTCCACCCAAACACCCCACCCCGTTACCTAAAACACAACTGACGAACACTTGCCGGATGACAGAAACCAAGCGCCGAATTGTCGATATTTCGGCGCCGTCAACAAACTAACGAGATTTGAGCGCCAGCCTGTTTACCATCACCACTCCAGATCTTACTCTGGGAGGCACGGCCTTCGACACTTGGATCGCAAGGCCGCCACCATGAGTTTCATCGCGTGAGTTCTGATCGCAATCGGATGATTGAGAGTGGCCGCCGGGGAACCGGTGGGCCGGCCCCTTTGTTATCGGTGGGCGTGCCCAGCGTGGCGGTTGTGCTGTACTCACTGGCGGTTCTCTGGTTTGTGGCCACCACCGGAGATACGGGCATCCGCTGCGTGTTTGGCCCCAGGGTCAGAGAGCTTGCCAGCGCCAACTGGAGCGCTGAGCCGCAGCCGGTTGCCCGCGATATGCTGGGAAACAGTGATCCTGGCGAATGGGCAGGGGGGCCGCCCCACGCCGGCAAAGACGGTGATCTGCTGACGATGATCGGCGGATTTCCGATTGAGAACTATAACGATGTGATCCGCTCTGCCAGGCATGTGCGCAACCGCCTGGGTGATTACGTGGAGGTGCGTTGGGTTGGATCAGACGGGCCTGCCTACGGCCATGTGAAGGTTGCCAAGCCGCCGCTTAGCAGCTATCTCTGGTCCGTGGTCTGGTTCATCCAGGAAATGATCATGTGCGCCATTGGTGCGCGCGTGCTCTGGCGCCGGCCACGAGACATTTCGGCCCGGGTCTTCTTTGCCGTGTGCGTGGTCACGGTGGTTGCGTATATCGGCGGATATCACTGGTCCCAGATTGCCGCCGAGCCTTGGCTCATCTTCCCATTTGCGGCCGTAGTGGTGTTTGTTCCGATCGTCAGCCTGCACTTCTACCTGATCTTCCCCCGCCCACTGCCGATCTACCAGAATCACCAGCGTCTGCTGTTGCTTGTGCTGTACGGCATTCCCAGCCTGACGGCCGCAACGCTCTGGCTAAGCATGAGCTGGTCCCGCTGGGGACACGACGACCGCCAGGTTGAGATTGCGATGCATGCCCTGCGTGCGGTCTCTTTGGGCTACATCATCCTGGCGGTGGTCACCTTCGGGCTTTGCCTGTTCTGTCTCTGGTACAGCTACCAGAAGGCCCGCATTTCTTCAGAGCGAGATCAGGTCCGCTGGCTGCTGATCGCTTCCATTCTCTCAATTCCACCCATCGGCTGGCTGATCTGGGATGCCTGCATTGATCCGGCACGACTGGGCATGTCTTCGCGTTCCGCCTGGCCCATGTCGGTGGTCTCTCTGTTTTATACGGTGGCGTATGCCTTCAGTATCACCCGTTACAAGCTCATGCAGGCCGAGGTCTTGCTGAACCGTAGCGTGATGTACGTGATGATGAGCATGGCGGCCGGGCTGCTTTATTCCGCGGGTTTGGTTCTCGGTGCGCTTTTGATTGGTGAGCGGTTGCTGGGCAACCAGGCTTCACTCGGCACGGTGGTGGCCTGTGTGACGGCCATCATTCTGCTGATCTCGTCTGGGGCGGCTAAAAATCGTTTCCAGACCGCCATCGATCGCCGGTTCTATCGCGAGAAGTACAAATTTGACCAGGCCATGAAGAAGATGAGCGTGGCCGTGGATAGTTTGGTGGACCGTCAGCTTCTGGGTCAACGGTTGCTGGAGGCTGCGTGCGAGGTTCTACACGCCGAGTGGGGAACCTTGTACCTGCTAGACTCTGACCACGCCGACTTCCGCCTGGCGGCATGTCGTGGCCCCCAGCCCGATGAACTAACCCTGACTCCAGACAATCCGCTGGTGACCAGGCTGGGCGCATTGCGCTCGCCGCTCAAGGTGCCACACGCCATGTCGCTGGTTTCCGCATCTGACCCGGCCACCGATGCCATGATCAGGCTTGGCGGTGAGGTTGCCACCCCGCTCGAAGCGCAAGACGAACTGGCAGGGGTGCTGCTGCTGGGCCCGAAGCGTAGCGGAATGCCTTACGAGAAAGAAGAACTGGCGTTCCTGGGGGCCCTGGGATCGGTTGCCACCTTGGCGCTTCGCTCTGCCGGCACCCAGCAAACCCTGGAACGGCTCAACCGGGATCTGCGTGAGAAGGTTGAGAAAATTGCCGAACAGCAGCGGCGAATCATTTTCTTGCAGCAAGAGCTAAGCACCCAACGCCTACCCGCCCGCCGCACAATTTCCGAGCCGGTACCCAGCCTGCCCCCAACCACCACAGATGAGACGCTGCTTGCCACCGACTCACTGGTGCAAACCCCGGTCATTGATCAGGGGCCGTTCTCCATCATGAAGGGATCTGGACCCGCTGTGCGTGAGGTCATTCAGATGGCACGCAAGGTGGCCGCCAGTCCTGCCGCGGTTCTGGTTCGTGGAGAGAGCGGCACCGGCAAAGAACTGCTGGCCGAAGCCATTCACAACACAAGTCCTCGTTCCACAAAGCCGTTCGTCAAGGTCCATTGCGCGGCCCTTTCTCAATCGTTGCTAGAAAGCGAACTGTTCGGACACGTCAAAGGGGCGTTTACCGACGCCCGTTCGGATCGTATCGGGCGGTTTCAGCAAGCGGACGGCGGCACCATTTTTCTTGATGAAATTGGCGATATCAATCTCGAAGTTCAGACCAAGCTGCTGCGTGTACTTCAGGAAAAGTCGTTTGAACGGGTTGGTAGCTCTCAGACCATTCGTGTCGATGTGCGCGTGATCGCCGCCACGCATCAAAATCTTGAAGCGCTCATGAAAGCCTCCAAGTTCCGTGAGGATCTCTATTACCGACTGAACGTGATCACGCTTAAAACACCAGCGCTCCGCGAACGTCCTGAAGATATGTTCGAGCTATCTCTGCACTTCTTGATGAACTATTCACGGAGCCTTGGTAAAGAGGTCTCGTCCATCGAGGATGACGCCGTGGAAGCGATTCTGCGATACGACTGGCCGGGCAATATCCGCGAACTACAGAATGCAATCGAACGCGCGGTTGTGCTTTGTGAAGGGAACTCGCTGCGCCTTGATGACCTTCCGGCCGAGATCCGATCTGGCACCGATCGCAACGGCCGAACCACACGGCCTACCCTCGGTTCCACCCGATCGAACGCCGTAAGAACGCGAACCAAGGCCGCCGGCCTGGCGGTTCTGAGCCCACCGCGAACCACCCAGCGCACAGGCGTCGAGGAACCGATCTCCAGCACCAGCGATCCCCTGGATCTCGAACTGCTGGCCTATGAGCGGCAGCGATTGCTGGACGCCCTGGCCGATACCAGCGGCAACAAGAGCGAGGCCGCAAGATTGCTCGGCATGCCCAGGAGCACCTTCTTCAGCCGATTGCGCAAACATGGGCTCGCCTGATCCAGTCCTTCCTCAGCACCGTTCGCCAATCACCACCTGAGCCCGACCCCGTCCGCCAGGAGGTGCGTACAGCAAGAGAGTCGTCGAACGCCCAGCATCAAGACCCAGCCGCCGGCGCAGCTCTTCGGGAGCAACATCCAAGCCCCGAACCTTGATCGTTTGCGGGACCAGCTGACGGGCCTTCAGTTCACGCTTCAGTTGCTTGAAATCCAACGGCAACAGAGCCTGCACCGCATACCGGGTCAGAAACGGAGACTCCAGCTCAGGGCCGGTCAGCCAATCGACCCCCGGCCCAGCCCGCTTCAAACCATGCTTCACCGCAAAACGATCCAGCAACCCCGCGCGGATCAAAGTGGGGTCTGGCGTATAAAGCCAATCGACAGGCGCAGCCACCAAGGCGGCAGTCGAGTCCGGGCCATCGTGATCGCTAAACGTCGCACCAACGGGCAACATCGTAGCCCGACGCCGACAACTGGCCGCCCGACCAAACCAGACGGTGGCCTCTTTGCATTCCCCATCCAGGCTGACCAGCTCAATCTCTAGCCGAGTATCATCAAAATGTGCCTCAAAATCGCTGGCGGGACTCAGCTTGATCGCTCCACCCACCGCCTCACTTCGCAGCTTCTGGAGGAACGGGAGCCCAGGCGCATAATCGGAAATGGACCGGGCACGACGGCCCGTTCCGCCAGGCACCGCTCGCCGATCGGGATCAATATGCACCCAGCGGCCCTCAAGCGTGCCAAATCGTTCGGCATCGGCACACACAACCAGCCCACGCCCACCCACGCCATAAACTTCCAAGTTCCAGTGCACCCGCCGGCACCGCTCTGGGGCCCGGTCTACGGCAATCACCCGCCCGGCTTCAGCCAGGGCCAGAGCGTCAATCCCCACACCACAGCAAAGGTCAATCACCGGCTCAGAGCCAATCAGCCGGCGGAACCGAGCCGCCTTGAAACGTGCCACCCGCTCGTCGGTTGACTGCTCCACGCCCGTGGAATCCAGCCACATTTCCGACGATCTCACAAACTTTCCAGCCGCTCGCCGCCGTGCCCCGGCCAGCCGCAATGCCGCCGTCACGAATTCTATGCCATGGTGCTTTCGCCACCGCTCGATGTCCGAAACCGAAGGCTCTGCAACAGACGCAATCTGGCCCAAAAGCTGCTGGCCGGGCTCTGTAGTCAGCACCAAAAGTTCCATGCCTACCACGGTTCTTGGTTCGTCAGTCATACGCTCTGGCATCAATTTATTCACAAGGGGAAGCCAATGCCCAGCCAACTCGACTTCCCCGAAGGCCGACCGACATGGCATGTTGGTGCTTCACGAATCGAACACCTTAGCGCCTGAAAGTTCCCGCTCGATCATGGACTCAGTGAACACCAGTGCTCAAGACCAGATCGTGCCTGTACCGCCCGCCAGGATCCAGGAGCCGCTCCAGATTGGCAATGTGCCGGTCCCAACCCGGTTCTTCCTGGCCCCCATGGCCGGCTACACCAGCATGGCATTCCGACTTGCCGTTCGCGAAAACGGCGGCCTCGGGCTTGTAACCACCGACCTTGTGAACGCCCGCTCCCTCATTGAGAACCGACGCCGAGCGTTTGAACTTTCAGAAACCTGCCCAGAAGATCGCCCGGTCGCGATTCAGCTCTATGGCCACCAGCCGGTCGAGATGTGTGAAGCCGCGCGCAGGATGGTGGGCTCTGGGGCCTCAATCATCGACATCAACATGGGATGTCCGGTTCGCAAGGTGGTCAGGAGCGGCGGCGGCTCAGCGCTGATGTGCGACACCATGAACGCCACCCAGCTCGTCGAGTCGATCGTCAAGGCCGTCAACGTGCCGGTCACCGTCAAGATGCGCCTTGGCTGGGACGACCAGACCCCCACCGCCCCCGAACTCTCTCGCAGCTTTGAGGGAATTGGCGTGGCGGCCGTCATCATCCACGGACGCACCCGTGCACAGGGATTCAAGGGAAACGTCGACCTTGAAGGGATCCAGCGCGTGGTGGAAGCGGTGGATCGGATGCCCATTGTGGGCAACGGAGATGTGCGAACCCTGGCCGACGCCGACCGCATGTTCCGCGTGACCGGCTGTGCGGCCATCTCCATTGGTCGAGGCGCACTGGCCAATCCGTTCTTCTTCCAGCAACTCGATCACTGGGCACGTACCGGCCAGCCAGGTCCTGAACCCTCGTTTGAGCAGAGGGTTTACATGATGGAGCGTCACTTCCATGGGCTCTTGGAGCGTAGGGGCCAGCATTACGCCTGCCTTCAGTTCCGTAAGACCCTCAAGTGGTACATGAACTTCACGCGCATGCCCAAGCCGCTCTACCTGAGCCTGATCAACCTGTCGAGTGGTGAGGTTTTTGACGAGGTCCTGGCCGAGATCAAAGCCAGTGGGCCCAGTGGTGAGCTTCCCAGCCAGTTCGATGCCCATATTCCAGTGCCTAGCGGACCCATTGATAAGTGGTGAAACTGGCAAGCCGGAAAACCTTATGCGGAAAAGGTTGACTCAAAATGAGCAAGGCCAAGAAAACCGCCACGTCACCGAACAGTTGCCTCAGCTTCTCAGACCTGGTCCGTACAATCTCTGGGGTCAACACGGAACTAACTTTCCAGGCCCGCAATGCCGACAATGTCAGCCTGACGCTTCGCAACTGGCTGATTGGCTGCCATATTGCCGAGTACGAACTTCGAGGCGAGGACCAAGCCGCCTATGGTGAAAAGCTACTGGACTCATTGGCCGTTGAATTGAGTCGTCTGAAAATCAGCAACTGCAATCGCCGCCAACTCTATCGGTATTTGCGGTTTTACCGAACTTTTCCAGGAATTGTGGGGGCGCTGTCCCCACAATCTCAATCCCTCTTACCTTCCGGTTTTCCACTCGTGCAAAAGAGCGTAGGGGGCGCTGTCCCCACTATCGAGCCTAACTTTCCAGGATACGATCAACAGGCTATCTTACAGCCATCTGGAGTTGATCGTTGATCTAGACGATGCAAGAAAACGAGAATTTTATTGCGTGGAGTCGATCCGCGGAAACTGGTCAGTTCGGGAACTCAAGCGGCAGATCGCATCTCTGTACTGCGAGCTGTCCGACCATTCTCATAACAAGGCAAAGCTTGCGGATCTCACTCTGGCTGGCGTAGAGGTCGTGGCTCCAGCTCTGGCCATTCGAGAACCTTACATCTTCGAGTTCCTGGGTCTGAAGCCACAAGAGGTCATGAGCGAATCACACCTGGAAGATCAGCTCCTCAACCGGCTCCAGAAATTCTTGCTCGAACTGGGACACGGCTTCTGCTTTGAGGCAAGGCAGAAGCGAATCCTGATCGGTAACTCACACGGATTCATAGACCTCGTGTTCTACCACCACATCTTGAAATGCCACGTCTTGATCGAACTCAAATTGAAAAAGTTTAGCCACGAGAACATCGGCCAGCTCAATACCTATGTAAGCTGGTATACACGAAACGTGATGTCCGAGGCAGACAACCCACCCATAGGCATCCTTCTCTGCACTCAGAAAGACCACGCTCTGGTGGAGTACGCGCTGGCCGGAATGGATAATCAACTCTTTGTGTCCAAGTACCAGCTCGACTTACCAGACCGTCAATAACTCCAGGACGAAATGGAGCGAACGCTGAAGTTAGACACTGGAAGCGGTTAACAATGGAATTGCAGACATCAGAGGCAGCCGCCCTGGGGTGTCTTTGATTCTTGAACCCAAAGACACCGTAGCCGGGGGTACGAACTCTCCTGCTTCCAGAGTGCAGGCTCACCAGGAATCTTCACTTCACCCCAGAGCGATGCCGCTCCACACCAAAACCAAGCGCCAAGAACTCACTTGGCTCCCGTTCCCAGGCGGTCCAGGATGTTCCGCGTGATGCGCTCGACCTTTGGGTCTTTTCCCTTCAAGCCATGCGCCCAGTCGGTACTGCCGCAAGTAAAGACCGTTCCCCCACGCGTGTAAACGCCCAGCACGGCGGCGCCAGTTCGCCCCTTCTCCCACTTCTCGTACCATTCGCAATCGTCGGGATGCCACTTGGCGGGTGAGGTCGCCAGAATGGTGAAGGTTTTGGGCGTGCCGTCCCGATTGGTGGGAACAGGTAGGCCATCTTGCAGGGTGAACTCGCAGCCGTCGCATTCGTACCCGACAATGGTGTCTTTGCCGCCGAATGGATCGTCTTTCTTGAGATCGGTCCCTTCAAAAACCCAGTGCTCTGGGCGATGGACATTGAATGCGCCTGAACCGTTCATGAATTGGCCGTGGCTGCGGTGGTAACCCCCGTACAGAAATCCCACGCCGGTAAGGCTGTTCTCGGGCCGGCCAATCAGGTGGTGGCTCCAGAGACTCGTCAACTTGCTCCGATCGTTTGTCATGTAAACCGGGTCGTCGCCAAAGTCTTGCTTCCAGCAAGCCAGGGCTCGGCCGCCGTCTTCGCTACGGACCTGCCAGCAGACCGAATTCCCGCTGAAGAAGCCAACATTGCCACCGTTGCCAATGTAGGCTTCCAGGTTGTCACGCATGGGGGCCGACCAGTATTCATCATGGCCAACACTCAGCACCAGCTTGTACCTGGCCAAAATCTCAGGATGAAATTCCAGGTCGGAGTTCACGGCGTAGTCGAGCGTGTAACCGGCCTGCTCGGCCCACTCAATGAACGGAATTTCCCACTGGTCGGCCTGGCCAACCATGGGTCGGTCGAATGACACCCGCCGTCCTTGCACCTTATCTTTGCCGTGATAGGCATACAGGCTGTAACCACCCCAGTTGTTGTAGGCGCAATAGGTGTTGGTTGAAAGTTGTATCAAGATCTTGGAGTTGCTTCCTGGAGCCTTTGCCCGTACCACAAAGAAGGCGTTCCAGACCGCATTACCCGCCGTCAATTTGACAGCGTAGTAGCCAGACTTCCAGCCCTCGGGCACCGGGAGCACAACTCCCGCAGGCCATCGACAGCCTCTGGCGGAAACGTCATGAGGCACGGGAAGATCCTGACCCACAAAGCCATCCTTGCTCCAGACCACGTCTCGCGTTGCACCAACGCGTTGAATCTCAACAGCGTAGGTCGGCTGGTTGGTCGAAACGTGGAACCGGACGATCTCCCCAGGCGCAACGCTCAGGGCATCGCAATACGCCTCAATCCTGGAGTCGGCAGCGGGTGGGCCAAGAGACACGGAGGCGAGCAAGATCAAGGTGGCAAGCATGAAGCCTCTCCGGGCGAAGTTAAGTGCCAAACTGCGGTCGTCCTGAACCGCACAGGCGAGTTTAACCGACCAGATCGGTCTTCGCATCGTGGGGCCGGCCGAACGGCTGCAAGGCCAAGCTCAACACCAAGGCCTCCGCCTGGCGTCAAGGTTTTTTACTCTTCGCCCAGCCACATCGCCTTGACCATGCGTGCGGTTTGCGGGTCAAACGCTTCAAGTTCGCCCCTTGTGAACGGATAGAAGTCATTCCGCCCGAACACGCTCTCGGTCATCTCAGCGAAAAACTCTTTCTGGTCGGTCAGCGCGTAATGGCGTTCCTCACGCCCATTCACATGTTTGATCTTGTCATATTTCCCGGATTCCTTGACCCGCCGGTACGCGGCCAGAATCTCTGGATGGTCAAAATCCAGCACCTGATCATGATACGCGTGAGCAAGCTCATGCAAAACCATCGAAGGCTGCTGTTCCGACCAGGTGACAAAGCTTTGCGCATTGCCAATTTCAACCCCCTTGGCCTTGTCTGGGTTGTAGCCGTTATCCTTCAGCCACTCGCGGCTCGGGTGATACTCGGCCCCAGGAGCTTGACCATCATTCACACCTAGCCAGATCGGCACTTTCCTGAGCCGATCAACCACCTTCTCCGGAAGAACCGCCTCAACCTCTTTGAGCTTGGTCTCCATTAACGCAAGCGCCCGATCGCCCAGCGCTTTCTTATCGCCCAGAAGCGCCTGGTTCACATGCACGGTCCAGCCCTCAACCTGGCGATTAACATACGCCGAGGTTGGCACAAACGGCACTGCCTTATCATCCGCAATCGCCAGCGTCTGACCGGCCAAAATCCCGACCAGAAGAATGAGCTTCCCGTTCATGCAATGACCTGCCGAACGACTTCGCCCGCCACATCGGTCAACCGGAAATCTCGACCGTTGTAACGGTACGTCAGCTTGGTGTGCTCAAGCCCAAGCAAGGCCAAGATGGTGGCGTGCAGGTCATTCACGCTCACGCGATCGACCACGGCCTTGTGGCCAAAGTCATCGGTCGCCCCATGATGCACGCCAGGCTTGGTGCCGCCGCCGGCCATCCAGGTGGTGAAGGCGTGCGGGTTATGGTCTCGGCCGGTGGAACCCTTCTGGCAGATCGGTAGCCGGCCAAACTCGCCACAGCAAATGACCAGGGTGGATTCGAGCAAGCCTCGGGCCTTGAGGTCGGTTAGGAGCGCAGCGATCGGCTGATCGGTCTCAAGCGCGAAGCCACGATGGTTTTGCTCGATGTTCGAATGCCCGTCCCAGCTCCGCTCGTTCTCCATACCGCCCGAGTAGATCTGCACGAACCGCACGCCTCGTTCCACCATCCGGCGCGCCATCAGGCACTGCTTGGCAAAGTGGCCGCACTTGGGATCGTCAATTCCATAAAGTGCCCGGGTGGCAGGCGTCTCTCCATGCTCAACGTCGAGCGCTTCTGGGGCCGCCATCTGCATGCGGTAGGCCAGTTCAAACGACTCGATCCGGGCCGCGAGAGCAGCATCGTTAGGATTGCGGGTCAGTTCGCGCTGGTTCAGAGCACGAAGGTAATCTAGCTGGGCCCGCTGAGACGGGTCGTCTAGATCAGGCAGCCGGTTCAGGTTGTCGATCGGTGTGCCCTGGCCGTTGAGAGCGGTGCCCTGGTAGACGCCGGGTAAGAACCCAGCCCCCCAGTTCTGGGAGTGTCCCTTGGGAATGCCACGGCCCAGGGTGTCATACATCACCACGAAGCCGGGTAGGTCCAGACTCTCAGACCCAAGCCCGTAAGTGACCCATGATCCCACACAGGGGAAACCCATGCGGCTGGATCCTGTGTTGATCTGGAACAGAGCAGGGGAGTGATTGTTCGTTTCGGTGAAGCAGGAATGGATAAACGCCATGTCATCCACATGGCCGGCCAGGTGCGGAAAGATTTCGGAGACCCAGGTTCCAGACTGGCCCGCCTGACGGAACTTGAAGGGCGACTTCATCAAGGGCCCAACTTGATCCACAAAGAAGCCGGTGTTCTTGTCAAACCCCGGAATCTCCTTGTCGTGCCATTTCTCCAGCTCGGGCTTGTAGTCCCAGGTATCGACCTGGCTCTGGCCACCGTTCATGAATAGCCAGATCACTGACTTGGCCTTCACCGGGAAGTGTGGCGGCTGTGGCGCCATGGCGTTCAGAGACCGAGCCACGGCATCTCCGGGCGCCATGGCGGCCAGTAACCCCTGCTGCTCCAGAAGTCCCGTAAGGGCAACCAGTCCAAAGCCAGCTCCCGCTCGCTCTAGAAAAGACCTACGGCTTACAAACGAGGCCGACGGCGTGGCGATCCAGTGGGGATGGCGTGGCATGATTCAAGGGCTCCTGGGCAACTCGGTTGCAAGGTATACGTATCGAGATCGTCCACCGGTTCACTCGCTGAAAAGAAACTCGTTGCTGCAAAGAAGCGTCTGGCAAAAATCCACCAGCGCCAGCCGGGCCGCCTGCTCAGGGTGCTGGACCGCATGCGCCTGGGTCTGACGGGCCAGAAACGCCCGGGCATCTTCCAGTTCTATAGCCTCGGGAACCCTGGAAAGGGCCAGCTTGTAAGCCTGCACCACGGCAGCATCACCGGCTGGCTGTCCCTGGGTCGGCTGGACTCTGCCGGCAAATGCCTCGGCCCACTCACGCACCATCGGGCTATTGATCAGCAAAAGGGCCTGAGGCGCCACGGTGGTGGCGGCTCGGGCGGCTATTGGCACCAAGGCATCCGGGGCGTCAAACAGCGTCATGAACCGGATCAACTGGCTCCGCTTCACCGTAAAGTAAATGCTCCGGCGCCGCATTCGCTCATCCAGGCTGCCGGGCCCGAACATCCGGGGATCCATGGCCCCAGAGACGAACAGCATCGAGTCACGAATGGGCTCAGCCTCCAACCGGCGCCGCTGCTGCCGGCCGAACAGCGTGTTGTCCGGGTCGGCGGCCACCAGCTCCATGGCAGCCTGGGTCCCCTGGCGGTAAGCCGCGCTCGACATGATAAGCTTCTGGATTGGCTTGAGCTTCCAGCCGCCCGCAATCAATTCCCTGGCCAGCCAGTCAAGCAGCTCGGGATGGCTGGGCCGGGCCCCCTGGGTGCCAAAGTCGCTGGGGGTTGCCACCAAGCCCTGGCCAAAGTGATGCTGCCAGATCCGATTCACGACCACCCTGGCCAGCAATGCGCCTGCCCCCTGATCGGTATCGGTCATCCACTCCGCCAGCGTGCGACGTCGGTAAGAGGTTCTCCAGCCCTCTGGGGGAACCTGTTTCCAGCGGGCCTCGTCTGCGGACGGGCTCAGCAACACAGACAGAAAGCCAGCCGTTGCCTCTCCCTCTTTCTGGTTCGGGTCTCCCCGGCGCAGGAAGTGGGTGGCGGGCAAAAAGTCGTCCCCCTGGGTGTGCAACCGGACCGCCGGTAAACCCTCGGAACAGATCATTGCCTTCACCCCCTCTTGCTTGGGGGCCAGCTTGGCGTGCTCTTGGGCAGCCTGATTCAAAGACCGCCAGCTCTCATCAATCGTCCGGAACCAGGCAAGCACCGCAGCCTGATCGGCCTCGGTTCGCTGATCTCGGGGTCGATCCAGGATCGTTCGCACCGCAACCGGAATTCCGTCATCATCAAGACCTACCGGCCGTGGTGCATCGGTTACCGCCAGGCGCAAGCGGCCGATGTTATGTCCAGTGTTGTTATTGAACGCCAGGCTGAACGTCAGGGTTGAGCCCGAGTCGGTACGCAGGGTCGAGCCAATTTCGAACACGGCAGCATGGTCACGGCCAAACTGAGGATCCACGGCCCAGGCCGACTTGGGGTCATCATCCACCACGGCCGCCACCGGCAACCCGGCCTGCTCAAACGTGGCCTTGGCATTCACCAGTTTTGGCTCGCTGGTGGCTCCAATGCCGTATCGCGGACCCACCGTCAGCTTCACGTTGGAAAGTGCAAAGTTTCCGTTACCGGCCCGGCCAGGACCACGCCCCACCAAGGGGTCATCCGCCAAGGCTTCCACCCGAACCGCCGTGATCTCAGACAGGTCGCAGGCCGCGACCACCTTGTAGGTATCAAAGTCTGGGTTCTTCCCCTCGAAGCGATAAGAACCGTCGTCCAGTTTCTTGACCGTTGCCCCTCCGGTCGACTCGATCTTGGAAGGATCCAGCACCACCCACTGGGGACGCGTGTTGCTGGCAGCAAGCCTGGACTGCTCCCACTGCTCAAGCCGTCTTGGCAGTTCTTCCTTCTCATACCGACCCACCGCATCCACATAAGGCTGGTGCTCGGCCGCGTGCTTCGCAACCGCAGCCTCATGATCGGCATTTTTGGGGACCAGATCGACCTCGGTACGCACCGTGGTGGTGAACGTGGCGGCAAACCGGTAGTAATCCTTGGCGGTAATTGGGTCAAACTTGTGGTCATGGCAGCGAGCGCAACCAACCGTCAGCCCCAGAAATGCGGTGCTGGTGGTGCTTACCATATCGTCCAGCTCGTCGTACCGTTCCTTCTCAACCTGGTTCTTGGTGATCTGCGTACTGTGCGTACCTGCCCCCAGAAAACCGGTCGCTTTCTGAGCCAGGATGTCGTCCGGAGCGTATTCATCGCCCGCAATCTGCCACTTCACAAAGATGTCGTAAGGCAGATCCATGTTGAACGCTTCAATCAAGAAGTCTCGGTAGTGGTACGCCGTCGGCCGATCATAGTCATGCTCAAAGCCATGGCTCTCGGCAAACCGCGCCAGGTCTAGCCAGTGCCTTGCCCAGCGCTCACCATACCGAGGACTTTCCAGCAACCGATCAATCTGACGCTCAAACGCCGCGTCCTGGCCATCCAATTCAAACGCCGCAACCTCTTCAGGCGTTGGCGGCAGCCCCAGCAAATCCAGCGAACCACGTCTGAGCAAAATCCGGCGCTCGGCTTCCGGAGTGGGCTTCAACCACTTCTCTTCTAGCTTGGAAAGGATGAATCGGTCGATCGGATTGCGAACCCAGCCGGTCTCTTTCACGGCGGGCGGCTCTCCGCGCCAGAGCGGCTGGTAAGACCAGTGGGTTCGCTCTTTCCCAAGATCAATCACCCGCTTTGGCTTAGGGGTGGTCGTGGCCGGTGCGGCCTCACCAATGCGAGGGTCTGGCGCTCCTCGTTTGACCCACTCGGTCAGCAGAGCAATTTCACCCTCGGCCAGCTTCCCCTTGGGCGGCATCTTGAGAACCGGATCTTCATACTGGATTGCCTGAATCAGCAGGCTTTCTTCCGTATTACCAGCGACCAGGCCAGGGCCCGTGTCTCCCCCTTTAAGGGTAGCTTCCCGGGTATCGAGCAAAAGCCCACCACGGACGGTCTTGGAGTTGCTGGCGTGGCACTCGTAGCAACGTTCCACCAGGATCGGACGGACCTTGGACTCGAAGAACTCTCGATCTTCGGCCGAAAGGTCTTGCGCCCGAATGGTGCCAAACGGCACAATCAAACTTGCTGCAAGCCACAAAAGCAGGGCGCGGAGGCCAGTCAATCCACCAAGCATCAGCAAACCTCCGTCGAGACACTCAACTCGCTCATTCAGGCAGCTTGCCTGTTCGCTAATTCTTGAACAATTATAGCTGAGCAGGCCTGGGGTAATACCACCCAAATTTGAGGAAACGGTCCAAGGGCGGTTTGCAGGGCTAATCTTGAGACCAGCTCAAACGGTCACCACCGTGTCTGAGATCGCTCCAGAAGCCAAAAAGTTTGACCAAAGTCACAACGATTTGGGATTCGATTTACCCCGTCATCCTGATTGTAGGCTGTAACTTGAGCCAGACAATCTCCCGCCTCTACTCCCCAATGCAAGGATATACCCAATGAAACTCGCGCAATCTGGATGGTCAATCCGCCACCTTATCACGGCTTTTGCCTGTGTTTTGGTGGCCCAAAATGCGCCTGCACAGCAAGTTCCGCTGCCCAAGCGGGCGGAAGAGGTGCCCGGCCCCGCTCCAGGTACGGCCATGACCAGGGAATATGTCCAGATGGTCGGCCGCATGGCGTACGCCTGGGGCTGGCCGCTTGTCAACTCGCACAACCGCCGCGCAGCGTTTGCAATGGCTCCCACGCCCGGGCTGAACGGAGGCGTGCTACCCGTGGCACCGGTCGGCCAAAACGCCATGCTGACCGACTATGTGAAGCCCGAGCAGACGTTTGTCACCTGCCCCAACCAAGATGTAGTGTACGGTGCCGGCTACTTTGCACTCGACAAGGAACCGGTTGTCTTCCAGGTCCCTGATTTTGGGGATCGGTTCTGGGTTTATGCTCTCTATGACGCGCGAACCGATGAAATTGCCGAGATTGGCAAGCCTTATGGCACGAAGCCCGGCTTTTACCTGCTAGTTGGACCGAACTGGAAGGGAGAACCACCAGCAGGCATCCAGGCCGTTGTCCGGTCTTCCACCGAACTGGTCTTCTGTGCCCCGCGCGTGTTCAAAGATGACACGGCAGAAGACACCAGGGCCGTTCAGCCGGTGCTGGGGCAAGTCATGTTTTACCCACTCAGCAAGTTCGATGGCAAAGCCAAGACCAGCGACTGGGGCAAACTCCCGATTTTTCCCGTGCCGGCGGGTGCTTCGGGCGAAACCAAGTGGGTTCTGCCCGAAAAGTTTTTCGATCAACTGCCTGGTGTGATCAATCTGACGCCGCCACTGCCCGGCGAAGAATCGCTCTACAAGTGGATCGGCTCGGTGCTTGAAGCCGCCGGTACGAATCCGGAGGTCAAGCAATGGCTGACCGAGTCCGCGGTCGCGGCTGACAAAGAAATCATCAGCCCACTTTTCCAGTGGAAACTGAACGGGCGCTCGGCCGGCAACGGCTGGAATTCACCGGTCAACAATGCGCGCTGGGGGACCGACTACCTCAACCGAACCGCCACCGCCAAGTCCAACATGTATGACAACAAGCCCGATGAAACGAAGTACATTTATCGAGATCTCGATAGCCAGGGGCGGCAACTTGATGGCAAGAATCTCTATAAAATCACTTTTCCCAAAGGCCAGACCCCGCCCGTGAAAGGTTTCTGGTCGCTCACGCTTTATAACGAACAGCACCTGTTCAGCCCGAATCCGCTGAACCGCTTCTCATTGGGAACCAAAAGCAAAGCGCTGAAATACGGGCCCGATGGCTCACTCACCATTTTCTGTGGTGCAGCCTTCCCAGGCAAGGATCAGGAAACCAACTGGTTGCCGGCACCCAATGGACCATTCTCGCTTTACATTCGTGCCTACTGGTCGGAAAAGGCCATTCTGGATGGAACGTGGCAACCGCCCCAGGTCGAAGTTCTGGGAGCCAATCCCGCTGATAAAGTCGGTGCCATATCGCCAGCCATTAGCAACCGGTTCGACGAACTGGCCAGGCTGCCGTTCCTGGAAAATCGCCCCACCGTGGAAACCGCGCAAACCTTGCGAGACGAGCTTCTTTTCCAGCGCGCCAGCCAGGCCTATCTTTGGGCATTGCCACTCATCAATACCCTGGGCATGAAAGTTGGTTCTGAAAAAGCCTTCGGCGCCGGCTACAACGTCCTTCCGATCTGGAAGAAACGGCTCGACGCCAAAACCCTGGTCACCACGCCCAATTCCGATGTAATTTACGCAATGAGCTACGTCGACCTGGGCAAGGAGGGACCGCTGGTTTTTGAAGCGCCCCCGATGCTGCAAGGCATTTTGCTCGACTTCTGGCAGCGCCCCATCCCAGCCGATGGGGGCAAGTTCGCTGGCGATATCGGCCTACCAGGCCCCGACGGCGGCAAGGGAGGAAAGTTCCTCTTGCTACCTCCCGGCTACCAAGGGGCCGTGCCCGAAGGGTATTTCGTCTACCGATCCGGAACCAATAACGTTTTCATCTTCCTGCGGGGTTTCTATCAAGACCCCAGTAACCTGACGCCGGCCGTCGACCTGATCGAACGCTCAAAAATCTATCCGCTCAATGGCCAAGCCACCGCCCGCCCAATGCAATTTCCTGATGCGTCGGGCGTTCCAGTCAATATGCTGCCAAACAGCAACGGCCTGGCGTTTGACCAGCTCAAGGAACTCGTTGATTCCGAAGGAGCCAGCCTCGCGGATTCCGATTCACGTGGCCTGCTCGCCGCCATTGGCATTATCAAGGGTCAGCCTTTCGAACCCGATGCCAGAACCCGAGCAATTCTCGATCGTGCCGCGAAAACGGCCTACAAAATGAGCCGCGTGATTGGTTTTGAGGAAGCGCTTACCGGCGGAACCCTGCGGATTTATCCAGACCGTCGCTGGGTTAACCCGCTCGATAACCTCAGCCCGCCCAGTCCACGCAAAGATCTGGACCTGAGCTGGAACAACGTGGCGGGCGGTTATCTGGACCTTGATGCCCGGACCTGGTTCTTCACCAACTACTACTCGGTCAGCCCGGGCATGCTCTCCAAAATCCCAGGCAAAGGCGCTGCCTACATGATCGCCTTTACAGACGGCAACGGCGAACCTCTTTGGGGTGGAAGCCGGTACCGATTACAGCTACCGCCAGACATTCCTGCCGCCAATTTTTGGTCGGTCACGCTTTACGAGGCCGAGAACGCTTCAGGACTGGCCAACGGCCAGCCATTCCCTTCACTCGGGTCTCGAGACAAACCGGCTCAGAACGCAGACGGCAGTACCGACCTGTACTTTGGGCCTCAGGCCCCAGCGGGGAAGGCCGCCAACTGGCAGGCAACCGTGCCTGGCAAAGGCTATTTCGCCATCATCCGGCTGTACGGACCAACCGAAGCCGCCATTAACAGAACCTGGAAACCGGGCGATTTGATCAAGGTCGATTGATCGCCGATGGTCGATGCGGTGATCGAGGCTCACGCTGGCTTGGGTGGGTCCTCGGTCATCGACCAGATGCGCAAATGACCGTCGTGATGAGCTGTCGCCAGCCGCAGGCCGTCTGAATGCAGATCTAGCCCACGCCCGGTGTTGGTCAAGTTCACCTTGTGAAACTCGTTGACCGCGCCCGGCTCAAAGAACCACAACCAGCCGCCACCGGTCCCGCCCGAGGCAAGCACGGTAAATCCTGAGGGGTGGCAGCGAATCCCCCAGCCCACCCCCTTCATGTCTTCTTTGGGGCGCTGGAGGATTGGCTCTTTGCCGTCCCTGAGATCGAGCCGGACGATGGCCGGGTTGCTCACCGCGCCCAGAGGGTTAGACGCCTCGATCAAACCCGAGCATGAGAGTGTGGCACCATCGGCCGAGAAATCCATATCCCGGACGCCACCGTAATCGACCCCCTGGCCGGCCTCATACTTGTAAAGCTTGGCGGCATCCAGCCGGCGGCCTTCTTTTCGGACGGCCAGATCCCACTCCGCCACCCGACCGAAGAGGTCGGCCGAGAACAGGGTTCGGCCGTCCTTCGCATACCGAAGCACATACACCGGCCGCTCATGACCCGGCAATTCACCAATCACCGAGCCATCGGCAACCGACCACAACCGGATCAGCCGGTCATTGCCGGCCGTGGCCACAGTCTTGCCATCGGGCGACAGGGCAATGGTATTGATCCACCCCTGGTGAGCCTGCAACGTTCGAGTGGGCGCGGGCTGGGCCGATGCCGCATCCCACCAGATCAATCGACCATCACCACCACCCGAAAGCAGGGTCTGGCCGTCTGGCGTGAGGGCCAGAGCAAAGACCCAGCTCTCATGCCCCTTCAACACCGTTTTGGCGTCGGTTTCCAGGTCCCAGCGCACCACCGACTCATCTTCAGAACCCGCAAAAACCTGACCGCCACCCGGCGCAAACCGGCAGCAGATCAACGGGCGCTCATGTTTGAGCGCTTTCGCCAGATGGGTCTTGCGGGGGTCGGCTGCCGGCTGATCGAGTACCGTTGTGCGAGGTGACCTCATGCGAGCAGATCCTTGATCACCTTGGCGGTTGGATCACCCATCTGGATTGGCCGGCCCACGTCAGGAAAGTCTCCCGTGGGGTCAAGCCCAACGGCCTGGTAATAGGTATGGAACAGGTCGCCCGCGCTCACCTGCGCATCAACGACCTCGGTCCCCTTCTCGTTCGTCTTTCCGTAAACCTGGCCCGCCTTCACTCCGCAGCCGCCCACCACCACAGACCAGGCCGTGTCCCAGTGGTCGCGCCCGTAGAGGTAATTCACGCCGGGCGTGCGCCCGAACTCGGACATGACCACCACCAGGGTGTGCTTGAGCAGCCCCCGCGCCGCCATGTCGTCCATCAGGTTCGAGAAGGCCTGATCGAACTCACCAAGCTGCTCCAGATGGAAGGTGAAGTTCTCATTGTGGGTGTCATAGTTGGAGTGAGTCACCTGCACATAGGTCACTCCGGCCTCAAGCAGACGTCGAGCCAGCAGGCACTGACGACCAAGGTCATGGTTACCGTAGCGATCTCGATCACGCTGGGGCTCCAGGTTGACGTCAAACACCTCACGGCGTTCCATGAGCTGTCGAGCTTGCTCATAGCTGGTCATGTAGGCGTCGGTCTCGGCCGTCCGGCGGCCAGCGGCAAAACGGTCATTCAGCCGCCCGCGCATGGCGTGCCGGGCTGCGTCGGCCTCGGCGGCCAGGTTCCCTGGTCGTGCCGTGTTGGCCGGAGCCTGACCATTCCCCAGAAACAATGCGCCATAGCGGGGGCCAAGAAACGCTGCTTCACTCCCGCCCCGGCCGCCACCACCGGGCGTAATGTGGATGTAACCGGGCAGGGGGTCGGTCTCTGCCCCCAGGTATCGGGCCATCACGGAACCGAGGTGCGGGTACTCTTGGGCCGGCAACTGGGGCCGGCCGGTGGTCATCAGATACGCCCCTTTGCCGTGGTCGTTCTGGGTGTCTTTATGGGTGTTGAGCCCACGCACGATGGACAGATGGTGCATCTGTTGCGCGGTGCGAGGCAGCAGTTCGGAGATCCGGATGCCGGGCACCGAGGTCTCAATATCGCGGAACGGACCACCGGTCTCGGTATGCGGCTTGGGATCCCAGCTTTCCAGCTGGCTCAGCCCGCCGGCCAGCCAGACCACAAGCACCTGTTTCTGCTGAGCGGCCATCAGGGCGGCGTTCACCGGCTGGATCAGGTGCCCCAGGCCAAACCCGGCGGCTCCCGCAGCCACCCCGCCCAGGAACGACCTGCGCGAAACCGTATGTTCATTCGTCCCGCAGGCGTAATTGCACTTCATGGGAGCCGCTCCTGGGCCAGTTTTGACCCAATTCGGGGTAAATCAGTGATTGAACCGGTATTCCGTCGAAGCCAGCAAGGCCCAGGCCAGTTCGCGGATGGCGGCCGGGCGGTCGGCTTCACGTGGCTTGAGGTACTCCACCACTTCGCGTCGCTCGTCTGACGTGGGCCGCCTGCTCAGAACCGACAGGTAAAGCTCTTCAGCCAGCAGGCCGCCGTCTGCAATTTGGCCAAGGCGTGCCGTGAGGTTGGTACCCGAGGGAGCCAGCCAGCTTTGAACCGGCTCACCGTTGGCCAGGAAGAGGGCCTGATGCACGGTGGCCTGGCCAGCGTCTTGAAGCTGTCCGGGGGCACCTGCAAACTGCCCGACAAATGGCCCCACGCTCCCACTCAAACGGCTATACACCAGCGCTTCCACCAGCTCCATACGCATCTGATCTTGCTTGGGGCTGGCTTCCACAATGGCCTTGAGCTTGGGGTCGGCCACAAACAGATCATGCTGGGCACTGGCCGTGTAGGCCGCCAGCACGCCGGTGGCCTGCATCACGCTCCAGCCAATTTGCTCGGGAGTCATTGGCTTCAGGCGAGCCACCTGGAACGGGTCTTCGTCTTGGGCCAGCTGGGCAGAGCCTGGCAGCGGCTCACTGGTGCGCTGATAGATGCGAGAGAGGGCCAGTTCGTGCAAGAAGGCTTTGATGTCAAACCGCAGAGCAACCATCTCGTTGGCGAGCAGGTCCAGGAGTTCGGGGTTGGACGGGGGGTTGGCCTCATGGCTCAGGTCAACCGGATGCACCAGTCCCCGGCCCAGCATGTGGGCCCAGAGTCGATTGGCAATCGTTCGTGCGAACTCGGGGCGGTCACTGGACGCGAGCCGGCCGGGGAGTTCGGTGCGCCGGCTGACCCGGGGAATGGCGGCCAGATTCTCTGAGGGGAACACCCAGTACTCAGACCCCTTGGACACCTCTTGATCGGCGACCTCTGGACCATCGAGCAGTTTGGGGCCGGTCTTGTGCATCTCTTTCTTTTTGAAAACCGAGGCATAGCTAACATCGCCGTCGGCCTTTTCCCCCAGCACCGTTTGACCACGCCCATCCTTGGCCACATAAGAGCGGCTCACAAAGGCGTAAAGGCCGTAATAGTCGGCCTGCTTGTAATCATCAATCAGTGGGTGATCATGGCATTGAGCGCACTGCATGTCTCGGCCCAGGAAGATGCGCCCGACATCACGAACGACCACATTGGGATCACCCGCACGATCCAGATAAAACTTGGCGGCCGGCCGCGTGGCGGGCTCTCGGCCGTCTGACCCCAAGATCGTGCGAACCAGTTGATCGTACGGTTGATTCCCCGCAAAAGCCGCTCGCAGAAACTCGTGCCACTGAGGACCCTGCACGTTGGCATCGGGCCGACGCTCCATCAATATGGAGTCGAACACAATGGCCATGTTCCGGGCATAGGCTGGGGAATTCAGCAACCGATCCACCAACCGTGCCCGCTTGTAAGGCGAGGGATCATCCAGAAAGGCACGGGCCTCATCGGATGTCGGAATCATACCGACCAGATCCAGAGACACCCTGCGCAGGAATTCAGCGTCAGTCGCCGGCGGCACTGCCGGTTGACCCCGTTCCACCAGTTGATCAATTCGCTCATGCAGCGATAGACCAGCACGGTCTTCGGCCACGGCCAGACCCGAACACAGGCACACCAGCCAAATCAGCAACAGGCAGCTGAAGAGCCGGGTACGATCTCGAAAAGCCTGTTGCAGGCAAGCTTGGAACCAGCCAGGCTGGGGCATGTTTGCCTCCTTACTGCTGGGTCGGGTGCAAAGGGGACGGGGCACCAGACAAACAACAATTGAAGGTCTCCCGACCGGTGCAGGCCGGCCTAGGTGGGTGAGAGACCGAACAATCAGGACATATTCCATTCCAGCAGATTGAATCTGTGACCGGATAGGGAACGATCTAATTTAACCAGACCTCAGAGTCAGGGCAATGAAAAAAACGGGATGCTCCCTCTCCTCAACATCCTGAAAGATCCGGCTCCCGAATTTGGCCAACCCCAGGAAAACACACCTAAACCCTTTGGTCAAAAAAAAGATAGATCCAGAAAAGAACATGCGGAGCTACCTGAATTGAGGCCCAGCCCTGGGGAATCTCGCACCCTCTGTCCTTGCCTTGCTGCAGAGCAAGGGCTGCCCAGCTGGGTTATCTTCGGATCAGTGGTTCTAACTCCTTGCGCAGGATCAAGGCCTCTAGCCAGTTGTGCAGGTGCAGTCCATCAACCTTGATGGGCATGATGGTGCTGTTGGGAGCGACCTGGTCCATCCAGGTCGTTGCAATCGTGAACCATGCCTGGGCCTCGGCTTGCCTGCCTGGGCGTCGGCATTCTGTCATGGCCAACCAGAGCCAGGTCACCACCGCTTCGCCCGGTCGGTGTTCAACCTTCAGGCTCTCTTTCAACAACTCAGCCGCCTCGTCATTGCGGCCTTGGCGACAGGCCAGCGCGCCTCGCTCTGTGAGCGACCAATGCGCACCGCGTACACCCAATAACTCGGCCCCCGCCTTTGCCGCAGGAAAGGAGAAGTCTTTGGTTGATTCTGGAGACAAGGTGCAAGCGCGGGCGGCGTGGTAGCCGCGGACCCCAAGCGTTCCGCTCTTTTCCAGCAATTCCGCACACCGCGCCTGGTAGCCAGGTCGGTCTCCAGAAAGCAGCAGCACGGCGGCAGACTCAAAGCCCGGTTCGCCATTTTCAAGCGCGACCGCCCGGAACATCTGGGCATATTCCTGTGCGGCCCCTCTCCAATCTCCCTGCATGGCTTTGGCCCGGGCAGCACGTTCGAATGCATTTCTTTCGGCCATGGCCGCTGGGCTCACAGGCTGAAAGCCAGGCCCGCCTTGCACAGGGTTGTGCATGGGAGACTGAGGCAACCTTGGATCTCCCGGCCGAAGTTCGGCGGGCGAGACCACGGCCGGAAAGCCCGCTACCCGCAACTTTTCCTGCTGCTCGGGCGTAAGCAAGGCGTAAATTTCATCATGCTTGGCCTTATTCCAGTCTTGGTAGCTCAGCATGTTCCATTGGCCCATACCCAGCAGCGTTCTCGCCCTTTGGCTGTACTTACCCCAGACCGTTCGGATCTGGGCATGCTGATGGGCATCGAGAGCCAGGATCTCATTCATGAGTTTCATCTGGTCCTCGCCATCCTGGAGAATCGCTCGCCCAAGAGTGGCAGAAAACGCATTCGGAGAGATGAGCTGATCAGGAGGAAGGGTCAGCGTGGTCACACGCAAGCCTCGCGCCTCTGGCTGGGCAGCGGATGGCGTTCCAGGGGCGGAAGGCTGGTCGATTGGTTGACCGACGTTCCGCGACGCCTTGAAACGGATGGGCCCCTCGTCAGCATAGGTCATCCAACCAGACAGGGTGTTACCGCCGTCCTTGGAACTGACCTCAAGGCCGATGACCGACTGCCCCTGGCGTCCACCCACAATCCAGGTTCCGGCGTCATGCCAGGGGGCGGTTTCGCCGCCCCACTGGTCCTTGACCGCATAACTGTTGCTGCCCGCCAACGAGGCCTTGAAGTCAATCGGCCCCTCTCCATGATAAGAGATCGTTCCCGAGAGACTCTGTCCTCCATCGTTCGAACGGAGCTTGATCGAAACAACACGCTGATTGTCACGGCTGCCAAGAACCCAGGTGCCGGCCGGATACCAAGGCTCGAATTCATCGCCCCATTGATTGGCTACCGTGTAGCTAGAGTTTGCGGCCGACTTCACCACATCTTCCGCAACACTATTCAAAGCCGTGATGGCAAGCGTTACACAAGTGGCCAGAAGACGGGCAGAGACGTTGCCCTTCCACCCCATGCGAAAATAATCAGCGTGCGAGTGCGCGGGAACGGAACCTTCTCGGTGGTTCGCTGCAACAGGGAAAGACACCACGGCGTGCTCCTTTTCAATCCGAATGGGTCAGTTTCCTGGGCGGGGTGGGAAAGGCCTGCCATGATTTATCAGAAAGAAATCATAAACAGACCAGCAGCACAAAACGAGAGGACCGAGAATCAACACAATGTGCTAGGCTCACGGTTGCAGATTGAGTGTTGCCAGTGTTGTCTTTCCAGGCATGCCAGTTTGCGCGAAATGCTTGAACACCCTTACAACCATCGGTTTTGAAGATCATTCCTGAATGAAAATTTCTCATCATCTTGCTTCACGGCCTACGACACAACCACAACCCCCCTGGTGATCCACTAGTCTAGCGAGGCGTGCCTCTACCGCCACTGCTTCAACCTCCTGTTGCAGGGAAAACATGGCCGACCAATCGCCTATCCAAGCCTGCTGGCCATCTATGGCGACTTCGGTCTGAATCAAGGGGTCTGGGTTTACTGGTACTTGCGCACTGCGGACCAGGCAAGGCTGCTCACAGGGGCCGTGGGGCTCTTGTTCGCCTGCGGCCTGATCATCCCAAAATACTTCCGCCGCAAGAGCCGTCCCAAGCAACCTTGAACCACATTCCCATCGTCCACAGATCAATGATTTGACGAGGTTGTGCCAAGCTCTGATGGCACGTATGCTGGAGCTTCGAAACTCCCACCCATCTCACCAAGCCATCCCTGCCCCTCACTCTGCTACGAGGTCCCCATGACCAGACCGATTGATCGCCGCGGTTTCTTGAAACAAACAGCCGCTTTGGTTGGTGCGACCCCGCTGGTCGGTTCCAGCCTGTTTGGGGCTCCCGCCATTCTTCGCCCAGGCTCAGCGAACGAGCGGCTTGATATCGGGATCATCGGCACGGCCAACCGGGCCGCCGATAACATCAACGGCGTCAAGGGAGAGAACATCGTTGCGGTTTGCGATATCGACGACGGCTACCTTTCAGCCGCCAAAGCGCAGTTTCCAGCGGCCCAGACTTTCATCGATTTCCGCAAACTGCTGGACCTGGGCAAGCTCGATGCCGTGGTGATCAGCACCCCCGATCACATGCACGTGCCGGCCTCGGTGGCCGCTCTCAAGCATGGCAAGCACGTCTATTGCGAAAAGCCGCTCAGCCACACCGTTTGGGAAGCACGCACCGCCACCAAGCTGGCGGCTGAAAAGAAGCTGGCCACGCAGCTTGGCACCCAGATTCACGCCACCGACAACTACCGTCGTGTGGTGGAACATATTCGCGCGGGGGCAATTGGCCGCGTGAATGACGTTCATGTGTGGGTTGGCAAGACCTGGTCGGGCGGTGAACGGCCCACCGATCAACCACCAGTCCCTGCCAGCATTCACTGGGATCAGTGGGTTGGCCCCGCCCCGATGCGGCCTTACCACCCCACCTATCTTCCCGCCAACTGGCGCAGGTGGTGGGACTTTGGCAACGGGACCCTGGGCGACATGGGCTGCCACCACGTCGACCTTCCGTACTGGGCACTGGCGCTTACAGCACCAACCCGCGTAGAAGCCGAGGGGCCACCGCCGCATCCCGAAACCACCCCAGATTGGATGATCGTCAAGTACGAATTCCCAGCAAATGGCGAGCGTCCTCCCGTCAAGATGACCTGGTATGACGGCGGCCCTCGGCCAGAGTTGCTCAAGAATCCTGGGATGCCAGCCTGGGGCGATGGCACCCTGTTCGTAGGCGATAAGGGAATGCTGCTGGCCGATTACGACCGCTGCGTCCTGCTGCCTGAAGAGAAGTTCAAAGACTTCAAAGCACCAGAGCCCACCATCCCCCGTTCAATCGGCCACTATGCAGAGTGGATTCAGGCCTGTAAAACCGGCAGCCCCACCACCTGCTCGTTTGATTACTCGGGGCCACTCTCGGAAACCATTCTGCTGGGCATGGTTGCCTTCCGCGCGGGCAAGCCAATCACCTGGGATTCCGCCAATCTTCGGTGCGTTGGGAACCCAGAGGCCGACCGGTTTGTGCGCAGAGATTATCGGGCCGGCTGGGAACTCTGAGTCACGGTTACCAAACGGGGATCGGTTCAGACATTGCGATCTGCCGGTCCCACGTTTTCCAGAGCTCAAACTTAAATTCTGAACTCAAAGGTTCTACGCCATGTTGATCAGCGTGACGTTTCAGCCTGAGGATGTGCTTGGGGTTTCTACCAGTGCCTCCCTCCAAGAACTCCGCGCGGCTTATCATGAAAAGGCTCGCAAACACCACCCGGATCACCAGGGAGATTCCTGGGCGTTCCGCGTGGTTAACCAGGCCTTTGAGATGCTTTGTCGTAAGCGAATCTCAGCTCGGGTTGAGGAAGAAGAGAGCAAACCTTCAAAAGCGGCTCAGACCGGAGAAAAGCCAAGCCAGGCAGCAGCAGCTCAAAGCGATGATGAACGCGTGATGGGCGGCATCAAGGACCCTGTTTACCCGAGTAAAGTGGTGGACGTCGAACTCCTGTTCATCCGGCTCGAAATCAGCGACCCGACCCAGTTCCTGTTCACCGCCGCCGCCGACCGAAACCTGAGCTGCACAATGACCCTGTCATGGCCCTCGCAGCTCGCGAGCCAGCAGGCAATTGACCCAAACGTTCGTAAGGAACGCGTGGAGTTGCTTCAGAAATTCATCAAAACTCTGGTGCGAGACACCCATCCCCAGGGGCATGTGACACAGGCCACAAACGAACAACTGATGAGCTGGCTAACGTACCCCACCGCGCAAGCAGCCACGCAGGCGTTCCGGCAGTTCCGCCAGTCTTTGCTACCCGCCGAAATGGGTGTCAACCAGCGCACGCGAGAACTGATCGTCGATCGCCCCGCACACTGAAGCTCCCGCCGCACAGCCCGTTAGCCTTCTCGTCCATCATTGCGGTTGCTCTGAAGTCAATCATTGAACCACCACGCCTCAGGTCAACCGCATGGACATGCCACTCGGCAATCCGCTACTTCGGCCGCTCTCGATCTTGCTCATCGCACTGTCGCTTTCCATTGGCTGGGGGATCCGGGGCGACTTCGGGCACGAATCGGGTGCCTGGATTCCGGGCGCACTGGCGGCCCTGGCCGTGTGCGCGCTCTCTGGGCGTGAAGACTGGCGGCGGCGGGCCGCGTACTGCGCAATGTTCGGCGGGCTCGGCTGGGGCTTCGGTGGGTCAATCGCCTACATGTACACCCTGTCGTTTGCAAGTTCTGGGCAGTGGGAGTCTGTTTGGTACGGGTACTTTGCAGCGTTCCTGGTGGGTGGGCTCTGGGCCGGTCTGGGTGGCGCAGGAACAGCGCTTCCGTTATGCATCGACAACGACCGACTCTCTCGACTGTTTGTGCCGTTCGGCTTCGTCTTCGTGGCATTGGTTTTGAATCAAGTGACACTTGGCCCCGTAGCGCACTGGCTCAGCATGGCGCATTCAACCGGCATGGACGGAACCTGGGCGCGGCAAAAGAGCCCGCTCTACTGGTTTGATGCCGACTGGTGGCCGGCCGTCTGGGCCGTGGCTGGGGTCTGTGCGTACGACCTCTGGGAACGACGGTTCGAAGGTGCAACTCGGCTTGCGCTGTTTGGGGCCCTTGGGGGGCTGAGTGGTTTTCTTCTCCAGGGTGCGTTAAACCTGGCCGGACTGACACCCCGGCTGGTAGCAATTCTGGTTGTCCCGCAAGGGGATCTCTCGGCGATCGATCCAGACACGGGTAAGCCATTCGACCCGTCCAACCTGATGACCAACTGGCCGCAATTCTTCGGAGATTTCCCAGGGCATGTCGGCTGGCTGGTTGGGCTTGTTCTTGGGGTCGGTGTATATTTTTATCGGTATGGCAAGTGGCGGAACGACGCGGGGCTGTTTCTCTGGATGGCCATGGGGTGGCTGCTCTCGTTCCTGATCATGCCGGTACTGGGCTCGATCCCGTTTCAGCAGTATGGCGGATTCCGCCTGACCCCTCCTCGCAGTGACGACTGGGCGGGAGTTGTAGGGGTGTTTTTAGGAGCCTCGGCGTACGCTCTGCGAAACTCGATGGCGCCGGTGGCTTTGGCTGGGGCGCTCAACTTTGTGCTCGGCGGCTTGGGCTTCGCGTCGATCCACTTCCTGCGCGCCATGGTCCTGATCCCAGGCCATGCCGACCTACATCGGGCGACCGGCGGCACGCCCCCGGCATGGCGGCATTTCCAGAGCGCCAACTGGCACAGCATTCTGGAGCAGTCGCAGGGTTTTGTCCTGGGCGTAGCCACCGCGCTTACCATGGCCGCGCTCTGGAGCAAGCTCACGCCCGAGTCTGACGATCGTAAACTGCGGCGCTGGAACGACGTTTTCTCGATCGGCTTTGTTGTCTTCTTCATGACGTACATGAACGTCTTCAAGAATGTGGCCGAGTGGACAAGAAGCGATCATCGGCTGGTGCCCGACCTGATGAAGGCCCCCTTGATTGAATCGATCGAGCTGAGCGCTTTGACCTGGTTCAACCTGGCCTGGCTGGCAATTTCCGCGTCGTTCGTGTGGTTGATGATCGTCCATCAACGGCGTGGGCTGGCCGTTGTCCCGCCCTCATGGCTGGGTCGTGGGCAAATCATCTATTTCCTTGTGCTCTGGATCATGGTGATTGCCGACTTCGAGCGGTCGCTCAACGGTTTTGGCGAAGCACGGCTGGTGACCGAATGGGTCATCATCATGAATGCAAGTCTGGCAACGTTCCTGGTGATGGTAATTCCTGGCCCCGCGCTCAACGTGGAGGTGCGTGAACCGGCTCACTTTGGAAAACTGGTGGCCCGCGTTTGGATGATCGGCCTGCCGTGCGCAGCGATCATCTTATCGCTCTATGCACTGACGGTCTTCCGGGTCTACGGCAAGGCCGAGATCACCAGCGCACAATTCCGATGGGGCAGCCAGGCGGTGTGGCGTGTGAAGCCCATTCTGAAGAACCGAGCGCACCGTTAAGCACGCCCAAAGCGCGGATATCGCGGAACGGTATCCGAATACGAGCCCGAATCGCAAGCGAGTGGATCTCTTGGGGCTTTACTTTGTTTGGACGGAAACCCCTGACGAACAGACATCCACGAAGAATCCCTCGCCAACGCGTCGGGCTAGTAGGAACACGGCGTCTACAGCTTTCCTATGGACTCTGCGCACGTGTGAGCCGCAAGGTACGCAGCGTTAACCGAGTGGCTCATGGGCCGACAACCAGGCCCAAGCCGTTCAATATCGCCCCTTGCTGGCACTTGATCCCGATGACCGGCTTGCCGTCGCTGCTGAGCACCTTGGGTGCCTTGTCTCCTGGAGTGCCGAACCAATCGCTCTCATAAGAGTCGGCCTGGTCGAGCATGCCGTCTGGCTTGACCCGGTAGAAAATCAGGCGAATCGCGTTCACAAACCGCGCACTCTGAACATGAACGGCCCCAACCGCGTAACCCTCTTTGGCCACCACGCGGGCAGGTATGGTCACGGGTTGATCTCGCTTGAACACGGGAACCAGGCCGCCAAAACACTTCTCGCCATCCCACTCGCCACCGCGCCACTCTAGACCCAGCAGTAGGCCGCCCGGCTCGACATAGCGCTGGGGCAGGCCACCGGCGGCATCGCCGGCAATCTCTGTATCTTTCCCCACGCCGGTATGAACGTTTGCGTTCGCATAGTTGGGTGGAGGTTGGCTGAACCGGGCCTGCTCGTCCTTTGTCCAGTTGCGGGCCCTGGTCAACTTGTTCATGGTGCCAATCACGGTCGAATTCGAGACCTTGAAGGTTGGGGCATTCTGACCGTAGCGCGGGTCATTGCGGGTAAAGTAGATTTCCAAATTCTTGGGGAAGGGGTTTTGCCCGGGCCCAGAGAATGGGATCTCAATGGGCAATGTACCGTGCGCCTGCATGGCACCCAGAATCAGGACGGGTCGCACACTGCCATCATCGCCATGCAGCACCACGGCGATCCCATTCTGGGAACCATTCCTTTTAATTTCGTAGTCAATCATGACCGTGGGCCGGCCAAACCGATCCTGCCCTAATCTCGCATTGCTGATCGCGTAGAATGTATCGGCGGCGCGGCTGCGAAGCATGGTGGCAGGCACCGAGGGATCGGCGGTAGCCACCTCTTCACCGCCGTTGTCTCCGTAAAGACCGGGCGGTTCCGGTTCGGCAACCGGTGCGGAGGTTGCAACCGTTGCTGGGCCGTTTGGCGGAGCCTTACCGGTCCCGCTGTCTGACCCACAACCGCTGTAAAACAGACAAGCGACCGGGACAACCCAACCCATGATCGTGCGAACGTCGTTCATCACATTCCTCGGCCAAGATCGATTTTTGAAAATCAAGAGCTTACCGCCACGCCACCAGCCCTGAGAGTTCCTGCCTTCATAATGCCTCCCTGAATCACGGCGAGCAACCGGGAACGATCTTCAAGCAGGGCAATATTGGCCAGCACGTTGCCATCCACCACCAGAATATCCGCCAGCTTCCCAGGTTCGAGCGTACCAATTTCATGTCCTCGCCCCAGGATCTCCGCGCCATTCTTGGTGGCGCAAACCAGCGTATCCATGGCAGAAAAGCCCACGTAATTGACAAAGAAGCTCAGCTCCTTGGCGTAATCTCCGTGGGGATTCCAGGCGAACCCGTAATCTCCACCCATGCCCAGGCGGCCGCCGGCCTTCAAGATCATGCAGGCACTCTCTGCGCCGGCATCCAGCGTCTCTTTGTGACCGTCGATCACGGCCTGAGACATCCCGAACTTCGGCCCATATTCAATACTCGCCCATTCAAACTGCAGCGCCGGCACGCAGGGAACGTTGCGTGCCAGCATCAGGTCGAGCGCCTCCTGATCCATGAACGTTCCATGTTCGATAGCGTCAAAGCCCGCGCGGAGCGCGTTCTTGATTCCCTGGTTTGCACGGCAGTGCCCGGTGACCTTGCGTCGATAGTTGTGAGCTTCCGCCACCACGGCGGCCATCTCTTCAAACGTCATGCAAAGGGTGTGGTGATCGGCAGCATCGGGTGCCGCAGCGTCGCCGGTGGGGTAGGTTTTAATCCACTCTGCGCCGTCTTTGACCAGTTTCCGGACCGCCTTGCGGGCTTCTTCAGGGCCGTTGATCAGCAGGATCAAGCCTTGCATCCCCAGGTCCCAATGCTCTGGGTTCCAGTCCATCAGGCCGCCAGACCCACAGATCTCACGCCCACTGGCCGCCAATCGGGGGCCAGGAACCAGGTCTTCTTCAATCGCCTTCTTGAGCCAGACGTCAATATTATGGAGCGATCCACCGCTTCTGGCTGACGTGTAACCGCATTCCAGTGCACACTTCGCATTCAGTGTTGCCAGAATCGTCACAAACTCAACTGGGTACTTGATATCCAGGTCCGCCAGTTCCGCCACGTTGAAGTACGTGGGATGAAAATGCGCCTCCACCAAGCCCGGCAGAATCGTTCCTCCCCGGGCATCAATGTGTGTGGCATCTGGCGGAACCGCAGGCATTCCCGCTGCCACGCCCGCGTACAGAATTTTGCCATCCTGCGCCACCACGGCGGCATCTGGTACTGGGGCCACGCCCGTACCATCAACCAGCGTGCCATGACTGATCACGGTCCATCCCTTGGCGAGTTTCATGAATGATTCCTGATAAGATAACCTGGATCTGGAAGAGGTGATCTGGTTCGAGTCCCACGCGGACAGATAGCAGAGCCCGTTTTGATTCAGCCAAGTGAGGCCAGGAACGGCAAAAGCGGTCGAAGCAGCAGTTCGGTCTGGGTGCTGTGAATGTTGTGTCCGGTACGTGGCAACTTCACCAGCAAGCAATCGTCGATATCGGCCGCGAGTTCCTGGGCGTAACTATCTGGCAGCGCACCACCGCATTCTGAATCTGCCTGAAGCAGTAACGTTGGGCAATCGATCTTCCCGAGCGTGGCCGCAACGTCATACCCTTCCAGCCAGCGCTTCTCAAGAATCAAGGGAAGGATGGTAGGATCAAGCTGGCGCAAACAGGAGGCCGTGTAACGAAGGCTGGCCAGATCTCTGAATGAGCCCAGCGGCACCTTTTCCTCTTTACCAGGCACCGTGACCAAGGCTCGCGCCAGCCTGCGTGCCACCTCGCTTGCCGGCAGATCCGAGCCGATCAGCGGCAAGTAGGCGTGGAAGGTATCCGGAAACGCAGTTTCCGAAATCCGCGAACCGGTCATTTCAAAGGTTGGATCTTCCAGCACCAGACCACGAACGAGGTCTGGTCGCCTGGCCGCCACTCCACACGCCACCATGGCGCCTAGCGAATGCCCGAACAAGACTACCGGCACGCCAAGGGTCGAGACGTACTCCACCGCATCCGCCACAAAGTCTATGACCCGGTAAAACCCTGGCACCCAGCCAGACTTGCCATGCCCACGCTGATCCAGCGCATGAATGTGCCATTGGCCAGCAAGGTAAGGGCGAAGCACCAGCCAATCATCCCAGCGGCGGGTAACCCCATGGAACAGGATCAAGGGTGGGCCCTGTTCGGAACCCACGGCTACATTCAGAGTCAGGTCTTTCAGCGCAGCAAGCCGTTCGATCACGCCTGGGATCCTTATTCGGGCAGTTTTCACGATCGAAGCAACCGATGGTCGTGATCCATCATCCATGGCCGGTTTAGACTTTAGCCTATAGGACACCAGAGCCGGAGTCACCCCCCCTATGCCCATAAAGTCAACCCGCGCCTGAACGCAATCTGCCGCCCAGACGATCTGTATCGGTGGTCTGGGTCACACCCAGGACCGGATTTCTTGACACCCAAAGGGGACAGTGCGACGATATCCTTAGAAAAAGACACATTTCTTCGGAAGCCACGTTTCTTTGCTGTCGTCACCAATCGGACTTGATGCGGGTCGGCTCTGGACCTGAACGGAAACCGGGCCAATCCACGAATCTCAAGCGGTTGAACCCCCAGGAGCCGGTCTCTTGAACCACACCGAGCTTGACTGTCGCGGACTCAGTTGCCCGATGCCGATTGTGAAAATCTCAAGAGCGATGAAGGACCTTGCGCCAGGCGACACCCTGACCGTGCAAGCTTCTGATCCTTCGTTTCAATCTGACATCGAGGCCTGGGTCAAGAAGATGGACCAAACCCTCCAATCTATCGAGGAAACCGGCGACGTTCAGACGGCTATCCTCGTGAAAAAAGGCTGACATGGATACCGTCACTCTCTCCAAGGCAGACCTGGAAGCCCTGGTTCAGAAGCTTGTGGATCAACGGGTCAACGAGCGTCTGAACGACATGCAGTCTTCCCTTGAACACCTCAAGGGGCAGGTGACCCACGGCGGCGGCAATGTTCCAGAGGACCGGGCCACGCTTGTGGTGTTCAGCGGTGAAATGGACACCCTCTTTGCGGCTTGCACCATTGCAGTGGGGGCAGCCTCGATGGGGATGAAAGTCTCGATGTTCTTCACGTTCTGGGGCCTGAACGCCCTGAAGCGATGCCGAAAGCTCAAAGGGAAGTCTCTGGGCGGAAAAATGGTGGCACTCATGATGCCGTCTGGACCGGCCACCGTACCGACCAGCCGCATGAACATGGCCGGCATGGGGCCGATCTTCTTCAAGCATCTGATGAAGCAGCGGAACGTGGAGTCGCTTCCAGACATGGTGGCGCTGGTCCAGGAACTGGGCGTCCGGATGGTGGCCTGCGAAACCTCGATGGGAGTGATGGGCCTGACCCGAGACGAGCTGCTGGAAGGGATCGACTATGGTGGCGTTGCCACCTACCTTGGTGACGCCGCCAGGTCCAAGATCACCCTCTTCGTCTGACCGAGTGACCGCCAGCAGCGAGGGCCGGCCCGAATGACGGAAACTGAAATTGCCCAACTGAGGCAGGAACTCGAATCTCTTCGCCTGGAAAAAGCGAAGCTGAATCGCAAGGTTGGTTCCCTGGCAGACGCCAACGCCCATGCCGCCGAACTTCTGGCCGCGCTTGAGGAAGCCAATGAGCGTGAGCAAAAATTAGTTCAGCGCGGCGAAGAACTCGACCTTCAGAAACGGCTCGATCTGGTTCTGCAGGTCGAACGAGATGTTGATCGGCTCTTGAAACGGGTGGCTGCCGAACTTGAGAGCACCGAGAGCCTGACACTGAGATCGGCGATTCCGGTGCTAGACACCTCCGAGTTCCCCGCCGAGGTTCGGGAGGCGATTGCCGCCATACCCCTGGATGTGGCACCTGAAGCCGCCTGTAACCGCACCCTGGACGTTCCGTTACATAACGCAGGGAAGGCGGTGGGCGCACTTCGGCTGAAGCTGGGAGATACGGACGAACGGTGGTGCCGGCGCTGGATTCGCTTCCTGTGGTCGGTGGGGAGCCAGGTCGGGCTTGCGCTACAGCGGCTGCGGGTTGAGCAAGAAAATGAGCGGATGAATGCCGAACTCATTGTTGCGCGAGATGAGGCCCTGGAGGCCAGCCGGATCAAGACGGCCTTTCTGGCAAACATGAGCCATGAACTTCGGACCCCGATGAACGCCATCATCGGATATTCCGAGATGCTTATTGAGGAGGCCAACGACCTGAAGCCGGCCGACTTCGTGGCCGACCTTCAGAAAATTCAAACGGCTGGCAAGCACCTGCTGGCGTTGATCAATGACGTGCTTGATCTTTCCAAGATCGAAGCCGGCAAGATGACGATTTTCCTCGAACCGTTCGCCATTCGATGCGCCATCGAGGAAGTGGTGACCACGCTGGAACCACTGGTCAGTAAAAATCGGAATCGGCTCATTCTGGAGTGCCCAGATGATATCGGCACCATGGTGGGCGACCTCGTCAAGTTCCGGCAGTCCCTTTTCAATCTCCTGTCCAATTCTTGCAAGTTTACCGAGCACGGAGTGATCACGCTGTCGGTAGAAACCTCGGCCATTGAAGGGGTCGAGTTTATCGAATTCTCGGTCAAAGATACCGGAATTGGGATGTCTCCCGAGCAGATTGGCAACCTGTTTCAGGCGTTCGTTCAGGCCGATAACTCGGCAACCCGGAAGTACGGCGGAACCGGGCTCGGGCTAACCATCAGCCGGAAGTTCTGCAACATGCTGGGTGGAGAGATCCGGGTGGCCAGCCAACTTGGCGCGGGATCCACCTTCACCATTGAGCTTCCGCGCTTCTGCCAGGGGCCAGATTCCGTCCGGTCAATCACCCGTTCGCCCGAACTTGTCCAGACATCCGAACCTTTCATCTCACTAGACCAGCAGGGCCGGCCAACAATTCTGGCCATCGAGGATAATCCAGAGGCCCTCGAACTGATCGCTAGATTTCTGGCCAAGGAAGGGTACCGGGTCCTCACGGCAACCTCGGGCGATACAGGACTGTCCCTGGCTCGCAAACATCGCCCAGATGTGATCACCCTGGATGTGATGATGCCGCAGATGAATGGGTGGCAGGTTCTGGCCGCCCTCAAGGCCGATCCCCAGGTTGCTTCCATTCCCGTCATCTTGCTCTCCGTAGTTGAGAACAAGGAAATTGGCCTGGCCTTGGGCGCCACCGACTGTTTGACCAAACCCATTGACTGGGGACGCCTGGATGGGCTCCTGGAACGTCTGACCGCTCGGGCGGTTCCCGAGTCGATCTTGGTGGTCGAAGATGATCCGGACAGCAGTGAACTGGCTCGCCGCCTTCTGGAACGAGATGGCTGGCAAGTTCAGGTTGCCCGTGATGGCGCAGAGGCAATGGAGCAAGTTCGGAGACAACGGCCCGCGTTGATCGTGCTCGACCTGATGATGCCGGTGATGGACGGATTCTCATTCACAGAGAACCTGCGAGCAGTTCCGAAGTATTCGGATATTCCGATCATTGTTCTCACCTGTAAAACTCTCACTCCCCAGGAGTACCGAAGGCTCAACAGCCGGGTGGAGGAAGTCTTGACCAAAGGCGGCTACAATCGAGCGGACTTGCTGGACATGATCCACCGCCTGACGGGGCGCACCAACGCCGTTGAATTGCGGGCGCCGCTAGACGTAAACCCCTGAACCTCCGTGAAGATCGCGGCTTCCGTAACTTGAAACACGGCCCACCAGACAATCTTCAAGACGCGTCACGAACTGAACGGTTCAATCTTTTTCGACGAATCGCCCCAACAGACCGCCCTCGTTCCCAGTCTGCCCATTTTTCAGGCCACGAAATTGCCCCAGGACCACCGGATCTCCCGCAAATCGGCCGGTACGAATTTCTTTTGTCGAGATTCCACGCGATGCAACGGATTCTGCTTGTCGAAGATAATGAAATGAACCGTGACATGCTTTCGCGTCGCCTCGTGCGCCGGGGCTTTGAGGTGATCATGGCCGTGGATGGGCAGGAGGCACTTTCCAAGGCACGCGAGGATTCTCCACTCCTGATCCTGATGGACATGAGCCTTCCCGTGCTCGATGGCTGGGAAGCGACCCGCCTCTTAAAGCAAGACCAGGCAACCCGGTCGATCCCCGTTATTGGTCTAACAGCGCACGCTATGGCCGGCGATCGAGAGAAGTGCCTGGCTGCCGGCTGCGATCAGTACGACACCAAGCCAGTCGATTTTGAGCGACTCATCGGAAAGATTCGTGAATTCCTCCCCGAAAACACGCCAACCTCATGAACCATATACCGACAGAATCCACGGCACCAGTTCCGCTTGCTTCAGGCAAGCCGCTGGCCGAAGTTCGACACGAACTCCGAAACCCGATCAACCAGATCATCGGCTATGGCGAGATGCTGGAGGAAGACGCCATTGCAGCTCAGCAGACTGGCTTCCTGCCCGACCTGCACAAGATCCAGACGGCGGCCAAAACCCTCTTGAACCTGATCGACGTTCATCTTGCCGACAACGCCGAGTCATTCGAGCATCCGGGGCAGGCTGAAAGCGAGCTTGGAGATCCACAGAACCAGGCGGTCGCCCCGTCCAATCAATCTGACCAGAAACCAATTGAGCCAGGAAAAACGCTGCGTGGCAAGGTTCTTGTGGTCGATGACCACGAGGCGAACCGGGATCTGCTGACCCGCCGCTTGCAAAAAGAGGGCCTTGAGGTTGCCACAGCAAACAACGGCCGCCATGCGCTTGAGGTCATGGCCAGACAACCGTTTGATGTGGTGCTTCTGGATGTGATGATGCCCGAACTGGATGGGTTTCATACCTTGCTGGCGTTGAAGGAAGATCCGGAACTGCGGCACACACCCGTGATCATGATTTCTGCACTTGATGAACTGGATAGCGTGGTTCGCTGTATCCAGGCCGGTGCCGAAGATTACCTACCCAAGCCGTTCAACCCAACGCTACTCAAAGCCAGGCTGAGCGCCTGCCTTGAAAAGAAAGCACTCAGGGATACCGAACAAGTCCATCTCCAGAAAATCCAAGCCACCCAGCTACGCTTGCAGCGCGAATTACAGGATGCCTCAGACTATATCCAGTCTCTGTTTCCACCACCGCTCACCGAGAAATTTGGAATCTCAACCGAGTGGGTTGCTGATCCCTGCTCGGAACTGGGGGGCGATGCGTTTGGCTACCACTGGCTGGATGCCGAACACTATGCCATTTATCTGCTCGATGTTTCTGGACACGGTGTGCGTCCCTGCCTGCTTGCAGCCACGGTGCTCAACCTGTTGCGGTCTGGCACATCAGCGGGTAGTGACCTCCGAGATCCATCTGCCGTGCTCAGCATCCTGAACTCGATGTTCCCGATGGAGCGGCACAATGACATGTTCTTTACCATGTGGTATGGCGTGTATCATCCGCAGACCCGAACATTGAGATATGCAAACGGCGGCCATCCAGACGCCTTGCTTTTGCAGTCAGACAATCCGTCTTTGCCAGTTTGCCAGAGGTTGTCACCCACCGGGATTGCCGTTGGCGTGATGGACGACGAACAGTACGAAAGCGTAACGGTATCTGTCCCCAGAAATTCTGACCTCCTGATTTTCAGCGATGGCTGTTTTGAGCTGAATACCAGGACCCAGAAGATGTTGACCCTTGAACAAGTGGCGACATTCTTTGAAGCCGAACCGCCCGAGCGAAGAACCCCGGCCACATGGCTAGACTGGATTACGCACGCCCGCGATGAAACGAGCTTCGATGATGACTTCACCATGCTAAAGGTCCGGTTCCCCTAACTGTTGTGTCCAGCAAGAAACCCGCCGTCATGAAGACTCAACCCAGGCACCACGCAGAGGAATCTGAACGGCAGGCCAAGGATTTAGCCCAGTCCAGCTTGCTAGGCGCCTTGCTCCTCCAAGGCGTATGGAGTAAATGATCCTCACTCCATACAACGGCATCACTCCTGGCATTTGATCCGTTATCATCTTTATAGATCGAACACATGTTCAAAAATATCTATGATGTCCGACCGGTCGAGGCGGCCCTTTACTTCCTGCCCATCCAGACCCGAATGCCGTTGAAGTTCGGGCCGGAGACGCTCACCGAGGTCACCTGCGTTCGGGTGCGGCTGACGGTGGAAGATCGGGCTGGCCGGCGCGCCGTGGGCTGGGGCGAAACCCCGCTCAGCGTACAATGGGTCTGGCCCAGCAGTGCCAGTTATGCCGCCAGATTGGTGGCGTTGCAGGACCTGACCTGTGCTCTCGCTTCGGCTTGGGCCTCGTTTGATTACTGGGGCCACCCGCTGGAGATCGGACACGCTTTCACGCAGGCCAGGCTCGACACCCTCCGCGCTGAGGTTTCCAGCTCGCTAGACTGCCAGCCAACTGGCCCGATCCCGCACCTGGCCGCGCTCGTCTGCTCATCAGCTTTTGACCTGGCCCTTTATGATGCCTACGGTCAGCTACACCAGAAGCCGGTGTATGACACTTTCCAGCTCCCATACCTGAACCGAAGCCTGGAAACATTCCTGGAGCCGGCCGCCGATTCCAGCGTCAATTTCCAAGGGCGGATGCCGGCCGAATTCCTGACCCAAACCCGCCCAGATTCACTGGTTGCCTGGCACCTGGTGGGCGGTAAAGACCCACTCGAACCGGCCGATTTGACGGGGGCGGAACCCGACGATGGATACCCCGTACTTCTAGCCGACTGGATCCAGCGCGACGGACTGACCTGCCTCAAGGTCAAACTCACCGGAATCGACGCCGCGTGGGACTATCATCGCCTGGTACGCGTGGGAGACATCGCAGTCAAACACGGCTGCCTCTGGCTCTCTGCCGATTTCAATTGCACGGTTCTTGATCCCAGCTACGTCAATGAGATCCTGGATCGCTTGCTGATTGAGCATCCGCGCCTCTACGGCATGATCCTCTACGTCGAGCAACCGTTCCCGTACGAGTTGATCAAACACCCCATCGACGTCCGCTCGGTGGTGGCACGCAAACCCCTGTTCATGGATGAGAGCGCGCACGATTGGCGGATGGTCAATCTGGGCCGCTCTTTGGGCTGGTCGGGCGTGGCACTCAAAACCTGCAAGACCCTGACCGGGGCCATCCTATCGCTATGCTGGGCGCGGGCGCACGGCATGACCATGATGGTGCAGGACCTCACCAACCCCATGCTCGCTCAGATCCCCCACGTGCTGCTGGCCGCTTATGCCGGCACCATCATGGGGGTTGAGACGAACAGCATGCAGTTCTATCCAGAGGCCTCACTCCCGGAAACTGCCGTCCATCCCGGCCTTTACCAACGCAGGCAGGGCCGGATCAACCTGACCACTCTGAATGGCCCTGGATTCGGATACAAAATCGAACAGATCCAGCGTTCACTTCCTGAGCCTGCTCTTGTGGCCACGGCCTGAACTCCTGGCGGTTCACGCTTGCATGGCACACGGTTTGTCTTGAGGCCAAAGGCCCGTTTCAAGACAGCCCAAGCCAGATCTCGCCTCGATTGGCGTACGTAACGCATACGTGAGTCACCGTAAGCGTCTGGCTTCAGCCGTCGTTCGAACTCATTCCATGTTCCGGCCACTGAATGCGGCTGAACGGTCTCGAACGTTTCTATATTCTTGAGTACTAGAAGCCAACGAAACCACAAAGACGTGACTCTGGATCAGGCTTCACTCGGACTATCAACCGCCTTGAATTGTGCGAGTAACGCTTCACCCTGTTTCGGGTCAGACATCGCAATATAAGCAATTTTCCCGCGCAGCCAGTTGCGGAACTCGGGCCGCTTTTCTCGATTCTGCGCATCCAGCCCATCGAACCGGGCCCGGTGCAAGATTGCCCGTAACCGACGTATCTCAGTGCGAGCGACCTTGGGGCGATCATTCACCACCAACCCTGTAACAAGCTGAGCAGCATTCTTGCGGAGTACCCGCGTCTTGTCGGGATGGACCTGAAAACCCTCGTCATGAACCACATGGCGAATCCTGGACAAAAACGCCCCAACAGCACCCGCCAGTTCAGGCCCACCAGAGAACGAGAGATCATCGGCATAGCGCGTGTAGGTGGCACCCACCGTGCCGGCCAGGCCGGTCAAGCGGCGATCCAGCCGTTGCGCCACCAGATTCGAGATTGTGGGACTGGTGCACGCCCCCTGCGGTAAACCCAGCGGACCACACGCGGCGTGGTATTGCAAGCCATCACGCTCCACGGTTGCCCTGGGACATTCCGTGCAGAGCAACCCCAGAACCGTGGCAACCGAAGGCGAATAACCAATCCGTTCAAATACGGCTCGAACGCGGTGGAACCCAACGCTCGGGAAAAAGTCTTTGAGATCGAGATTGATCAGAATTTCCTGGCCACAGTGGCGCTGGGCGTTGGAGACGGTGCCTCGCCCTTTTACAAAGCCATGAGAGGCATCGTGCACCAAGGCAGAGCCCAGGATGTTCTCAAAAATCCAGCGCTGGACGCGAGCCAGTTCACGATGCGGGGCCATCAGCGTGCGAGTTCCGCCACTCCGCTTGGCGATCTCGAACCGGACGTAATGGACCCGGGTGGCCAGTTCATTATGAAAGGCCAGCCACCGCAGAACGTTCACCGTGATCCCAAGCGCCTCGGCCAATTCTTCCGGTGTTTGCAAGATCGGCAAGCCCGCTGCTTGCAACTTGGGGCCATCGGCCACATGAAGATTCAGGCGAGAGGAAACACCGGGGCCCAGATAACGAAATTTGGCAGTGCGAGGCATGACAAGTTCGTGCGGAACCGGTTCAGCAACAGCCTCTTGATCAGCCTCAGAAAGCGGTACGGCTTCTGGCTCGAATACAGGAGCGTCCGCCTTCGGCTCGGAAACAAGCGGCACCAGAGGAGCTTCAGGCCCCTCCAGCAAGCTCACATCCTCCACCACGGGTTCAGGCGGCTGAGAAACCGGCAGCGCCGTCCAGGCCTCAAGAACAGGCGACTCTTCGTCAATCGAAGTCACACGTTCTTGTGACTGGTGACCGCTGGCTTGAACATGCACCGGATCAAGCGGTGGCGTTTCCACGAGTTCAGAAGCAGGCCCAACCTCCGTGAATGGCCGATCCAGCGACTCTGGCACATGGGTGCTGGTTTGAACCGCCGGCTCTAAGGCTGGGGCTAACGGCGGTGCTGCCGGATCAGGCGCAGAAGCGGGCCGAATATGAGGTACGGGTGATGGCTTCGAACCACCAAAGAGGCTTGCCAGCAGTCGTAGAAGCCACTTCATGCGGTCCTCGATCCACACACGGTCTTGAACTGAACACTGGTGCTTTCAACCGCTCGTAGAGAAGCAAGAACGCAAGCTGCGGTGAGCAAATCCGGCAGGTCCGCAACCTTGATCCACGGCTGTGAATCCGCAGGATTGCCAGGGAGTGTCAGGGCACAGAGGGCAGGGGAGGAGAATCCGACCGGAAGGCGACTGGGCCAGCTCGACTTCGAGGCGACGACCAAGGTCCGTTGGCGAGCCGCAGAATCGGCACCTGCGGTGGGACCACGTCGGCTCAGCCGCCGCAGGTGTGGAGGCGGCGGCGAAAAGCCCAACGGCCTTGGGGAAGCAACGGGCAGGCCAAACACCACCACGGCGGAACGCCGCAGTATAACGGTCTCGAGGCGCGGCACCAGTCGCCTTCCCGGTCGAACAGTTTGATCGTCGCACATCAGGCAATCCATTGCAACTCGGGCACCTCGGTACCAATCTCACTCGCCAGATCGGGCCGAAGGGCTCGAATGCGGGTCAGGCCCACAATGGCCGATCTCGAAACCCGAAGCGCATGGCTAGAAACCCCCAAGGCCAGTAACCGAACCAGCGGCTCTACCTGTTCAGGGTGAGACTCCACGCGCCTCCGCACCTGAGAGATCACTCGCTCGGTCAGCCGGTACGAGCCCGACGGATCTGCCTCTAACACACACGACCACACGGGTAACAAGGTGCAGAGCGGCAGTTCTGCCACCAGGTCAGAGCGAGCCGCATTCCCCTGGGACGCACTTCCGGCAAGCAACGCCACCAGACCGGGAACGATATCAGGATCGAGCCGCTGAACCACTCGCTCCCAGATTTGGGGGTTGTGGTGCGCCTTGGGCTCGGCCGCGAACCAGGCAAGCCCCGCAGCTCTGGTGTTCGCATGGTCGCAGGTCAGCCAGTCAGAAACCCAATCGACCTCCACCAGCCCCTCAGCCTGCTTCAGGTGCTCTTGAAGCCAGGCAAGAGCCTCTGCTCTGACCGGATCAGAGGCAGATTGGGCCACAGGCAGAACGGCTGGCCATTCGTGGCTCGCAATATCTCGTTCCCGAAGCAACTGAAAGCCTTGTCGGGCCAGGTGTTCTGGTCTCATCCTTGCCAGCTCAACCGCGTCCTCCAGGCTCAGTTCACGCAGATTGACCCGGCTTTCAATCTGGGTGGCCAGACTCAAGAGCTGCGACTCATCGACACGGTTGATCAGCGTTCGCCAGCTCTTCAGATTGATCTGATCAATGCCTGAAACCGCGGGAAGCCAGCTTGCGCCTGTTGCGGCAACCACGGGATCTTCATGCGTTAACCAGGCCTGAATCCGCTCAAAGCTCAGCACCTCACGGACCTGCTCGCCCTGCTTCTGGAGCATGGCAAGGGCCCAGTGGCGGACCAGCTGGCTGCCTGCGTTTTCCGCGATCAAGGCCAGAGACTCGGTGTCGGTCTCCCAGTGAGATTCAAAGGCCGGATAAGGCTCCAATTGAGATTCATTCAATGACTCACGGAACACCCAGCCGTTGGAACGAGCCTCAAGCAGCGGGTGCAATCCGAACGCAACATGCATCAGACACCAGCGATCGAGCAAGCTCACGCCGTTCTCAAAATCTTCATCCCGGTACAGAATCAGCGCCTGGCGAACGGACCGGGTGTATCGCTCTGGGTCTGTTTCCGCAAGCTTGCGGAAGTATCTCCAGACCCTCCGTCTGAGATAATGCCGGGTGGCAACCGAGAAGAGCTGGAACCGCTCCAGTTCCTGACGACGTAAGCCCGGTGCGGGCAACTCACCCCGGGCGCCCACCTGGTCTACCAGGCCTAGCTTCAGCACCCATTCCGGAACAGCCTTCCGAACGTACCGGTGGACCAAAGGATCAAGAACAAACGCGCTGCGTTCGTCGTCGCGGGGCATGCGGGTACCGTGTGGAACGGCAAGGCCTGGCTCACGGCCTCTGGCCATAACCAGGTGCTGATCGGGCCCAACCTGCCAGGTTCGGGTCATCCGTTCACCGCCGCGCGCCCACTCCATGGCCAATGCTCGGGCTTCTTCCCGGGTCGGTACCACCGCAGTTTCAGTTCGCCGAGAGAGCTGGACCTGGCGCGTAAGGCTGCGATCGAGTGCAGGCATCATCCATGCCAGCACGTCATCATCACCGGCAGCCTCAGCGGCCTTGAACAGCCGCTTGACCAGAACTTCGTGCCGGAACGCGTTGAATGGTTGGTACAGGTACGCGCGTAGCAGGTTCCGGGTGTTGGGCCGGGGGTCGTTGCTCCAGCGGCCAGCCAGGGCCGCAAGAACCTCGGGATCATGAACCTGCCTGACAAGCTCAACAAACGCAGGCCCACCAAGTTCGTAGGCCTCTTCCCATCCAGCCGGCCCTCCCTGAGACATCGCCTGGCTCCCCCTGTTGGCTTACCTGACTCCTTGTGAGGGATGCCATCCTACAGCGGCCCGGAGCCGGTTGGCACCCTGTTTTTCTGAAGAGAGTCCCGGTACGACCCGCCCTGGCCATTTTGTGGCTCTGAACGAGCAGGGTTCGCTAAGCCGCATCTGGCGCGGGGGATTAGAGCTGTTCGTGAGCTTTCTGCGGTCGTCTTGGGGTTGTCCAGTAACCGGCGGCCGGTAAAATCCTCACCATTCCAGCAAGGTGAATGGCGGGGGCTGATTTCTTGGCAATTTCTCGAAGAAGACTCATTCTTGGCGGAGGCGGTGCCACGGTGGGTTTACTCACCTTGCTGGTAGCCACTCGCTGGAATGACCTGGTTGAGAAACGGGTGGTTGTGATTACTCCGGGCAAGCTTGTTCGAGGTGCCTGGCAACGGCCCCGGATGCTGGAACGCCTGATTCACCGTGAACAGATTCACACGATTGTGACGCTAACGGCCATCAACCAGGACGATCCCAAGTACGTGGAACAAGCGGCAGTGGTCAAGCGCACTGGCGTGGACTGGGTTCTGATTCCCATGCGAGGCTCAACGGCCACCCTGGATCAAATGGAGCAGGCGGCCGACCTGCTGGCAGACCCTGCCAGACAACCGGTGTTCTTTCACTGTGTGGCGGGCCATCACCGTACCAGCCTGGCGCACGCGGCCTACCGGATTCGCCACGATCGCTGGTCGGCTGAGCAAGCCTGGACCGAATTGACCGCTTTCCCCTGGACCCGTCCTGGTGACGCCCCCGATGAGGCCGATCGGCAGCTCATCGCCTTGTTTGCCGCCAGAGAGCATGTTGGCCAGCCCAGCGGTACCAGATTGCAGGTTGCAAAGGCCGCCCAGCGATGATAACAACATGCACCCGTTCACGTGGTCGGCGGATCTTGCGGTGGTTCACGCTTGTGACCGTTATCACGGTATCCAGTCTTGGCCTGGCGGTGGGCTATCGGCGTTCAACCGGGAACCTGGGCACCGTGACCGAACGTCAGATCTATCGTGCGGCCCAGCTCACGCCCGGCCAGCTCGTTCAGGAACTGGATCGGCATCAGATCCGCACGGTTCTGAATTTGCGTGGGTCCAACCCTGATCAAACCTGGTTCAACCATGAGGTGACCGCGGCGCTTGAACACCAGGTAACACACATCAGCATTCCGCTCGCCAGTGACCAGTGGCTTTCACACGATCAGGTGAACACCTTGCTTGAGGTGTTTGATCATGCCGAGTACCCAATGCTGGTGCACTGCGAATTTGGCGCAGAGCGCACGGGACTGGTGTCTGCGTTGCTGACTTTGCTCAGGCCAGGCAGCACAATTGAAGATGGCCTGAACCAGTTCTCAGTGTCGTACATGTTTCTACCGATCCATGACGGCCTGGTGATGATTGGGCATATCCGCCGGTATGAGTTGTGGTTGAAGGAGACAGGCAAGCCCCATGAGCCAAGCCTGCTTCGACACTGGCTGCAGCATGTCTATTTGCCTGGCAACCCGAGTCGGGAGTACTGGCCCTGCAGCCCGTATCCAAGCAAGGTAACCTGGCTCCCGGGCGGGGCCTCCGGCCCGACCAAAACCGAAGACTGGCCGGGGAATGCCTGTCCACAGGCCCTCTCAAAACGTGAGGCGACAGGTATCACCCAGCGCCATTGAGTTTCCAACCAGGCCCACAGTCATAGACCGGACAATCTTATGAGCACGTCCCACTCCACGCAGATCCGTGTCCGCTACTGCGAAACCGACCGCATGGGCCTGCTCCACCATGCCAATTACTTTGTCTATTTTGAGCAAGGACGGACCGAGTTCCTGAGGGCACGCGGCGTCTCGTATCGAGACATCGAGGATTCCGGCTATTTTTTGGTCGTTATCGACATTGGCTGCAAATTCAAAAGGCCGGCCCGGTATGACGACCTGCTGGAACTGCGGACATTCGTCGAACGAGTGACCCACGTCAAGATTGTGCACCGCTACGAAGTTTATCGAGATTCCGAATTACTGGCCGTGGGGCATTCCACGCTCGCGTGCGTCGACCGCGACGGGCGACCTCAAGCGCTCCCTGAAACCCTGACCTGAAGCCCGCGGATAGCACAAAACGTGATTTCCAAAACGAAGACTGACGCCTCAAGAGCTGAGCGCCAGTCTTATGTTTTGGAAACCGATTTCAGGCGGTGGATGAAGGCATTAAACCTGTCGGTTGAGATGGGCTTTGATCTGCTCTTCAACCTTCTTGAGAATGGCAGCGGCTTCAGCTTCGGTCAGCCCAATCTGGATCCGAGCCAGTTCAATGTTGTGGTGCTCTTCGTGGGTCACCACGCCATCACTCACGGCCTGACGCACTAGCCTGGTGAAAGCCGATCGAAGCTGGCCCTCAATCCATCCCTGATCAAACCCAAGTGCTTGGGCGTCGGCCAGGAAATCATGCCAGGGCTGCTCCTCAACCGGTAACCGCTCCGCCAGCATGTGCCTGAGTTTCTTGACCCAGAGCTCTCGGTCATACCGGGAACTCCCAAAGTCAGTCTCGGTTTGCACTTCCAGAACGTGCTCATGATTCCAGGCTTCGGCCAGATGGCGGCGATTCTCTTCGTCCAGCCCAACCGTATCGTCACCCAGTAGTCGCTTGAGTGCGGCAAGAAAACCCATGGAACCAAACCTCAGGTAAGAGGAGGGGGGAGCGATGCAGCCTATGGGCAACCAAACGTCTTTCGCTTGAACAGGGAAGAGGCTATGAACGGGCCACGTTCAAGACTCAGCGGTCACATCAAGTCGATCTCTGAAGCGCCTGGCCGCATCCCGAGGCCGCTCGGCACGGCTGATGGCGGCACCAACCGCCACGCGGCGAGCCCCGGCATCTAGCACGTGCGTCAGGTTCTCCAGAGTGATCCCGCCAATGGCGAACCAGGGACAGTTGGTCGTCTCCGCGGCTGAGCGCACATGGGCCAGGCCGGCAAGTTCCTTGAAATCCTTGGTAGAAGACGAGAAGACCGGCCCCACTCCAAGGTAACTGGCTCCGTCCAGAATGGCGCGGGTGATCTGGCCAGAATCGTGGGTCGAAACGCCAATGAGTGCGTGCGGCCCCACAATCCGACGCGCATCACGCACGGTTGCATCTTCCTGGCCCAGGTGAACCCCATGGGCGCTACTCAGCCGGGCCAGGTCGGGGCGATCGTTCACAATCAGATGGGCTCGGTGCTCTGCCACCAGCAATCGCAGTTCGCGGGCCCGGGTCAGATACTCGCGGTCGGAAAGCCCTTTCTCACGAAGCTGGACGATTTGCACTCCGCCGATCAGGGCTTCACCCACCTGCCAGAGCAACTCCTTCAGGGTCAACGGGCCGCCTGCCAGAAAATAAAGGCGAGCATCCAGCATGGAACGCCTGGCGGCCACCGCCGTTAACATCAGCTTTTCAAGCGTGTAACAGTCATAACGAAGCACTTCAAATCGACCAGAAAGCCAGGGGTCGATCAGCTTGGTGTATTCTTCCAGAGACCGAAGGGCTTCGGCGGCCCGCTTGAAGTTGGCCGTGAGCACCGCCCGGGGATTCTCTCGCACCCGCTCGGTTGGCGTCATGATATGGGTGCCAACGTCACCCCGCGTGTCACGCGCACTGATGAGATGCCCCTCACTTTCAAGTGCACGGGTGGCTTCGCCTAGCCGATGCCGGCAATCCTTCAAGCGTCTCGTCAGCATCGGGTCGTCCAGCACGAACCGCGCATAATCCTCAACCACGCGGAACCCTTCTCGGGCCCGGTTGGCAGATGCGTCCAGAATTCGGGCCAGATCGGGCCCCTCGCCAGGGGTCGTCAATTCCAGAGGCGCAATCTCTGGTGCCAGGGCTATAGGTGCGGTCTCAACCGCAATCGTCTCCTCAAACTCATCAAGGAGCAGGTCTCTGGATACCCCATGCTCGTCCAGATACGCCTGGGTACGAGGATCGGTGGCAGCCAGAGCCCCCAGCAAATGCTCGGTGCCAATCTCAGCCAGGCGGTCAATACGCCTGGCACGATCCAGAGCCTCCACCAACACGGATCGCAACTCAATAGCAAGCGCATCGAGTTGGTGCAAATCGGGACCAGCAGCAAAACCCTCGGTAGTCAGATCCACAGGCGGGGCAATGGTAAGCGGCCTGGCACACAGGGGACTGAGCACCGCAAAGGCGCGACTGTCTGCATCATCGAGCAGGGCAAGGAATAAGTCGAAGGGACATACCGGATCACCGGAACGTTCCTCGACCCTTCGTTGGGCCCGTTCAAGTGCACGGAGCGCACCAGGAGTGAGTGATTCAAGCATGAAGCAAATCGAAGCCCGGAAATTTCCGGGTCAAGAGAAGCTGGCTCGGTAAAACGTCAAGCGACAAGGGCAGGTTGGATCGACTTATCCCTGAGATGGGGCGGCCGATTCTTCGAGTCCCGCAACCCGAGCCTCTTTTCGTTCCTGCCAGGTTGGCGGAGCAAGCGAAGTAGGGTCGATGATCACCGAATCACCCGTCTTGAGTCCAGACTTCAACTCCACGAACTGGTCATTCATCACCCCAACTTCAATCTGCTTCCAAACATGCTTACCTTCTGGTGCAGGCAAGGCCGTGTACGCTAAACCATCAAACCAGCGCACGGCACTGAGCGGTAACCGCGGGACCGATTTTCGTTCGCTCACCAAAAATTCAACCTGAGCAGACATGCCGCTGCTGATCTCGGGATCCGGATTCACAATCTCGACATTGGCGTAATAAATTTTAACATCCGAGATCGGACCACCCGCCGTGGTGGGAATCACCGTCACTTCGGTCACTCGCCCCTGGAACACCTTTTGAGGCATGGAGTCCAGCTTGATCAAGGCCGGAATCCCGGGCTCAATCAACGCAATCTTGGCCTCGTTCACCTTGGCTCGAACCCGCATCCGAGAAGGATCGGGAATTGAGAAGAGAACCTGATTTTCACGAACGGTCAACCCTTCCTGAATCTGGCTCTCTACCCGCCCCCAGCCGTTCGATTCATTGAAATAAGTCAGAGTCCCGGCTCTGGGAGCCTTCATCTGACAGTTGGCGATTGCTTTTTCAAGACGCCGCTTGCGCTGATCTTCTCGCTCAAATGCCACCCGCTGCGCCTGAACGTCGGCTTCTACTGCGGCGATCTTGGCCTCAAGGGTGGTCACCAGCTTGGGGGCCGTGAACTTGGTCAGCCTGCGTTCCATCTCCTCAGCCTCACGGAGCACAACCTCGGTCTGCTGATACGCGTACTGAGCCGTTTTGACCTGAGATTCCGAGTATAGGTTTCGCTTCAGCATTTCTTCAGACCAGGTCTGGTTATCCAGGGCCTGTTTCTGCTGAATCCGGCAGAGTTCGATGTAGTCTGAGACCAGCCTCAAATCTTGGGGCAAGATCCCATCTTTGTATTCACGCAGTGAGATATGAGCGACCTCAAGCATTTTATCCGCTTGCTCAACCCAGGATTTAGCCTGGTTCCAGCGAATCATCTGCGCATCCAGCTCATCTTTGAACGGTGCATCTTCCAGCCAGCAAACAACCTCACCGGCCTCGACGTGCGTTCCCTCTTCAAGAATTTTCAAAATTCGAGTGGAACCGGCCGTCTGGCCCCCCTGGCCACCACCTCCTCCGCCTCCGCCACCACCGGGACTGCCCTGACCTTGCTGCATCTTGGCGGATGCTTTCCCTGCCGTAGCTGATGCAGGTCGAAGGGGAATGTGGGCAGGAACGCTGTAGCTGAAGCTTTTGACCATGGGCCTGGCCACCCGCGCGGTCAAGAGCGAACCGCCTCCACCACCCGATCCGCCGGACCTTCCACCGCCAGCAGCGGCACCACTACCAGCTTGGCGAGCACCACCCGAAGATTTTGCAGAACCAATGGACGATGTTCGCGTTCCACCGCCACCACCACCGCCACCGGCTCTTCCACCGCCACCACCACCCATACCACCTTGGTTGCCGCCCGATGAAACCACGGCTCCAACCAGAGCTTCAACCTGGCATCGAACGTTCACCACCTCAGAACTTTCGATCGCGCCACTTTCAACCACAGTCGTCTGGAGATCACCCGTGTCAATCTGAAATGTGTGCAAACCCTGAGTGCGGTCACCAAATAGCATGCGGTCGGGACGAACTCCGGCAGCCCAGAGTCCTGCGGGCACCCCCATCATGACCAACAGCATCGCGAGCCAGCGCCCAAAACCACGAGACCGAGATGGAATCGTTCGGGTACTGGACCTGGTAGTCGTGGGCACGCCGGGCTGATCAGTCTGTTCGGGTGCCATGGAAAAACTCCCTGGAAGGCCAGGCCGGTGTCACGGGAAACTACCGAAATGTTATGAGAGGAGTTCATGCACAAACTGAGCATGAACACTCTATCATTGTATCCGGCTCGCGATCAGTTCAAGCTGGTTGAGCAGGAACGCGAAAGGCTAACCCAGAGATCGAATGCCCTGGGCGCAAAAGCACAGGATAATCACCTAATACCAGCGTCATCTCTCGGCTGACTCGCCCTCAAAACTTCGATCTGTTCACCAGAATTATCAAATCAGGGCCAATCGACCCCCCAGGCAACGCTGACAGAGCCTCAACCAGCCGTTTTATCGGCCCGCTCCGCCACCGGGCGAACCGGGCAGCATCAACCCACCGCCACCAGAAGGAGGCGCGGATCCACCCGAAAAATCTACGCCGCCTGGAATCGCCGGAGGGTTCGGACTTGATCCAAACCCCACTTCTGGAGGCAGCGGTCGGCCGGCCATATTTTTGGTGTACGGTGGTTCCGGTGGCACCTTGCGGGACGGCAAAAAACGGCATCCCGAGAGCATCGTCAGGCCAAGAATTCCAGCCCACGCCAGGTGCTTACAACAAGGTGATTCCATCGGTAAGGCTCCATCCAGCACCCAAGATCATGCCTGCAGACCCGGCGGAATCCCGGTTCGGCAGTTCCATGCGCAATTCCATAGGCGGATAATACGACAAGGCCCTGCCGGGTCAAGGCCGACCAGGCAGGGCTCGTGCTAACTTGGCAAATTACCCGAGGCAACCGGAGTACGGCCCACCCGGTACACTCAGGCTTTCAGCGCAGCCGCATAACGATGAGCAACGGCCGACCAGTTGACCGTGCCCCACCAGGCCGTCACGTAATCAGGACGTCGGTTCTGATAATCCAGATAGTAGGCATGCTCCCAGACGTCCAAGCCGAGGAGCGGAATCCCCTTCTGGGACTCCTCGACCACGTCCATCAGCGGGCTATCCTGGTTGGGTGTGCTGGTAACAACCAGCTTACCCCCCCGAAGAATCAACCAGGCCCAACCGGATCCAAAACGGGTCGCTGCCGCCTTGGCAAACGCCTCTTTGAATGCCGCGAAGCCACCGAGATCAGTCTCAATGGCCTGAGCCAGCGGACCGGTAGGCTCACCGCCAGCGCCTGGACCCATGATTTCCCAAAACAGGCTGTGGTTGGCGTGACCGCCGCCGTTGTTGCGGACCGCCGCGCGAATAGATTCTGGCACGGCCGAGAGATGAGCAATCAGGCTCTCAATCGACTTGTTGTGCAGCGCTGGGTGATCCTTGATCGCCGCATTCAAATTATTCACGTAAGCAGCGTGGTGCTTATCATGATGGATCTCCATCGTGCGAGCGCCAATGTGCGGCTCAAGGGCATTCTTGGCGTAGGGCAAGTCGGGTAGGGTGTATTCAGACACAAACGGCTCCTTCAAATGAACGGGTAGGTGTAGGATCAGTCTTCGAATCGCCGGAGTTCGCCCCCGTACGATTCATCAGGTCTGGACCAGCGTCTGTAACGCATTGTCGCCAAGCCACGCCACACGGCAAGAGTCTGGCAGGCCGCCCTTCAAAATCGTGACCGATTTTCTCCGCTTATCCTTGCGCAATTTGCCAACAAAGTGAACACCAGGCGGTCATGCGATGACTCTGAAGATCCTGTACGAAGATGAGCATCTGCTGGCGGTATCCAAGCCGGCCGGGCTCTCAACTCAGGCACCACCCATTGCCGGCACCACCCTGGAAACCCTCGTGCGCACCCATTTCGGCGGAGGTGATCCCCTGTCGGCCTTTGCCGGCACCGTCCACCGGCTGGATCGCCCAGTGTCCGGGATTGTGCTTTGGGCTAAAACCTCGCGAGACGCTCACCTCCTCTCACGCCAGTTTGAAAAACGCACGGTCACCAAGGAATACTGGGCCGTGGTGGATGGGCAAAATGTTCCAGACTCTGGCCTCTGGGAAGACTGGCTGGTGCGAGAGGATACCGGGCTGGGACGCGTTCAGCGCTGCCGGCCAGGCACCCCTCGCTCTCAGCACGCCAGAACTCGGTTCCAGCTCAGTTCCCGTCTCGATGCCAGCGGGTTTGTGGGCCTGAAACTCTGGCCTGAGACCGGCCGAATGCACCAGCTTCGCGTACAGTGCGGAGAACGGGGCTGGCCGATTGTGGGAGATCAACTCTACGGAAGTCAGCAAGAATTCGAGCCAAACGCCATCGCGCTCCATGCAGCCCGAATCTCGTTCCATCACCCACGAGAAGCGCATGCCATGACCCTGGAGGCCCCTGTTCCATCCTCCTGGATTGAACGCGGCTGGAAGTTCGAGGTCTCACCGCAGGTGTGAACCGCTGGAACACTGGCAGCCCTGCGATAAGCGTTTGTGGGCTCGCGTGTCGCGTACGCCGTAAATCAGCGAGCAGGCACAGCCGTCATGGCTGTGCCTGCTCATCGTTTTCGATTCTGATCATGGGCAACCGAATCGTGAACCCCGGCAGGTTAGCCCAGGGCGATACCGTCTATTCTGAGTTTAAGGACGCCGCGAGGGACCTCGATCTCGGCCGTATCGCCAACCTTTTTGCCAATCAAACCCTGGCCAATGGGGCTATTGCAAAGAATCTTATTCTGGTCGTAATCCTCTTCGCCCGGTCCTACGAGTATGAATTCCTCGTGATCTTCCAGTTCAAAGTCAAAGACCTTGACCTTGGATCCAAACACAACCTGATCAGTAGGTAGAGTGGACTTATCGACAAGAAAAGCGAGTGCCAGCTTGGACTCCAGATCATTGATCCGAGCCTGCAGCATTCCCTGAGCCTCACGCGCAGCATCATATTCCGCATTTTCGGAGAGATCACCGAATGCCCGGGCCTGAGCAATTTGCTCGGCGATCATTGGCATCTCTTCGTTCTTCATATTATCAAGGTGGGCTCTGAGCTTGTCGTAGCCCTCCCGCGTCATTGGAATACGCGACATTCAGCGGTCCTCCGAAGGAAATTCCGTAATGCAGTCCTGGGAGAGTAAACGCGGGTGTGGAACGGATCCTGAGGACGATGGCCGGAGATAAGGATGATGGCAAAAAGTTCGATCCGCCCTGACTTAATAACAAAAACCGCGGCATCGGTCCGAGTAGGACCAAGGCCGCGGAATATCTACGTTCTTTATTAGATTACCGCACCGCTCAGATCATGGCAAGACCAAGTCTGAGGCTGGGTGACTCCCCAGAACTTACTCGTGGCGGAGAGCTTCGATTGGATCCATCATGGCGGCTCGGCGGGCTGGATACAGTCCGAAGACCACCCCAACCAGAACCGAGATCCCGAACGAGAGCATGACCGAGGACGGAGTTACGTAAGCCTTCATGGTGGGGAAAAAGTAGGTGAACGCCATCGGCAAGCTCACACCCAAACAGACTCCCAAAATACCGCCAACGGCCGAAAGAACCACGGACTCAATCAGGAACTGCTCGGTGATATCGCGACGCTTCGCACCCAACGCACGCCTGATACCAATTTCACGGGTTCGTTCCGTGACGCTCGCCAGCATGATGTTCATAATTCCAATACCACCCACAATCAACGACACCGCGGCAATGAAACCCAGAACCAAGGCCGTCTGGCGTGCCAACCGCTCGGCCTCTTCGATCAGGTCGAGTGGTACGGAAATGTTCACATCTTTCTTGGGGTGCCAGGGCTTCACGGCGGCCTCAATCAGGGGAGCCGTGGGGCGAACCTGATCTGTACTTCCAAGCTGCAGAATGATGCGAGAGAGCTGGGTTTCTTCGGCCGAGAATGAACCAGAGCGGTTGTCAATGATTCGCTCACCAAACCGCAATCGAGCCGTGGTCAGTGGAATGTAGACGTACTTGTTGTAATCTTGGGCCTTGATGGTGCCGGCACTTGCAGCGGAAGCACGTGGGGCCGTGACACCAATCACCGTGTAGTAATCTGATCCCAGCTTCACCGACTGGCCACGAGGATCTTCATAAGGGAACAGCTTTTCCGCCACATCGCTCCCAAGCACCACGTAATTCTCGTAGTGCTCATTATCGGCGTCGGAGAGAAAACGTCCCTTGCCGATCTGCAGCCGATTGAAATCGGCATACAGCGGGGTGGTTCCGATCACGGCCCCTTCAAAGGTCCGGTTCCGGTTCCGAATTTCCTTCTTGATCTCTCGGTAGGCAAGGGCTTTTTTGATGGTTGGCACCGTGGCCATCAGCCGCTCATAATCTTCATACTTCAGGCCAAAGTTCAGAATACGAGCGGGGCGTCCGCCCGCAGCCTGAGCTTCTTCGCTCGGTTTTACGGAGTCGAGGATGATATTCACGGCCCCCAGGGCTTGGAGCCGTTCCTGATTCTCGCGGCTGGCTCCTTCGGCCACGGCCAGCATCGCGATGACCGCGGCGACGCCGAACACGATGCCGAGGACTGTCAGGCCTGAGCGCAGCTTGTGCAGCAGAAGGCTCTTCATTCCGAGCTTCAAACTGCGCCATGTGCGTTGCATATCTCGTGATCTCCGCCAGTAAGTCCTGAGAGGGAATGATGTCCCGAGCCGGATGCGTTTGCCGAGCGAAAGCGTGTGAGCGAACGCGGGTCAACCTTGGCCATGCCCATGCGAGTGAGCGGCTACTGCGGCAGCCTCTCGCATGCGAGGACTGGGCGCATCTTCAATAACGTTGCCGTCTTTCATTCGGATGATTCGCTTGGCATGCTGGGCGATGTCATCTTCGTGGGTGACCATGATGATGGTCTTACCCGCGTCGTTCAATTTTTCCAGCATATCCATGATCTCGCCCGCAGTCACGGAGTCGAGGTTACCGGTCGCCTCGTCAGCCAAAATGATGTACGGGTCGTTGATCAGACTCCTCGCAATGGCCACACGTTGCTGCTGACCACCCGAAAGCTGGTTGGGACGGTGGTCGAGCCGCTTGGAAAGGCCAACCAGGTTGGCCAATTCCATGGTTCGCTCATGGTCCTCGTCAGAAACCTCTCCCGTACCCTGATACGTGAGCGGAAGCTGAATATTTTCGTAAACCGTGTACTGCTGGATCAGGTTATACGACTGAAAAATGAAGCCGATGTACCGGCTCCGGATTTCAGACAGATCATCATCCTCAAGCTGGGCAATATCCTGACCATTCAGCAAATACTGGCCACTTGTGGGACGATCGAGGCAACCGAGCAGGTTCAGCATGGTGCTTTTGCCGGAGCCAGAGGCACCCATGATCGCCACGTACTCGCCTTGCATGAAGTCTACGTTCACGCCCCGAAGGGCGTGAACGATGACCGCTTCTTTTTCACCACGCCTGCCGCCATGGTGACCCATCACATAGGTCTTACGCACGTCAGCCAATCTGACAATAGGCTGGTCCGAGTTGGAGTCAATCATTGAGGGGGGCCTCCACCACCAGGACCCCGGCCGCCGCCACCAGGGCCGCCGCCACCGCCACCAGGGCCGCCGCCAAAACCACCACCCTGGGCACGCATTTGCTCAATCTGCTTCAACTCTTCATCCGTGAAGCCAGCCTTCTTCATCAATTCGGATTTTTCTTCGGTAGAGCCGTTCTTCAGGGTATCCATGGCCCCTTCGATTTGCATCATGGCCCGGAACTTCCCGGCCATCGCCGGATTTCCCATCATTCCGCCACCACCACCACCACCACCGGGGCCACCTGGACCACCGGCTCCCTTGGCTTTCGCCTTGGGCTTGGACTCACCACCCTCACCACCAGCGGCTTTCGGTGGGTTCTTGGCATCGCCGAAATCCTTGGACTTGGAGGTCGAGCGAGCTGCCGCCGAGAATGCCTCGTTCTTCTCACCTTCGGTCAGCAAGGCGGTGGGTTGCATGGCGATCACATCCCCTTCCTCAACCCCCTTGGTAATCTGCATCATGATGTCGTTGGTTCGGCCCAACTCCACTTCCTGCTGTCTTGGCGGACCATCCGGGGGAAGCACGTAAACGTAATTCTTCCCCTTGAGTGGAAGCACCGCGGTGACCGGGATGCAAAGCACATCGTCCAAGGTGTCAATTAGAATGGTGACCTCGGCCGTCATACCGGGCCTGAGTGAGGTATTCACCTGATCAATGGCCACCAGTGTGGTGTACACCTTGATATCCGAGCTGAAGAAGCTGGATGGGTCGGGCAGGGGTTGAACCATTTTGACCGTACCGGTCAGCGGTTCATTGGCAAAGGCGTCAACACGAATCTTGGAGTGCTGACCAGCCTCCACATCATTCACCATCGCCTCGTGAACTTTGGTATTCACCTGCATATTGGTGATGTCTGGAATGCTGAAGATCTTCTGCCGTTCACGTACCACGGCCCCTTCTTCAATCATCGGTGCGCTGCCACCACCACGCATTTGACCAGAATCATTGGCGTAAACAATCAAACCATCGCCAGGGGCCACCAGTCTGCACTTCTCGATCTGCTTGCTCAGCTTCTCGAGTTTCGTCTTTTCCAGATTATAGGTGGCGAGCTTGGCTAGTTCGTCGCTCTTGCCCCGCTCCACGTTGGCCTGGAGTTCGGTTTCTGCCTTCTGCTTGGTGTACTGCTCTAGCACGTCCATCTTCTTGGCGGCCTGGCGCTTGGAAATCTCGGCCTTGAGCTTGGAAAGCCGGTCTGAAAGCACCTGACCTTCGGAGATGTACTGGTTCTTGAGCATCTTCTCAGACCAGTCCAACCGCTCAACAGCTCGCTTCAACTCGCTTTCTGCGAGCGTGATTTCGCCCTGAATATTGAGGCGATCTTGCAGGTAGGTTCCTTCGAGATACTCCCTGACGCCAATTTCCGCCACTTCACGCGTTTTCTTGGCGTTCTCGTAGTCGGCCTCGGCTCGCTTGGTCGTGATTTCCTGGTTCGTCAGATTGTCACGGAGCGAGGCACTATCCAGTAACGCGACCTCGTCTCCCTCTTTGACTCGCGTTCCCTCGGGCAAGATCTTCAGGATCGTAGTCTGCCCTTCCACCTGACTGGCCACATCCTGATTTTTCGAGCTTTGCAGGTTACCCCGCTCTGTCACCGTGATAACCAGCTTTTGCTTGACAACCTTGTAAGGAATCAGGGTGGGGCCCTGTGGCTTGAAGAACCCCGTGACCTTGTCAACCACCTGCTTGCGCAGGGTCGGTTGACTGGCCACAGCCACGCCGGCTGTGGCCAAGAGTGCGGTTGTCAGCAGGGCCAGTGCTTTACGAACCCCGCCTTTACGGCGCTTCTGGGCCGTTTTCGGGGCCTCCCGGGGCATTGTCGGACTCCCCGTTCCTCCGGTTGCCGGAGATGGGGCGTTTTGCGGCTGTTGGGTAGAGTTCATAGTAGGTCTCCCATTCGTCGTAAGGCATCGTCCCGAGATCGGCGTAGAGTTCGATTCGCTGAGACTGGAAGTTCACCCAGTTCGTGATCAGAGCGTTCTGCACGTTCAGAACCGAGGTGATCGAGTTGATGAAGTTGAGCGTCTGAGTGGCCTGGTTTGCGACGTTCGCACCACCGGCACCTTGGTCGGGCGGGGCTATGATCTGCTGGAGTGACTGGTCTCGCTGGCGGAGGACGACGATCAGGTTCGTCTTGTTGATCTGATAAAGTTCGGTGAATTGTATCAGGTTACGAATGTCGCTGCGTACCTGAAATTTCACATTATCTTCGAACTGCATCAGGGCACGACGTCCCCGCTGGTAGTTGATAATCGACGTGCGGAAGTTATTCCGCTCCGTGATTCGAACCAGTGGAAGTTCGGTGTTCCAGGTCATGTTGAACTGGTTCGAGCGAGAATTGAACCCAAACGGGTTATTTTCTCCAGAAGGGGTGAAGAGCTGATAGTTCATGCTCACGTTGAAGATCGGCAACAACGCGTTGGCAGTGACAGCAAGCTGCCGCCAGGTGTCATAGAGGGTGGCCCGCTGATTCATCAGGTCGAGACGGTTCTCCAGGGCGATCCGCTCTGCTACCAGCAGGTACTCTTCTAGCCGTTCGGGATCGGCGAACACCGGTCGGGGACGCTGGGGGTCGCTGTAGTCGAAGAGCGGGCGATCGTCCAGAAGGATGTTCTCCAGGACAGGAATCTCTTCAACCAGGCCAGGCAACTCTTCAGGCGTGTGGTTAGGACGGGCCTGCCAGGCCAGGATCTCTCGGAATCCTTCCCGGAAGGGAGCAATTAAACCCACATCCGGAATCAAGGGCACGTCCGGTGGTAGACCAAGCTGGGTCTTGTAGTTATCCAGAGCGTTGCGGTACGCAATCTGGCTGGTGATCAGCGTGCCGCGAGCCTGATTCAGGTTCTGGTCGATCTGGTCGACCTGAAGCTGAGAGATGCCCGAGCTGGCACCACCCTCGGCGTAGACCTTGTAGATCTCCAGGGCCCGTTCCAGACTGGCAACCTGAATACGGGTATTCTCTGCCTGCTGGAAGAGAGAAAGGAGTTGAAGGAACCCGACGTTGGGGTCGGTCAGTCCTGGATTTTCCAGCGTGGCACCCGCAGCGCCAGCCGCTCCAAGTACGGTTGAGAAGAAGAGCTGGCGGAACCGGGCGAAACTTCTCACTTCATAAAGCAGGTTACGCTCAGCCAAAGTCAAAGGCTCAAGCGTTACGGCCCGACCGCCGCCCCTGAGGAACGGCTGCACGAACGTGATCGGCAATCCAGACTGGACCGTGGGCTGGCTGGGGTTCTTACCGATGAAGTTGAACACCGTGGTGTTCGCAAAAGCACCCAGCAAACGGCCACCAAACGAGAAAAGCTTGCCAAACCCAGCCGCCGTGTTCAGTGGCAAGGTGGACCGCTGAGCACCAGGCGCGATTTGAGTTTGGTAGAGGAACTGACTGGTTCCCGAGCCACCTTGGGGCTGACCGGTGGCAGGAACGCCGGCAGGACTACCCGCGGCAACACCGGTAGTTGGAGACATACCGGCGTAGAACTGGGGAGTGAATGCGAAGCGGTTCAGCGTGACCGTAAGGCTCTGAACATAGATCTGCTCCAGCCGGTACTGGTAAGCCCGGCTATTCACCAGGCCAAGCTGGAGTGCTTCGGCAGGGCCAATGACATAGGGGCGACTGTTGGACGGCAAGCCGGCAATCAGAGCTTCGTTATAGTCAATGGGAACCGATGAGAGTAGAGCGGCAAAGCCAGAGGTGGCAGCCCGAACAGCTTTGCGCTCTTCTGGACTCGCGCCTGGACGTGTGATCAGCGTGGAGTCTGCTCCGGGAATCAGTGGAGCTGGTCCGTCAGTGCCCGCAAAGCCACCCGGTTCATCCGGGTTCCGCTCCATCTCAGCCGGCTCGGTGGGGATCCGAGACGGATTGATTTCTCCGCCCGGCACCACGGGTTGGTTCGGGATCTGGAGGGAGGTTGCGAGCACCTGAGAATCTCGCTTCCCGGCACGCCGGGCCTGTGGAGGCAACGTCAGGTCACCGGCGCTGCCGTTAGGCGGAACAAGTGACTCTCTTGTATTAGGCGTCAGAGAGCCAGGAAGCGGCCCTGGGTTCTCACCAGTTCCTGCGCCGGGGTCGTACCGACGAGCGCCCGGAATCAACATGTCTCCCGGTTCACCCCGTCCAAAGGGCGCGGCTCCCGTGGGAGGAGGAGGCGCATCTCCCGGCAATGGTGGGAGTTCCGTTCCGGACATGGTCTTGCTGGGGTCAGCTTTCAGCCCTTCGTAGTGGCGCCCCTCGTCCATCATGTCCAGATAGCCGGTGCCCTCAATTGGCACCATCGCCCGCCAGTGTGGTTTCTGAGGATAGGGCGAAAGAGCTTCGGCCGCCATGTCGTCGGGCGGTGCCGCCGGACGGTCAGGATCACTATAATCCGCAAATCGAGCCATCGCAGGCGGATCAATGGTGTACATAGGAAGCCGCCAGCGAGGATCGCGGGTCTTTTCAAAGACCGCCTCGGTCACATCTTGGTCGGCCCACTGGCGAAAGAATTCACGCCCGCAACCCAGCCCTGGGGCGATGGCCAACGCCGCCAGGCTGCCTAACTGCACCAGGCGGGAGCTTTTACGCCGCTTCAGACGGCGGGACTTACGCTTGTCCATACCGATTCCCTTCAAACTTGCCTACGCCTGGTGCGTCCGGAGCGGGACCTGAACGGCCCGCAATGGCAATGGCTCGGACGCTTGTCACGTGTTGTATCGGTTCAAGAGGTTGTGCGGGTTGAGACGATTCTTCCCAGTTCGCGGCCTGGGGCCTAACCCGGAGCCCGGTTGGTGTTCAGACATTCGATCGGATAGGTCGATAGTCGCCCTATGATGAGGCAGCCTTCGAGACGCCGTCGTTCGTACCGGCGCCGTTGAGTTGTCGTGAATCGGCCAGCAGGTGCCACGTCTCAAGTCAAGCGAACAACTTGATTTGGGACACTGGAGGAGGGATTCTCCCATGGGGTTTAGCAAGCGTCTTCCTGAATCAGCAAGTCGTCGCAGCGTTCGGAGTCGAGGGTTTCGTCCGGCCCCCGAGCGGCTCGAAACACGCGCATTGCTAACCGCCATCGATCTGGTCAATATCGCCGGCCCCGCCAGCGGTTCCACCGGGCCTGGCCCATACGGCGTGTTGAACCTGAACTCAAATTCCAACAGCGGTAGTGGATATTCCATCGTCGATGTGGGAGATGTTCTCGGAAACGGCTACGACTCGTACCTCATTGGTGCCCCCTCCATTACAAGCGCCACCGGTCGCCCGACACTTGGCCAGGGTGCTGGCAATGCGTATCTGGTTTTCGGTTCTCAGTCAGCTAACGCTCAGACGATTCAGAACTGGCTGACCTTGAGTTCCAACCAACGAATCGGTGACCTCAACGTCTTGAACAGCACGACCCAATACAACCCCTTCAACCTTTCTGTTCAAACGTTCCCGTTCGCAGGCATTCACTTTGTGAATAGCGCCGGCGGTGAACTGGGGGCCAGCGTGGCCGCCGCCGGTGACGTGAACGGCGACGGTTACAAAGACTTCATGCTAGGTGCCCCCGGTGCCAACGGAGCCTACCTGGTTTACGGAAGCCCACAACTTGCCAATACGGCCAACCAGACCGTAAACCTGGATAGCACCAGCGCCCTGAACCCAGGCGTGAACGTGGTGACGTTCACCAACCTCAACCAGCCTGGAGCACAGACTGGTTACTCGTTGGCGCCGGTTCTGGCTCCTGGTTCCAACAGCAGCCAGTTCATTGCCATCGGGGCTCCTTCAGCCTCGTTCAATGGTCTTTCAGGGAACGGAGCGGTTTACCTGATCTCTAGCTCGGCTTTGCGGCCAGCCACCACCCAGACGATTAACCTTTCAACGGTTGGCCAGCAAACCAGCACCAGCATTTCGGGAGTCATCTTCACCGGCAACGCGTCCGCCGACCGCCTCGGCAATTCCGTTGCCTACGGCGGAGATTTCAACGCGGACGGCTTTGGCGACATGCTCCTGGGTGCCACCCATGGCGCAGCTGGTGCGGGCTCGGCTTATCTGATCTACGGCTCCTCGAACTTGCTGTCGCAGGGCCTGCTGAATAACGGAAGTTACAGCATCAGTGTTGGCCGAGTGATCACAAGCTCACAGAACACCATCCCTGGTGCGGAGTTTGACGGCATTGCCTCGGGTGACCTCACAGGGTTCGCCCTGGCCGCCACCCCAGACTTTAATGGCGATAATATCAATGACATCTTGATCGGCTCGCCTGGTTGGACCTCCAGCACGGGGCGTGCGAATGTGATCATGGGTCAGCAGGCATCGCTCAGTTCCGCCAGCCTGATTGCAGGTCAGTACAATCTCAGTTCTCTTCCAAGCAGCATTGCCAACGTGGAATTTGATGGTCAATCCACGGGCAATCTGGCCGGCTGGTCACTGACGGCCATCGGCAAGATGAACACCACGCTGAATCCAATTGCCATCGGTGCCCCCGGATTCAATGCGTCTCAGGGCCAGGTGTACGCGATCCCTGGTAACCCCAGCCTGTCTGGTGTTTACAACCTCAGCAATACTCAGGGCTCGCAGATCCAGGGAATCCCGATCTCTCTGAGCCTTCCCAAGAACGCAAGATTCCTGGGCTCCTCGCTCTCTGGCAATGTGTTTCTGGCAGCCCCCAATACCGTGGATGGTGATAACCTGGGCGACCTGATCATTGGTGCTGCAGGCTATAACGGAACGGCAACTGGCGGCGGCGGAGCGTTTGTGATTGAAGGGCAGTTCCTTGGCCTGACCAATCCGGTTTTCCAAGGAATCACCTCGGCAATCGGCATTAACAAGGCAACTCCCCCGTTCACGATCAGCGTCACGGCCACGTCGATGACAATCTATATTGAGAGCACAAGCTCCAACACACCAGGCTTCCAGCCCTACAACGACATCGACCCAACCACGATCAAGGTCAACGGTGTTGCATTGCCGGACCCCACAACCTGGACCAACGCCGGTGACGTGGATGGAGACGGCATTGACGACGGAGCTTTCACCATCCCTCTCAGTTCCCTCGGCCTGAGCGTGGGCACGGCTACCATCACGGTGACCGCCAAGACCCTGGCATCCTCGAACCTGCCGAACCAGGTTTATCAGGGATCGGCCCAGGTTACGGTGCAGAGCGGCGGCGGAGGCGGAGGCGGCGGAACCCCTACGGCAAACTTTGGGTACGGCCCCCAGTTCCAGAACTTCAACGCCGCCGCGCCGGTCTACGGCGAACGGATGTTGCCATCCATCAATACGCTCAATCGCGCGTTGTGGAAACCGCTGCCGACCTATGGCGTCTATCGCCAGTTCCTTTCACCTTCGAACTTCCGCGCCCGTACAGCCAACTACCTTCACCCGGTAACCAGCAAGCACGCCAAGGCCCATTCCACACCAACTCTGCCGGCCAGCGTGTTCACCCGTAGCAAGTTCCACACAGGGGTTCACTTCGGCCCCATTCTTCACAAGGTTCCAGCTATTGGTGCCGGCCAGAATTATTCGAGCCTTCCGCTCGGGACTCGCTGATTCTTCGGGTGGAACTCAAGATTGGTTTGAACGGCCCAGGTTTATACCTGGGCCGTTCGCGTTTGCACGCAAGCGACGGGGACACCGCGAGCCCCAGTCATCACACGCCGGCATTCTCCGTTTCAATCACCGCCCAGTCCACGCACAATAGTTCTGCCTGCTGCAAACCGTGTCAATGGCCCAAGGGCGTATGAGGGTGGGCGATGATGCCGCCGCCGGTGATCAGGCAAACTATGTGAAGGCTCCGAGGCGACTCCGTACATCGCACACGGTGTAAGCCGTGTCGCGGGCCTCAGCCAGCACTCTGGGGGGCTGATCCGTTATATCGCTTCCCAAGGCTAGTTTCCCGTGTACAAGATCGGCGAACGAGTTTCGCTCAGCGGCTGGTTCCCCCAAACGCCCTCTCCAGGCCCGTCAGAACCGACTACCGCAAACTCTAGGCACTCTCCAGGAAAGACCCTCAATACCAAAAGCCGTAACGCCTTCCCGACTAATACCTTACAACTTTCGGCCAATTCTCGGCCAATTCACTCACGCCCGGAGAACTCTTTGGACAAAGACCAGACGGAACCACGCCCCTTGCCACTCTGGACGATCAGTGCAAGGCGTCTCAAATGCTCCAGATCCGACTTCAACTGCCGGAGTTCCATTTTGAGAATGGATTGAATCTCCTTTCGCCCAATCCCAGGCTGATCGGAAAGCAATTGCAATACGGATTCCAGCCAGAAATAGCGCGTTAGCGGACTGGCATGTAATCTTTGGTTCGACTGTCTGGAGCCAAGGGCGCGCTATTTCCGGCTGGAATCCGTATAAGATCAACCGCTGCCTATCGCTAAGATTCTGCTTGACCTGCTGAGGCGGGATGTAACGACTCGGGCGAAAACCCACCAACACGAAGTCAGAAGCTGCTTCAATTTCAGGGTGCGGCAATCCAGCCTGTTGCATAAGTTCTACCATTTTCAGTCTGCCTCGGCCCCAGGATTCGATAATCCCACGGCGGTGATACACCCGAGCAATCAAGCGACCAAAGCTTCCTGGTAGGCCAAGGTCATAATCGTGCACTCCGGAAAACTAGTTCCTGGGCCGTTGTCTTCCGAGAACCGGGACCCAGTCACGGGCCGGTTCGCCGGGTCCGATGGTTTGCGACTTCCAGAAAATCCTGAACCCCCAACAACCAAAGGGCCACCCTTGCGACTTTCTCAAGCGGTTCGGCTTCTGGATTCATTCGCATTCATACCCACTCACACGTTGCCATGATGTGTGGGTATCGGGCCATGCGTTGTCATCCCATGCTTTTGGGTCGCACCCGTTCCGCGAGTTTCTTGGTCAGGCGATCGAGGGCAGGAGATCGGTCCAGCGGTTCAAGATGCACATTCAGCAGGCTGAAGGATTCTGTATTGGCCTTGGCCGCCCTGAGCGCCTGGTCAAGTTCTTCTTCGGTTCGAACCTCGAATCCTTGCCCGGTGCCAAGTACGTCTGGGAGCCGGTGGTAGGCCCAGTTGTGAATGTTATTGAAGGGTCCCTCAAGCAAGAACCGTTCGGTGGTGTAGCCCTTGTTGTTCATGACGATGATGATGGGGTTCTGGCCGAGTTTTGCCACCGTGGAAAGTTCCATGCCGGTCATCTGGAATGCCCCATCACCAATAATGGCAAGAATGCGGCTGTTTGGGCTCGCAACGCTAGCCCCCACCACGGCCGGCAGGGCGAACCCCATCGAGGTGTAGTAGGAAGGGCTGATGTAATCGGTGCGTTGGGTCATGGTCAGGTCTGACGATCCAAACATGGCGTCACCCACATCGGCAATCACGATTGTCCGGCTATCCAGCAACTTGTTGAGGCGGCTGAATAATCGTTCGGATTTGACAGGGGTTTGGGCGACCGGAACCCAGGGTTCAAGATGATTGGAAGGCTGTTTCGGAATCGGAGAATGGTCGGCTTTCAATCCCCGGCCACGGAGTCCGGCAATGAAGTCGTCGAGCCGAGCATCCTTATAGTGGTGATAGCGAATGCGGAGATCTTCGCTGGTGGCGTGAATGCAGTGGGCAGGATCCAGGTGCGCGGTGAAAATTCCGAGATCGATGTCACTGAGCAAGCAGCCCAGCATCAGCAGGCAGTCAGACGCCTCCACGTACTGGGTTACTTCTTCACGTCCCATACCCCCTTCGTACACACCTACGAACAAGGGGTGCGCCTCACTGATCACGCTTTTTCCCAGCAATGTGGAAGCGATGGGCAGCCCTGCGTCTTCGGCCAGGGCCAGAAGTGAATCCTGAAGCCCAAATCGGTGCAGTTCGACCCCGGCAAGAATCATGGGACGCTTGGCCGCTTTGAGCATGGCCAAACTCTCGTCAATCGCTTCCCGCAGGGCATCCGGGTCGGATGGCGGAAGGATTTCGGCAGGCGAGGTGTGCGGAACCACCATCCGGGTATCGAGCCGATCTCTGGGGATTTCCAAGTACACCGGGCGTTTGTATCGAACCGCAGTGGCAAGCACACGGTCAATCTCTCCAAACGCGGTCAGGGGATCCGCAAGTACGGCCGACGCGGCCGTGATCTTCTGGTACACCTCGAACTGGGTCTCAAATTCCTTGACCTTGTGGTGCAGTAGCGGATTATCGACCCGTTCCGAGATACCCGGCGAGCCGGTGAGTACCACCACCGGCGATTTTTCCGCATAGGCACCGGCAATCGAGTTCACGCAACTGAGTCCGCCCACGCCGTAGGTCACACAAACGGCACCCAACCCCTGCACGCGTGCGCAGGCATCGGCCGCAAACCCGGCCGCGTCTTCACGCGTCATCCCAACCACCTGGATCGGGCTCGATTCAAGCATGTCATAGAGTCCCAGAATATAGTCGCCCGGAACCCCAAATACGTGCCTCAAACCGTGGGTTTGCAACCGCTCGATGAGATATTCGCCAATGGTCTTGCGCGAGTTGGAAAGAGTGACGTCATGAGGCTGTTGACGGGAAGCGTTTGGCACGGAAGTCTCCTGACTGAGCCTGTGAATCAAGAAGGGGGTTGGGCGTAAGCGGAATCGACGGCCGGATCAGGTATCAGGAAGGTCTGGGCGTGGGGCTTTCAGGGGATCGATGCGCTGACCATCCCATCGTATGTGTGGTCCGGTAGCCCAGGCGGGCAGGGCTCGGGCGAACAAATAGACCCACACAAACTGGCCGCGTTCTGTGTAAGCTGCCACACGCAGAAAAAGTGCTTCGTGCACCCCCTCATAGGGGTCGAGCACGTTGAGCAGTTCAGATTCGGTCACTGGGCGAACGTGACCTTCCACCCAGGGGGCGGTGGGGTCGTCCAGTCCGACAAGCCCAGGGTAGGGGCCCAGATGATAAAGACTGCCGCGCAAACGGTCAGGCACAAATCCACCGTGGGCCGCATGTTCAAGGGTTGCCGGCCCAAGCGTTCCATACACGAACAAATGCGCAGGAGTCTGATCAGGAAGCCGCGGTGCGGGGTTCATCATCTCACACCAGGGGCGGAAGGGGCGGGCTTTGGCTGAACGCTGGGCCCGTCCAACCTGGGAACATCTCCAGTCCACACCACACGTTCCATCCGCATGCTCCGCCCAACCGGGTTCTGGCCATAGTGCGGCTGCCCTTCATCGTTCCAGCCGTGATAGAACATCCACAAGCTTCCGTCCTTGGCTTCGATCAAGCTCTGGTGGCCTGGGCCGTAGACCTGGCCCTCCACGGTTTTCAGGATCGGCTCGGGAGTTTTGGTGTAAGGACCCGCAAGGGACCGGGAAGTGGCATGGCCCACCGCGTAGCGGCAAGTCTCTTTGTTCCCCTGAAAACCGGCTCCTGAGTAAAACAAGTGGTATAGACCATTACGTAACAGGATGGTTGGAGCCTCAACCACGCCGCGTTCCCACGGCTGATCGGGCTTGATCAGTTCCACAGGCTCACCTTCGGTTGCCAGCAGGTCGGCCCGCAGTCGCTTCAAAACCACCCGCCGGGGGGTTTCCTCGGAGTAGATCAGGTACGGCACTCCGGCGTCAAAGAAGATGGTCGCGTCAATCACACCCACCTTGTTATCGTCGCCGCGCACCAGAATGGCCTGATGCTGGAACGGGCCCGTTGGCTTGTCGGCCGTTGCCACGGCAATGTGATGCTTGCGGCTGTCAGGATCAAGTGCCGAATAGGTCAGGTAGAACGTTCCGCCAAGCTCCAACACCTCGGGCGCCCAGTAATGTTCGGTGGCCCAGGGAACTGGAAACTCCAGTACGCGTGATGTCCAGCGCACCAGATCGGGCGATTCCAGCAACTGAAAGCCGGTCCCACGGGTCTGAGTTCCATACGCGTAATACCGATCGCCCGACCTGATCAGATGCGGATCCGGGAAATCATGCGGGTATACCGGGTTGGTGAACGATTGCGGCTCTTGGCCGGCCACATCCGTGGTTGCACCGAACGCCAGCACCAGAAACCCGGAGGCGATCAGGCGAAACATGGAAAATCCTCTTCAGAATGGGTGCTCGGTTGGCGATCCGCCGAAAAACACAGCTTGATTCAATCAGTATAACCAGGGGCCAACCGGGCCTGGGAGTTACCGGTCATTGACGTCGCGGGTATAAAACTGCGTAATACTTGATGCATCAAGGCTCCATTCGATCGGAAAGCGGCCTGCTGGACCCCAGTTATGAAACTCATCATCGCCATCATCCAGCCGACCAAGCTTGAGGCGGTCAAGGAAGCGCTTTCCAGGGTTGAGGTGTACCGCCTCACCGTAATGGATGTGCAGGGTTTCGGCCGCCAGAAGGGAAATGCAGAAGCGTATCGTGGCCGCGAATTCACCATGAACCTGCTGCGCAAAATTGAACTTCAAATTGCCGTGAACGAGGACTTTGTCGAGCCCACCGTCAGCGCTATCATTGAAGGGGCTCGCACCGACCCCGAGGGGCACATTGGGGACGGCAAAATCTTCATCCTTCCGCTGGAAGATTGTGTCCGAATTCGTACCGGCGAACGAGGCCCGGAAGCGATCTGATCTGACCCAAGATTTGACCCCCTCTGGTCCTTGGCGATATTCTGTTACATCCTCATACCCGATCGCCGCCACGATCCGAGAGTCCCATGATTCGCGCTATCATTTTTGACTTCAACGGCGTGCTCATCGACGACGAGCACCTCCACTTCGAACTTTTTCGTGATGTGGTGGCAACGCATGGCGTCACGCTGACTGACGCGATGTACCACGAAACCTATCTGGGATTCGATGACCGACGCTGCTTTGAAGAGGTTTTACGCGACGCCGGAAAACCTGCCTCAAGCGAAACCCTGGATGCACTTATTGCCCAGAAAGCCACCCTCTACCAGGAACGGGCCGCCGGTGGCCTGAGAATTTTTCCAGGAGCGGCCGAATCTATTGCCAGCCTGGCCGATCGCTGGCCGGTGGCCATCAACTCTGGAGCCCTTCGCCCAGAGATCGTGCTGGCGCTTGGACAGATGGGGGTCCTTGACCGGATCTCCGCCATCGTCTCGGCCGAAGACACCAAGTTCTGCAAGCCGGACCCAGAAGGGTATGAACTGGCCCTGGACGCGCTTCGATCGGCTCATGGTGATGATATTGAAGCGGGCCATTGCCTGGTGATTGAGGATAGCCTGGCCGGCATCCAGGCAGGCAAAGGGGCTGGAATGTGGGTGGTTGGCGTATCCAACACGTATGGTGAGCCCGAACTCAGGAACGCCGGTGCCGATGCCGTGATCACAGGGCTGGAAACCTTCAGGCCCGAAAGCATCCGTAGCCTGTTCTTTCCCGAGGTGACTCCATGACCGGCGAGCCCAACTCCGGTAGCTCGTTTCCAGAAGTTCCCCGTCCTACGGGCGGTGCTCCTGCCGGACTGCTACTCGGCCGCGACCTTATCTTTGTCTCCAAGATCACGGGAACCGCTCGTCAACTCGGTTATCAGGTCCTCGTTGCCGGAAATCGTGCCCTGGCTCTCTCCATGATGGAGCAGTGGCAACCGAAGGCCGTCTTTGTGGATCTGGCCGCCGGCGACCTGACCAACGCAGAGGCGATTCTGGCGTATCGCCTTCAAGTGCCGCACGCCACGTTCATCGCATTCGGTTCGCATGTCGACACCGCCGCCTTGGAAGCGGCGTCCGCTGCCGGTTGCAACCTCGTGCTCCCTCGCAGTAAGTTCACGCTCGAACTACCGCAACTGATTCAGCGCCACCTTGGCGAACCTCAAAACCAGACCTGATCCTATTCCCCTGGAGACCCCCATGAACGTTGAAAATGACAGCGAATTCGAAGAACTGGAAGATGATGACCTCGAAGGCGAATTCGAGATCTCAATCGAGCCCCGAGACGAGGCACTCGAAGCCGCCGGAATTAGCGCCGACGAATTCGAAACCGCGCTCATGGAAGCCCTCGAACAACGTGAAGAATTCGCCGTAAGTACCGGAACAGACGATGATTCCTTCCCGGAACTCGAAGAAACGCAACTCACCATCCGTGGGAAAGCGTTCCGACTGGGCGACCTCGCCATGATCGAGGTCTCCCCTGTCTCTGACGATGATGAAGAATTTGACGATGACGAGGAAGAAGAGGAAGACGAAGAAGCTCGCTGACCTCGCAATCCGCGAATCTCTTGCCATCCAACTTTTCATAGACAAGGCGATCAGCCCGGTCATCACCGGGCTGATCGCCTTGTTCCTTTTCCCGCACAATTCACAATCTAGAAGCACCGGACCTCAGCGGGACGGAATTGCGTTAGCCAATCGACACCCACTCCTGCGCGGCCTGGGGATCTTCGACCAGCGAGAGCAGCAGCGATCGGTTCTTATCGCGAGTTTCACCGATGGCCGTCACATAGACCGCCGGATCATCTTTGACCGGACACTCATGCTCACAGATCCCACAACCAATGCAGCGCTCGGGATCAATAAAGGGACGCTTGAGGGTGAGCACGTTGCCGTACCGGTCGGTATCGGTGTGCAACCGCGTGAAGATGGCCTTGGGACTGACCGGACAAACCTCTTCACAAACCACGCAGGCGGTATCCATGGCCCAGGGCAAGCAACGCCCCTGGTTATAAAACGCGGTGCCGGTCTTGATTGGGCCAACCGCCTCGAACGGGCCAACGCCCAACTTCTCGGCGATGGAGATCTCTCGGATGGCACCTGTGGGGCAAACCTGGCTGCACAGGGTGCAGTTCAGTTCACACCAGCCCATCTTTGAGATCATGATTGGGGTCCACATCCCCTCCAGGCCGGTTTCGAGCATGGCTGGCTGTAGGACGTTGGTTGGGCAAACCCGAATACACTGGTCGCACTTGATGCAACGCCTCAGGAATTCGTCTTCAGCCACAGAACCAGGAGGCCGCATAGCCGTGCGCTGGAAGTTCTTGGTAACCAGGCCAGATCGGCGGGTCATGGGAAAGAACAGTACGCCGAACAATCCGGCCATCAACAACTGACGGCGTCCAACCTCAGGAAGTGCTACTTCACTGGCGGCACGGGGCAAGAAGCGATAAGTCAGCGCGTCGTGCGGGCACTCTTCAATACAATTCAGGCAGACAAAGCACTCGCTTTTGCGCAAATCTTTGTGGGGGTCAGACGCACCTTCGCAACTCTTCAAGCAAAGGTCGCAGTCGGTACAGCGAACCGGGTCACGATCAATGCGCCAGAGCGAAAACCGGCTGAATATCCCCAGCAGGGCACCCAGTGGACAGAGTACCCGGCAGAAGAATCGAGGAATCCACCAGTTGGCAACCAGTAGACCGATAAAGATGATGCCGATCACCCAGCCCCACATGTACTCGCGGTTATCGGTGTAAACCGCTTCGCTGGCCTTATGGACCGAGGGAAGGATACTGGTGGTCATGGACCGCACGGTCAGTGCAATCGGGTCCAGCAAGCCAATCTGCAGAGAACTGTTATCTCGCTTCTGCTCGGCCGCCGAGATTGCCAGGCCGCGTCCTACGGCCGACAGAGTCTTGCCTGGCCCCGCCTGCACCAGCCCAAGCAGTAGTGTGGCAACTGCCAGCCCCAGCAGCCCGGTGAGGACAGAGAGACCCCGGGTCCGGCCCAGCCAGCTTGGCACTTTCTCGCCAGCCCAGCGGGCCACAGCCAGCCCCAGGCCCAGCAAGGCCGTTGCCGAAAATATCCACTGGAACGGTCCAAATGCGCCACCAAACGTGGCGGGGGCTTTGCCCGTGGCCGCCTCGGCAGTTGCGGCCCGGTCATAGACTTCTGCAATCCTTGAAGGGGCGTTCCAGATGGTGGGCACAATCCACAGCGAGGCCATCACCAGCATGGCGGCCAGGATGTAATACTTGATGGCGTAGATCTTGCGGTAACGATTGACTTCAATCGCCTGCTTGGTGTTTCGCTGATTCCCAATCCAGCCAAAGAAGTGGTGCATGATGCCAAACGGGCACATCCAGTTGCACCAAACGCGCCCCAGCATCATGGTCAGGGCGATCACCCCAAGGCCCCAGACGAGGTTGCGGTAAATCGTATGCGTGGTGAGTGCCGTGGCCACGGCAACCAGCGGGGTTGCCTCCAGAAAGATGGAGACCGGCCAGCCTCGCAGATAGCGCAGGTCGGTGATGATCAAAAAGAATAGAAAAAGCCCCAGAAAAAGGACTTCATAGGCTCGGCGAATCTTGACCATCGCTGTTTCTCACCCGTCTGTTCAGGAGCAAGTCCGCTGGATTCTTGACTGGAAAACTCGTTCGCAATTCCGACAACCCGCAAGCCGTAATCTACCCGTTAAGAATCTCACTCAAATCCACAGTGAGCCCGGGCAACATAACTTCACCACTTAGTGTACTCGGATGGCAGAGGAGTTCCACCACACAACCGGGCCGGTAAATCTTCACCTCACGCTTGAACGGGTCGATCAGCCAGCCCAACCAGGCCCCCTGCGAGATATATTCCCGTAGCTTGGCCTGCAAGGCTTCACGATCATCGCTGGGCGACGCAATCTCAACCACAAAGTCTGGGCAGAAGGGTGCAAATTGCTCGCGGGCCTCGCGTGAGAGACGCTCAACTCGCGATTTTTCCACCCAGGCCAGGTCGGGGCTACGAATCGCCGAGTTCGGCAGCCGAAAGCCGGTAGATGAGTCAAAA
>CAIYJE010000080.1 GCA_903926465.1 uncultured Planctomycetales bacterium
CTGATGAGCGTCTTCCGGACTCTGAAACAGAGGGGCCATAACCCAGTATCCGCCGTGACGAATGCTGTTCGCGAGTACCTCAAGACCGGCCAACTCCCGCCGCTTCCAGGATCAAGCACTGCATTCGGCTGAATGGTTACCCAAAACTTTGTTTTCCGCGCTGTATGTACCGTCTGATACGGATTCCAGCCAGAAATAGCGCGTTAGCGGACTGGCATGTAACCTTTGGTTCGACTGTCTGGAGCCAAGGGCGCGCTATTTCCGGCTGGAATCCGTATGAGCTCTCCCAGGTCATTTGAGGCGGCCATCCAGCCGGCGTCACGCCTTTCAACTCGGGTTACAGTTCGACAACACGTGGAGCAAATTTAACAGAGCCTCCAAAATCACGATATTGCTGTAGAAGGTGGTCTGGAAACTGGTCCATCACATTCTGAAGCATTTCAGCGTCTTCACTAGACACGTCGCCCACAGCCTCTAATGCCAGAACACGGTCTTCTGGTTTCTTTTCAGGACCAATCTTTGGCTGATCCGATGGGGCGTGATCAGGTGTGGCCGCGTGAAACTTATCGGATCCCTCTTCCACCTTCGGCTGAACGGCCGTCTTGCCCCACTGGGGGTTCTCCGGGCCACCGTACTCCGGCGTCAGGATTGCGAGCTGCGAGCACCGGCAGCCGGGGTGCAGGGGCGGCGTGCGGATGTTCTTGTAGTGCTCGTTGTGGCCGATCACCGCGAAGTTCTGGCCCAGCGGGACCTGCTTCACGGTCTCGGCGATGTGGTAGCACAAGGCACACGCACCGCCAGAGAGCAGCCATTCGAACCCGGCCACCACTTCACTCTCGACCGCCGCTTCCAGCTCGGCCTCATGCCGGGCTCGGCTGTTCTCGGTGAAACACCTTCACGCCACCGAACATCGTGCTGTTACCGGTGCTGCCTGCCCCGTACTGGTCGAGCGCGGGCCATTCGACCGTGCGGTTCCCCAGCGGGACCTGGCGGGCGGCGGGTGCGAGTACCCCTTCTTCACCGGCGAGCCGAAAGAACTCCTGCTCGTAGATGGTGGGCGTGGTGAAACCACCGGCCGAGCCGGTGCCTTCGTTCAGGGCACGGCTCACGCCGTAGCCGCCTTCACGCCAGGGGGTGAGCAGCCGCTTCTTGGCCGCTGCCTTCTCATCGTCATCGTTGGAGCCGGTGAAGATGACCGAGCGGAGGAAGTCGCCCGGGGAGCGGGAGTCTTGGTCGACCCCTTCCATCTGGTTCGTCTCCAGGTAGTTGGGGCGGGCAGAGCGGGTGAACTCCTTGGCACAATCCTGAATCTCGGCAGCCACGCCACGCGTGAATTCCGAGAACGTGCCGCGCAGCGTTTCTATGCTGCGCTGGAGGATAATCTTGTCGGGCCCATCGCCGGCGTCTTTGGCCAGGCCGGCCGCAATGTAAGCGCGGGCCTGAGCCTCGTCTACGTCCAGGAACTGGCCGGGCTTGTGTTCGCCGACTTGGCTGGTGAGTTCGATCCACATCGGTTCGGTTCTCCGTTGGAACTTTCGTCACGGAACCGACCGCGAAAACCTCCAGACGTATGCGACCCTGCACTCTCGAAGAGTGCTCCAGGCCAGACGTCCTGGCTCCTTCAGTCGAATGAGGCCGCACAACGCGTGCGGCTTGCTTGCTTAGACCTGGCCGCGTGCCAGGTCGAATAGGTCGCGGGCCACCTGTTCGGTGCTGCCCATCTGGCGGGTCAGCTCAGAGACCACGGCCCGTTCCACGTCTTGCATGGTCCGGCCGCGCAGGGGGGGAAGTTCGGGTTGTGTGCGGGTGGGGGGTTCGAGTGTTGGTGCTGGCGGCTGAGCTGGTGCTGCTTCCTCGTCGGGCCAACCAGGGAGGATCAGGCCCAGGCTGCGGGCCTGGCGGACGGCTTCCGGGTTACCGGGGATCGTCACGCACGAGTATTCCAGCAGGTCCCACTTCC
>CAIYJE010000081.1 GCA_903926465.1 uncultured Planctomycetales bacterium
CCACCTTCTCCCGCACCGCGGGAGAAGCCAGGAGAGGCCGGCCCAGCACTTGTCTGGTACCTGTCTTGGCAGAGGATCTGGCCAATGCACGCGTGCCCAATCTACCAAGGAATAACCGGGCCTTAACCGCTTCTCCCGCACTGCGGGAGAAGCGATTATTGCACTCGCTACACGTTTGTCCGGCTCACCGCGCAGACCTGGCGACTTCGTCCCCAGGTCCACTGGAGGTTCGCCCTCCAGGGCGTCACTTATGACCATGTTTACACAAGTAGTTCAAGCGCTCATGATCGGCCCGGCCACCTTCTCCCGCCAAGCGGGAGAAGCCCGGACTACGCCCCCTCGCCACGAGCTTGTCTGGCTCACCGGGCGGGGATTGGCTCGCCAATTCTCCATACCACACCGCACCAAGTACAGGCCGCCTGGCACTTGGCTTATTCCGGCTCGGCATCGTGGTCTGAAGTCAGCCCCTCATCATCAATATTCTGGCAGTAGGCGGTCCAGATCCGTGTGACCACGGCCAGCATGAACCCAAACTTCAAGGCATCCAGCAAGTCAGCGCCCACAAACAGCAGGCGGGCCTGGTTGGCCTCTGTCACCGATTGGGCCTGATCCATCAACAGGCCCGCAACCCGCGCCACCATGAACGAGACCAACCACAACAGCCACCAACCGCCCAGAAGCGCACTCACGGTCTGACGGTCTCGATGGCAGACTTGCCAGATCTCTTTCATCACCTGGTAGGGCCGAAAAAAATTGAGAAATGGCACAAAGAACCAACCCACGCACCAACCCGGCGTGAACCGTAACGGCTCCGAGGTCAAGGCCCACAGGTTACTGTTCGTCCTGTAAATCCAGATGAAGAAAAAGATGTAGGTGACCAGCGGCATCACAACCTGAGACACCCCCACAATCTCCACAAACCACTCAGGCGGAAACTGCCCCTCAACCAGTACACCCGTGGTGACTAGCCGTGAATAGACGGTTGCCTGCACCACCAAGGCCAGAATTGCGCCTGCCATGCAAAGCCTGAGCAGAACACAAACCGCATGGGTCAAACTGGCCAGGGGCTGAGAATTCATCGAAGTTCCTGGTTCCTGAACAATCAAGCCAGTTGCCGTACGCAGATTCGACGGATTGCAACCAGCCAACCAACGCCACCCAGATTATACCCCAGCCAAGCAATTTCCAACGACCGAATCTGCGTGCGTACCCCCCCCCCTGAGTACCCCGTTCAGGGCAGCGCCCCCCCTTATCGCCTCTCATACTGGGGTTGCACACCAAAACAACACCCAAAAGACAGCCGAGCGGCGGCCGTCCCACTCCTGCAACCCAATCATGAACCGCTGGAAGCCGGCCAGGGGCAACCAGCGGTCGCAACTTCCCAAGAGCGAACGCTACGAACTGGTAGGCAAGGCGTAAACATTTTCGTCGTCCGAAGCGAGCCCTTCATCGTCGATGTTCTGACGATACGCGGCCCAGATCTGGGTAACGATCAGCAGCATCACCACAAACTTGACGGCATCAAGCAAATCTGAGACTACGAACAGCGAGAGCGCTCGGTTGACCTCGTCGGCGGTTTCGGCTCGCTCCATCATCCGGCCTGAAACCCTGGCCATAAAGAATGAGATCAGCCACATCCCCCACCAGACTTTCAGCAGCGCACTCGTGGAACTTGCGTCCTTATGGCTGACTTGCCAGATCTCCTTCATCACCTGATACGGCCTGAAGAAGTTGATGATCGGCACGAAGAACGAACCCGCAGACCACGCCGGAGTGAACTGCATCGGCTCATCGGTCAAAGCATGTAGATTTTTATTGATACGGTAGATCCAGTAAATGAAGACCAGATTCGTGAATACGGTGATTGCATATTGAGAGACTTCCAAGACCCTCAGAAACTCTTCAGACGGAAAACCCCAATCGACTTCCGCGTCTACCGTCATCAACTTGTAATAGAGAATTCCACGCACCATGAGTGCAAAAATCGAAATTGCCACGGAAATCATGATCAACACGCGAACGATGCGTGTCAGGCTGGCAAGCGGTTGGGCATTCATTGCAGTTCACTACCGAAGAAATTGTAGCGCCAGGTACTCTGGGGTTCAGGTGCAGAGAGGAACGGTCGCTCGTTCGCACCCTCACCCCGCCCTCGGGGGTTCTAATCCTAGAAAAAAAAGTGTCCCATTTTTCCCTGCGCTGAACAATATGAGTAGGCCGAGAACCCGCCAGGCAACGCACACCCGAAAACGCGTGCACGATCAGCCGCGGTTCAACCACCAAGTGCCGCCGTTGAGCGTGCTGGCGTAGGTGACCCAGGCCAGGTATGGCACCAGTAAAAACATGGCAATCCGGTCCACCTTGGCAAACCGGACCATGGTCAGCAGAATCGCGGCCAGCATCAGCAAGATCTCGGCAAAACTCAGTCCAATCCGGTGCGCTCCAAAGAACAGGAACGACCAGGCACAGTTGAGCGCCAGTTGCAGCAGAAACATCCAGAGCGCGGGTGCCACGTTGTGGGTGGCACGCTTGAGGGCCACGCGCCAGGCCGCCACCGCCATCAGCACGTACAAGAGGGTCCAGACCGGGCCAAACACCCAGTTGGGCGGCGTCCAAGATGGCTTCTGGATGGTGGTGTACCAGGTCTTCACACCGTCAATGGTGGCAAGGGCACCCAGGCCGCCCACCGCCTGGCAAAGCAAAATCCAGCCCAGCAGCTCCAGGCCAGACTGCATGTTCAGCCGCTTTGGCGACAGTGCTGGCGATGGCGTGACAGATTCCATGAAAGCCTCTTAACGACCACTCTCTAGTTCTGGGCAACCGCGATTCACGCCTTAGAAGCCGTTTCAAAACCGGGACTGGCTCCGAGTCCGCGAGGTGCCTGTCCCAGGTTTTGAAATTGCCTCTTAGGCCAGAATTGGCTGAATCACTTCGCCGCGGCTCACAGGAATGGGCCGGCCCAGCGGATCGGTAAACTCGGTATCGCTGCGGATGCCCATGAGATGGAACAATGTGGCGGTGAGATCTTCGGGATTCACGCGACCTTCACGCGGGAACCCGCCCACCTTATCGCTGGCGCCATGGACCACGCCGCCACGCACGCCGCCGCCCGCCATGGCCATGCTGAACACGTGCCCCCAGTGGCCACGGCCAGCGCTGCCGTCAAGCCGGGGCGAACGCCCGAACTCGGCCATGCAAACCACCAGCGTTTCATCGAGCAAGCCGCGTGCCGACAGATCCTCAATGAGTGCGGAAAACGCCTGATCCCAGGGCGGCACCAGCACGTTCTTGAGCCGGTTCGGCTCATCGGTGTGGCTATCCCAGCAGGGGTTGGCCATGGGCTCATCGGCCCCACGGTACCAGTTCACCTGCACCAACCGCACCCCGGCCTCTACGAGCCTGCGTGCCATCAAGACCGATTGCCCGAACGGGCTGCGACCGTAGCGATCGACCAGCCGGGGATCATCTTTTTCCACATCAAAGGCCGCCCGCGCCTTGGCCGAAGAGAGCAGGGCAAAGGCCTGCCGCTCTCGTTCATTGAGCACACGGGTGGTGGCATCTTTCTCAAGCCAGTCCCCCTGGCGGGCCAGCCCGTCTAGCAAACCCTTGCGCTGGGCCACACGGGCGGCGTCCAGATTCTCGGGCAGGGCGATCTCGCTGACCGACATGCCCCGGCTCGTGGGCGCTGCGTTCAAGAGCCAGGGGTCGGCGGATCGGCCCAGGAACCCGGCATCCTGGCCCGGCCACACGCTGCCATCGGTGTTGAAGATCCGGTGCGGCACCCGCACCGCCGCCGGCATCCCGCCCCGTTCGGTCAGGAATCGGCCGGCCATGGCCCCCAGGGTCGGGAAGTCGTTGGGGGCCCCTGGGGTTGCGTTCTCAAAGTTCTTGGGGGTGTGCGGACGCCCGGTCATCATGTAATAACCGCTAGACGAATGGGCGTTGTCGTCGGTGGCTACCGCTCGCAAGATGGCCAGCTTGTCCGTGACCCCGGCCAGCCTGGGCATCAGTTCACTGACCTGGATACCGGGCACCTTGCTGGCAATTGGTCCGTACGGCCCCCGCACCTCGGCCGGCGCATCGGGCTTGGGGTCCCAGGTCGAGTGCTGGGGCGGGCCACCCATCAAGAACAGCACAATGCAAGACTTCGCCCGGCCAAACGTGGGGTCAAGCACGGAACTGACAACCGGCTTCTGGCGGCCGTAAACGGCCTGCGGCTGCAAAAGATCGGCCAGGCTCAGGCCCAGCCCGAACATCCCCACGCCCCCCACACGCATCAACTCGCGGCGTGTCAAGCCGTCACACAAACGAGCACCCGAACCGGTGATCCGGAGCATGAATCTGCCCCCCTGGCCGCGCGCGGGCGTTTCAACCCGATTTGTTTAACAAACTATCAACAGACTACACCCGGAACCGGCCCGACACAAGGGAAGTTGTGCGGGGCCTTCCACCAGATCATCGGGCTCCAGGGGGGCCGGCCGTATCCCACCCCAGAAAGTCTTTGATCTGCTCCCACCGAGACCGCCGGTTCATGCGGTCCAGTTCGTGCTTCACCTCGTAAAACTCATCCTTCAACTGGTAAAGCTCCGTATTTAACTGGTGAAACTCCGTATTCAACTGGTAATGCTCGCCCTTCAATTGATGAAACTCGGCATTCAATCGCGTGAATTCACCGCTCTGTTGGGTGTGTGCAATCAGCATCTGCTGAAATTCGGCACTCAGAACCGACCCCATCAGCGCTTGCTTCTGCTCAAATTCGGCCAGTTCGTCATTCAGGTCAAAGCCCGTGAACCTCGCCAGTTCCGCATTGCAAGCCACAAACCGGTCGGCCACCGCGCGCAGCAGGGCAGGATCGTACAACGATTCGGAACGCTCTGGGAAAGCCTGTTGAGCCCAGTTCATGAAAGCGTAGAAGTCTGGGCCGCCGGCAGGCAACACACCCCGATTCCGCGCCAGCAGAGCCAAAGTCCCCGCTCGGCTGAGCGATTCGTTGGTCCTCACCTCACCGGAATAACCACGCAAAATCCCGGCCCGCTCATAGAAATACCGGACAAGCTGTCCCGACTTCCTGGCGGCCGCAAAGCTCAGAAACTCAAATGCCAGATCGGGCCGGAGCGCGCCATAAAACCGCTCGATGGTGCGGTAGTCCAGGTACGGATCCCCCAGACTGCGTGAAACATCTGCAGAGAAATCGGCCGTTTCCGAACTCTGTTGCCACCAGACCCTGAACCGGTACCAAGACTCCAGGTACGGTACCTGATGCCTAAGGAAGCATAGCACCTTCACCTCACGGAACAGGCCCAGAAACGTTTTGAGGTTGGCTTCCACCACCGGATGACCCGCAACATTGCCAAGCTTCTGAAACAGGTCCGAACTCACCACCACTGTTTCACAACCAGACGCCCGCACCTCATCGCCCAGCGCTTCCAGCGTTGGCTGGAACGCAGGGCAGGGCTCAATCCCCGGCTCGGCGCACCCCTGAATGGCAACCACTAGCAGGTGATGAGACCCATGATGAATTCCCGTCTGGGGATAGAGAACCCCCTGGCGCTCAAGATCGGCCCGAGAGCTAGAAAGCGCAGACTGAATGGATGTCGAGCCGGTCCGGGCGCCACCAATATGCAAAATCAGTTTCGCCATAAGTCGGGCCTTTCCGCTGGGGCTGTGATTCGAGCGGTTTACGAATGACATCAAGAAGACCAATCACCAGCACCCAACAGGCCGAAGCCAGAACTCAACGCTGGAACGGAAAGCACTTGCGCAACCGGTGCCGCCATCCCTTCCAATTCCAATTCCCATGCGGCCCCAGCTTCACTCCCAGGCCAAAATACGCCAGAACCTGTTCCTGAAACTCCGGGCTCAGGCTGGAACCACAAAACTGTGACTTTTGCCGAAACTCTTCAATTTCGACACTCAAATCAATCCCCGTACTGGCCGCCAGTTCTTCATTGCCCGGCACGAACCGCGGAGCCAACGCGTCAAAATCAGCCGCATCGAAGAGCGATTCTCGATGACCAGGAAAGGCCTGGCGTGACCACGCCAGAAACTCAACTCGGCTCATGGCGGCCGGCACAAGGCCTCGGTTCCACATCAACATCGCCAGGGTCCCGTCTCGACTCAAAGACTCATTTTTTTTCACTTCACCAGTATAATGGCTAGAGAGTCCCGCTCGATCGTAAAACGACTTCACCAGCAAGCCTGATTGTTTGGCCTCTCGAAAGCCGACGAACTCAAACTCAAGATCGGGCCGGACGGAACGATAAAAACGCTCGATTTCCTGATAATTCTGCGAACCAGCACGGCTGAACCAGCGATGCACTCGCTCAGAGAATTCCGCGGTTTCCGCGGTCCCCTCCCAGGCCACGTGAAACCGATATGCCGATTCCTGCAGCAGCAGTTGATGCCTCAGAAAACAAAAGACCTTCACCTCACTGAACAGTTCAAGAAACCGCCTCAGGTTGGCTTGCGCCACCGTGTTGCCGGCTTGGCCGTGCCAGTAAAGATTAAAGAAAAGATCCGAACTCACAACCACCGTTTCACAACCAGACGCCTGCACCTCGTGCGCCAGCTTGACCATCAAGTCTTCAAGCGGAGGAATGCTGTCGATGCCGGTCTGTCTCTGCGCCTTGATTGCAGCCGCCAGCAGGTGGTGCGTTCGGTGATGAAATCCGGTGCGCGGGTAGAGCACCCCCTGGCGCAAAAGCATGGCCTGAGAACGCGCGAGCGTGGCCTGGATCGAGGTCGAACCGGTTCGAGATGCTCCGATGTGCAGAATCAGTTTGGCCATGAGTGGAGCCTTTCAACCTGGTGAAGTCCGACCCCAAGGAATCGTCTGATCATACCTTGGCCAAGAACGATCCAAAGCCCGGCTGAGGTCAGGCGTGCCTGTGGAAAAGTGTGGCGGGTCCGCGGGTGGGTTGGCGCGGGGGCAAAGGTTGAACTCATGACGACAGCGACAAATACCTTCGCAGTCTGGTCTTCCAGCCCATCGGTGGCGGTGGCGGTGGCGCTGGCGTCGGCGGCAATTCGGCCATCGGTGGCTCTGGCGACGGCTCTGGCAGATCGCGAAGCTGGGCCTCAAATTCGGGGGCCGGCGTGGAGCCGCAAAGCCGATACTTTTGGCGAAACTCGGCCAGTTCTACACCCAGGTCAATCCCCTTGTGGGCCAGCAACTCGGCATTGCTTGCTGCATACCGGGCCGCAACGGCTTCCAGCAAGTCGGCATCGTACAGCGAGTCTTGAGGCTCAGGGAACGTCTGGCGAGCCCAAGCCACAAACTCTTCGCGGGTCCAGCCGCTGGGCACCATCCCTCGGATCCACATCCAAATGGCCAGGGTTCCATCGCGGCTCAGAGATTCATTAATTTGCACCTCGCGGGTGTAAGCATCGGTAATTCCTGACCGCTGATAGAAATGCCGGATCAGGCTTCCGGTCTTGCTTGCCTCGGCAAAACTCACGAACTCGTACGCAATGTCGGGCCTGACTGAGCGGAAAAACTGTTCTTGCTCCAGATACCCAAGAGGCGATCGAACCATCCTGAACTGAACGTACTCGGGAAAGGCCATCGTTAGCGCCGAACGCACCCATAAGGTCTCAAACTTATAACGCGACTCCAGCAAAGGAACCTGATGCCTGACGAAATGGAGAATCCTGACCTCGTCAAAGTTTGTGAAAAACCGTTGTAGGCCCTCGTGAACCTTGGAATCACCGCGTTTCGGATGCAGTTCACAAAGGGTTTCGCTACTCATCAAAACCGTCTCACAACCGGAGTCCGCCACCTCGCCCGCGAGTTCCGCAAGCAACGCCTCAATCTTGGGAATTTCCTGAGAATTGAACTCCGTGACATGGTTGCCAAGCGAAAAACCCAGCAGGTGGTGGGCTACCGTGATCAGGCCGGTTTCCGGGTAAAGTACCCCGCACTCGCGCAGCCGTTCACGCCCTTCACAAAGGCTCTTCTGGATCGATGTCGAGCCTGTGCGGTGGCCGCCAATATGAAGAATCAGCTTAGCCATGGTACATGCTTTCAGGCTCGGCCCAGGATCGCCGTCCCAGTTGAACCACCCTGGCCAGGGGGCCGGGGCGGGTCAACGGTCGATGGCTCAGGCTTTTCCCAGATTCAATCGCCGCTTGCACCTGTTCCAGATAGTCGTATCCGTGCCGCTGATCGGGTTCCAGGTAGGCCCCCTCGGCCCACTCGTTCCAGGCATTGATAAACAGAAACGGGGTTTTTTCCCGGACGGAGGCGGCAATTTGATGCCCCAGAAACTGACCAAATTTCCGCGGCGTAGAGCCCGCCACAATCTTGGCGTTCAGTCCCATCCTGGGGGAATTATCCCAGGCCACAAACGCGCCCCGATATTCACCCGGAACATACCGCCGATGCAGCATCCGCTCCCAGATCTCTTCATATCCAAAAACAAAGGGCGTGGTGTGCGGACAAAGCCGTAAGGATTTCCGGGCATGCAGTAACTTTTTGCGCAAACCAATGTGCTGATCGAGCCTGCGACCCCGGCGCCGCCAGACCGTGAGCCACGGTTCAAATGAGGCAAACCCGGAAAAACCGGCATCCCCCACCTGATGATCCTGGGCGGTCAGCGTCTTGACAAAATGAATGCCCGGAAGCCCATTCGCCCTGGCCCATTTTTGCCAGCAGCCAACCCAGCGTGTCACCTCTGGGAAATAGCCGGGAATGTACACCAGGAAGACCGGCTTCCCCTCATGCGTGATATACCGAGGGTCCCGAAAATACGGCAATAGATAATCAAAATGCTGCTTCCAGTCTGGCTCTTCACCATACTCTTGCCTGATCAAGACATCATGCGATCCACCATCCCAGCGCCGGGTCCAGGTCTCGTTCGCCCATGAAAAACAAAACGGAAAATCCGGCTCGCCGCTTTCCAGAATGGCTTCACAGGGCCGCTCCAGCAGCTTCTTCCCCTTGAACCAGTAATGATAATAACAGAACCCATCAATCCCAAACCGCTTGGCGAGCGCGGCCTGCGCCTCTCGCGCACGGGCATAGGTCAGGTTGTAGTAATTGTCGTCCAACGGTACCGACGGCTGATGGTGCCCGCGATACAACGGCCTGGATTTTCGAACGTTGGTCCATTCCGTGAAGCCATTGCCCCACCATTCATTGTTCTCTGGAATGGGGTGAAACTGGGGCAGATGATAGGCAATGAGGCGAGGGGAACGAACCGTACTGATATAAGAAGTCATCCTGGACGGGGTTTGAACACAAGAGACGCTTCCAGACGGAAGCCCGTCAACACGTTGGGTCTTGAAGCTCACTCTTGATCCCTACATCACCGCGTGAAACTGAAGCTCGATCCATCGAACAATTGCAAAGATCCAGATCCAAATACAAGGTTATTCTTGCATAAAATTCTAATCATGTCAACGGGGGTCCTGCAAGACAACCATGCGACAATTCGGAAATTTGTAACCGTTCATCCGAATGCAGCAACCGATCTCATTGACCCGAATCAACCGCCCCATGAGGGCGGGTGGCCTGGGGGAATACGTCACCCCGCCCTCCGGGCTCGTCGTTCTACACAAGTCCTTAGGACCGCGAAGTCTCAGCAACAACGGACCATACGACCCTGAGAAAAGCATGGACGGCATGGACGGGATAGACCTGAATCCAGGAAGGCTGGCGGTGTTCCGGGTCCATCCCTCCTGTCCATTGCGTCCCTCAGGTCCGTTCCTGGCCTGACGTGGGCAGGCCATCGGCATACTTCCAGAAAAGCCGCAAAGACTCGTGTAGCACAACGAGCCGTCTGGACCAGCCCAGGCATCCTGAAGCCATACGCTCAAAGCGATCACGGTTCCACTTGGCACCACACATACGACACACGTTATTCTCGGTGTACCTTTTCTCGCTAGAGCCTACGGCATCCGACACGGCGGCCAGCCAAAGGTGTGCCAATCCGCCATCGTTGGAGCTTGGCGGGAATCATACGTTATCAGTAGAAGCACTCTTGGAGATATCGGGAACCAGGGCCGAAAAAGCCTCAGGCCAGTACCGGCCGTGCAAGGCCCGATACGGTCCCTGGGTTGAGATTCAGGCTAAAACTCACTATGCTCAACTTCTTGATTCGCCGGAAAGGAGCCCCAGAACGGGCTCTGGCTGAGCTGCCCAACCAGGTTCGCAGCGTTGGCACGGCAAACTCGTTCTCCTCTTCCAAGAGCAAACCCCCATGTCTGCCAAGCAAGTTTTCTTCGACATCACCATTGATAACGTTCCCTCCGGCCGGATTGTGATGCGGCTGGAAACCGAGATCACCCCCAAGACGGCCGAGAACTTCCGGGCCCTGTGCACCCACGAGAAGGGGTTCGGCTTCAAGGGTTGCTCCTTCCACCGCGTGATCCCCAACTTCATGCTGCAGGGGGGCGACTTCACCAACCACAACGGTACCGGTGGCAAGTCGATCTACGGCAACAAGTTTGCCGACGAGAACTTCACCCTCAAGCATGACCGCCCGTTCTTGCTCTCCATGGCCAACGCCGGTCCCAACACCAACGGATCTCAGTTCTTCATCACCACGGTCCCTTGCGGCTGGCTCGACGGCAAGCACGTGGTCTTTGGCGAGGTCACCGAAGGGTCCGACCTGGTCAAGAAGATCGAAGGCTTGGGCACCTCCAGTGGATCCACCCGCAGCAAGATCGTGATCTCCGACTGCGGCGAAGTGGTCTGAACCAGCCCGTGCGCCTGATTGCAGTTTTCCAAGGTCAGCCCACCCAGGCTGGCCTTTTTTCGTTTCAACCCTGGGCGTTCACGCGACCTGACTCACGGACCAGCTTCACGCAACAGGTACGTACGGCACAGGCACCGGTCGGTGGCGGTTTGCGGTAAATCGTCAGCGAAATTCCGCGAATCAAGGAACCGGCCTGTTTTTAGGGCTGAAGGCCCGATTCAAGTTAGCCCAGCCCGTTGGGCAGGGCTTTCATGAATCGCTCCTACAGAGCTCCAGATCCGCATGACACTCTCCCGCGAGGTAGGCGAGACTCGATGGGCTTCATCACCCCGGTCCCGCTCTGGACTTTTCACGTACCAGGCAGCCTGCGATCTGGCCTGACGCAATCGCCCTTTTCAGGGCCAAACAGGGCGGCCCTCGCTGCTTTGGAATTCGGCGGAATGATTACGAAAAAACAACCCTTCTGCCAAAAAACATCGCTCCGCCCGGATTTGCGTTACCACAAAGCAACAGCCTCCCTCATCAGCCAGCCCAAAGGCAACATCAACGCAGGTCGATCGCTTGCAGCAGGGGTGGTCCGCTTCAATTTGTCGACGCTCCAATCACCTGCAAAACGGTCATGTATGATTCTGTATGAATTCGATTTTCTGGATTGGCCTGCGCCCAGAAGTTTTCAGTCGCGATTTCTATTGGACCGGTCTCGACCTTCGATTGACGTCTGAATCCATTGGGAAATCCATAAAACGTCAGGTGGATGTGTGACCAAGTACTTTATTGCGGGCGGCGCTGGTTTCATTGGCAGCCACATGGCGCATCGACTTCTGAGCCAGGACAATGCTCACGTTGTTGTGTATGACAATTTCAGTTCCGGTCGGGCCTGGCATCTACCAGCCAGTACGCGGCTCAGCGTGATTCGTGAAGACCTGAAAGACCTGCCAGCCCTGACGCAGGCCATTTCTGGGTGCGACGTGGTTTTTCACTTCGCCTCCAACCCAGATATCGCCAAGGCCGCCACCCAGCCCGACATCGATTTTTGGGAAGGTACCTACCTGACCCAGAACCTGCTCGAAGCCATGCGCATTGCCAACGTCAAGCAACTGATTTACGCTTCCGGCAGCGGCGTATACGGTGAAACTGGCGAAGATGCGGTGTCTGAATCCGGTACCCCACTTTTACCCATTTCCACCTATGGCGCCAGCAAACTGGCCTGCGAGGCGTTGATCTGCTCGTACTCGCACATGTTCGGCGTTCGGGCCGCAGCCTTTCGATTTGCAAATGTGGTGGGGCCCCGCCAAACCCATGGGGTGGCTTACGACTTTATCCGTCGGCTCCTCCAGGATCCCACCCGGCTTGAGATTTTAGGCGACGGCCAGCAAAGCAAGTCGTACATCCATGTCGAGGATGTGCTAAACGCCCTGCTCACCATCAAAGACCAAGGGTTACCGGGATTCGATGTCTTCAATGTTGCCACCCAAGATTATCTGACGGTTCAGGAGATTGCGGAACTGGTGGCCACGCAGCTCGAACTGACCGGCGTGCAATACACCTACACCGGCGGAAATCGGGGCTGGAAGGGGGACGTGCCGATTGTCCGATTCAATTCCAACAAGATCCGGGGAAAAAGCTGGGCCAACCAGCGAACCTCGGTCCAGGCCATGACCGATGCCATCAACTCCATGATCGCCGATGCGCGCAGTGGCAAGTTCTGAACCCTGGCTTCTCACATACGCCTTTCGACGGGTGAAATACCAAACTCGCCTGTCTCCCACCTGGCCAAGATCCTCACTTTTTTCACCAGCCCACTCCCATGACCATGAGCCTGTACAGCGATCATTCCACCGACTGGCAAGAGTCTCTGAACCAGGAACCGGTCACGCTTTCCATTGTCATTCCTTGTCTGAACGAGGAAATTTGCATTGGCGAGTTCGTGGACTGGTGCCATCAGGGTTTGGAAGAGGCGGGGATTCGCGGTGAGATTCTGATCATTGATAGTTCCACCGACCGATCTCCTGAAATCGCCGAAGCGCACGGAGCGCGGGTTTTGCGGGTTCCGAAGCGGGGCCTGGGACGGGCCTACATTGATGCGCTGCCACACATTCGTGGCAAATACGTGATCATGGGTGATTGTGACCTGACCTATGACTTTCGTGAACTGAAGCCGTTCGTTGAGAAACTCGATCGCGGTTATGACTATGTGATGGGCAGCCGGTTCGCGGGCTATATTGAGCCGGGTTCCATGCCCGGCCTGCACCGCTACTTTGGGACCCCGCTCACCACCTGGCTGCTCAACCGGATCTATGGCACGCGATATTCAGACATCCATTGCGGCATGCGGGCCATGACACGTGATGCGCTGGAGCGGATCAATCTGGAATCTCAGTCTTGGGAATATGCCTCGGAAATGGTGCTGAAGGCGGCCCGGCTCAAGCTCAAGATTGCCGAGGTGCCTGTCCGGTTTTACAAGGATCGGGAAGGGCGGCTGAGCCACCACAAACGCTCGGGCTGGCTCTCGCCCTGGATCGCCGGCTGGATCAATCTGAAGGCGATGTTTCTGTACGCGCCCGACTTCTTTGTGATGACGCCGGGCTGGATCATGCTCATCACCGGGCTGCTTCTGTCTCTGACGCTTTGCCGCGGGCCCGTCATGCTGAACAGCAAGATTGGGCTCGATCTGCACACCATGCTGCTCGGAATTACCCTGACCACGCTGGGCTATAGCGCGCTTCAACTGGGAACCCTGGCCCGCGTTTTCTACAACTTCAACCCAAGCAAACGCAAACGCCTGGCCGAACGCTTCACCTACAATCGCGGCATGGCCGTGGCCCTGGGCCTGATTCTGGTCGGCACCATTCTCGACAGCGTTCTGCTGGCACACTGGTACCAGAGCGGCCTGAGACTCCAGCAAATCTCTTACCAAGCCTTGCTGGGCCTGCTTTTGATTATTCTGGGGTTTCAGACCTTCGTCTTCACGCTTCTCTTCCACATGATCCATCTGCGACATGAGAGAGCCGAATCATGAGCAGCAAATCGACCCCCGCAGAACTACGCCAAGAGTCTTATGGCCAGCATGGCGGGTCGGCAGTGGACCGGTTCGGGGTCTGGCTTTCCAGCCAGGCTATCAAACGCGCGCTGGGGAACCGCAAAGATCTGGATGCCCTGGACCTTGGCTGCGGCTATCACGCCAGACTGTTGCGGGCATTGCGGACCAACCTGAGGTCCGGCCTGGGTGTTGACGTCCAGATTTCGCCCGAGGCCAAGTTGGAAGCGGGCATGACGTATCTGGAATCGACGATCGAACAGGCGTTCGCCCAGATTCCAGACAATTCGTTCGACATGATCCTGATGATCTCGGTTCTGGAACATCTTTGGAACCCTGCCGAGGCGCTTGCCAGTTGCCGGCGGATTCTGCGGCCTGACGGGCTCTTGCTGGTCAATGTGCCAACCTGGCGGGGCAAGGTGTTCTTGGAGTTCTCCGCCTTCCGGCTTGGAACGAGCCCAGCCCTGGAGATGGACGATCACAAAATGTATTACAACAAAAACGATCTCTGGCCGCTGCTGGTCCGTGCGGGATTCAAACCGAGTCAGATTCGACTGAAATACCATAAATTTGGCCTCAACCTGTTTGCGACCATCCACGGTTGAACCAGACCCTGAATCCGATGATGAACACTCCCTTGATCATGGCTCCACAGGAACTCGCGATGTCCCAGCCCCTGACCGGTGATGACTGGGACAAGCACTGGGCAGAGATGCACGCCGCCGCCCAGCTCAACCCCGCGCAAGATTTTCGGCGAACGCTCTTGCTCGATTATCTTCGTACGGCCTTTGCAAACTCCAATCACAAGCTTCGACTTCTGGATATTGGCTGCGGAACTGGTGATTTCGCCCGCTCTTTTCTGGACGCGTTCCCCCAGGCCGAGTACCTGGGACTGGATGTCAGTGCCGCGGGTATTGCCATCTGCCGGCGCAAGGTTCCGGGAGCCCGGTTCGAGCAACAGGACCTGCTGGCCCCATCACCCATTCCCGCGGAATACCAGCGGTGGGCCTCTGCGGCAATTTGCTCAGAAGTGCTGGAACATGTGGATCAGCCCGATACAATTTTGAGCCATGTGAAGCCGTACCTGGCGGAATCGGCACTACTGCTGGTCACGGTTCCCGGTGGCCCGATGTCGGCCTTTGACCAGCATATCGGTCATCGACAGCATTTCACCATCCAAGGTCTGAAAGCACTGCTGGAGAAGCCAGGATTCAAGGTCAAAGAAGCCTGGGGGGCCGGTTTCCCGTTTTTCAACCTCTATCGCATGGTGGTCATTGCACGTGGTCACAAACTGGTCGATGACGCCTCGCAAGCCTCTGGGCAAATGTCACCGGTATCACGCCTGGTCATGAAACTGTTCGGCGTACTCTTTCGCTGGAATCTCAATCGGTCCCAGCAAGGTTGGCAGCGTTTTGCCGTTGCCGTGATGGGTCCCGAATCGTGCCCTACGCAACAAGCAGCCACGTCCGTTTCGCCCGTCTCATCCACCTGAATCCTTTCAGCTTCCAGGAATGATCAATCGCGGAACACGATTTTGATCACCACACGCACTCCATCAATATCATTACATGTATACGAAGACGTTGAGCTTTCTTCCAACTCTCAAGAACGTGGTGGAATCGGTAACCATTCAGCGTCCGAATTTCGTAAAGACCCTCGGGATCGGTTGTAACCGGCACCAACGAGATACTCTTTTTAGGGATCTGATCCCTGTACGGATGCTTCAACAGAACCTGAATCGCCCCGGAACGGCAAGCAGTTTTCCAGAGTCGCTTGTCGAACCCTGATCGAACGTTTGCGGGCCAAAGGCGAAACAATGCTGGCGATTTTGAGTCTTGCTTGGGGTCTGGTTGTACTACTCGCACTGATGTGCCTGGGCAGATTGCTGGCTCGGCTTACCTTGCCAACCTACCGACCAGATCCCGTTCTGGCAGCCGGTTGGGGTTTGGCCGGCATGATCCCGCTTGGTGGTGTGCTCAACCTGCTGGGGCTCGCGCGCGCTCCATTGCTTGCCTTGCTGATTGGCACAATCATTCTGGCGGATCTGGTCTCAACCTGGCTGATGCAAGCTCACGCTCAGGAACACCAGTCTGAACGGCTCATGGTGCGGGCACGCTCATGGTGCAAAACTCTCAGCTGGATGGAAACGGGAGCACTGCTTGCGCTTGCCACCCTGATTCTGGTCAAGTACGCAGCCTGCCTTGGTGTTCCACTCATGTACTGGGACGATAAGCATGCGTATTTGCCAGAAACGATCCGAATGCTACAAACGGGATCGATTGGCGACAATCCCTTCAGCGAACGACAGATTGTGAGTTTGAACGCCCAGGTCTTGCTGAACGGCCTGTTTCTTTCGGTTGCGCCACCCATCTACGCATTCCTCTTCGATCCCGGGATCTGCTGGATCATGATCGCCGGCTTCACCTGGGTCATCCTGCGCAACGACCTGCATGCCTCCACGCTCATCTCTTGCATCTTGACCGCGCTCGTATTGATGGTCCAGAATTCCGAAGAACCACCCGATGGCAGCAACTTGAATTTAGGCGGATACCTGACCGGTGCAGTGCTCATGCTCACGGCTCTGCGCACCACCTATCTCGGACTCACCCAAGATGAACGACTGGGGTTCCCCTGGATCTTCTTCCTGACCTTGACGGTTGCCGGCCTGTGCGCGATCAAGACCACGTTTCTTGTGGTGGCGGTCACCTTTACCGTGACCTGGTACGGGTTAAGACTGCTCTCCACCAAACGGCCCGGCATTGCGTTGGAACTGATGGTGGTTGGGTTCTCCACCATTGTCTGGCTATCCCCCTGGATGATTCAGCAATATCTCTCAGGCGGCACCCCGCTCTACCCATTTCTCGGTCATGGCACTCATATCGCCATACCAGAACTTACGAATTTTGGTGGCCCCTTTCTTTACAAACTGGCGGCCCTGGCCATTTTTTCCCTGACCGGGATGATGTTGCCCGCGATCATCGCCTTGCTCCTGCTGGGACAAACGGCATTTCGCGAAGCCAACCCTTTCTCGCGAAGTTCCTGGGCCATGCTATTTGCCGCCGTGATCGGCTGCATGATCATTTCCTTCCAGGGGGGCGTTCAGTCTACCAACTCATTTTATCGCTATGTCCAACCAATCCTCTATGCCGCCCTGATTCCAGCCGGCCTCCTGGGACTCGTCCGTGTTCAACCGTCGACACTTGGACTGGCGGTTTGCCTGGCGGTCTTCATTGGCAACCAGTGGACCAGCTCCATCACCCTGATTCGGCCAATCGTAACCGCCCTGCGCGGAACAGAACCAGATGCCCGCTTCTTCTCGAAGACCGAACTGGTGCAAATTCACCAAGCGCAGCAAGTGATCCCCGCTGGTGCCAAGGTACTTGCAAGCACTTCCAGCCTTTCTCAGCTTGACTTCAATCGAAATACCATCTGGAACCTCGATTTCCCAGGCATGTGCAGCCCAGGCGCCAGCATGCCGCTGCCCGCCAATCTCAAAGAGCTGGTGAGCTTTATCGAAGGCACCACGCAAACACTGCCAACCCACTTACCAACCGATGACCTGCTCCAGTATTTTCGTCAGACTGGAGTTGAGTACCTTATCATGAGGCACGAACCCAACCGGTTTTTTAATAACGTGAATATTTCTCAATTCCCAAGATGGAATCGAATTGTGAAAGCGCTCGGAGTTTTGTACTACCGCCAGTTAAGAGAACTGGCCAGCCAATGCCCCGTGCTTTACCAAGAAGGCGAGGTCACGGTCTTGAATTTACGGCCGCCTTCCCACCCGGTCTCGGCTACGCCTCAGCCATGATGGCCAATCACGTCTTTCGGCCGAAGACTGATCGAATTGCAAAGACAACAACTGCAATGCCAAGCCCGCGCTCCGCGAACTGGAGCGATTGACGAATGACACGGGTCAGCCCTCAGGCAGGACCCTGGTTCATCGCTCGCGTGTATTCGGTCCAGAATCGGCCGACTTCCGGCCTTGTCAGGCCCAGTCCAGGTCTTCGGGCCTGATCCATCGCTTGCGTTTGCCAACAATCACCGGCAGGCTCTCCGCCCGTTGCCTGTTCAGGTCGGCCAGCCACCGCTGGATCACCGGCAGATCTGATAAATTCACCGATGCGGCCAGGCTGGTAAGCTGTTGAATGTGGGTGACCTGGTCTTGAAGCTGCCCCAACTGGTCCGTAGCCTTGGACAGGCGTTTGGATAGCCGCTTGGCCCGCACACGGTTCTTATGACCCAGCCATGGGGCCACGGCCTCTGCGGAATAGCGTAGATCCTTGGCCCGTTTGCGGACCGCATGAAACTGGCCCTCATTCGTCTGCTCGCTTAGTTGCCGAAACGAACGCCTGAGCAACCGCGCCCGCTTATCCAGACGGCGGAGCAGGGCGGGCCCGGCCGGCTTCTGCTCGCTCGCCTCAACACACTGGGGCTGTCGCACAGCCTCTGCCAGGGTTTGCTCAAGCGCCTGATACCGGGCACCGCAAAACAAGACCTTGAGCCGATCGCGGCCGGCCACTCGCCGGCTAGTCAGCTCGTGCTGAATGGCAACCGGAATGCTGCTACCAGTCTGAGTCGCATACTCAGCCAGGGCCTCAAACAGCACGTCCACATCACGAACGCTGCCCAGTTCGCCGGCCAGCCAGGCGACCTCGTCTGAGAGCGTCTGCACCCAAAGCTTATCCAGCAGCGGTCTAAGCACCCGCAGCAAACCCCGCATTCGACGCGCCGCCACGCGCATCTGATGCACCCCCTCCGGATCGTCTCCCTGGGCTGCGTTTTGCTGTTTCAAAAGTCGCTGCACATCGGCATCCAGAATTGAGCGCACCGCCTCAATCACTGGCCGTTTCGGTCCTGGTGCAGAGTGACCCCGTTCAGACTCTCGTTTCGACATGCTTGAGCACCAGACCCTGGAGATGGTACGGGTAAGTTGCACACGGCCTACCATCAAACTCTGGGGCATACCCCGAGAACGGTAAGCCGTGTTCACTTGACCGGTCAATCAGCTTACTTGCTGCGGCCACCCTTCTGTCGGCCGGCCTGCTGGTTCCCTCGCCCAATATCCACCATCTTGTTCCGGATCGAAGCCTGGGCGTTCTTGGCTTTGTTCTTTTCAGCCGCCTCACGCGCCTGCTCGGCCTGAAGCTTGGGAGTCGCCTTGGGCGCTTTGGGAGCCTTGGCAGACCGAACTGGCTCTATGCTTGCCGGCGCGGCTGCCAGCAACGTAGCCTTGGCCGGCTTCTTGGGCCCCACACTCTCTACGGTCGAGGCGGCAATACTCGGCTTGACCGCCTTCTTGGGCTCTACGCTTTTGGCAACCACTTTTTTGGGGGCGGCACTCTGGGTTGGCTTCTTGGGTTTGGCCATGGTCATTCTCCCTTGGGTTTTGGTGGTGGGGCACACAAGGCCCCTGAGAGACTGGCGATCAACCTCTGCTGCCAGCAACAGGCCAGGCCCGGCGAAACCACCAGAACCATCGACCTATCTGAAGTTTACTCTACGTTACTTTTGGCACTTCGACCATGACTTGCCCAAGAACTCCCTGTGGTTTTCCACAAGAATTCCTAGGTCTTCATCGCGCAAAACGTGCGCCAGGCATTCCTATCTGCGCCGCCGGTGCTACCTTCAAAACCTGGGCCAGGCCCCTCACCCCCACACGAGCCAGTCCCGGTTTTGGAACGGCGGCTTAACCGTAAAGCCTGCGCGTGATCAAGCCGCGAAGATTGGTGATCCTGGCAAGCAACGAACGGATTTGATCAGCCAGCCTGATACCGGCTCTCAAACTCCTCACGAATCCCTTGGAGAAACGGTTCATGGGCGGGATCAACCTTGGGTCGGATCAACCAGCCCCCATGCATGAGCCGGTTCCCAAGCCCATGCGGGCAGAAGACCTCCAGCGCCGAGGAAACACCCGAGCTTGAATCGTTGATCGTCGTTCTCGGATTGATCGTTCCCGAACCTGGCCCACGCGGTGGCTCCGTATCATGAAAGTTCACTCGGCCGGGCGTCATCCCGTGCCGGCTTCGGCTCGCAACAGCTCCAGAAACCGAAGTGCCAGCCTGGACTGATAGCGGTACGGGTTCCAGCAAACGCCAATACTGCGGCTGGGGGCTTGCCCTTCCAGCCGCTTATGAACGCGCAGGGGGCTAATATCGACCTTGCGGGCCATCTCTGGCACAAATGATAAACCATGCCCGTGGGCCACCATCTCTTGCACCGTGGCCAGCTGGCTGGCCCGCCCCGTGGTTACCGGCTGAAGATTCCGGGTCTGGCAGAAGTTGCGAATGTGGCCAGACAGGCAATGGGCGTCATCCAGCAGCAAGAACGGCTCTTGCTGAATCTCGGCAATGGGCACCGCCTGATCCCCCTTGGCCAGCCGATGCCCCACCGGCAGCAGCAGCCAGAGCGGTTCCTCAAACAGGGTTTCCACCTCCAGGTGCGGATGCTCGACCGGCAACGCCAGCACCCCCACGTCCAGATCTCCAAGCTGGCAGTTCCGGATCAGAGACTCGGTCACCAGCTCATTCACCTCCACACGCGCTTTGGGCACCTCGCAGCGGAACCGGGCCAGCACTGCCGGCAAATAATAAGGGGCAATCGTGGGAATGGCACCAATTACCAACCGGCCGGTCTCGCCATCGTCACGCACCTGACGCGCCGTATCTTCCACCAAGGCCACAATTTGCTGAGCCTTGCGATACAGCACCTCGCCAGACTCGGTCAGCCGCACCTGCCGCCCCTGCCGCTCAAACACCGGGCAGCCAATCTCTGCCTCCAGCCTGGCCATCTGCTGGCTGAGCGCAGGCTGAGACACCCCGCATGCCTCGGCCGCACGGGTGAAACTTCGGTGCTCGGCAATCTTCAGAAACGATCGAAGCTGGGGAATTTCCATAAGCCCAGCTTATCGAAACTATCCAGATGATTCATTGGCATTATGGTCGAATTTCTTCTAACATGTACTACGTGAGGCGAGAATTCGCCGGCACCGAAGCAAACCGACCGACCAGACTGGCCGACTGTTTTCGACATTCTCAGGAGCCCCGACCATGTTGACCGTAGGCGACCATTTCCCAATTTTTGCGTCCAAGGCATGCGTGGGTCCAGACAAAGCCAAGCTCACCGAGATCACGAACAAGACCTACCCCAACCACTGGGTGGTTTACTTCTTCTATCCCAAAGACTTCACCTTCGTTTGCCCCACGGAAATCGTGGAGTTCAACAAGAAGCAGAAGGATTTCAAGGATCGAGACGCCGTGGTGGTGGGTGGCAGCACAGATAACGAGTTCTCGCACCTGGCCTGGTGCCAGTCTCACGACGACCTCAAGCACCTCACCCTGCCGCTGATCGCCGCCCAGAAGCTCTCGGCCGAACTGGGCATTCTCGACCCCCACGAAGGGGTCTGCCTGCGAGCCACCTTCATTGTCGACCCCAACGGCGTGATTCAGTGGGCCAGCGCCAATAGCCTGAGCGTGGGCCGCAACGTGGACGAGGTCATCCGCGTGCTCGACGCCCTGCAAAGCGACGAACTTTGCCCCTGCAACTGGAAGAAGGGCGAAGCCACCATCCAGGTCTGATCCAAGCATACGTCCAGATCGTCGCACGATTCGCCCGAGTCGTGCGTCGATCGCTTTGAGAACATTTTCCCACGTCTTTCACAGGACCACGCCGGACATGAGCACGCTTGAAGCTCTCAAAGACTCGCTGATCGAAGACGCCAAGGACCTCAAGCTGAACATGGGCTCGGTCCTATCCAGCGGCGGCCTGGATGCCCAGCAACGTTACGCGGTGGCGTACACCTCTGCGCTCTTTCTGCACGATGAACCACTGACGGCCGCCATCCTGGCCGAGGCCGGCGACAACCTTACCCCCGAAGTGCTCTCAGACGCCCGCGCCGCCGCCTCGATCATGGCCATGAACACGGTGTATTACCGGTTCCGCCACATGATTGGCAAAGAGAGTTACCAGAACCGCCCGGCCGGCCTGCGCATGGGTCGCATGGCCAAGCCCGCCACCAGCAAGGGCCTGTTCGAACTCTGCTCGATGGCCTGCGCCGCCCTGGCCGGCTGTGAGCTTTGCATCAAGAGCCACGAACAAAGCCTGCGGCACGAGCAGTTCACCGAAGATCAGGTGCATGACGTGATCAAAATTGCCGCCGTGGTTAGCGGGTTTGGCACCGCCCTGTTCGCTTCCAAAAACTAAGTTTTATACATCAGCCAGCCAGCAAAAAAACGCCCCGGAACCGGATAACATCCGATGCCGGGGCGTTGGCATTTTGGTTTTACAACCGCCAGGAAGGTTCAGGGTTTTTCAAGAAATGGATGGTATGGACGGAATGGACAATCTGGACCAAGAGCCAATGCAATCGGAAATAAGCCCTTCAAAGCTTGGTTCAGAAATGGACAGAATGGACACTATGGACCAAGAGTAATTACAACTACAAAACCCACCCCACCAGAGGCCGAAGGCTCGGAAAGCCTTGGGCCATTGGGGTCTTAATTCAGAAATGAACACCATGGACCAAGAGCCAACGCAACTAGAAAACCCACCCCACCAGAGGCCGGGGGCTCGGAATTCTTGTGTCCTTACCGTCCATACCGTCCATTTCTTTCTGAGCTTATTCTAAGGCTGATTTCGTCGGGCTTTTCGGGTTGTATACAGCCGCTCGGTAAAGCCACCTGCGTACATGGTCCGGAGTGTCACTGTGGTAAAAGTTGATCCACGGAGAGTTCACCCACAAGATCACCGTGAATCTCCACCGGGATCAACTGGCCAACCTGATAATCTTGGCGACTGGCGTACCGGTCGTTGACGGGGTCGGTGTAAACCTCCACGCGCTGGTCGATCAGGTTGAGGATCCAGTAAACAGGGATGGCGGCGTGTGCATAACCGCTCAGCTTTTCGCGCCGATCGGTGTTGAGCGTGGATTCCGAAACCTCGACCACCAGCGCCACGTCGGCCGGCCCGGGTAGGCGGTGCATGTAATCGTCGTCCGTGCCGCGGACGATCGCCAGGTCGGGTTCAGGTTCATCATGCGGAGGCAGCCGTAGCGGTTGCTCGGTTCGCCAGGTCCAACCGCTGGGTAACAGGCGATCCAAACCCTTCAGTACCTGCTTGGTCGACCAGGAATGCTCGGGTTTCTTGGTCATCTTCTTAACCAGATGGCCGTCGATCAGTTCAACACGGGGATCGTCGAGCAGGTCACAGATCCGCTCGTATTCCTCAACCGTTATGCGATAAAGCCCCGGGGGCTCCATCGAAGACGCTGGGTGCTGGGGTGTAACCGTGGACATCGGTTGACTCCAAACTCGACGGGGCTCCTGACCGACTGTTCAAGATAACATAAGTCATGCGAAGCAGGGGACGGAATCAAGAAAAGGTAACCATTCCACCGAATGGTTACCTTTACTGAAAAACACAAGCCAAACCCAACCACTCAGGCCACCACAACGGCCTTGCGCTTGCGGCGGGCCAGGGTCACCGCACCCACCAGGCCCATGCCGGCCATGATGATTGACGAGGGCTCGGGCACGGCCGCCGCACCAATGATCACATGAGCCGAATCAGCATTGGCACCGCTGCCCCAGGTGTAGTCGTAAGTGCCAGGAGTAAGGCCCAGGCCGGAAAGGGTGTTGCTGTTCCAGGTGGAGGTGCCTGAAAGGAGCGAGCCCGAAGTGTAGCCAGCGGGGAGATACAATCTGCCGATGCTCCCCATAATGCCAAACGTATCACCGGTGCCCGAATCTGTGAACGTTTTGGCACCGGTGCCGTAACTGGACGGTCCGCTCACGTCACCCCAGGTTTTCATCGAAGCAGAAGCTGGGCCTCCCACAAAAGTAGCACCCGAAGCACCCAACGTAAACGCAGGATAATTCAAGCTCCAATCGTAAGTCAGGCCCGCCATATTCACCGTACCGGAGCCCACGGCAACCACGTTGCCGCCCACCTCCGTAATCGTGAACGTCAACTCAGCGCGGGAGGTTCCGGCCGTACCCAGGGCCAGCAGGCCCGCGAACATCAACGCAAACTTCTTCATCGAACAGCTCCTGCAATGGAGGAAAAACAACAGCGCCGGCGAAACGTGCGGCCGCACAGCGGCTCAAAAAAATCAGGCAGGCACCCATCCAGTACCCACAGATCTCGCAACGTAGCGAGAGCAGTTTGCCTTCGTCGGCAAACGGGTTCGTAACGGGGTGGCACATACGTGGCCACCCAACAAACTTGAAGTGATACAATAGCTTCTGTTGGTTATGCCGGTTATAGCTGTGTTAAAAACGCAACTGGGGTGTGGTTATTTCAATTCAAAGGCCGGAGTGGTCTTTTTTCAGAAATGGACGGTATGGACTAAGGGCTCTGATTTCGCCGGGCTTTCCTGGTTTAATACAGCCGCTCGATGAAGCCGCCTTCTTTTTCAAACGCCGCGGCCAGCGTTGTGACCTGGCGGTCCAGCAAGGTAATTGCCACCCCCACCAAAACTAAAGCCGCATTGGCCGATATCTCTGGATAAAGAGTCGAAAAGAGTTCGTTGGGAGCCGGTTTATCCGGTCCATGCCTGGCCGTTTCCTTGACCCAGGCGGCCACCTCGTTGGCGGTACTGCACCGGCATTCCACCAGGGCCTGGCGGCGTGGGTCGTTGTGGCTCCAAAGCTGCAAACCCCGATGCCTCAGAAAATCCTCATAGTCCAGGGCCAGTTCCACCAAGCTCGCCTTGGCCACGTTGGTCAGCTTGAGTTCCATCTTCCGAGAGGTGCCGCTGGCCACGCTCCCCTCGGCAATATTTTGAACACCCGAGCGCGCGGCCTGCACCATCTGGTCATGGGTCCGGCTGCGTTTCTCGATGTAGCGGTTACAGAACCGCACCGTGACGTCATAAGCCAGCCGGGCCACCTGAAAGCTTTTCAGGTGCCGGTACCCGCCATGATACGGCAGTAAACCTTCGAATTCTTGGTCGGGGCCAGGCATAAAACACCTTTTCCAGAAAAGAATGGACGGTATGGACGGAATCGACCATATCAGGGCCGTATCCCAGAATGATTCCGTCCATAAAGTCCATTCTTCATCTTAACAGGCTGCATCAGGGCCGTATCCCAGAATGATTCCGTCCATAAAGTCCATTCTTCATCTTAACAGGCTGCATCAGGGCCGTATCCCAGAATGATTCCGTCCATAAAGTCCATTCTTCATCTTAACAGG
>CAIYJE010000082.1 GCA_903926465.1 uncultured Planctomycetales bacterium
CACACTGGAGCAGGAAACGTCAGCTTGGTCAACGGATGCGAATAGCAGACAGCGTGGTGTAGACTGGCAAATGAAAGTCGACGATGCTCGCACCAAGCTCAAGAGCGTCTACCCCAAACCTAAGCCGTGACTAAGCACTAGGGAACCCATCGGTTTCAATCAAGTGAAATCTTGGGAAGTAGCCAGCTCAAGCATTTTGGGTTGTAGGATCGACCAGAAAAGGTGTTTTATGGTTCATTAAAGCGGTTCAGGTTTGGGTTGCACACACAAACAACCCGAACAGACAGCCGGGGGCGGCTGTTCTACAAGTGCAACCCAATCGTGAACCGCTATAGAATAAGGCGCTTGGAGTCAGGATTGGCGATTCGTGCTGCCAAAATGTCTTTTGGTGGCAGCTTTTGTGATCTGAGGCCGCCTGGGTTATGCTTTCTAGGCCAGATCCGTTCCTGTAGAAAGTCGATTTTTATGAGCGTCCATACCGAGATTCACCTGGAAAACGAGATTTGTGCGGGTCTGGCGGGCCAGGGTTGGTTGTACGCGGGTCCTGACGCGGCCGATTATGACCGGGCGCGGGCGTTGTTTCCGGCGGATTTGCTGGAGTGGGTGCAAGAGACCGAGCCCAAGGCCTGGGAGGCGATCACCAAGAACCACGGCGTGAACGCGGCCGACACGCTGCTGAACCGGGTGCGTGACCAGCTTGAGACGCGCGGAACGCTGGACGTGCTGCGGCATGGGGTCGAGCTGCTGGGGCTCAAGAAGAAGCTGATGCTGGCCCAGTTCAAGCCGGCCCTGGCGGTGAACCCAGACATCTTGGCCCGGTATGCGGCCAACCGGTTGCGGGTGGTGCGTCAGGTGCGGTACAGCCTGCACAATGAGAACTGCCTGGACCTGGTGCTGTTTTTGAACGGTGTGCCGGTGGCCACGGTGGAGCTGAAAACGGACTTCACCCAGAGCGTGAACGACGCGGTGGACCAGTACAAGTTTGACCGGCATCCTCGGCCCAAGGGGCAAGCGCCTGAGCCGCTGTTGAACTTTACGGGCGGGGCCTTGGTCCATTTTGCGGTCAGTAACCGAGAAGTGCGAATGACCACCAGGCTGGACGGGCCGGCCACGGAGTTCTTGCCGTTTAACCAGGGGTGTGACGGAGGCGCGGGGAACCCGGTCAATCCAGGCGGCGGGCATCGCACGGCCTACCTGTGGCAGCAGGTGTGGGAGCGTGAGAACTGCTAGAGATTTTGGGCCGGTACCTGGTGGCTCAGCGCAATGAGAAGAAGCAGATCAAGCGGGTTCTGTTCCCCCGCTATCACCAGCTTGTGGCCACGCGTGCGTTGCAGGCGGCCGTCTTGGCCGATGGGCCGGGCGGCAAGTACCTGATCCAGCATTCGGCCGGCTCGGGCAAAACCAACTCGATTGCCTGGAGCGCCCACTTTCTGGCCGACCTGCATGATGCGCACGATCAGAAGGTGTCTGACAGTGTGCTGGTGGTGTCGGACCGCACGGTCATTGACACGCAGTTGCAAGAGGCGATCTTTGGCTTTGAGCGCACCACCGGCGTGGTGGCCACAATCACGGGCGAAAGTAACAGCAAAAGCGGCGAGCTGGCGGCCGCCCTGAAGGCCGGCAAGAAGGTGCTCGTGTGTACAATCCAGACGTTCCCATTTGCTTTGGAGCAGGTGCGGAAGCTGGCGGCCGCGCAGGGGAAGCGGTTCGCGGTCATTGCGGACGAGGCGCATAGTTCCCAGACCGGCCGGGCGGCGGCCAAGCTCAAAAGCTTGTTAACTCCCGAAGAGCAGCAAGAGCTGGAAGACGGCGGCGAGGTGAGCGCGGAAGACATTCTGGCGGCCCAGATGACCGCGCGGGCGCAGGTGAAGGGGATCACTTATGTGGCGTTCACCGCCACGCCCAAGGCGAAGACGATGGAGTTGTTCGGCACCCGGCCCGATCCTACGCGGCCCCCGGGTCCGGACAACATCCCTGGCCCGTTTCATGTGTATTCAATGCGGCAGGCGATTGAAGAGAAGTTCATTCTGGACGTGCTGGAGAACTACACCACGTACAAGATGGCGTTCAGGCTGGCGCACAATGGCAAGGAGCTGGATGAGAAGGAGGTGGAGCGGAGCGCGGCCATGAAGGGGATCATGGGCTGGGTGCGGTTGCACCCGTACAATATTGCGCAAAAGGTGCAAATTGTGGTCGAGCATTTCCGGCAGTATGTGGCTCCGTTGCTGGCGGGCAAGGCCAAGGCGATGGTGGTGGTGGCCAGCCGTCAGGAAGTGGTGCGCTGGAAGCTGGCCATCGACAAGTACATCAAGGAGAAGGGGTACGGCATTGGTACCTTGGTGGCGTTCTCGGGCGAGGTTAACGATAAGTGGCAATTTCAAAACCTGGGACAGGCACCTCGCGGACTTGGAGCCAGTCCCGGTTTAGAAACGGCTTCTAAGGAGCTGGGGCCTGACCCGTTCACGGAAACCAGCGCCACGCTGAACCCGAACCTGCGTGGGCGCGAGATCCCCAAGGCGTTCCATACCGACGAGTTTCAAATTCTGCTGGTGGCCAACAAGTTTCAGACGGGGTTTGACGAGCCCTTGCTGTGCGGCATGTATGTGGATAAGCGGCTGGCGGGGATTCAGGCGGTGCAAACGCTGTCGCGTTTGAACCGATCATGCAAGGGGAAAGAGAAAACGTATGTGCTGGACTTTGTGAACGAGCCAGACGATGTGCTGGCCGCGTTCAAGACCTATTATGAGACGGCCGAGCTGGCGAACACGAGCGACCCCGACCTGGTGTTTAACCTGCGTGAGAAGCTGGACGCCGCCGGGCATTATGATGAGTTTGAGGTCGAGCGGGTGGTGACCGTGGAGTTGAAGCCAAACGCCACCCAGGGCGAGCTGGCGGCCGCCGTGGAACCGGTGGTGGACCGGCTCCAGAAGCAGTACAAGGCGGCGGTAGAGGCGTTCAAGCAGGCCACGGCCCACAACAACACGCCGGCCCTAGAGGCGGCCAAAGGAGCGCGCGACGCCCTGCTCTTGTTTCAGAAAGACATGGGCTCATTCCAGCGGGTCTACACGTTCTTGTCGCAGATTTATGATTATGGCAACACCGCGCTTGAGAAGCGGTCAATCTTTTACCGGCAGGTGCTGCGGTTGCTGGAGTTTGGGCGTGAGCGTGAGGGAATCGACCTGTCCAAGGTGCTGCTTACGCACCATAACCTGCGCAACAAGGGGGTGCAAGCCATGCCCTTGAACACGGGTGACAACCCCCAGTTAGAGCCGCTCAAAGAGTCTGGGGCCGGAACCGTGCAGGAGAAGCAAAAAGCGCTTCTGACCGAGATTATCAAGCGGGTGAACGAGCTCTTTGAGGGGGAGCTGACCGACCAGGACAAGCTGGTTTATGTGAACAACGTGCTGAAGGGGAAACTGCTGGAGTCTGAAACGCTGATACAACAGGCGCTCAGCAACTCCAAAGAGCAGTTTGCGAACTCGCCCGACCTCAAGAATGAGATCATGAACGCCATCATGGAGGCACTTGAGGCGCATACGGCCATGAGTACCCAGGCTTTGAACTCGGAGTCTCTGCGAAGTGGCATCAGGGATGTGTTGCTTGGCCCGGCCGGCTTGTATGAGGCGCTGTGGGCGAACGCTCTGCCGGGGGCGAATTCGGATCAGTCCGCCGGTCTCTGAGATCCAAGTCCGGCGGCTGTCATTTCACGCAGATCCTACGCGTTTTGGCCAGGGTGGTGCACACGGATCTCTGGAGGGCACAAGGCCCGGCAAAACAAGCGTTCGCCATTCGAATCCAAGACGTCGTCCTTTCCCCACGCTTGGCGTCGGAATTCCGCTGACAGGTGACCTCAGCTTCAGAACTCGGAATTCCTCGCACGCTTTGGGGCCATTCAGGAACGTGGCGTCGCTGGCTTCACTTGAAGCCTCTGGCCCCCGAATACAGGTGCAACGGACACAACGCCTGGACGGAGGTCAGTCGCTCGCGCGCTCCCACCCTCCCGGCTTCGAATTTCATCCACTAGCCACTTGTGGCCTGGACATGCGTGCGTCATGTTATTCGCATGTATACGTTAGGTGTGTACGCGTGTCCTTATGTTTGGATCGATGTGCGGATTATTCCGAAGATTTTGTCAGGAATCTGGGAGGGTAGGACCGTAGTTGTCCTACCCTCCTCGGTACGATCGCGACTCGGACAATGTTAGACCGCGTGGCGTCTGTGAGCTGTGGTTGATATTCCGTATGAATACCTGAGGGATAAGTTCATGCAGCTCGCAGCGCGACCCGCCTTGGCCCGATTCGTGATGATTGACCGGGTTTTACGTGAGGAGAACTGGCCCAACGCCCGGACCCTGGGCAAGCGGCTGGAAGTGACAGACCGCACGGTGCGCCGCGATATTGACTGGATGCGTGAGCGGCTGCACGCCCCCATTCGGTTCAACCGCAGCAAGAACGGCTACTTTTACAGCGAGCCCAGCTACCGGCTGCCGTTCTTGCAACTGACCGAGGGAGAACTGATCTCGTTGTTCGTGGCCGAGCAGCTTTTGAGGCAGTACCAGGGCACCCCCTATGGTGCCGATATTGCCCGCGCCTTTGAGAAGATCTCTTCCACGCTGGCCGATCACGTCCAGGTTGACTTGCACAAGCTGGGCGAGGCGATTTCGTTCCGCACCACCGCCCCGGCCCTGTTCGATGTGAGTGTGATTCGCACTCTGGTGACCGCCATTATCGAGCGGCGTCGGCTGATCATTGATTATTACACTGCCTCCCGCAATTCCCACAGCCGGCGCGAGATTGACCCCCACCACCTGATGACCAAGGACGGCCAGTATTACCTGTTTGCTTACTGCCACACCCGCCACGCAATCCGCCAGTTTGTACCCGGGCGGATCAGCCTGATCACGCCCACCAGTACCCTCTTTGAGCGAGATCCCACCTTTCAGGTGAATAATTACCTGGCCGGTGCGCTGGGTGTGATCCGGGGCGAAGACGCCGAGGCCCGCCATGCGGTGACCCTGAAGTTCACCGGCCTGAGCATTCGCTACATCCTTGAGCGTCAGTGGCACCCGGGCCAGATTGTGGAGATGACCCCGGACGGAGCCCTGCTCATGCACTTTGAGGTCTCTCACTTGCTGGAAGCTCAGCGATTGGTACAAACCTGGGCTCCAGAATGCGAGGCCCTGGCGCCTCCCGAACTTCGGGCCGCCGTGGCCTTGGCCCTGAGCCAGGCCGCCCAGGTACACACGCAGCCCTGCCCGGCCATTGGGCCTATCTCCTGACTTGTCTGCCGGCCGACCTCACGTGAACGGCTCTCGCGGTTCACCTTTGCGTTGTTCCCTCGTTATCCAAATACACGCTCGAAACGCCAGCGAGTGGACCTCTTGGACTTCTCTTCATACAAGCCCGAAGCGTTAGCTGGTTCTTTGCGTTTTTTAGCAAGTGCACTGCGATCCGCGTGGCTGAATTTGCCAACCGCAGATGATTCGGTTGGTTCAGTCTTCCGGCTCATCGGTCCTGATCAAGCCTTCCCAGCCACAGACCCAGCATTTGTATTTGCCGCAGGGTACGTACCTGTTCACCCACCGTTCCAGGAGCCCGCGGCGCTTCCGGCGAAAGTTGTTTCTGGACCGGCCGCACTGGGGGCACTCTCGTTTATCCACCACCAGCCGGCTCAGGGGAATTGCCAGAATTCTTTTGGGCATGGTCGGCCTCAGTTCCGCATCCATCGTGGCCCATGATCATCACTCAGCCGCACGTTTGAGCCACGAACATGTTCCCACACGAATGGTGACGCAAAACAGCATCAACAGTTTCCCAAATCCCAACCAGACTTTCCATTTTGTCATCAAAACTGACGCTCGCGGGGTCGCTTTCGTAAGCTGGTTTTGCATCAAATCGGTTGAATCTGGGTGCCAGTGACTGGGGAGAATTCAAAATGATGAACAAACTACAAAAAAGCGGTCTGGTGCTGGGTTTCCTGGTGCTGTTGGGGATGCTGGGTTGCCAGGCCCAAGAGCAAGCCAGGTCGTATGATCTGGTCAAGTATGATGGGATCCATAAGCCCAAGAAAGAGAAGCTTCGCTCCAAGGTCCTGGACCGAGATGGGGAAACCCGGCCGCAACGAGTCCTGACCCAGATTGAAAAAGCGGAAGCCCAAAAGGCGGGCAGGCCCTCATTCTGAGTTTGGGTGGAACCGGTGGCAAGCATTCGGGTAACGAGGCACCCGAGCGTTGTTGTGGAAACCGCGAGCCAGCGAAAGCCGGTCGGTTCAGGGGCTGGGTTCGGACATGCCGGCCAGTTTGATGCTGGCCACGCCGGCGTTGTGGATGGCGGCAATCACGCGGGCGGCCTCGGCGTGCAGCAGGTTGTCGTCGGCCACCAGCCGCACGCGAACAGCGCGGCCCGAGAGCAACCGCCGGTACCGTTGCAGACGCTGGCTCAGGGTGGTGGCGGAATCGAGTTTGGCACCTGCCAGTTCCAGGGAAGTCAGCAGTCCGGCGGCGTCTGAGCGGGCCCGCACTTCCAGGTCGGTGAACCCTTCATCGGATTCGCCCGTGATCGCGGGCTGCACCGGCAGGCGATCGGGTCCGTCGTCGGCGGTGGGGCCGGGCTGGGCGGCAGTGGTGCTGGTGGCGGGCTGGGCCGGCAGCACCAGGTCGATCCGGGTTTCACTGGAGCTGGGCCGGTAAACCAGCAGGAAGAAGGCCAGAAGCTGAAAGGCCATGTCCAGCATAGGAGTGACCGGGAACACGGTATCGGCGGTGGCTTGCAGGCCGGTGCGGCGGCCACGGCTGGGTACAATTTCGCCGGGCGGGGTGGGAGTTCTCAAGGGGTGTTGCCTCGGGTCACCACCAGGCTAAACCAGCGGAAGCCGTGGTTCTGGGCGGTGGCCAGCGCCCGTCTGATGGTGCCATAGCGGGCGGCGGCGTCGGCCCTCAGAATGACCTCGGTGCTGGTATTGCGGCGCTGGCTGCCGTTGTGTTTCTGGTTGGCCTGGGCGGCCCACCAGGCGTTGGCTTGGGCCGGGTCAAGCGGTTCCACGGAATCGGGCACCAGCAGGCGTCCGGACGGGTCAAGCCCCACCGTCAGCAGATCGCTGCCCAGCAGGCCGGTGGGCAGCGTGGCGGGTGCCACCGGCAACTTCACCGTGTGGGCGGCCTGTTCCATCTGGCTACCAAGCTGGACCAGCATCAGCAAGAACACAATCAACTGGAGCACAATGTCCAGGAGTGGGGTGAGGTTGGGCTCAATGGGCAACCCAGCCTGAGACCGGCCGCGGCGGCGTCGACTGGTGGAGATAAGAGACATACGCGACGGGCTCACAACCGGGTGGTTGGTCAGTGGTTGGACGTGTATTCCCCGCGCCGGCTCACGGCAGCTTACCGCGTGCCCGGGCAGCCGCCTTGGAAAGTGCCGCCGCGGCCAGGGGGTGGGTGGTCGCGGCCGTGGTTGGAGTGGTGGCTGGAACGGGGGGCATGGGTGCCCCGCCCCCGACCGGCGTTCCAAACTGTTCCAGCAGCCCCTCGGCGCGGGTTTGGACCTCGGCAGACAGGCGCGCGATCCGGCTCCGGAAGATGCCGGCAAAGATGATGGCGGGCACGGCAATGGCAATCCCCTCCAGGGTCGAGACCAGTGCGGTGGAGATACCGGCTGCAAGGTCGCCCGGCTGGGGCGAGTCACTGGCTCGGGCGATCACGCCGAAGCTGACGATCATGCCGTACACGGTGCCCAGCAGGCCGATCATCGGGCCCAGGGCCGCCACGGTGCCCAGGTAGCCGGCGTGCGATTCCATCTCTAAAGTGACCTGTTCATTGGCCAGTTCCATGGCGCGCAAGGCGGCAGGCGTCCCCTGGTTCAGCCGGCGTACGCCGGGCGCCAGCACCCTGGCCAGAAACGAGCGGTCGGGCAGCAAGCGTTCGTAGGCATCGGCAAAACGCTGGTGCTGGAGCCGGTGTTCAAGTTCTTGGATCAGGGTGGCCGGCATGGCGGCCGCGCGACGGTACTCAAACGCCATCCAAACCACCAAAGCAACCAGGTAGAACGACATTCCCAGAATGACCAGGCCAATGCCGTTGCGCACCAGACGGCTGGGCAGCGGCTCGCGCACTCCGGCTTGGGCTTCGATCGGCGCGCCGGTATCCACCATCACGGGTGTGTTACTGGGCCTGACGGACGGCTCTGGCCCATGGGCCTGGGCTGTGCTCAGGCTGCCCAGAAAGAGCCCGGCCAAGAGCAGCCAGTACCAGAGCGTGTCGAGCTTGATCGGGCGGCCAACCATCCGTGCGCCTTTGGGTATCAGGTTCCAGATTGCGGCATTCCTGGAACTTGAGCTTAGCCAACCCCGGCCCAATCGACAACGCTGGGTCAGGCGTTCAGGGAATCGGAATGGCCCCAATGGACGGAATGGACAAGCCAGAGGCGCTGCCGCGCGGGGTGATGTTCGGGTGCAGGCCGTCCATTCTGGCACGAAAACCCGCGCGTGAATGGGGAGATTCTGTTTTCTTGGGGTCCATCCCGTCCATTCCGTCCATTCCGTCCATTCTTCGATTGATCATGAGAACGTTGTGTTCGGGCTCACGCCGGCTTGCCGCGTTGGGCCGGGGGTTCGCCGAGGTGAAAATCAATCACCAGTGGCAGGTGGTCAGAGGCTTCGCGGGTCAGGCGGTCATGAACCACGCGGGTGTGCTTCACCTGGATAGCACCACGGTGAAAGGCTTTGTCCAGTGAGGCTACCGGCAGGTAGGCGGGGAACGACCGGAACCGGCTGGGGGGCGCCGTGGCCTGGTGGAATCCGGAGGCCATGAACTGGGCGCGAAACAGCTTGTTGCGCCAGTCATTGAAGTCGCCGGTGATCCAGGTGGGAAGGTCTTCCGCCTTGCGAAACAGGTCATGGGCCAGCAGGTGAGAGACCTGCCACTGGCGTTCATGCTCGGCCAGGCCCAGGTGCCAGTTGACGAGCTGGAGCGGACCTTCGGGGGTGCCAATGATGGCAAGCTGGGCCCCCCGGGGCTTGCGCCAGTTGAGCCTGAGCGAAACCTGGTGCCGCTCTTCAATGGGCCAGCGGGAAAGCAGCAAATTGCCGTATCCGCCGGTCCCCAGTTTGACGTTGAGCTGGAAGAGGTGAAAGTCAAACCGGAAGGCGGTGGCCAGCTCGCTGGGCTGGTCATGAAACCGAGACCGGCGCACGTTGCGGTCAACCTCTTGCAGGCAGATCAAATCCGGATTCTGAGACTCGATCACCTCCACAATCCGCTCAATCCGGTACCGCCGGTCGCGTCCGCCAATGCCCTTGTGGATGTTGTAGGTCAAAAGCCGCATGGGCCAGGTTCCATCCTTATGAGCTGCCTAGAAAGCGAACGGGAGACTGGGATCGTTGGGAACGGTTTGATTGAATCGCGGACTCCCGGGGTTTTCAAGGGTGATTGGCACTGGCCAGGATGCCGCCGTTGATCGCTTCGCGCCCGTGCCGCTCTAGAAACGCCTCAAGCTGGGTGAATTGGCAGGCGGCCATCAGCCGGGCCACGCTGTGGGTATCCGTCAAGGTTGGGTCCAGCGGCTGGTCCAGTGCGGGGCAGGGTTCAAGCTGGATTCCGGCCAGCCCTTGCCGGGCCTTGCGAATTCCGATCAGGGCCCGCGCGTGCCCCAGCACCCGGAACGCGAACCAGAAGCCGAACACGTTTGGCCCCGGCAAGATGGTGAGCAGCAGCGCGGGTGGCAGCAAGATCCCGTTGATGGCCAACCAGAAGCCGTGCCGCCGTCGCTCGCGTGCCAGGTAACCGGCCCAGAGCTGGGCACACGCCTGGGAAGCGAGGCAGGCTGGGTACACCAGCACGGCGGGCGGGTTGGCTTCCAAGCTGTGAAACATCGATTCGTCGGCGGCCACGAACCGCTTGAGCCGTTGTTCCAGCCAGCGCACGGTGCGCCCCATGTGGCCTTCGGCCTGTGTCAGCCGGTTCCGCCAGATACTCCAATGGCGGTCGATCCAGGCGGCCAGGCCACCAGCCGGGCGTGTGGCGGCCTGGCCCGCGTTTGGGGGGGGCTCTGCGTAGAAGAACGCGCGATCAGGGTTCAAGCGGATCAGGTAAATCTTCAAAGGGGCCTGGGTGGGTGTGGAAATTTGGGAGCGGGGGCCACCGGCCCACTGGTTCATCCTACGCTATCTGGAAAGGGGGAGTGCCTCGGACGGCGGGCTTGGCTGGCCCTTTAGGATGTGGGTGCAGGGGCGACAAAATCCGCCATGTTGGGTTTTGGCTGGCGCTGGGATCCTGTTTCCTGCGGGAGGTTCTGGTATAATGTTTGGTTCGCGCAGGCGGTAATGGACCTGGCCGGTTGGTGAGGTGGGTGTTCAGGCGGCCAGACTTTCAGTCAGACGGAATGAGCGCCGTTGGCTTCTTGATCAGCCGTACGGGTGCCTGCCGCGGACGATAGAGGATCGACCGAGCATGATTGGTTTTCTGGCGGAAAATGACGATTTTTACGTGAATTTAAGCCTCAATACCCAGCTTGAGCTGCCGAGCGCTCGCGATACGGTTCTCCATTACTTTGAGCAGATGCGGAAAGCGTACCCCGAACTCACCAATTTCTTCACGCGTGAGAATGGCGACCTGGTGCTGGAAGGGGATAAAGAGCAAGATTCCTACCGCTGGGTCTCGCTGGAATCCAAGCGGGTTTGTTCGGGTCAGGTGAATCCGGAAAACCTGGAAGACGCGTATCGCCAGCATGAACACGTGCTGGACATGGCGCCTCATTTGCTAAGCCTGAGCACGCTCGACTGCGAAGCCCTCGACGTGATGTATGGTTTTGACCTGACCTACTCGGGCAACCATGATGAGGTGGTGGCCGAGGCGTTGGGGTTGGGCTCGGCGTTTGAGAATGTGCTGGAACCGCCCAACGGCCATCGGATCTTGAACTTTGAGCCATCGATCACGCTGGCCCTGGATGAGAGCTTCCAGCTTCAGTGTCGGCTTTCGATCGAAACGCGCACCAACCCGTTCCAGATCCGCACCGGCGACTTCCCCGAAGAGCAGCTCAGCGTGTACTTTGCGGTGCGCAAGTACTGGGGCGGCGGCACGGAATCGTTCCTGGAATCGTTTCTGAAGCAGCGGCAGGTGGGTGAAGAGTTGCTGATGAACCGGGTGATTCCCCGGGTGGTTCGCCCCTTGGCTCAAGCCATTGCCTCAAGGTGAGTGTGGTGGAATCTTGATTTGACGCGGTCCACTGCCGTCCATCAAGTCCATTAGGGTTTCATGGACCATATGGGGTGCAAGTACACTAATGCGCCTCCCGCAGGCCTCCCAAATTCGTCAATAGCGGTATCTGATCGGTTTTGCTATTTTGCTTGGGCATCTAGGTAGTTTACGCCGGTCAAGGAAGACCCACCATGAAGCGACACGCCCC
>CAIYJE010000083.1 GCA_903926465.1 uncultured Planctomycetales bacterium
CCGCGCCGCACTCGGCTTGCTGAAGAACGAGACCACGCTGAAGGTCGGCATAAAAAACAAACGGCTCACGGCCGGTTGGGACGAGAGCTATCTCGAAAAAGTGCTGCTCGGATAATGACTTATGGTGCAATCGCCCTGGGTTTCACCACGATTGCACCGGTGAGTGTTATCCCAACTGTAAGTGGATTCCGTTCTTGCATCAGGCCGGAAATTCGCACGTGTCGGAGAGCAAGCCGAACTAGGCTCTGGGTGCGAACCGGACTGGCGACAGGATTTGAACGAAAGCCGTTCTTTTGTAGTGCTTGTTGTGACGGGTCGGTGTGAACGTAGGGGAAGTTGGCTCGCGTGATTGAACCGCGTGAATCCAGCAAAACCTTGGTAGAAACGCAGAGACGGGAAACAAGACCGGGGCGACAAGACGGTTATTGAACTGGTTTTAGCTGGCGTTCGGTCCATTGCGGGCACAAGGCTTGCCCAGGTTGCGTGGTTTGCCCTATGATGAACTAATGTTTTCTGTGCGACAGTATCCATTTACAATCAAACCGATACCCTCAAGGCTGAAGGGTAAGAATTGCTCTTTAGGAACCCTTGGGGGCGAGCAGTAAGCTGGGGAGAGCATCAAGAAAACGTTCGATGCCATGACACACCCAAGAGCAATGACTACGATGAAACGAAGACTCGAATTCTGGTTGAGGAAAGTGTGGAGTATTTGGGATTTGTTTTGTGATATGATATTTCCTTTTGTATTTTCATATAGTACTTACATATGATAGAAAACCGTGAGGGCACCCGACACCCACTGGTCGATTCTTCCTATGGCTTGGTTGTTCTTGCTGGGGGGACCGGTGCTGGTGGTCTCCAGGCTCATTATTCTCAGAGATCGTATCTTTTCGAAGACGCATTTGCATGATAGGTAGAAAGTGGCTGATCCTCGATTGTTGATATCTAGCAACGACAAAGTCGGGTATGAAAAAAAGACGGAAGCAATTAGATAGTCTTGGGTCGGCCGTAGCGGCGGCTTCAGGCCTCTTAATCGCAACACCACGTCAATATCACCCACACATGACCGCATAGTTAGGCTGACAGGACGACAATATTACTTCTTCAGCGTTTACGGGATGGAATCCGGCATAAGTCTGTATTGCCGTCACGACTGCTCTCGCAAATGCTTCTTCGCAAACCACAATAGAATCGCAGTATCGGCTCCACCGATCTCAAGAGGTTTTTCGCCATGCAATAGAATTCCAATGCCATGCTCGGCTTCCCAATCGCAGCCCAATTCGACTCCGATAAAGGGCTTGCCATCTTGTTCAATCTGATGCACGTTGATTCCTGAAATCCTTACGAGGACTTTGAGTTGATTTGGAAATTGGATTTCGGGAGAAACTCGATTTGCTTTGCTCTCATCGAACTAATCCTTGGCCTGCTCGCGCATTGATAGATATTCCTCAAACAGCCTCCCCAGCATTGCGTCATGGATGACGGATTTGTGATCGATCACCCACTTGACCAGACGCATCTCATCATTCGATAGCGGTTCTTCGCTGCGTCCTTCTGAAGCAAATCGGATTTGCACGATGCCGTTGGAACGACCATTCGCAGATAGACGCCCGTAAGGTTCATTGTGAACCTTATAATTCGTCCAAGCCGGAAGTTTTACTGAGGTTGCCCAGACGTACTCGTCCCATTTGAAAGCTGGGAATTTCGGGAGATCGGAATGGCTCATGTGCAAGTCTCTTTGATTAGCGAGTCCAACGGAAAGGTTAAATCCCGTTGCCATGCACGCCAAAATCGAGTCTTTCGTCGAGTTCGTTTGAACTCAGGGATTTATTGTAATTCGCTGTCAGAATTGAAGAAAGTTATTCGACTTGAGTCAAAGAGCGTTGTCTTTACAAAAAAATCGGGGCGACAAGACGGCTCTTGAACTCTTCATTGCCGGGGTGCGAGCTTGGGGTACCGTGTTGCGACGAATTCTCAGTCGGAAGTCAATGCCAGAGTGATCCGATCTCGATTGCGTAAGGCAGTCACACGCTTTTGACAATCAAGCCTCGATAGACGGCACCGGGATGACGATGCTGGGTTGTCTTTCGAAGGTGGCCTGTTTCAGTCGCGTTGACCGCGCGACCCTGCGAGCGGCAGGTGCCAACTTCGATAGATGGCCATCACTCTGAGCCAGAAGCAAAGGAATACCCCGGCAATCATAAATATAAAAGACGGGTAGTGTAGCACATGCCCTATAACCACAATGACGCCAGCACCAAGCGCGGCAACGGCATAAAGATCGGCGCGGAGTACTATCGGAGTTTCGTTCACAAGCAGATCACGGAGCATTCCACCGCCGATCCCCGTCACCATTCCCATAACCGCAGCCATCACGGGATTGAGTCCGGTACTCAGCGCCTTCTGCGTACCAGTGACGGCAAACAGTGCCAGGCCCGCGCCATCCAACAGCAGCAAGGGCTTGCTATGTACGTCGATTTTGGGATGCCAGAAAAAAGTCACCAATCCAGCCAGCACACAAATTGCCAAGTAATGCCAGTCACTGACGGCGGCAGGCGGAATGGTGCCGATCAAGATGTCGCGGGTAATCCCGCCTGCATTGCCCGCCGCGAAGGAAAGTACCATTAAACCGAACAGATCAAGTTTGTTCCTGACACCGGCGGCTGCACCGCTTAGCGCGAAGACAAACGTCCCGAGAAGATCGAGCGCGATTAGAAAGGGGCCAGCCAGGTGTTGCCCGTGAATCAGTATCTCGTTCATAAGGTCAGCCACGCATGAGCATTAACGACTTGACTCTTCACACCCATCTCCAGAGTTGGCTCAGGCTTCCGTGAGAGGCGTGGAGTCTGATTGATGGGCCGTGATCTGGGCTCGCTGTCATTCTTGGCCTTGACGCATACACCAGGGTCAGCGCAGTTCGACGCGAGCGCTCTCGCAGCCTCTCGCCCAATTCTTGATGCACCTGAGATATCCAATAATTGTATGTTCATGAGGGCGTTCGAGTAAGCGTCCTATGGTTATGTAAGAGAAGAATTTTCAGCGTCGCCCCAAAGAAGGTAACCATTCCGGCGATCACACTGCACAGTCCGGCGGCATAAAAGTTCGTGCTCTGACCTTGTAACCGGCCTGCTGATTCGCTTTGGTCTACCCATGCTTTGCCTGCGGCTTCTGACTCCGTCTTGAATTGCGTGCTGAATACTTCGACCTCACGATGCCAGCCTGCTTTATCAATCTCCCCGACCTGGAGTTTGCGAGACACCTCGGCAGCTTCACGTTGGAACGCGGCATGTGTCTCTTGCTGACGACTCCAGCTTTTTTCGGCACCTTCGCGTTGATCTGCAGTTGCGCGGAAGCGAAGTCCACTGCTCACCAACAGAAGAAATCCTGCCGCGAAAACAACGGCACCAATGGCTTGGAATTTACGCATGTGTGCTCTCTCGGCAAAAACGAACCAGGCTTACCTACGGCGGAGGCTGGCGGGGCCCGTGCAGGGCGGTTGGAAAGTCGGTGGCGGAAGCTCGGGCCGTGACCACCGTAGCGTTTGCTCTAGCGCATGGTCAGGTCGCGGGTTGAACCAGGTTGATGAGGTTTCCACAGGTGTCATCGAAAATCACTGCGGTAATGGGACCCATGTTGGTTGGCTCACCACGAAACTGAACTCCAGCAGCTTGGAGTCGCTGAAATTCAGCGGCGATGTCGGTTGTGAAGAAAGCAGTTGCGGGAATACCTGCGTCAAAACGAGCCTTCTGAACTATGGCAGCCGGCGGGAATCCCAGGGCGATTGCACCATAAGTCATTATCCGAGCAGCACTTTTTCGAGATAGCTCTCGTCCCAACCGGCCGTGAGCCGTTTGTTTTTTATGCCGACCTTCAGCGTGGTCTCGTTCTTCAGCAAGCCGAGTGCGGCGCGGC
>CAIYJE010000084.1 GCA_903926465.1 uncultured Planctomycetales bacterium
CCGCGCCGCACTCGGCTTGCTGAAGAACGAGACCACGCTGAAGGTCGGCATAAAAAACAAACGGCTCACGGCCGGTTGGGACGAGAGCTATCTCGAAAAAGTGCTGCTCGGATAATGACTTATGGTGCAATCGCCCTGGGTATCCCCCAAGCGCCCAGCGGCCCGAATTCGGCTGATATCCCACGCAACCACCTGAAAAATCAGGCGGCCACAACCTGCCGGCGCAGCCGGCGGAACGAAACCAGGCCACCGCCTACAGCCACCAGCCCAGCCATCACCAGCGTGCCCGGCTCTGGCACAGCAATCGGACCGCTGAAGGTGGCACCGTTGTTCGCGACAGTATCAATGACCAAATCACCACCGGTAGTCGCATAGGTTATGCCAAAAGCTGCTCCGGCAAGGTTCCCTGAGAACGGGTCGGTGGTGGGAAAGCCAACGGCGACAAAACCATACAGGGCGGTGGCATCGGCCTGATATCCAAACCCTGCGTAATACAAACCTGGAACTATTGCGGATAAATTCAAGGCAAAAATGCCAAAATTAGGGTCTGTGAACTCGAACGGGTCGAATCCGTTGATCGACATGATGCTGGTAGCCGCCTGGGAAGCGATGGGGTAATCCTGCCCGATACTATAAATCGACCCGTTGACAAATGCATTCGGGTCGGCCTGGGCCGTGATGGTGAAGTTGGCATTGCTGAACGCCACGCCGTTGAGCGTGCCGCCAATCGTGCCGCCGGTCAGGGTGTATGTCACCAGCCCCGCTTCGGTTTTGCCGGCCGCAGCCAGCCCCAAAACCAACGCCAACGAAGAAACCAGGCCCAAGCGGGCCACGCTGTGTCGAAAAAACAAACTCATGAGGGAGTTCCTATGATCCTATAAACAAAAACTGTCTGCCATGGCTGTCATCGCCAGATCTTTGGAGGTCGGTCAATCGACATGACCTCAAAGAATCAGAGGCAGTCTATCCGTATGGGGGTGGAGGTGTCAACGAACCGAACCCAACCAGGCGCCGGCCCTTGCCGCGAATGGCTTTGGCTTCTACGGCGAAGCCTGGTGCATGGGAACGGAAATGGACGGTATGGACACGGATGAAGCCTGACTGGCCTCTGTTGGCTTTAGGCTGGCCTGGGCTTGGGCTGGCTTTGGGTCCATACCGTCCATTCTGATCCTGAGGAACGGCCCAGGCGCAGCTCCCCTGGAAAAATTTGGCTGCGGCCTGTAGAATAATGGTGACTCCAGAGACATGAAGCCCCCGTGTGTTGCGGCCAGCCGGCGGTGCGTGTGTTCCAGGATAAGCCACCGAAGAAGACGCGACGTGATGTCGCTTCTTGTACCAGTGACCAGTACGCTTGAATTGACAGATACCGCCTGCCGCAGGAAGTGATATTCGAACATGGCACGCCGTTTACCGCCCAGACCAGGCCGCCCCAGCGGACCCGGTGGTCCCGGGGGCCGACGCCCCCGCCCAGGCGCAGGCAACAACCGTCCAGAGTCCCGCTCTGGTGGTCACTCGGATGAATCTCGGCCCCGGCGTCCCTCTGCGCCCCGCCACGAAGGTAGCCACTCTGAAGGGCCACCACGCGGCCGCAGACCTGGCCCTGGCGGCCCACCACGCTCTGGCGGATATGGAGACGGCCCACCACGCGGCCGCAGGCCGGGCCCTGGCGGCCCGCCGCCCCGCCGTGATCGCGATGGCGAGGACCGGCCCCGCCTGAACCAAGATCGGCCCCGGCTCAGCAAGCCGCCCGGCGGCCACCCAGACGATTCCGCACGCGGCGAAGACAAAGAAAAGCGAATGCGTAAGGGGAAGACGTTCACCCCCGAGCCCGCCAACGCACCCACCGGCCCCGAGCGGCTGCAAAAGGTGCTGGCCGCCGCTGGACTTGGCTCGCGCCGGAGCTGCGAAGAACTGATTCTCAAGGGTCGGGTGGCGGTGAACAACACCATCATCCGCGAGCTGGGCACCAAGGTGGGCCTGGACGACAAAATTGAGATCGACGGCCAGAAGATCGAGCGTGAAAAACTCGTCTACCTGGTGGTGAACAAGCCTCGCGGCTACGTGTGCACCAGCGCCGATCCCTCGGGCCGGCCGATGGTCGTGGAACTCGTTTCCAACGTCCCCCAGCGGGTGTACACCGTGGGCCGGCTAGACGAAGACAGCACCGGCCTGCTGATTCTGACCAACGACGGCGAGCTGGCCAACAAGCTGGCCCACCCCAAGTTCGGCGTAGAGAAGGTGTACAAGGCCGTGGTGGCCGGTCACCCCTCGCCCGACGTGATCACCAAGCTCATGGAAGGGGTTTGGCTGTCCGACGGCAAAGCCCGCGCCCGCCGCGTTCGCGTGGTGGGGCACGCCGGAGACTCCACCCAGGTGGAAATGGTGCTGGCCGAAGGCAAGAACCGCGAAGTGCGCCGGATGTGGGCCAAGTTTGGCCATAAAGTCATGCGGCTGAACCGCGTGGCTATTGGCCCCTTGCACATCAAGGGCCTGAAAGTTGGCGAGTGGCGCAACCTGACCGTGGATGAGCTGAACGACCTCCGTCGTCTGGCCGCCGGCAAGAAGGTCGACACCGCCTGGTTCGATGATCGCGAACCGCTGAGACGGGAAACCAAGCCCCGCCGTGGTGCGGCCAAGCACGAATTCGAAGCCGCCGCCCGTAAAACCCGCAGCGAAATCGACGCCGAAGCCGTCAATCACCCGCCCGCAGTGCGTGGCCCCCGTGCCAGTGCCGGCGGACCCGCAGCCAACGCCAACCGCCCGCTGGGACCTCGCTCGGAAGGACCAGGTGGCGGACCAAGCCCTCGCGGTCCACGATCCGAAGGACAAGGTGCAGGCCCTCGCGGTCCTCGATCCGAAGGACAGGGTGCAGGCCCTCGCGGTCCTCGATCCGAAGGACAGGGTGCAGGCCCTCGCGGTCCTCGATCCGAAGGACAGGGTGCAGGCCCTCGCGGTCCTCGCATGGGCGGCGGACCTGGCGGCCGGAACCGTTTGCAGGGGCCCGGCGAACATCGCTATGGCATCCCTCAAGATGCCGGCCTGACCGGCCGGCCTCGCAAAAACGCTCGCCCGCGTGACGACGACGATGATGGCGACGAAGATGTGGAAATCTCGCTCCCCAGCAACTACGGCGCCGATGTGCCCGGTGCGCACGCCGCCCTTCCGCCCTCCAAGCGTCCCAAGGGGCCCGCTTCAGGCGAAGGCAGCGGTGGCGGCAGCGAAGGTGCTCGGCCTCGTGGCCCAGGCGCTCGGCCAGCAGGCCCTAGCGGTGGTGGCGACGGCGGTCGGCCTCGCGGACCCGGTGGCGGTGGTGGCGACGGTGGTCGGCCTCGCGGACCCGGTGGTCCCAAGCGTGCTCCGCAGCTTGAGCGTTTGCCGGTCAAACGCAGTCGTGATCGCAATAACAAAGACCCAGAACTGGGCGTGCGCCGGGTGATCGGGCTAGATTCCGACGCGGGGCCTAGCGGCGGTGGTGGCGGCGGCGGGACCCCATCCCGGGCAGGCGAGGCGCGGCGAGATCGCCCAGACGCCAAGCGCGTACGACCGATCTCCAAGCCACGTCGCAAGGGACCCGGCAGCGGGGACGACGAATAAGCTCAAGAGATCATCACGTGATCATCTTTCAAGGCCTGCTACCGCACAACATGCGGTAGCAGGCCTTTTTTCATTGGCACATGGCACTTTAAGCTGATATCTGCATATCTTTGAATGAAGCGCGGGCCCGGCGCGTGCGGCCGGCACAAAATGGGGACTGGCTCCGACGGCTGCGAGGTGCCTGTCCCCATTTTGGAGTCTAGCAAACCTCTGATGTGTACACAAAACAAGAATCGGCCCGGTCGCCCTCATCCGGCCGTACCGGCCACCTTCTCCCGCACAGCGGGAGAAGCCCTTGAACGCGACCGCCCGGGTTGCGGTAGGACCAGGCTCCACGTCACGGATGACCGGAAACCAGCGATTCGTGGCACCAAGGGGTTGACGTTCAAGGACAGTGTGCGGCTGGTAGCGATTTGCTAAAATGAGTTCACAAACCTTGCCTGCAAGCGAACTCCCTTCTTCTGCGGACCCTTTTCATGAGCGAAGCTCTGGCCCCCGCCTGTGCCGCCCAGCGCACCGTGACCATTCTGGCCAACGAACCGGTGGCCAAAGACACCTACAAGATCACGCTCGATGACCCGATGCTGGCTAGCCAGATCACCCCCGGCCAGTTTGTGATGGTACGCGCAGGGCTGGGAAACGATCCGCTGCTGGGTCGGCCGTTCGCCCTGTTTGACGTGGTGCGAGATTCAACCGGCACGCCGGTGGCCGTGGAACTGGTTTACCTGGTGCTGGGCCGGGGGACCGCCGAGCTAAGCCGCAAGCGGGCAGGGGAGCCGCTGCCGATCTGGGGGCCGCTGGGGAACGGGTTCTCTGGCCCGCCCGTCGATGGGGGCGATGTGGGCTTTGTGGCCGGCGGTATTGGCTTCACGCCGTTCCTGGCGCTGGGGAAGTGGTGGCGGGGTACGGCCTCGTATGGCGCGCAGGGGCAGCACACGGGTTCGTTGGTGTCTTTAGCCCGGTTGTATTATGGGGCGCGGAGTGCCAACCTGTTCGCCGGCCTGAATGATTTTGCACACGCCGGTTTAGACGTGCGCACGGCCACCGACGACGGCTCGCTGGGGCATCACGGGTTTGTGACCGATCTCCTGAAGGCCGACCTGCAAGCCGGCTGGAGGCCCAGCAAGCTGGTGGGATGCGGGCCGGCCCCGATGCTGAAGGTGCTTGCGGGAATTGCGCACCAGTACCAGATTCCCTGCGACCTCTCGCTGGAAAACCACATGGCCTGTGGCTTTGGCGCTTGCTTCAGTTGTGTCACGCCCATTCGCGAGCCAGACGGGACCACCGACCTGAAACGGGTCTGCGTGGAAGGGCCTGTGTTTGATAGCCGCTGCGTGGTGTTTTGAACGGGTGCAAACGCATAGGGGCAGCGCACGCGCTTTGTCCACCGTGGTGGCAGCCAAGGCGCTCAACCCCTTCTCCCGCCAAGCGGCAGAAGGTGGCCGAAGGCCGGATGAGGGCGACCGGGCCGGGATGGCGCACACTATCTCGCATGCCTACAACACGTTTGCTACACTTCAAAATGTGGCAAGCAGCTCGCAGCCATCGGAGCCACAGTCCTCATTTTGAGACTGGGTAGTCTGAACCCCTTCTCCCGCCAAGCGGGAGA
>CAIYJE010000085.1 GCA_903926465.1 uncultured Planctomycetales bacterium
CCGCGCCGCACTCGGCTTGCTGAAGAACGAGACCACGCTGAAGGTCGGCATAAAAAACAAACGGCTCACGGCCGGTTGGGACGAGAGCTATCTCGAAAAAGTGCTGCTCGGATAATGACTTATGGTGCAATCGCCCTGGGGCAGTACCCGAAACTCCCGCCAAGGGCTGTGGAGTAAACTCATCAGGTTGCAACCGGGATTGATCACCCGAACCAGCTTCCGGCCCAAAGCCCGGGCAAACTGGAGTCTTGCCGCCGATCCGTTATCGTCTGAAGTACATGGCGTGCGGCGTTGTTCCAGGAAATACAATCCAAGGAGGTAGTACACCGGGTCCATGAAACGATAGACTCAGACTATCGTCCAACTCACGCGCCGCAGTCTCCATCCCCTGATCTCTCTAAAGATCCCCCATGTTCCGTAAAATTACCGTCCAGAGATTGTCTGCGGGCACCGTTTTCAAGCTGGCTGCCATCGGCATGTTTGGATTCTTTATCCCACTCACGACCGTCATGGGTGTGCTTGCACTTTGCGGCGTGTCTACCCTCACGCTGAATGGGCAGAACCTCACCGGGGTTTCCGGCCTGATGGTGTCTCCGTTCCTCGGCGCGGGCATCGCGCTGTTCTTCACAGCCTTTCTCGGTTCCATCCTGACGATCGAGCTGTGGATCTTCAGCAGGTTTCGCCCCCTCACGCTTCTGATCCAAGAATCCGATTCCCGAGTGGCACAGCGGGATCCGCAGGTACACGATCCCAACTGGCCGGGGCACTTTGGATGAGCGTTGGATCCCTTCACATCCTCGACCACGCGTGACACAACATCCGCTTCAGCCAAGGTGACGTGCCCCGATCCGCAGGGGGGCCCTGGTTCAATCGGTTTCCCTGGCGTTGCGAAGCAACTCTCGAAATGTGGGACGTAGCGAGAGGTGAAGAAAACGGGCAAAAGAACTGTCCAGATTCCGGACGGCGATCCATTCGACAACATCCGTAATGTCTTTATGGGTCTGCCGTAAGTGATTCATCTCGCAGGCAATTTTCATTTCGATCAATCGAAAAAGGCGCACCACGGAAAGACCGTCGCGGGATTCAACATTGAACTCGCCAAGCGGCTCAGGAATCGTGACTTCACTCCCTTTGCCAGCTTTCTCACCCGCGATCCAGCAGTGGATCACAAGGCCTGACGGTGCGCGAAACTTGGCTCTGGTTTCGTCCCAGACCAGTCTGCCGTTTGACAGAAGCTTCTGAAACTCTCGGCGGTCTTGTGAGCGAATGACCAGATCCAGATCAACGGTGTTGCGTTGATATCCATGCAGACAAACCGCCACGCCACCACAGATCGCGTAAGGAGTTTCCGCTTCGGACAGGAGTTGATGACAACGCTTCGCCACATTCCAAAGCGACTCATTTCCGAGCATCTGGTGAACCATTGGTGCGGTCGGCATGATTTTGGCCTTCCGCACCATGGATACATGAATACCGTCAAGCGGATCCAGGAACCGTAGGTCCAGCAAGCAGGTGCAACGCGGGAACCGTCGCTTCTGGTCTCAGGGACAGGAGGAACCCTGATGCAGCCTGAACTGTCTATTTGTTCCCTAACCCTTGGAAAAGGAACATCAAGCGTCTGAAATTGGCACCGGTGCAAGCCTGGAGATTCCGTAACACCGCTTGCCATCCACGGGGAAGGTCGGTTGAAATGAGTCACGCACCCGATCGGGCCAGGGGTCGTCTTCCAGGAAACTTGGTTTTGAGCAACGTCGAGCGGGGAATACAGGCGGCCCGCATGGGCCTGGTGGTGAATTTGGTTCTGGTGGCGGTCAAGCTCGTGGCTGGGATTGCCGGCCATGCCTACGCGCTCATTGCCGACGCCATCGAGTCGTCGATGGATCTGTTCTCGTCGGTGGTGGTGTGGGCCGGCCTGCGGATCACGACCAAGCCGGCCGATGAAGAGTATCCGTACGGCTACGGCAAGGCGGAAGCCGTGGCCACCGCCATTGTGGCGTTGATGCTGCTGGGGGCTGCGCTCGGAATCTCGGTGGCGGCCATCGGCGAGATCCGCACGCCTCACCATGCGCCGGCCGCCTGGACTCTGGCCGTGCTGGCGGTGGTGGTGGTGGTCAAGGAGATCCTTTCCCGCAAAGTGTTGGATGTGGGCGAAGAAACCGGCAGCACGGCCGTGAAGGCCGACGCCTGGCACCATCGCAGTGATGCCCTGACCTCAATTGCCGCCTTTATTGGTATCAGCATTGCTCTCTGGGGGGGCGAAGGCTGGGAAGCGGCCGACGACTGGGCCGCTCTGGTGGCCGCCCTGATCATTGCCACCAACGGGGTCATCTTGTTGCGCACGGCGCTCCGAGACCTGATGGACCGGATGCCGGCCGAACTCGGAGCCAGCCAGGTCGGGTTCGTGGCCCGGTCGGTCGACGGGGTCCAAGCCATCGAAAAACTGAGGGTCCGAAGACTGGGCACCGAATATTATCTGGACCTGCATGTTCAGACCGACCCGCTCATGCCGCTGCGAGATGCCCACATTCTGAGCGGCAAGGTGAAAGGGGCGATCCGGGCCGCTTTTCCCAACGTTTCCGGCGTGCTCATCCACATGGAGCCGTTCGAAACCGACCTGGAGCTACCGCCCGAGCCTTCGCTCCAACCCCCTGCCAATGCAGGCTGAGCCGGCCCAATGGTGACCGTTTCGCCGACCAAAACCGCGCCGGCACGCCAACCGCCGCCACGATTTGCTTGAGCCGGCAGCCGCTACCGGCCTAGAATACCTTTTGAATTCATGCCGTCCCGAAAGTTTCTCAACGCCGGCCGGGGAGCCAGTTATACCATGAGCGAGGCCTTTGATCCGGAGCTGGCCAGCCAGCGAGATCGGCTTCTCAACACCCTGCGCGGCTATGGCCGAGTGGCCGTGGCATTTTCTGGCGGCATCGATAGCACGGTGGTTGCCCGTGCCGCCCATGAGGCGCTCGGTGACCAGGCGATTGCCGTGACCGCCGTTTCCGATAGTCTGGCCTCGGGCGAGCTGGAAGAGGCCAAGGCCTTGGCCCAGCAAATTGGCATTCCGCACCGGATCATCCGGACCGAAGAATTTGCCGACCCGAACTACCTTCGTAATAACCCAGACCGCTGCTACTTCTGCAAAAGCGAACTTTATGGCCGGCTGGCCATCCTGCGGAATGAGCTGGCGGTCGACGCCATTGCCTCTGGCGCCAACGCCGACGACGCCGGCGATCACCGGCCCGGCATGCGGGCCGCCTCGGAAAACGGGGTCAAGCATCCGCTTCTGGAGTGCGGCCTCTCCAAGGAAACGGTCCGCAAACTCGCCAAAGCCTGGGGCCTGCCCACCTGGGACAAACCGGCAACCCCGTGCCTTTCTAGCCGAATTGCCTACGGTGAAGAGGTGACCCCGGAACGGGTCAAGATGATCGACGACGCCGAGCAGTGGCTCCGCCAGCAAGGGCTGCGGCTGCTGCGGGTTCGCTACCACAAGGGAGACCTGGCCCGGGTGGAAGTGCCGGTGGAAGAACTGCAGCGGCTCACCGCGCCTGGACTTGCCCACAAGCTGGTGGCCTACTTCCATGACCTGGGCTTCAAGTTTGTAACGCTCGACCTCGAAGGCTTCCGGTCGGGCAGTCTCAATACCCTGATCCCCATCGAGTCGCTCCAAATTCCGGCCCGCAGCAAACATTGAAAGCGCAGCCCGGCCCCGACAGGATTCCCGCCATGGCTCAGGCAATCTGCCGCTGCGGACAAACTCTGACCCTTCCCACCAACCCCGACGAGCGTGTGGTTTGCTCTGGGTGCGGTGCCAGGGTCCGGGTGCGGCGGCAGAGTTCGGCCGCTGCGGAGGTACCGGGTGATGACTTCATTCGCTTCTTGTGCGAATGTGGCCGTCGGCTCAAGGTGCCCAGCCGGAACCGGCCCAGCCACGGCCAGTGCCCAGACTGTGGGCGGATTGTGCCGGTTCCTGAACCCAATGCTTCAAACCGGTTGCCGGCCGGCCACCCTGAAACGCCTACCGCTGAACTCGATGTGGCTGACCAGCAGAGTCGAGACCAATGGGTTAGCCAGCACCAGCAGGCCGCCAGCGCGGCCGGCGAGCCGCCATTCCAACCCGCCCCCGTGCCCTCGGTAACCACCCAGCCTGAACCTTCCACCGTGCTGGCTGCACCGCCCAGCAAACCGGCCCGGGTGGAACACGGGCTCAGAACCTGTCCAGCCTGTAGACGCCCGGTTCATATCCAGGCGGAAACCTGCCGGGGCTGTGGCGCGGCGGTACCCCGGCGGTAAGAAGAGTTCACAAACGGAAAGAGCACCAAGCCGGCGGCTCAAACAACACATTCATTTACCGAGATATAATACGGATTCCAGCCGGAAATAGCGCGCCCTTGGCTCCAGACAGTCGAACAAAAGGTTACATGCCAGTCCGCTAACGCGCTATTTCTGGCTGGAATCCGTATAACGGAGTTCTTCAAAATGGCGACCAGGCGGTCAGCGTAATGAGCTAATGTGTAACCCTTGACCATGCGGTCGTAACCGAGCCGGGCTTTTTCTTCGGCCTCACGGGGGTGGTTGGACCACCAGGCCACGGTCTCGGCGATCTGGCGATCACTCATGGATCGGTCGATAGCAACGATCGCTTCACCAAAACTGGCTTGAAAATCTGGGGAGTCGGGCAGATCGCTCATCACCAGGCACCCTTCCGCCATACTCTCGAACAATTTCGCCAAAGCGTCGGATTCCACCGAAGTACACGAAAGGGTAATGCGAGCCCGGGCAAGGTCACGTCGATAATCGCAATATTGACTTATGATATTTTCATGACTCTGCAAAACATACCCAGGATGAGGGCGAACGGTACCCGCGATAGTTGGCCCTTGCAACATCCGAGGAAGCCGCGAACGAATCGGGCCAGGCTTCATCATCCGACACATCCGTGTTCGTAAGGGATAAACACTCTCACTCACCCGACCGGTCAACAGCACGCCAACGGGTCGATTCGCGAACGGTAACGGGGCAGGATTGGGATCCGCGCAGTGAGGAACATAGAAAGAGGGCTGAGGCAATTGATCACGCCAGTAAGCCCAGTCATTTTCGTGATGAAACCCGATCACAGTGACGGCGCGGGCCTCGTCTAGAACAATCGGCCGCATATTTCCTCGACTATTTTGGATGGTTTCATTAAACAGCACAAGTTTGGGAAGAGCTATGCCTTCTGGTTCTTGGTATTCGTTCAATTTATAGGCCCAGATCCAGTCCGGATCCCACCCATCACTGGTCAGGTTTTGCTGGAGCGTTCGACCAGCGTCATAGCCGGGCCATCCGAACCCCCACATCCGCAACTCGACTCCCGGTGTGCGTGCGACCTGCTCGGCATAAAACAATCGCCCTGGAGACATCTTGCTTTGTTATGTTGCGTAGGGGTAAAGCGAAAGAATCTTCATGATGGAGTCACTTTTCACGGACGACCCGCGAAGTATTACCGTCAAAAAACAAACTCGATTCACAAAGCCAAGGAACTACGCGATTTCTGTCTTAGAAGCCGTTTCAAAACCGGGACTGGCTCCGAGTCCGCGAGGTGCCTGTCCCAGGTTTTGAAATTGCCTCTTAGAATTCGCAACGCATTGGCCAGTCGATACTAACAAGTGACGATTCGTGCAATCGAAGAAAAACGACATGCTCAGGTCAGATGAATCAGAAAATCTCTCATCAGGAAAGACTGAAGCAAGGCAGACGTGCCCCTGAAAAACCAAGTACGATCTATCCTAAAATCCGTCTGCCTTCAAAAATTGCCTATTCCAGGACAGATTCGGTAATCGACCCGAGAAGCGGCGACAGCGTCCACCAACAAGAGTCAACCTACGCGATCACGCCCAAAAAAGCGATCAGCCTGCTCCTTCTGATTTGAAACGTGGTTCCTCGGACTCCCACACGCGGCGAGGAGCAGGGCTCAAGACTCGCTCTGATTCCAGGCAACAGAACTTTGTTGCGTTAAAGCGGGCAAGTGCAAGGACGGGGAAGGGGGATGCCAATGATGCCCAGGCGAGAACTCAGACTCACCCCTGGGGACTGGTACAAGATGATTCATCCGGTACACTAACGGGTAGGTTCGATCGGACAGAATCTTGGTCAGCGGTGTTCTGGTCGATCGGTTGAGGCCATAACTCTGCTTGAGATCCTTGGCTCATGTCGCTCCGAGTTTATCTGGATATCGAGACCGACTGGAACCGCATTCCCACCATCATCGGCCTGCAGGTGGATGATGAACCGGTGACGCAACTGGTGGGTCACGAGATCACCAAGCAGGCCCTGCTGGACCTGATGCCCGCACGGTGCGAACTGTTCACCTATAATGGCCATAGCTTTGACCTGAGCGTGATCAAGCAAACGCTGGGAATTGACATGCGCAAGCAGCATGATTCCATTGATCTGCGCTGGGTGTGTCAACGCCATCAGATCACGGGCGGGCAGAAGTTCATTGAGCAGTTCATTGGCGTGAAGCGGGTGCTACCCGATATGGATGGCCAGGAAGCGCTCAGGCTCTGGGATCGCCACCAAGGTGGATGCCCCCGGTCTTTGAAAACCTTGTTGCTGTACAACGAGGAAGACGTGAAAGGGCTTGCCGCCATCCGCAGTTATCTGGTGCGGCAAGGCCTGCTGGTACCGAGTTAACTCGGTTGAAACGAACCGGCGAGAGAAGGGAACCAGGACCTGACAACTCTCCCCCCAGAGCAGGGCCTCTGGGAGGCGTTGGGAACCCTGAACTCAACGCCCTGAGAGCGATGCACAATGGGATTGCACCTGTGGAACAGCCGCCCCCGGCTGCCTCTTGGATTGGTTTTTTGTGCAATCCCATGGTGTGTGTGGGGGGGGGGGAACCGCGATCAACCCGAACTCACGGTATGGACCGTAGACGGCGGCAGGCGTGTTAGCCCTGCAACTCTGCGAGAATTTGCTTGAGCCGCTTGGCGGCCGATCGGCCGAGCCATAGTTGGTCGGTGGCCCCGGTAAAGAACAAGAGGCTATCTTCCGGCATTCTCCACTGCACACTCTGAATTCGGCCAAGATGGATCAGGGTCGAACGATCGAGCCTCACAAACGTCGTGGCCGTGAGCGTTTGCTCCCATTCAGTGAGCGACCGTTTGATGAACAGGGGTTCGTTTTCCGCAAGATGAACCTGAGAGTAGTTTTCGCGGGCTTCAATCCAAAGAATTTGATCTGGATCAAGCATAACGATCCCCCGATTCGTGGAGATCGGAATCCGCAGGGCAAAGACCTCTTCAGGCTGCGTGACGGGTGGTGCCTGCGAAGCCATCAATCGCTCCACGGTCAAACTCAACCGTTTGATCGTGACCGGCTTGAGCAAGTAGTCAAGGGCACCCAGTTCATAGGCATGAAGGGCGTGATGGTTGTGGGACGTGACCATCACCACGCGGATCTGCTTGCTAAGCTCTGCAAAAAGCTCGACACCACGGCGGCGCGGCATTTCAATATCCAGGAAGACCGTGTTCACCTCAAGCTCTTTGAGCAGAGCCTCGGCCCGCGTGACGCTGGTTGCGGTGCCCACCACCTGGACGGTTGCAAATTGACCGAGCAACTTCGCCAGCCAGGTATTGGCAGACTCTTCATCATCCACCAGCAGCGCCTGGATCATCGGACCATCTCGGCTCTGGATTGTGGCTCGGGAAGCGCGGTCACGAACATGGTGGTGGGTTGGGAGGCACCCTTGCGCTCCCCAAATTTACCGAGGCCGGAAAACTGCGGGACCGTCAACCGAGCGAGTACCTCCTGAGCGGAGTGGCTGTACTCCAGCCTGGCCCCCTCCAGGCCGAGGAGGTGCAGCCGAGACGTGAGGTTCTCAACGCCCGTGCCTCGCCGCCCGGTTGACCCGGGCTCAATCCAGGTGCCAGTGTTCGAAACCGTCACGACAAGTTCCTGGTTCTGCACATGGCAGTTCACCTCGATCCGCAGTTGTTCAGGGCTGGTCTGACCGCCATACTTCATGGCATTATCCAGTAACGGTTCCACGAGCATGGGCGGCACGATGAACAATCGGGCCTCGTTTGTGCTGTGAATCTGGCAATTCAGGTTCGACCCGAACCGCACCTGCTGGACCACCAGGAAGTGTTCCAGGCCATCGAGTTCTTCAGCCAGAGGCGCCAGGGTCGACGGCCGACTGAGGCAGTAACGCAGGTATTCTGACAAACTGGTGGTAACGCGTGTTACCGCGTGTGAGTCTTCACTGCAAGACAGCACGGCCGTCAGCGCGTTGAACAGGAAGTGCGGCTGTAACTGCGCCTCCAGTCGGTCCAACTCACTGGTTCGCAAAGCGGTTTCCGCCTGCGCCATTCGAATTTCGACCATGCGTACCTTATCGATCTGAAAGTAACTGATAAAGCACAAGCTCCAGAGGGTGAGTGTTTCCAGGCGATACATATACATGAAAGAGGGGCGGATAACGCTGAAGTAATCGTCAACGACGTTGCCAGGAAGCACATAAACTATAGCCAGCCTGAAGAGAAACAGTTCCAGGGCGGCTGCCACGACGATGGCCCCAAATGCGATAAATAAGGTCTTTTGAAGTGCCCAGCCCGAATTGGCCAGCCAGGTATAGGTGGCCCTGAGAAGGAGCGTGATCGGTAGGCCGGTGACCAGCCGAACGAAGACGTTAAGCCGAAAGCTGGACGGCGGGATCGTTAATATAGGAAAGCTGGCGGCGGGTATGAAGTAATAGGCCTGCATGAGCAGAACCACACACCAGAACAAGGCCTGGCCGACCCAGAATCTGAATTCGGGTCTCCAGGCCGAGGGCGGGCCGCCATTAGAAACAAATGTACACTTATCGCTAAACCGAACGAGCCGGTCCACGAGTTTCAGGCGATTGCGATCGAGTTCCATATCCCTCATTTTATCCGCCCATCTCTGGCGATGTCAGGCGTATTGGATCGCCGGATGCGCAGTTCATCCCCGCAAACTGTCATTTCGTCACAAAATTGTTGAGTTCCTTCTGGCGGAACTCTACTGTTCGACTGTTTATCGCGCTCGCGGTTCGGGACCACGCGTTGCTCGCTGGACTGGCCCCAACCGCGAACTTCAAGACACCCGCATCCAGCTCCGCTCCACGACTGCACTCATCTGGCCGTCGGTCTCGCCTCAAAGTTCCCGCGAACGACCTGCCTTGCCAAGACAATCTCCAAAAGAATCTGCGCCCCAATTCAATCGGTATCATCCGCCACCTTCCCAGGATTTGCACGATGCTCCGCAACTTCTTTAGCCGATCCAGGTTTCGCCAGCTCTTCTCAAGCCTTTTCAGGCAGCGACGAGGCAAGAAGCGATTTCCCCTGGCTCGGTTCAAGCAACTTCGCCGCAGGGCCCTGGCCTGGCTCGACCGGGCTGATACGGACGTCCAGTACAAGATTGAACGGGCCCTGCGCCGGCCGACCCGCCGGTCGGTGCTGCTAGGGATGGAGAACCTGGAAGGACGCCAGTTGATGGCGACCTTCGCCGAAACCGGGTTGGATTCCACTCTGGGGCTGACCATTGCCCTGGACGCGAGCCAGACCCTGTCCATCCAGGCCACGGACAACACCGAGACCTTCACCCTGAGCGGTCTTGAAACAAACGCCTGGACCGGCATAACCTCGAGCTACGTGACCGTGAGCGGGGACACCCTCACCATCACGACCGACGGTGTATCCGCCCTCAAAACCGTATCTATCTCCGATGACAGTGGTGCAAACTCGGGGGTGAATGTCTCGTTCGGCAATTCGACTTCCACCTATCCGAACAGCTTCGTCGTCTCGCTAGACAGTACATCCGCGGGAACGGTGACGTTCAATAACACCACGAGTTTCTCTGGTAGCAGTAACTTCAGCGTTATAACAACGCATGGAATCACTTTCAATAGCGGCGCCACACTCACAACCGTTGATGGAAATCTGACACTGAGTGCCAATGCGCAGGGCACGCCCGCCTCCGGTTCGTTCGTGGGTATAAACGTCAACAATGCCACAGTCCAGAGCACGGGCCTTGGGGCGGTATCGATCACAGGTCGGGGCGGCGATTCGAACGCAGCATATGGCGTTGAAGTTCAGGCGGGTGGGTCGATCAGGGCAACCGGAACGGGCACCGTGTCGGTCACGGGCACCGGCGGGGCCACCAGTACATACGCAGGGGGTACGAACGGGTTTGGTCTGGGCGTCTATGTCACGGGGTCAAGCTCGATCATCACATCGGCCAGCGGGAATGTGACGGTCACGGGTACCGGCGGAGGATCTGATTGGATTGATTATAATGAGGGCGTGCGAGTTGAGGATTCAGCAACAATCGCCTCTGGCGGTGCCGGCACCCTGACCGTGACGGGCACGGGCGGTGGATCATCCACGAGCACCGGCGGGAATTACGGTGTCCATGTTTTGAACGCAACGATCACGTCTGGCGGTGGCAATGTCAGTATCACCGGTAGCGGGGCCGGTAATTCCAGTTCCACCAACTGGAGCGCAGGGGTGTGGATGGAATCTAGCTCCATGGTCACTTCGGGGACCGGCGGTGCGGTCAACATTGTCGGCACAGGTGGCGGCGGTGGGTATGGAACAGGCGTTGCATTGGGGACCTCATCAACGATTACATCGGGTGGTGGTAACGTCAGTGTCTCTGGAACTGGAAATGGGTCGAGTGACGATGGGAATCTTTACGGGAATAACTACGGCGTTCTCGTGTATGACGCGGGTACAGTAACAGCGGGCGGCACCGGTACCGTTCTGGTGAACGGTACGAGCCTGGCGACTGGCTCGTATGAGTTTGGCGTGCGAATTGCCTCGGGGACGATCACGTCTAGCGGCGGCAATGTGACAGTTCAGGGCACAGGTGGTGGTGTCGCGGAATTTTATGATCATAACAACTCTGGTGTGACTGTTGATGGAGCCAGCAGCACTTCAATTGGCACAATCACGGCGGGTGGACAGGGCACGGTGACCGTGCTGGGAACTGGCGGCATGGGAGCCAGATGGTGGCAAGTTAACCACAACACCGGTAGCAATGACGGTATTTATGTCGGTGCATTTGGCACCATCACGTCCAGCGGCGGCGCTGTCACCATCACGGGAACGGGCGGCGGATCTGGCGACGGAAGTGGTAATTTTGGTATTGAGGTCTGGGGGACGATCTCAGCGGGCGGCACAGGCACGGTGACCGTGACCGGCACTTCGATGACGGTTGCCACCAGAGGTGGCAATGACGGTATCTATATCGCAGGTGACAATGCCACGACCCATGGCCAGATCACATCCAATGGTGGCGATGTGATTGTGACTGGCAGTGGCGGTGGTGCCAATCAACCAACTGGTGATTCCAGCAGAGGTGTCCACTTATATTATGGATCAATCTCTGCGGGAGGCAGTGGCACGGTCACCGTCACAGGCACCGGTGGAAATACGCAGACCATATACTGGTTTGGTGTAGGTGTATACTCAGAAAATGGTTCGATCACCTCGAGTGACGGTGATATCAAGGTGACCGGATTTAATCCCCTGCTGAGTGCTCCAAGTATACAGCAAGGGGGATCGAGCACCATATCCTCGCTCGGGGGCTCGATCACGCTGATCGGCGACATCATCGATGTTGATGCGGGTACGGTGAGTGCCAATGCCAGTCATTCGATCACGCTGCAACGGTATTCGCCCAGTGCGATCTTCTGGCTGGGTTATGTGTCGGGTGAAAACAACGGCTTGAACACATATGCCTTGACAACCATCACCGCGGGTACAGTCTATCTGACCAGCGGTTCCGCGGCCAAGATCAGCTTTGCACGCTATGGGATCACGTCATCGTCGAACACAGTCTTGACCAGCAGCCAGTATGTGCAACCGGATCTGGCTGGTACCGACGTGACCATGAACGATGGTAAAACCCTGAGCTTTGGCCCGGGGACACCTTTAAACATCAGCCTCAATAACGATGGTAGCTATGATGTTCTTACTGTTTCCGGTAATGTAGATATCACAGGTGTGCCACTGATGCTCAGCGGCTCCCCTGTGTGGCCGAGAGGGACCGTATATACTATTGTCTCCGCCACAAGCATAACGGGTAATTTTAGCAATATGCCAGCAGGTTCGACCATCTCTTTAAATGGCCGTACGTTTCAGATCGCTTACACGTCTGACGCCGTTACACTGACGGACCTGGGGGTACCCACTTCTACATCCGTCAACCTTTCAGGTGATTCGATCACGTACGGTGATTCAGAAACGCTCAATGCGATTGTGAGTTCGGAATCAGGCTCGCCCAGTGATGGGACAGTGCAGTTCCTGGTTGATGGTGTTAACTTTGGTGACCCTGTTTCCTTGCAGGCTCTTCCATCGGGAGACGGGTTGGTTTTTATAGCCACTCTTACAACCACGACACTGCCTGAAGGCAGCCATACCATCACGGCGAGTTACACTCCCGCATATGGTTCCAATTTCCAGGGCAGTTCAAGTGACACTTCGGCCGTACTTTCAGTCAGCCAGGCTGCCACCACAACCGTGGTCAGCCACGTAACCGATTCGATCACGTATGGCAATTCGGTAACGCTCACGGCCACGGTGAGCTCGACAGTAGGCACGCCCAGTGATGGTACGGTCCAGTTCCTGGTCGATGGTGACAACTTTGGTGATTCTGTTTCATTGCAAGACGGTATAGGCACTCTCTCAACCACGACACTGCCTGTTGGCACCCATACCATCACAGCGATTTACACCCCCACGGGTGGTTGCAATTTCCAGGGCAGTACAAGTGACTCTTCGGCCGTCCTCACTGTGACAGCCGGTTCCACAGAGGATGTACTGGTTGGAGGGCTGGATTTTCACACCACGACATCGTTCACCTTGAATGGTACGGAATATTCGACGACCGGCACGGTCCAGGTTGGGTTCGCCCCCGCCACTGGCCAGACTTTTATTCCGCTGGCCGAGTTGAACGGCACGATCACCGTTGACACGAGCGCACTCACGTTCTCGGCAACCGGAGCGGTTAATGCCCTGATCAGTGGAACCAGTATCCCACTGGTGAGCGGAGGAATTTCGTCCAGCAGCATTGCCTCACTGATTGGTGGCGGGCTTTCTGGTTTGGTAGGGTCAAGCCTGACAGTGGCGGGGGTGACCTTCACCCTGAATTCGCTTGCGCTTGATTCCAGCAACAATATTGAGCTTCAGGGTTCCGTGGTCATTGCGGGTATGACGGTCAACGTCGATGGCAGCAACTGCGTCCTGATATCCAGCTCCGGCGTAACCCTCACCGGTGCAGATGCCACGGTAGCCGATGGGTCGATGAACTTGGGAGCCCTCAGCTTCACGACCAGTGGACTTTCCGTGGTCTACACGGGAGCAACCAGCACCTTTCAGTTCACGGGTAGTGGTTCAGTCGCTGTGTCGGGACTGGGCACGCTTACCGCAAACCTGGGTGGACCCAGCGGTGGTTCAACCACAGGGCTGACCATCACGGATGGTATCGTTTCGAGTTTCAGTGCGCTCGTGAGCCTGAACACAACACTTGCTGGCGGTACACTGACGTCGACCGACGATCTGCTCACATACGATGGAGCGACCAGCAACTTCACGATGAGTGGCTCGGCCACAGATGTATTCACGGGTGGCAATACCCTATCGCTCACACTCGGCACGACTGATAGCCCGGGCTTGATCATCGTTGATGGTGCACTCACGAGCCTGAGCGGCTCTGCGAGTCTGACAAACTGGCAAGTGGCCGGCGGCACGTTCAACGCCGATGGCACGGTCATCTACTCAGCAGCAGCCGGCGATGTGCTCTCGGTTTATGGCACGGCCAGCGACGTGTTTGGAACCGGCACGGCAGCCAAGAGCCTGGCACTCACCCTGGGTAGCAGTGCTTCCCCGGGACTCGTACTCACTGGTGGAAACCTCACCAGCCTCAACGCCACAGCGGTGGCGAGTAACTGGGTGATCGCCGGTGGCACGTTCAACGCGGCGGGGAACACCAACTACACGGCCACCGGTGATGTGCTCAAAGTTTACGGCACCGCCAGCGATGTGTTTGGAACCGGAACGGCAGCAAAGAGCCTGGCACTGACGCTCGGCAGCAGTGCATCCCCCGGCCTGGTCCTCACCGGGGGTAACCTCACCAGCCTCAACGCCACCGCTGTGGCCAGTAACTGGGTGATCGCCGGTGGCACGTTCAACGCGGCGGGGAACACCCAGTATGCCGGTGACGTCCTCAGTGTTTATGGCACGGCCAGCGATGTCTTTGGTACCGGCACAGCAGCCAAGAGCCTGGCACTCACACTCGGTAGCAGTGCATCTCCCGGCCTGGTACTCACAGGCGGCAACC
>CAIYJE010000086.1 GCA_903926465.1 uncultured Planctomycetales bacterium
ACCCACTCAGGAAGACGCTGAAGGGCCGTGAACACCAGGTTCTTCGCCGGCGAGAAAGATCAAAACGCAACGTCCTTGAACCTTGTGTTGCTGGTCCTGATCTTTCCAAGGAGAGTGGGTCGCTCACTTCCGTTCGCGGCTCTGATGGAAGAACGGGCCTTCAGCCGGCGAAGAACCTGGTGTTCACGGCCCTTCAGCGTCTTCCTGAGTGGGTCGCTCACTTCCGTTCGCGGCTCTGACGGAAGAACGGGCCTTCAGGCTTGCGAACGGTTGCGCCGCATTCAATCGCTGGGCCGCCAGCGTACGGACCTGGTCACGCACAATGGACTCCAGGTTTCCACCCGCCACCCCAGCCGCCAATGCCTGGAGCGAAGAGAGGAACAATTCCTTGAGGTACGCAAACGAAAACCCTTCGGTAGACTCCGTAAGCTCCGTACGCACGTGTTCGCTAACGGCCTTGCCATATTCGTTTGGCACCTGGGCCAGCCAGCGGTCCAGGAACAGTCGGCGAGAGTCGGCATCGGGCAATGGAAAGTGGTAGGTTCGGTCGAATCGGCTGGGTCGATCCACGAGCGCGGGATCGAGCCGATCTGGGTGGTTGGTGGTGGCCAGGGTCAGAATTCCTCGGTTATTGGCAAATCCATCCAGTTCGTTGAGCAGGAATGAGCGGTTCTCACCGGTCACCAGAGCGTCCAGGTCTTCAAGCACCAGCACGCAGGGGGCTGCGCGTCTGGCCTGGTTGAAGATCCGGGTGATGTTGGTTTCCTCAGTGAACCGTTCAGACTTGAAACTTTTCACATACAAGCATGGCTTACCAAGCTGGGCCACCACGGTTTTGATCAGGTAGGTTTTGCCGTTTCCGGGCGGGCCGGTTAGTAGTAAGCCACGTTTCCAGACCACTCCCAGTGATTCATAAAGGGTCCTGGATTCGAAGAATCGCCCCAGGTCGGCAAGCACCTCGGCCTTGAGCACGCCCGGCAGAATCAGGTCGTCGGCCGCGGCCGCCTGCACGGCGCGAAACAGCCCTGGGCAGGCCTCCCACTGGCCTCCGTTGTACACCAGAACCTCATCCTGGTGATCGGGGTTATGTTCACACACCGCCTTGAAGAACCGCCGGGCCACGGGGTCAGACTCGGCCAGAATCCAGTAATGGGTTCCGCAGTCGTTCCAGTCCAGAAGCAGCACCTCCAGCGTCTGCCCTAGCCAATCCACTTCGTACCAAACGTTTTTCGGCCGGTCCTGAACGCCGCTGTCTGCGCTCCACCAGGTATGCACCTGGCCATGCACGTCGGCCTTGTGGCGAATGGTGCAAAACCCCTCACGCACGTAGGTCATGAAGGTGAAGTCGCAATCGTTCCCCTCAAGGATGGCACGATCGGGGAAGTGACTCGCCAGCCGGCGGCTCACCTCGTAGTCGATCGCCCTGGGCGAGACATCGAGTGCGTTGCTGATGAATCCTGGCAGTTCCATGGCGAGTGACAAGCAGAGGGATCCGGCGTTGACGCCTGCGCACCATGCACAGCCGCACCAGCCTTCCCCACTCTGTCACATCCGCGCGGGCGCAGGTTCGCCGGGGCGTTTGAGTTTTTCTCAAGGCCCCGGGTGTCCCTGATCCTGAATGGGCTCAATCGACCTCGCTCTCTCCCAGAATTCGCCGGTAGGCCTGGCGGGCGGCCTCATAGGCCTGCTGAGCAGCCTCTCGCTCGCTAGCGCGAATGGCAGACTCCTTCTTGGACCAGCACTGGTCCACCGATTTCAGGCACCACTCGGCCGAGCGGCGAGACGCACGCACCGGTTTCTCTGCCACCGTTACCCAGATCGGGTTGGTGTGCGATGAGGGATAAATCCGCGCGGCGACCCAGCTTGATCGTTCGATCGGTACGTTGAACTGAAGGTCTTGTACCTGGCCGTCGGCTTCAATTTCCTGGGTTGCCACCGGTACGCCGTTGACCACAATCTCAACCGGCACCTTGCGGCTACCGCCCACCCGAGCACGCTCCAGGTGCCAGTACGGCTGCTGATCGAGCGGCTTGTTCTTGATCGCCTGAGCCTGCGGTGTCACGGCTTCCTCAAGCCGAGCGGCCACCTTCAGGCTGACCTGCACCGGCCCGTTCGCAGCCAGCTTCAGTTCGCCCCCATCCTTGCCAAGCTCCTGGTCATTCACGCGGAAGTCAATCAGATGGCTCAGACCGTCTCCCACATAAGAACGCCCCTGCCGTAGCCCTTCGGCCCAGCGGTCGTAATCTAATGAGCCATCCTCCAGCTTCACGTAAACCCGACCCAGCCCCACGCGCTCGCCATAAATGCAGGGAAAATCGGTCTCGCCGCTAATTTTGCAGCGGTAGCCGCAGTTCAGGGTGTGGTACCAGATATTCAGCTCATAGGGAGCCGGCGTATCCACCGACGAGATGAAGTCCACGGCATCATGCACCACATCCACAATGTATTCGTTCGCGCCAATTCCATCGAACGGCGGAATTTCATAGTTGGGCAGCTCCTTGGCCTTGGTCTGTAACCCCCATCCCGAATGGGAAAAGCCAACCACGCCCCCCTGCTCTTTCCCCCAGCGCAGCACGGGCAGATCCCAGCTCGGCCACTCTTCAATTCGGGTGGTGCCCGGGTAGTCGTCTTCTTTGAGCCTCAGCAAACAAAGGTGGCCCGCGTGCGACGACGGGAAGCCCGAGACCTCAACGTCGTACCGCATCAGGTAGTCTGGCGTGGACAGCGGGTGAAGCTTCCCCTCAAAGAATTTTTTCTGGGCGTACCAGCACGGCCCCCAGCTCAGAACACAGCCCACCTTCAAATCTTCGCCCAGAATGTGCCGCATCATGTCGGCCGGCCCCACCCCCTCGGTCGGGCTTTCGTAGTGGGCACAGCCGGCGGCATGCACATGGTGATCGCCAGAGAACCAGTTCCACTTGGTCAGGTCGATCCAGCGCTCAAGCTGAAACCGCTCATGAAGATTGCTCCCGGTTGGCACCGTAAGCCTACGGGTTTGGGTCAGATACTCGGGCCCGCGTGTGAACTCCACGTCGTAATTACCGGGCGGAAGCGAGACCGTTTCACCGTTGGTTCGGTAAATCTGCGGATGAAAAAAGAAATCAGGGGCCAGCCGCTTGCTCTGCGACGGGTAGACCCGGCCCAGGCGATCGCGAATCAGGAATGAGGCAGTGGTCGGTTTGCCATGCTCGTCCAGCACATCAAGAACCACCGGCACGGCCGCCTCGGCGTGGAAAAGAATGTCGGCGTCAGACCGGAACCCAAGATCCTGGGTCCCCTGGCCGACGTCAAACGTGAACCGGGCCTCTCGCTTCCCGGCATCGCGGCTGTACACCTGGATCAGCCGGTACTCCAGCCCCAAGCCGGATAGGGCGGTGGTTAAAGGCCGATCGTTGAACATCTGCACGTCACACCAGCGCTGAAGGAGGTCTCCGGAAGAGACGGATGCGGCCGGTTCAGGGGCAAAGCTGGGAGCCTTGTAGGGGGGAGCCGCGTTGGGGCTGGCCACCTTCAGGGGGGCGGTAACACCCGCCTCGTTCTGGACCTTGACCAGGAAGACACGCCAGCCGTTCTGAACCAGGCGAGCTTCCGCGGGGCCCCGCTGCGCCTTGACCCGGCTTTCCGCGTTTACACTTACCCCCACCAGGCAGAGCGGGTCGAGCACATCTTGGATGGCCCGCACTCCGTCCGCCTCAGGGGCGGCCCCAATTGCCTGCTCCAGCTTGGCACGCTGTTCGGCCTGCAACGGTTGACCCAGAAAGCTCAGGGCATCGGCCACACGCCGCACCTGGGCCGCCAGCGGTTGAAGCTCAACCCCCTCAACCTTGGCAAGCTCATCCGCCACCGCAGGTGAAGTGATTCCGGCCAGAAGCGCCAGAACCGGAACCAGCACCCGTCGTACCCCTTGATGGGCCATTGTCATGAATGCACTCCTTCGCCGGTCTAACCTTGGTGGACGACTTGGGCAACCAGGGCCGCAGTCTGAGCCTGGATGTTTGTAGATTTCCGAGGCTAAACGAGCCGGCGTTCGGCGGCAAGCGGCCAATCTTCAGGGGGTGCCTTGCAAAAGCGAGCGAGCAGGCAGGGCTTCCGAACCAGGGGCCAGGTTCGCGCTGGCCGAGGGCGATTGATGTTGTTGGTTTTGGGGCTCTGGCTTATTGTTCCGGCACACTCGGTTCCGGGCGATTGAAGCTGGGCGCGGGTAAAACCATTTCACCTGAAGGTTGTTCAGGCCTCCGGCTCGATCTTACCCCCTCTCCCTGGGCCCAGATCTCAACCGTTCCTTGATCGTTCCATTGCTCATGTTCGCGGCCAGACTGGGAGGCCCCAATGGGTCGAGCGTTCCGAATCACACGAAACTGGCTGATGCTCGGCCTGTCCACGCTGGCTCTTGCCTGGGTGTGCCTGGTTCTACTGGTTCCCACCGGCCCCCTGCGCAAACGGGTCCAGGCACTGCTCTCGGACCGAATTGGTGAAACCGTACAGCTCAACTCCGTGAGCATCGGCCTCCTCGGACAGTTCACAGCCTCTGGCGTGAGCATGGGGCAACCAGAGTCTCCCTGGCTCCGGATTGACAGGATCAGTCTGCCGCTTGACATCGTCGCCCTCTTTCAGGGCACACTTCAGCCTGAACATTGCCGGGTCGAGGGATTGCACGTGGTGGCCCATCGCACCCTGGATGGTGCCTGGAAAATTGGTCCCGACCTCAAAAACCGCACGACGAAGAAATCCGAGGCTGCTCCGTCCGCTGAGTCGGACCCAGACGCCGAGCCCAGCCGCGTGGAGATCGAGGTTGCCGGTGGAAGCCTGATGGTGGCCGATGATCCTACGGGCACCCACATCGAGCTGACCGATCTTGCCGGCCAGATCGTGTGGGAACCTGGCCAACTCACCGTTGAGCAAATCACCGGGCGGCTCTCTGGCGGCCTGGTCACGCTGGCCACCCTGGTAAAGCAAAATCCAGACGGCACCAGCATTGAGGGAACCCTGAAAGCCCAGGACGTTCGCCTGAACCAGGAAGAAGGAGCCCTCTCCTACTTCGTTCCCATGCTGACCAATCGTTCGGGTGGGCTTTCAGGCCGACTGCGTGGAGAGATGGTCTTTCGAACCCAGGGCACCTCGGCCAACGACCTGACAACCGCCCTGGCAGGCTCGGCTCAACTGCAACTGGAAGAACTCCAGCTCAGCGGCTCGCAACTGCTTGAAGAGGTGAACCAGATGCTCAAGCTGCCGGCCCGGGCCAAGCTCGGCCGTGCCACTGGCTCATTCGTGGTGCAAAACCAGCGTATCAGCACTCAGGACCTGACCATTCATACGGGCGGAACTCCCATACTGCTCATGGGTTGGACCGATTTTTCGGGCCAAGTGGACTACAAGATCAAATCCGAGGCGCTGGCCAGCCGCGTGAACGAACTGGCCGACCAGCTTCCACCCGAGGCCAGACGGATTGCCCAAGAGCTGAACCTGACCGGTGAAATCGATCGGTTAACGGAACTGCGGTTACAGGGCACCCGCGCAGACCTGCGACTGATGGCGGCCGGAGCCAACCAGAACGGCAACGCCGAGCGCCTGGGACAGAAATCCGGGATCAAAATTGATCTCGACCGGGCCGGCAAAGCGCTGCGAGATATGGGAACTCGACCTCGTACCAGCATACGCCGCTAAACCGCTTGATTTTCTCCAGTCGGTACGGTCGTTGCATCCCGCGCCTCAAAACCCTCGAAGGGTGTCACACCGTCCCTCTCGACCGCCGATGAAGCTTTCTGACGGCAGGAAGTTCGACCGGTGGCGCGGAGGCAAGGAATGTTACCCAGGCGATACTGGCTCGTTTTGCTAAGCGCGTGGCCTGGCTTGGCCCAGATCTGGACCGGCCAGGAGGTTATGGGCCTGATCACGGCCGCCGTGTTCGCGCTGGCCTTGAACCTTTCCTTGCTGGGGTCATTCGTCTGGACCGAATTCCTGCCCTCGCAACTGGTCACTTTTCTGACTGCCATGGCCGCGATTACCTGGACAACCACCCTGGCCTACACCGCCTGGTGGCTGTGGCGGTGCCATCCCGAACGCCATCGCGCGGAAATCGATCAACTTTTCCGAGAAGCCCTGGAGCTTTACCTACGAGGGCGCTGGGTCGAGTCTCGCAATTGTTGCGAAGCCATTCTGGTCCGGAATGAAAATGATGTCGAAACTATGCTTCAACTGGGCCTGATCCACGCCCGGACCGGCCAGACAGACCTGGCACGCCAGACCTTCCGACATTGCCTGGAACTGGATGGCGGCAGCCGGTGGAAATGGGAAATCCAGCAGGCAATCAAGCAAATTGATCACGCCTACGCCCGGTAGGGTCAGCGGCCGGGAGCATGGTTTCTGAGCAACTGGAGGCGGCACCTGGAGCCCGATTCTGGCTTGAGCCATGCATCGCCTGGGTCAGGGTGTGCCGGATCACAACCTGGGTCAAACTTTTCCGAATGAACCGGCTGAGAGCCCCCGGAGCCGGTTAAACCCTTGTTGAAAAAAGCAAGTTTGTTGGGCTCTAGTATTTTCTGAGTCCAACAATCGAATTGCCACCAGCCGTCCAACGCCTAGAATGTTTTAGTACCCCTCCATGGGCGGCCTCGAATGACTCAGCGACCCTGAGACACGAATTCGAGGCTTCTTTTGGTTCGGGGAGTTGAATTCCAGGGGGGAACAGCGGAAGATTCGGATTGACGAGTTTCCCCAATTGTTCACCCTTCCCCGAAACGCCTTCCGGATCCTGGTCCGACTGGCGACGTGGCGGGTTCTGGACGGACGACCTTGGTCGTCCTGGACGGGGACCCGAAGACACCGAGACCGGTCCCGCTTGTTTTGTCGGAGCAGAATGCATGTATGAGCGTTTCACCGACCGTGCTCGCAAGGTGATGCAGCTGGCGAATCAGGAGGCCCAGCGCTTCAACCACGAGTACGTCGGCACCGAGCACGTTCTTCTGGGGTTGATCAAGGAAGGTAGCGGTGTAGCCGCCAACGTCCTCAAGAACCTCAATGTCGACCTGCGCAAAATTCGTCTCGAAATCGAGAAGATTGTGCAGACAGGACCCGACATGGTCACCATGGGGAAGTTGCCCCAGACCCCTCGGGCCAAGAAGGTCATCGAGTACTCAATCGAAGAGGCCCGCAACCTTAACCATAACTACGTTGGGACCGAACACCTCCTGCTCGGGCTGCTGCGCGAGCAAGAAGGCATCGCTGCCCAGGTAATGATGAATCTCGGGCTCAAGCTCGAAGAAGTCCGCGAGGAGGTTCTTAACTTGCTTGGACATGGGATGGAAGCAGGCGGCGGCGGCGCGAGTGGCGGCGAGGGCGAACGCGGCGCATCTGCCAAGGGCGGTAAGTCAAAGACCCCGGCCCTCGATAGTTTCGGACGCGATCTCCCGGATCTCGCCCGCCAGAGCAAGCTCGATCCGGTTATCGGTCGAGCCAATGAGATCGAACGCGTAATCCAGATCCTCTCTCGCCGTACCAAGAACAACCCTGTGTTGCTTGGCGAAGCGGGTGTGGGCAAAACGGCCATCGTCGAAGGGCTGGCCCAGCTCATCGTCGATAACAACGTTCCCGAACTGCTTCGCGAGAAGCGGATTGTGGTGCTTGACCTGGCAATGATGGTTGCCGGTACCAAGTATCGCGGTCAGTTCGAAGAACGAATCAAGGCCGTCATGAACGAGGTCCGTCGAGCCAAGAACACCATCTTGTTCATCGACGAACTGCACACCCTGGTGGGTGCTGGCGGTGCAGAGGGTGCCATCGACGCGTCGAACGTGTTAAAGCCGGCCCTGGCCCGCGGTGAAGTGCAATGCATTGGCGCCACCACGCTTGACGAATACCGCAAGTATATCGAAAAAGACGGGGCGCTCGATCGTCGCTTCCAGTCGGTGATGGTCAACCCGCCCACCAAGAGCGAGGCCATCGAGATTCTTCGCGGTCTGCGAGATCGCTATGAAGCACACCACCGGGTCCAGATTACCGATGAAGCCCTTGAGGCCTCGGTGGAACTCTCTGACCGGTACATCACCGGCCGTTGCCTGCCAGACAAGGCCATCGACGTCATTGACGAGGCGGGTGCCCGCGTGCGTCTAAAGGCCATGACCCGGCCGCCTGACCTCAAGGAACTCGACGAAAAGGTCGAGCGCCTGAACCAGGACAAGGAAGAGGCCGTTGCCAACCAAGATTTTGAGCGTGCCGCCGCCCTGCGTGATCAGGCCGACAAGCTCAAGAAAGAAAAAGACCGGATCACCCGCGAGTGGCGCGACCGCTCTCGCGAAGTCGATGGCACGGTCGATGAAGAGGTGATTGCCGAGGTCGTCAGCAAGATGACCGGCATCCCACTCACCCGACTCGAAGCCGAGGAAACCGCCCGCCTGGTGCGGATGGAAGACGAACTGCACAAGAAGGTCATCAGCCAGTCCGAGGCAATTAAACGGATCAGTCAGGCCGTCCGGCGCAGCCGTGCGGGCCTCAAAGATCCCAAGCGCCCGATCGGCTGCTTCATCTTCGCTGGCCCCACCGGCGTTGGCAAAACCTTGCTCGCCAAAAGCCTGGCCGAGTTCATGTTTGGTGACGCCGATGCCCTGATCCAGATCGACATGTCTGAGTACATGGAGAAGCACAACGTCAGCCGACTGATTGGTGCCCCTCCAGGATACGTTGGCTACGAAGAAGGCGGTCAGCTCACCGAGAAGATCCGTCGTCGCCCGTATGCCGTGATCTTGCTCGACGAAATCGAGAAGGCTCACCCCGACGTCTACAACATGCTGCTCCAGATCATGGAAGAAGGCCGGCTGACCGATAGCTTTGGCCGGAACGTGGACTTCAAGAACACGATCCTGATCATGACCACGAACGCCGGTGCCGAGGTCACTCAGACCTCAAACATCTTCGGCTTCGATCGTGGACGTGATGACGCCGCCTCCTATCAGCAGATGAAGGAACGGCTCCAGGTCGCAATTGAGAAGTACTTCCGCCCCGAGTTCCTCAACCGGCTCGATGACGTGATTGTGTTCCACCCGCTCAACCGCGACAACCTCAAGGAGATCATCGACATCGAACTCTCCAAGGTTCGCGCACGGCTCAAGGAACGCGGCCTGGAACTCGTCCTGCCAGACGAGGCCAAGGAATTCATCATCGACAAGGGGTACAACCCCGACTACGGTGCTCGCCCACTCCGACGCGCCATTGAAAACATGATCGAAGATCCGCTCAGCGAAGAGATTCTTCGCGGCCACTTCCGTGGCTTCGATCTGCTCACCGTCAAGCTCGCGGATCACGGCGAAGGCAAGAAGCTCGAATTCACCCCCTCCAAAAAGGGAGAAGAAGTCGAGGCACTGGCCGCCGGAGCTGCTGAGAAGACCGGCTCCTGATCGTCTGAGATCAGCCACGCGTAAACCTGAAGCTCGACGTCGCAAGACGTCGAGCTTTTTTTATTCAGGCCTGATAAATGGCCACCGTTCGTTTCCCGACCATGATAGGCTCTTGCTGAATCAAGCCGAAACCGCACCGTGCTCATCCATTTCAAGCAAGCCACGCCGTAGTTCGAACGGCCGTTGTAAACCCATGAGCCTCAGAATAAACACGCAAAACACCGCTACGCTTTAAAGCTTGAAACGCTCGAAGGCCGCAATCTGATGAGTGGGTTGGCACACCCGCTTACCACTGGGCATGTGGAAGTCTCCAATCTTTCTCATGGCCATCAACCAAGCCCAACACCGGCCCGCTGGGCCTGGCTTACAGATACCTACTGGTACGTCCCCAAGGCCAACCTGCCTGCCACCTTGTACAATTCCAGCACCGGGACCCTGGCCCCCGTGCTGGATCAGACTGTGTATCACATTTTGGGGTACCGAGAGGGATACTTCTGGGGGCAGTTGGTCACCCAACTCGGTGTCAGCGGCACGCCCTCAAGCTCTGCGATGGTCGGTACCGTCACTCCCCAAGGCCACATCCTGCTGAACTTGGTCTCTACCGCAGGCACCACGCAGGGTATTGGCACGATGACGAAGAGTCACGGCCAGTGGACCATGGAAAACCAGATGTTCACTGGGTCTAGCTCGGGAATTCAGGTTGGCCACTGGGCTTACATGGTGCAATCGCACAAGGGCCAGAAGAGCTGGAACTCTCTTCCCATGGTCGGCGTTTCCGTACCAACGTTTCTCAAGAACTATTCCGGTCCTACACCAACGCCCATCGCCTGATCCCGGCGTGCGGGCCACCGTGATCCAAACGTGCCAGCCAACTGGCACCCAGCTCCCCCGGTTTGGAAGTTGCGCGTTGGGGGTCAGAGCCCGCTAATTAGGAGCGGACGCTCCTGATTCTGGTTTGGCGTTGCGTTGCCCATGGCCTGGCCAAGCGTTTGAGCAGAAATCCAAGCCCGAACCGCCAGGGAGTGGATTTCTTATGGAATCACCGGCTCCTGACGAATTTTGGCGGGCATGTCGCCATGCGCGAACCCAGAGATCCACTCGCTCACACTTCGGGCTCGTATTCGGAGAAGAATCCCTCGCTCACGCGCTTTGAAGTTGCGCTTTTTGGGGGGCTACTCACGCACTACCCCTGAAAAAGAGATATTCACATACCAATTGAGCCAAATTCAGAATCATCGAGATCCAACAGTTTCCGTCCTGTAACGACGGTACTGTCAGCCTAGAACTGCGAACTCCTGATAAAGTCGCACGGCTCTTGCGAGCCGTGAATTGTATTAATAACGGCCTATGCTTGAGGGAGTAAGAACTCGACTCGGAGAGTCGAGCGACTTTACCAGAACCGTCCCTACAGGGCGTGTGGAACCGGGCTTTCAGCCCGAAAAACAGCCAAGTACCGATTGTTTAAGTGAATTCTTCAACAGTTTATATTTTCATAAAAAGCTCACTTGCTTACGGGTAGGACTGTGGAGGAGGAAGTCCACCTCTGTTGCTGAGACGGTTTCTGGCTCCCAAGAAGCGCAACTTCAAAGCTCACGCGTCAGGCTATCAGAAGTACCATGCCCATTGCGATTTGCGGACTCTGAACAAAAAGCGCAACTTCAAAGCTCGCGCGTCGGGCTCGTATTTCCGGCGTCTTGCCCCGCAAAACCTCAGAAAGCGCAACCTCAAAACGGACGCGTCGGGCCAGGTACACACTCAGCGAGCCGGAGCCGATCTGGGCCGGGCGGCAAAACGGGTCGGCACCACAGGCACCGGCGTGGAGGCACGCTTGGGTTCCGTCATGGCCTGGTCGATCTTGGGATCTGCCCCATGGGCAATCACCGAATCTAACTTGGCACCAGGCCGCAGCCGATGCCAGAGCACAACGAAGGCCGGTACCAGAATCGGCCGCACAATGAAGGTGTCTAGCAACACACCAAACCCCAGGGCAAATCCTAGCTGCTTGAGCGTGTTCAAACTGCCAAACATCAGAGCCAGGAAGGTGCCGGCCATGATCACCCCACAGGAACTGATAATTCCTCCGGTATGAGCCACCGCCCTGCGCGTGCCTTCAATCGGCCCGTGATGCCGCTCTTCCTCGATCACGCGTGACATCAGGAAGATGTTGTAATCCTCTCCCACCGCCACCAAGATCACGAATAGGAAGAAGCTCACCTTCCAGTCAAGCCCCTCATAAACCACACCCGGCGGATTCAGGAAGCGGAACAGGAGATCGGTCAGCCCCAGCGTGGCCAGGTACCCAATCAGAACCGTGACGATCAGGTACAAACAGATCCCCGGGCGCCTGAGCAACGCCACCAGAATGCCGTAAACCCCCAGTGTCACCAGAACGTACATGCGCCTCTGGTCGGCCAGGGTCACCCGCTTGAGGTCATTGATCTGGACCGTGGGGCCGGCGAAACCGAACGAGGCACCCGGAATCAGACCGGCTGGAGAGGTCAGCCGCGCGAGCTCCTGATCCACCCTCTCCAGTGTCTCTAACCCCTTCTCAGAGAACGGAGACATGGAGAAGACCAGATCCAGCCGCGTGATGTGGCCCTTGTCTTGCTCTACCTCGGCCTTGGTACTGACATACTGAGCCAGAATCCCCGAGCGAATGATTTGCTGTTGCGCATTTTCCAAGGTCAGGCCGCTCAGGAAGCCAGGCTTGCCGCCGCCAGTTGCTGCCGTGACCCCACCGGCGCCTGCATTCTCGGCGGCAGGCTCTGGAGGCACGTACTGCCCGGGCTTGCCCAGAGGTCGAGAAAGCGAGCGAACCTCGGCAATGTTCGGTAACGCCGACAGAGCCTGACTCAACCGACCAACCGTTTCTCGACCGGCTTCCGACCGGAAATCTACCCCAGGAGCGTCCAGCAATACGGTGGTCGGGCCAATTTCGCCAGGCGGGAAATATTTCCGGAACAGCTCGGAGCCGACCACGGAGGGAGATTCTCGCGAAAGGTCGGCCAGCATGTCGTAACTGGACTTGGTCTGCGTGCCCCACCAGGCGAACGGAGCCATGATGGCAAGACTGGTCAGCAAAATAGCGCCAGGGCGAGCCACCACGAAATCGGAAATCCGAGCCCAGAACCCAAACATCGGGGTTTCCCGGAGCGACTCCTGCTCTCGATCATGCCCGGGCACATGATGCGGTGGCCGTAACGGCCAGAAAACCGCACCCCGCAACAAGTTCAGCAACACCGGGGCCAGGGTCAGTGAAGCAACCAGGCCAATGACCAAACTCAGTGCAATGGCCGGCCCTGAATAGCGAACCTTGGCAAAGGTCGAGAACCAGAGCATGCCAAGGCCCAGAATGACCGTGCCCGCGCTCGCCACCAGCGCACCACCCACCTGACCAATGGCCTCCTGGAGCGCCTGAACCCTGGGTAGACCTCTCGCCAGCTCTTCACGGTAACGGGCAATGAGGAACAGACAGTAGTCTGTGCCGGCTCCGTAAAGAATAACCACCACAAAAATCTGTGTGATGTTGATCACCTGGAAGTTCACCGGCGGGTTCGCGAGCAAGGCGATCAGGTTCAATGATGCCCAGACCGAAAGCGCGATGGTGACCAGCGGAATGAGCGCCAGCACGGGAGACCGGTAGACGATCAGCAGAATGCCGATCACCAGGCTGATGGTGGCCGTGGTGGTGGCTTCAATGCTCTTGTTGGAGGCCACATTGGAATCATGCCCAACCACGGCCGAGCCTGTGAGCCCAACGTTCAAACCCTCTGGGGCCCGCGTGCGATAATTCTCAACCAGATCCAGAATCTTCCCAACGCTGATCCTGGCCTGCTTGGAGATGAACGTGGAATTCAGCTTGATCCCGATCAGCGCAAGTTGACCGCCCTCGCTCCCTTGTACCAGCAAACGCTCGCCAATCACCGGCTTGTGATGATCGGTCACGCTTTTGATCGCCAGTTCGGGATTCTCATCCATCAACCGCCGCACCACCTTGGTGAGTCGATCGGCAAACGAGAGATCCGAACGGGTCAGCTGCGCTCCCGACCGCTCAACCAGAATGACCACGGTGGAATCCGACAGATCGGCCGGAAAACCTCGTTCCAGCAAACCTCGGCCAACCACACTCGGGTATTCGGCTGGGAAGAAACGGACGTCGTCGTCTCGGCTCACGGAACTCCAAGGAGGAGAAATCCAGGCCAGAAATGCGAACAACGCGGCTCCGACCAGCAGAACAGCCCAGCCGTGACGGGTGACGATCCGCGCAAGTGATCCAAACATAGGCGATTTGGGGAGCTTAAGATGAAGGGTCCGTCTGATCGAACACAAGGACCCCGGGAACCCCGGAATGCATCCATGAACCATTCGGTGAGACAATCCATCGAACTTAAGTGAATTAATACCGGGCTGTCAAATCGCCTGAAAAACGCGCGAGCCCGGTGCATGGCCACAAAAAGCGAAACCATTTGGCCAAGCTCGCCCCTCTAATCGGAAATGATCAACTGATCAGTAACCCTTGCCTTTCCAGCTAGAATGTTACGAACGAAGTGGATGGGTCCCAAAAATCTCTAACAAGACGGAAATGAACCCCCCATGGCACTCTCGTGCGTCATGCAAGCACTCGCCGCAAACTGGGCCGGCCAACTTTCGCACTTCAAGGCCCATCAGAATCGAGAGCACCTGGAAGCCCTCTTCGACGAAGCGACCCGGTTCGCTGGCCTCCAGCTAGAGGCTGACCTTGCCAAATCGGACTTCTGGTCTTCCTCTCCCCTGATCAGACGGGCCGCCGTTCTACTGTTTCTGGTTGATCAGGGGATGGTGTTACGGCACTTTGATCGTGACGGCTTGTTCTACGAGGTGCATCCGTCCGCCGAATCCTGGGTGGCCGCTCAGGCCTCTCTGGCCGCGTACGTGCACCCAACCTACGAATTGCTCTCCGCACTCCGGAACCTGCAGGCCCAGCGCCTCCTTCGTTCAGGTTCGGTCTGATTGCGCGAGGTGCCAAATTCGAGTTTCTTGAGCCCTTGCCTCCCAAACCCTGAATCAGCAACCAGGCCTTGGAAGGGTCCGGACCATGTCAATCTCCGGACTCTGCAAAAACTTTTCCGTTGGTTTCGCCATGGCTGATATTTTTTTGGGCTGATGGCGAACCGTGGCACCAGTTTTGGACGTACAGAAACCGGTGGCCTGCGAGAGGGTGGGACCTGAGTGATCCCAGCTCTCAAGGCCTCGGTCGATGCTGTTTCAGGAGGCTCATACGATGAAATCTAACGCAGTTGCCTGGGCGGCCCTGTTCGTCTCGGCGGGTGCTCTTGTCGGATCTCGGCTGCCTGCTCCCCCTCTGGCGGCTCATCAAGAGATTCCGCTGGCAGGCCAGACCACGGCCCGCGAACTCTCCAAGGCATTCAATGCCGTGGCAGAGTCGATCAAACCGTCGGTGGTACAGATCAACGTCAAGAAAGAAGTGCCTGATGCTGAAGAGCGGCTGGGTCGCGGCCCCAAAGGGGTCAATCCCGGCGAACTCAACGAGCAGCAGATGGAAGAAATGCTGCGCCGATTTTTTGGCGGCCAGGGCCGTGGGCCCCGGGTTGAACGAAACCAGGCCGCGTCTGGTACCGGCTCGGGGTTCGTTTATGACGCCAAAGGGCACGTGCTAACCAACAACCACGTGGTTGAAGGGGTACGCGACCAGGATATTGTCGTCACGTTCCACGATGGCACCCGATCCGGGGCCAAGATTGTGGGAACCTATCCCGAAGCCGACGTTGCGGTGATCCAGCTTCAGGGTAGTGAATGGCAACCGGCCACCATTGGCACGAGCAAGAACCTCAAGGTGGGCGACTGGGTGATGGCAGTCGGTTCTCCGTTCGGCCTGAGCCAGACGGTGACCGCCGGGATCATTTCCGCCACCGAACGCGATAATGTGGGGATCAACCGCTTCGAGTCGTTCATCCAGACCGACGCATCGATCAACCCCGGGAACTCGGGCGGACCGCTGGTAGGCATGGACGGCAAGGTGATTGGCATCAACTCGGCCATCGCCACGGCCACCAAGGGGAACGACGGAATTGGCTTTGCCATCCCCATCGATATGGCGGTTCGGCTGGCCGACAAGCTGATTGAAAAGGGAAAGATCTCACCCATGATGGTGGGTGTTCAGGTCGAACCTCTCTCTCGTGGCCTGGCGAAATCTCTGGGAATTGATGCCCGCACCGTGGGCGTGCTGGTGGATGACGTGGTTCCCGCGAGCCCGGCAGACAAAGCAGGCCTGAAGTCTGGCGACGTGATCACCAGCTTTGATGGGGCCAGCGTTCGCACCCGCGAGGGCTTGCAGTACCTGGTCAGCACCAGTGAGTCTGGAAAAACCTACACGGTGAATTACATCCGCGAAGGTAAGCCAGGCACGCTGTCGATCTCGCCCGTGGATCGCGACGCGTTACTGGGCAGCGTGGCACCACGCGGCAACAGCCAGCCACAACCCGAAGCCAAGCCCGAGGCCGAGACCGGCGAAGCCAATAGCTTTGGGATCTCCGTGACCCCGCTCACCCCCGCCTTGGCCAAACGGTTTGGCTACGGGCCCCAGTTCAACGGCCTGGTGGTCATGCAAGTGGCCCCCGGTAGCCCAGCCCAGGAGTCTGGGGTGGAAGTGGGTGACCTGATCACCAAGTACGTCAACAAAGCCAAGATCACCCCGGCTTCCTCGGTTGAGGATTTCGAGGAACTGGTGAAGTCTAGCAACGAACTCAATGTTTTCATTGAAGACGTGAACCATCGCTTGCCGGGTGAATTCAAAACCTTGAGCAAGAGCCAAACGGCCGCGCGTTAAGGTTTGACAAGCGGTTGGTCCCTGGACCATCCGGATCGAGCTCAATTCCAACCCCAGGCCCGCCAGAGATCATCTCTGGCGGGCCTGGGGCTTTTCTTGGTTCCAGGTGTCTTACTTGAGATCACTCGCCGGCAAGAGCTTGAGCTTGATATTGCGGTACCAGCAATCGGAACCATGATCCTGCAGGCCGATGTACCCTGATCGAGGGTGATCTTTGTAAGCCACGTCAAATTTGTGAGCGGATCCATCGGGCCGCAGGTTGGCCTCGTTCCACTGGTCGAAATTGATCTGCGAGACCTGCTCACCATTCACCTCCACCGTGAGCAAAACCCCCCGGCTGGTGATCTGCATGTGGTTCCATTCACCCACCGGTTTCATGGCATTCTTTCGGGTGGGTACAAGGTCATAAATTGCACCCGTGGTATGAAAGCCAGGCTCAGGAGCCGCATCAATGGCGATCTCAATCCCATTGAAACCGACATCCTTGCCAGGTCTTGGCTCTAGCGACTTGGTTCGGACAAAGATGCCGCTATTGCACTTTTCCGTGATCTTGAAATCCAGCGCCAGCACGAAATTCTCAAGGGGCTTCTCATAAACCAGCATGTAATCACAAGGATGGGGATTCAGCGCCCCCTGCTGCACATGCATGGCCGGCAACGGCTTTTGCTTGGGAGTCATCCAACCGGTGGTTGACTTGCCATCAAACAGCAACTGCCAGCCGTCTTGCTTTTCCGGTTCGGAGATCTGGTTTTGCTCTGCGCCCATTGCAGGAATTGCGAAGAGGCAGAGAGCGGATACAACTTTCCAGCATACTTTCATGGGTCATGGTCTCGGCTAGGAAGCTTTGGAGCAACTCAGGGTTTTGTGCAGTGAGCCTGCAACCAATGCGCAAGAGCGACCTACAGGCTCCAGCCCTTGCGATATTCCGTGTGAATGAACTCATTCAGGGCCGGTACGTTCTTGACCTTCAGGTTTTCGCTATCCCATTCCAGCCGCTGGCCTGGGGCGCGCAGGGCGAGCACGCCCAGCAAGACGATTTCGGTGAGTGGTCCCGCATACTCAAAATTGGAAATCGGCTTCGGCCCCCCTTTGCAGGCCAGCAGCCATTCCTCGTAATGGCCAGGCGAACGCTCCATCGACTTGGGCACGAGCTTGGCCTGTTCCTCAAGCGCAGCAGGCAACAAACGCGGCATGCCGCCGTGAGAACTGTGGTACATCTTGCCCTGGGAACCAACGTAAAGCACACCATTATCCGGTAGCTTGGTGCCTGACGGCATTTCCAGAGGGGTTGGCGGCATGAGCCCCCCTTCATACCACGTCATCCTGACCGGTGGCAAAGCGCCTCGCGCGGGGAACTCATAGGTGATGATCGAGGCAATGGGGTAAGTTTCAAAATTGGGTGTGTTACCTTCCAGATAACTGCCATCCAAGGTCACGCTGGCCTCTACGCTGGTGGGCGCTCCAAGGCCCAGTGCCCAGACCGGGTGGTCAATGATATGGCACCCCATATCTCCCAATGCGCCGGTGCCAAAATCACGCCAGCCACGCCAGCCCTGAGGCGTGTACATCGGGTGGTAAGGGCGTTCACGAATGGGACCCAGCCAAAGATTCCAGTCCAGAGAGGCGGGAACCGGCGGGGTATCCTTGGGCCGGTCAATCCCCTGCTTCCAAAGCCGCCCTGCACGATCTGACCAAACGTGAACCTCACGAACATCACCCAGAATCCCGGCTCCAATCCATTCGTTAGTCAGCCGAGCCCCTTCGGTGGCGTGCCCCTGGTTTCCCATCTGGGTCATGACACCGGCCAACTTCGCAGCCTTGGTAATTTCACGGCATTCGTGCAAGGTGTGCGTCAGCGGCTTCTGGCAGTAAACATGCTTGCCGGCTTTGATCGCCGCCATGGTGGCCACCGCATGAATATGGTCTGGCGTACCTACTGTCAAGGCGTCCAGATTCTGGGCTTCTTTATCGATCAGTTCTCGGAAATCTCGATACCTGCGTGCGTTCGGAAACGCCTTGAACGCTCCCGCGTTATCATCCACATCGCAGATCGCCACAATCTGGGCACCGTTTTTGGCATGGGTCGAAATGTCGCCGCCACCCATTCCCCCCGCGCCAATACCAGCCAGATTCACGGCTTCGCTAGGCGCAAGATACCCGGGGCCGCCCAATACATGCCGTGGGACAACGGTGAACGCAAAGGCACTCACGCCGGCAAACGCAAGAAAACCGCGGCGGGACGCAGCGTGGTGTGGAATCTCGTTACCGTTGAATGTAGACATAGCACCGTCCTGTTCCTGGCATAAGAGGGTCACAGAAGGCAGGATTCAAGCGGAAGCAAACCGACACGACCTGGACTCAAAATATCCTGTCGGTACCCAGTTGGCAACGGCCCAACAAGCCATTCCAGTGACCGGATCAAGCCGAATCTCAAGCAAACCAGAGACTTAACAGATCTCTCAGGACATGAGCAGCAATAACTGATGTGAACTAGTCGATTTGAGAACCTTGACAGCGTACAGTTCGCATGCAGAGGCAATATCTTGCAAGAACCGATCGGCCAGGTACGGTTCATGCAACTCAATCACAAGGTTTCGAACTCGGTGTAACCAGCTTGCACAGTCTGCAAAGACCTCCTGCTCGGCCCCTTCAATATCACACTTGAGAAGGTCGATCGTCGGCGGATTACCTGCCTGGATCCCTTTCAATGACGAAGTCGAGAATAACGGTTCCAGGTTCACCATTCGCCCAGAGTGGGCCATACAACGTATCATGTGATCTCTGTCGAACATCCCTAGGTAGCGAATCGCCGAAACGCCCGTTTCCATGATTCCCGAAAGGCTACTGGGAGGATCACGAAATCTCAGACTTGGTGATTTCAGAATGAGGTGTCTCGGCCCAGGAATGATCGGCCTCATAGCCAAGCGTGATCAGAGCGTTACCAAACAGAGCGAGAAACTCCCGCCGGTGCGCGGCAGTGAGATGCTTTTCCCACTGTCGTGATTGGCCTGAACGCACGTGGGACGAGTTCTTGACCTTGCCGGAGAAGAGACTGTTGTCGTACGCCACCTGCAAACAGAGTGGTATGGCTTGACCCGGAAATCCAAGAAACGTGAATATGCCGTGAAACAATTGCAGGTTTTCATCAACGATCAGATCTTCATACTTGATTTCCATCATCCGATTATCGAAATAGTTCCAGGCAGTCATCTGGCCAATATGCTTGAAGGCCATATGCTCCATTTCAAACGAGATCCTGTCATCCAGTGATCTGTAAGAATTGATTTTTTCTTGATACGTTTGGCCGCCAAATTCCTGGCGTTTAACATGCAGCCAGGCTTCCTTGGAACTGGCGTGGTAAAACGCGCTTGAAACAATCACGTCTCTTGGATCACGGATGAGGTGAATCCCTCTCCATGGTCGATTGTTATCATCCCAGCAGAACTGGCTACTGTAGGAAAGGTACACATCACATGACCGGGGTATGCGGGTTCCCTCCCCGTGTTCGAACTTGAGGCCCGTTACTCGGCAGAGTTGCTGAAAAAGGTGCAACATCCATACCGTACCCGTTTTGTGGTGGGTGCCTAACTGGACCCGATCAGGCAAGGTGAGGGATCGGCATGTCATGGATTGAGCCAGCCTGACTCTGTCCGAGAGGCCGAGCACAAGCTTTCTGGCGGATCGTTTCATGGCTTGAATCTGGCAACGCAGTCTGCAAGTTAAACCTTGGGACGGCCTTCAGGGGTTGGGGTCTGTCAAAAACCTCGCGACCACACACAATTCACATGAATATCCACACCACATTCAAGGCGAACGTGACACCTGTTTCGAATCAACTCGGCGAGCTGACTTCCAGTGTCTCAACCATGTCGCGGGCAATCCTATCCCAGGAATAATGATCCCAGAGGTATTCAGATTCCACGGGTTCCGGAAATTCTCCGTCGCTCAGAGCGTCCACGAAACGATCGCGTTCACGAACAAGCACCGAGGATTCGAGATCCGAAAAGCCACGCACCCCGAACGGGGTCGAGAGCACCGGCAGGCCATGACTCAAGTAATGAAGGAGTTTCAGGTTCGTCCCGCTGCCCGTGACGACCAGATTCAGTCCAATGGTGCCAGCCACGGCATATCGTCTGAAACTGCGGTGATCGGTATCCATGAAGACATTCGGCAGGGTCGATTGATGCGCAAAACGTTGGCCACACCCACCCTGAATCACAAAGCCTACATCCTTGGCATGGGGCGCAACGTGCTCTAACAGGTACTGGACGGCAATCCGATTATGCTCAACATCGCTCCCAGAGTAGATCGCTTTCCTGGAGAAGGACGCCATTCCGGGAAATCGCGCCTCCATTGCAGCTGCGTCGTCGCTGGTGGGATGAATTTTGGAGATGCCATTTGGAGCCAGCGTGCACTTCTCGCCCGGCATGGCATACAAATCCATCAAACGCTCCCGATCGTTTGATGAGACGCTGAAAACATGATTGCTCCGCTCAACCAAGGCCTGTTCTAGCCGACGAATTCTGCGACCAACCCGTTCGGCTATCCAGGGATGGCGGCATTCATGACGCACATAGTCAAATTCGACATTCTGGGCATCGTAACCAACCTGGACTCCGTCCGGTATACACGCGAGCAGTGAAGCGAAAGCAACCTGTGAGAAAATCACCACATCGAAGTCACGCATGATCCGGGTCACAAGTAACTTGAGACCAGGATGAAACGAGGCAATCACGTGATACGGCAGGAGCCTGCCTTGCAACAGCGTGTGCATGGGAAAGAAATAAGGCACCTGCTGGAGTTCGAACGGCTCATTTTGCAGAGCTTCAGACTTCTGTGCAGGGTGGTAGGGGGTAAGAACCGTCACCCTCTGTCCGGCTCTCGCCATCCCGCGCGCAAGCCCAACCATCCGAATCTGGCCGCCACCGGCCGTTGGAAACACCGGATAGGGAACAACCAGTAGAATGCGCCGTTTGCGGATCAACGGAGCTTCATTCGCTCCGCTCAGGTGTTTCGGGGACCCTTGGGGCATCATCAGAACGCCCCCCACACATTCATCAAGGTCAGGCCGATCCACCAAACGCTCAGGTCCATTCCTCATAATCCTGACATTTCTGAAGGCCGGTTCGACCCTGGGCTTGATGAACGGAAGCTGGTTCTCTGGTAAAACTAGCACGCACAACGCATTCAATGCCGAACCAACACAAGGCAACGAACTGCTGATCAAAAATCGATGAGGGCGAGAATCTGGAGCAACTTTCTAGAAGTTTGATCATAGCCTGAAGCTTCAGAAAGTTGAATTGAAAACCCAATTCTCCATTGCCCCAGGCATACTTTCGCGGGCAACGGTCTCGGAAGCGAAAAAAGGATGCCCGCATCCTAAAGACGCAATCCTCGCTGAAGCGCCTCCAGGTACTGGTGGCCATGCTCAAGATCTGGCTCAAGGTAGTTACCTTCAGCCCATTCATTCCAGGACTTCACAAACACCAGCCTTCGCTCGGCACCTGAAGTGGCTTGTAGCTTTTGGGCAGCATGGCTGCAGAGCTCTTCGAATAACTCTGGAGTCGAACCCCTGAGCACCACACCGCTGTAGCCAGATCTAGGCGTATTGTCCCAGTTGGGAATGAGCACCGGATGTTCGCATGGCCTGGTGGGTGCCGTTGCAAAGTGCCGCAAGTAATCTTGGTACCGATACATTTTCGGTTTGCGCACCAGGCGGTGAAACGCGTCCTCGGCTTGCCGGACGAATTTTCGGATGCCCTGCACGTTCTGGGCGCCAGAACCGGTTGGACGACGTTGGATCGTTTGCTTTCCGTCTCCCATAGGTTGCGCAGACTGGGCCTGGGCACTGGCCCCCCTGACCCAGGTCATTGCCTGTTTCAGAAGCCCAAACCCAGGACGAGGCATTTTCAGAAACGGTAGATTGTCAATAAACGCACTGAAACCAACATCCGGAATCAAAGATTCGTTGGCAATGAAATAGAAGCCTTTGACCCCTTCTTTGGCGGCCAGCTCATTCCAGAGCTCAATAAAGCGTTTCAGATCGGGGATGGCAGCCGGCTTGTAAATCAAGAACACGCGAAGCCCATCCACGGTCACGTAGCGAGGATCCCGAAATGCCGGCAAGAGCGCGTAAAAATGCCGGATATGATCGGCCTCGCCGGGGTATGTTTGCTCAGCCAGTATTCGATTGGGAGCCCCGTACCATTTCCCGGTCCAGGTTTCATTGGCCCAGGCCAGACAGAACGGAAAGTCTGGTTCCCCAGATGCCACAACCTCGGCCAAGGGGCGTTCAAGAAGTTGCTTTCCATCACCAAACCAGTAATGCCAGTAACAGAATCCTTCAATGCCATAGGCCCGGGCAAGCGCGGCCTGAGCTTCTCTCGCTTCGGGAAGACGAAGGTCATAAAACCCGAGGTCTGCCGGGACCCGAGGCTGTTTGTGCCGCCCGAAAAGTGGTTTGGCTCGGGCCACATTCGTCCACTCGGTGAATCCCTTACCCCACCACTGGTCATTCTCTGGAATGGGATGAAATTGAGGCAAGTACAACGCAAGAACACGAGTTCGGTTTTCCATACCACCGGGTTTCCAATCGCTCGCTGCCGTAGATTCTTTCAAGACAAGTATTTGCGTTCTCGTAACGCGCCCTGGCCAATCATTGCTGGCTCGGCTCTATCGTTTGAACGTCATCTGAATTCGATGGTCAAATATCCTACAAAAATCAGGGGCTGGCAAATCCTGTTGTAATCTTACCCAGGATGCTCGCGAAGGTTATCGGTTCAATCCTGCCAGCGTATCCATGCGATAACGTGACTCTGCCTGGAACGCCAGAGACATTTCGCGAATCAACCACGCCATCTACCACAAACCCAAAACGGCCTGTGGTATATTTGACTGCAAATCTTCAGAAGATCCGTGCCCGCAACCGAGTTGACATCCTCCTGAAGACCATAAAGATTGCGGCTTTCTATCATTCCGTGAATCAGGGCTACGAACGGAACGATAAGCTTAGCGGGTCTCACGTCCTTCCGGGCTAGATGGCGTCTTTGACATACGATTCCGGACGGCACATCGGGTCATGCCAGAGAAATCATGAAGAACATGGACCATGAACAGCAGAATTCCGTTTAACCGTCCGTTTGTCGCCGGCAAGGAATTATTCTATATCGCACAGGCAATCACGTTCGGCAACTTGGGGGGCAATGGCCATTTTACGAACCAATGTGCCCGCCTGCTTGAAGAACGGTTCAAGATCCCCAAGGTGCTGCTGGTTCCATCGTGCACGGCTGCGCTGGAAATGGCTGCGATTCTGTTTGACCTGAAGCCAGGAGACGAGGTCCTGCTGCCCTCGTTCACCTTTGTGTCCACAGCCAGTTGCCTGGTCAGGCTGGGCGTACGACCGGTGTTCGTTGATATCCGGCCAGACACCCTGAACATTGATGAGAATTTGCTGGAACAAGCCATCACCAACCGGACCCGTGCTATCTTTCCGGTTCATTACGCGGGCCTTGGCTGCAATATGACCCGGATCATGCAAATCGCAGAGAACTTCGGCCTCAGGGTTGCCGAAGATGCGGCCCAAGCTGTCAATTCTTACCAGAACGGTCGCGCCTTGGGGTCGATTGGCCATCTCGGTTGCTACAGCTTTCATGAAACCAAGAACGTAATCTGCGGCGAAGGCGGCGCGCTTTGCATCAACGATCCTGCCCTTATTGAGCGGGCCGAGATCATCCGAGACAAAGGCACCAACCGAAAGCAGTTTTTTCGGGGGCAAGTTGACAAGTACACCTGGGTCGATAACGGTTCAAGCTACGTCCCCAGCGAACTTTCGATGGCGTTTCTGTATGCCCAGCTAGAGATGGTCGATACCATTAACGCCCGCCGCAGAACAATCTATCAGTATTACGAGCATGCCTTGATCCCACTCGCTGAAGAAGGATGGCTGCGGTTGCCGCTTGCCTGCGAACACGGAGAAACTAACTCCCACCTGTTCTATATTCTGCTCAAAGATCAGGTCACGCGCAACGCGTTGATGGATCATCTGAATGGACATGGGATCAATGCGGTATTCCATTACGTGCCTTTGCACAGTTCACCCATGGGCCAGACATACGGATACGCCCCGCGTGACCTACCTGTCACCGAGGAGATCAGCGGCAGACTGTTGAGGCTCCCGCTCTATTACGATATCAACGAGGTTGACCAAGCGAAGGTTGTCGAGCAAATCTCGGCGTTCTTCAAGAAAGCAAACCCGTGATCCTGATCCGGCCCCGTAGCAATCACTCCTGGCTGCAATCACCAGAGTATGCCGGGCTCAAAAAGAACCCCCGAGCCCGCTAAACCAGCCTGCCTTCGGGCCGCCAATCCTGAACGATCTGAGACGCAGGAGACCGCAGCGATGATGTGCGACCCCTATCAGCTTGATGAGTCCACCGGAGTTCGGATTCCACCCGAGCCGGTACACCATCGCGAACAGGAGTATAACTCGCAGGGGCACGAGGTTCTGGCGGCCATGCAGCGAGACCACTTCTGGTATCGCGGCCGGCACCGGTTCCTTCTGCACGCTGTGAACCAGTGGGCCGTACCACACTTCCCGCATGAATCTTCGCCGCGAGTGATCGACCTGGGCGGTGGCTGTGGAGGCTGGGTGCGGTATCTGGCAGAAGGTTCTCCATGGATCGCTCCTGAATTGGCAATGGGCGATTCCTCGGCACATGCGCTCGCCTTGGCGGCACAACCTCTACCTTCACACGCCCAACTCTATCAGACCGATTTGCTCAATCTCCAATGGACCGATCGCTGGGATTGCGCGTTCCTTCTGGATGTTCTCGAACACATTCCGGATCACCAGGCAGCGCTACGCCAGATCCAGCAGGCGATGGCCCCAGGCGGGCTACTGTTCGTCACGGTCCCAGCCTTGAACGCGTTCTGGTCTTACGTCGATGAAGTTGGCTATCACCAGCGTAGGTATCAGGTCAAGGATTTCACTTCTCTGGCACCATCAACCGGCTGGAAGTTGCTGGACTGTCGATACTTCATGTTTTTCCTGAGCCCCTTGCTCTGGTTCAGCCGGGCAATCCAGGCTCGAAAAGTCCAGCCACTTACATTCGATGAGCGTTTGAAACTTGCCCAGAAAGGGGACGCCGTTCCCCCATTTCTGGTTAATCAAGGGCTAGCCGCCATCTTCGCCAGCGAAACGCCGATCGGCCATCACCTGAAGTTCCCTTGGGGCACGTCAATCCTGGCCGTGCTCCAGAAACCTGAGGCGTGACTCACAGTTCAAGCTTGTTCTGGGTCATCTCAACAGATGGTGTGGCCTCAAGGCCGCCGACACGTTCGGCAACCACGTAAAGTGGACGGCCCTTTACCTGATCAAAGATCTGACCTACATACAGGCCAACCACGCCTTGAATAAAGATTATCGCACCGCCAAGCAAACACGTGAGCACCACCGTGCTCGCCCACCCAGGAGATGGATTCCCGTTCAGCGCAGCCCAAAAGGCCCAGCAGCCAACCCCCAGTCCAAAGACGGAGATCAAAACGCCCATCAGCACAACCGCTTCCAACCAACGGGTCGTCTGAAAAAATAGCCCTTGCATTCCAAGACGGATCAGCCTCGACAGGTTGTAACTGCTCTGACCAACGGCCCGCGCCTGATGCTCGTAATCAATCGTGACGGGGTCAAACCCAAGCCACATTACGATCAACAGGTAATGTCGATTCACGTCCTTGAACGTCTTGAACTGATTAACAACAGGACGACCAAGTAGGCTGAGGGTACCGAGATCGGAACTGATGGCTTGCCCGCTTAGCATTCGCATAATCCGGCTGTAGGCCCAGGATGTTACGCGTTTCAATGGGTGGTGCTGCTTGGCCAACCGTCGCGCCAATACGACCTGGTGCCCTTCCTGAAACTTTTCGTAAAGCCTGGTGATCACTTCGGGCGGTTCCTGCAGATCACAATCCAGCACCACTGCGGCCCGACCCTGACACTCGGCCAATCCGGCGGAAATTGCATGCTGCTGTCCAAAGTTCCGGCTGAGGCGGATGGCCCGCACATGCGCTGGGTCAGTGCGTGCAAGCGCCGACATGACCAGCCAGGAATCATCGGGGCCGCGGTCGTCGACAAGCACAATCTCATAACTCAAGCCGAGAGATCTGGCTGTTTGAGAGATACGGTGGTGGAGCGACTCCAGGCAACCCGCACAACCATAAACCGGACTGATAATGCTGAGATCCACCATGGTGCAATCTGGCCAATAATAGTAACTGATGAAGTAGAAATTATCTTTGGGGTAAGACTTGCTGCGACTGGAGTCAGCCTTTTTCAAGCATCGCCAGACCAAACCCCGAGGCACCATAGTGGGGGCCATTGTAGAGCAAGAATCTTTGGCCACCCTGATCAAACACCGACGGATAAGACAGGGAACCAGAATCCCAGCCATCGGCCGAGGGAGCTATGCCAACTCGCTCATCGCAACGGATCCAGTTCAACCCATCCTGGCTTTCCGCATAACCGATTTGATATACCGTACCACGGTGACAGTACCACATCCGATAAGTGTCGTGATCGTGCATCACGCATGGTCTAGTGAAGGCACAGTCACCGGTCAGGGCACCACCCAGACACAGCTGATCATGATCTCTCGTCCAGTTCACCCCATCTTCTGAACTGGCAAACTTGAAGGCGTGTGGCACGTCGATCAGATCAACCGGCGTGGGCGTGAGATTGGTGCCGTACCACATCTTCCAAGAGCCCGATTCGTGGATGACCCAGGGATAAGATAGATTGTAGGGATCATAGGGATCTCGATCCAGGATGGGGCCCTGGGCGAACCGTTCGAATGTCGGTTGACCATCTGGTCCATTTTTCCTGTATGCCAGCCCAATGGCATTGCGCCAGGGAGTCGTTCTCCCCAGATTCCATCCCACATAATAGAGCCATGTCTGCTGCCCATCGGTAGCTAGACAGCCTAGCGACACGCCACTGTCATCAAACGCGCCATTGGGGCCAGGACTGAGCGAAGCATGCCTTGAGAGTTCCAGGAGCTTTTGCGGTTGCTCCAGGTCGATCACCAGCCAACCCACATGGGCCCGATTCTCAGCGTCACGACTATTGAAGTAAATCCGCACCAAAGATCCGTCGATGGGTTCCGCGATCGGGTTCGCGGCATGCGTTTGCATCCACGAGTATTCGCCCGACGCACAAAAAATCCGGCCAAGCTTGCGCCACTTCATGTTCAGAAACCTGACCGGCTCGCCGGCACCGGAGAGGCCTGTGTCCCCTTGACGGCGTAAAGAGAATCGTCGTCTGTGCTTTTCATCACAATCGCACCTGCACCAATCAGACTTCCATGCCCAATACGAATCCCATCGCGGATGGTGGCATTCACACCCAAAAAACAGCGATCACCAATGGTGACATTCCCAGAAATCACCACATGCGAGGCCACAAACGTATGATCTCCGATCGTCGAATGGTGGCCAACGTGATTGCCACTCCATAAGGTCACGTTTTCACCCACACGAGCAAAGGGCTGGATCGTATTATCTTCCAGAATGAACTGGTTCGCCTTCGGTTCAAAACCCGGCCAGATGGTGGCCTTCGAGCTAAGATAGTGTGCCAGTTCATAGCCCTTCTGCCGAGACTGCTGAAACTTCTCCGCGCGTAAAGCATTCATCCCCGAATAGCTCACGGCCACAAACATGGCATGAGTCTCAACCGGGAATGATTTCTCCACGTCTTCAAAGGGAACCACGGGAAGCCCTCCCATGGAGGACTCTTTGAGGTATTGCCCATCCACCGTATGGCCAACAACCTCATAAGAAGAGTCGTGCTTGAAGTAGAACGCGGCCAGTTCTGAAATCTGACCAGATCCAAACAGAACCAATTTTTTCAGCATGATACAGAGTTCCGATCAAGCTTTCGGGAATGACAAGTAAGGCATGAGTTCAAGAACGTGTTGCGGATCTATTAACGAGGTCGGCTTTCGGCATACAGAATCAGGCAAGACGGGTGACAACGCGACCATTTCTGGATGAGATACCACGGCGACATGGTCCACTCATTAAGAATGAGCTTGAATACTCCTGGAATCCTGGTCTTGAGAAATACCGAGCGATCGCCTGATTTTATCGTCCGCTCTTGCATGGAGAGGTTCACCTTATCCCGTTCAGCATTTCCGACCAAGTAATTCGAAAGCCCGAGCAAGAGGTTGGAAAGTGGGTAGGTCAGCCCGGCAATATGGTCCAGATTCCAGGACTCTTCGTCCAGGCTTCGAGCCAGAGATTCCTGAGTATACCGCCGAAAATGACCGGCGATCACATCTTCAATTCCCCAGTGGGCTTGAGAGGCAGGCACGATTGTGATGAGAAGCCCTCCGTCACCAACTAGCTGACGGCAGCGGCGGAAGTAGGCCCGTTCAACGGCATCGTCCAGATGCTCGATGACCATACAAGAGATGATCAGGTCGAATTGGTTCTGATCGAGCAACGGATCGGATTCGAAAAAGTCTATCTGCCGGGCCTGATAACGACCAGCGTCCACAGATGTCTGATTGATTTCCTGCGCACGAGCCACACTGGGTGCATGAAGATCGATTCCCGATCCGGTCCACCCGTGCTTCAAAAGTAACGCGCTCACCCAACCCGAACCGCAGCCCACCTCCAGGAAACGACCAGGCGGTTGCCTTTTAAGCCGTTCTTGCAGATACATCCCCTGCAAAATGGTACCGGGAGGTTTTACCATCGCCAACGCACTCCAAGACGTGCAACAGAATCAACCTTGTCCGGCTCGATACAGCCGATTCTCGGCCGGTTGATAGTACTCATCCAGACTGGTAACTACACGCGAATACCAACCCAGGAGTTGCTGAGTCCGTTCAGAAAGCAGTAGCATCGTCTCGTCACCTAGGGCGCGAACATAATCGATCTGTGGCTTGATCCAGGAACGCGTGAACTGGTGATTGATCGACAGTCGATCGGTACCAGAGACGTTCCGTCCCGAAGCATGCCAGAGTGTGGAGTCAAACACGATCATCGTACCCGGTGGACAGGTCAACTGTTCGGCATTGGCGGCCAGATAGCCCTTGTCTGGCTTTTCGGTTTTCTGCTGCGAGCCAGGAACCACCAGTGTCGCTCCGTTCTCCGTCGTGAATTCACTGATGGCAATAAACACGTTGATGGAGGCACAATACCCGTTCAGAAGCCGACGGAAATCCATGTGATAATTGTTCTGAGCAACCTCAGGAGCCGTGTCCACCGGATAGCTCGGAAGTATGAAGCCGTTCTGCAAATGCATGATTGCAGTGGGTGAGACCGTGGCATCAACAACCGCCAGGACCTGAGGAACCTCAAGGTAGTGGGTGAAGAAGCGATCGTACTTCATCATCAGCCGGAGTATGCCCAGTTCGCCTGCTCGACGGAGGCGATCGGCACCAATTTCCGCAACAATCCGTTCGTGCACAGCCCGGAGTCGATCACTCGTCTCCACAACCATTGCGCTGGGGATCACCCCTTCCACCACCGCGTAACCAACATCGCGAACCAGGCAAAGCGCATGCTCAAGCCAATGTTCATTGGTTTGACAGCAAAGACGAGTTTCGCTGACCTTCATGGCTGACTCCGAACCAGAATGGTGAATTCATAAAGCCCATAATCATGCAGCAGGCTGACATGGCGTGAGAACGTGCGTTTACAGTAGTCAAAGAACCAGCCTGGATTTGCGTAGTAGAGGTCTGGCCGCTGGCGATCCAGGTCACTGTAGCTCGTCAGACAATTGAAGGCGAACCCACGAGTAGACATCTGTGCCATCTGGTGGATCGTCTCCAGAATGTAGGCATGCCAGGCCTCGTCAGAAGTCTGCTGCTTGACATTAAAGATACCGCTGGCCACCACGTAATCGGCCCTCCGATCGGTCGAGACACCAAGCTCGAACATCGATTCCGGCTGATCCAGATGCAGCTTCCGCGCTTCGAGAATCATGGCCTCGGAAAGGTCGAGTCCCAGATACTCCACCAGGTCGCCGGCCGACTTCAAATAATCGAATAAGGCTCCGTATCCACAACCCAGGTCGATGAGGCGATAGGTCCGGGTACGTTCACAGAGCTTCAAAAGCTGATCGAACCTCAGCAATTGACCAGCTTCTGAATTCCAGTCCATCCCCTGCGGAGTCGGACCAAATTCAGTGACCTTACTCGTGTAGTAGGCTCTCACTTTCTGATGAATGCCTGGTGAGTTCATGAGCCGGGGCCTCGTTGAAAATATCGCTTGGCCTCTGGTCCCGTTTGGAAGAGCAGATCTAGAATACTGACAGAATGATCAAACGGTGGATAGAGCTGCGAATATTCAGGATAACCCGCGTAGTCCATCCAGCTGAGTTGAATACCTACGTCATTAAAGAGATTGGGAAGCAGGTAGTCTTGAGCGGCCGGTCCAGACAGGTATTCGGTTGCACCGGCACCCTGACACAGGCTCACCAACCGCTCGGTCTTCGCACCTGACGATTGATAATGAGAATCGATGGTAATCTTGGTAGAAATCTCAAGTATTTTGCACAGTTCGGTCAAGAACAGGAAATTGACTTCACTCAGTAACTGGAAAGTCGATGCCTTGTCGTAGAGTGCTTCGAGGCGGGCGGAGTAGGTCGGAAAGTAGGGTGCTTTCCCATAAGCCAGCTTCAGCTTGACCCAATGTTGTTCTGCCCAACTTGGGTCGGAAACCTCGGTTTCCCGAATTGACTGGAAGTACTTTCCGGTCACTTTCACCGGGATTGTGAGCCAGATCACCCCCTCGCGACTTTTGATCCGGTTTCGGTTGCGCCAGTCGCGCCGTGTGTACTGGACACTGTCTAGCAAGATAAACTCATCAACCTTTTGAATCAGGTCAAAATACCCTTTCCAAGGGATGTAGTTTGACTGAACGATTGCAACCTTCTTGGACTTCATCACAGGTTCCAGCATGGCCAAAGCAGTCATCCAGATTGGCTCGAACAAGAAATACAGAGTCGGTCCAGAAACGAAAGAGACACCATTTTTGTAACCGCCTCGTCTAACGATTCTCTTGAACAATGGTCACGATAGCTTTGCAGCGTAGCAACCCAGATCATGTTGGAATTCTACAAACGGATGCACGCTACCTGCGCGAGTTGACAACTCAAACAATTATACTCCAGAAAATGGCGGCCTCCCTCAAATACACGCACAATGAAACATCGGTCTGAAGACTCTTGAACGGATGAAACGCAGGCCCCCTCACAACTGCGGGAGGGGGGGGGGCAATCGACGAGAGCTCGTTCCAAACAACTCACCGGCTGCCGACATCTGGGCGTATAGGGTCTGGGGCTCGAGGTGGGCCCGAGTCTTCCAGGAACGGCAAAGAGCCGAAGTGGCGTGACTGAACGTCATACAGTCGAATCAGCAACCGGTGTCCCGAAGCAGCCTGATGCACGGGTAATCTGACAAACAGCACCTGTGCCTCGGCAAGGTCGATTGGCGAGACAAACCCACCAGAGTTGATCGTTTGTTCCATGCGATCCTGAGTCTCGATCCTCAGGCTACTGGATTCAGGAACCTCACGCTTCTCGTCCAGGTCATAGAGGGCAAGTCGGCCAAGCCTCTGCCCTGCCCTGGGTGCGATTGACACCGAGAACGAGCGGAGATCGGTCCACCGCCCACACTCCACGAGTTCCGGCGGAGGTTGCGTTTTCAGAGTCAGAAGATGAAATCCATCCACCGAGCCTCGTTCTCCGTAACTCTTCCGCATCTCTCGGATCAGTAGCGGTTCCGGGGCCGACCGATCGTATCGAGCCAGTTTCTGAAACAAGAGATCGTGGTAGAGAAAGACGCCCCGAGGATGGCTCTGAAGCGTGGTCAGAACTTGCTGCTGAACCGAGTCTGGCATAACCTGAACCACGGTGCTCAAGGTCACGGCGCTGGGCGTTGGTTTACCTGTCCAGAAGTAGAGACTATTCAGGCCAATGTTGCAGAGGAAAGTATCTGAACTTCGGGTAAGGTTGGCTGCCAACCAGCGGTCTACCGCTACTTGGTGCTCATCAAGATGCAGTAACCGTGCGCCTGGTAGATTCAGAGAAACAAAGCCCGAGTAGCGACGCTCGGAATGGCGAACCTGCAACAGCGCAAACGCCAGCACCGCGGTGAAAAGTATAGAAAACGCCAGTGGTTGAATTCTCAAGAGAACCGGCTTCGCTTCAAACTGTGTCACTAGCCATGCAATCGTGTCGCCCAGGCAAATTGCCGCAATTGGAAGGAACAACAACGTACCGGTGGCGCTCTGGGTGCCAGCAACCGGGTAGACGATCAACACTTCCAGCAGCATGAACCAGCAAAGGGCGAGTCTGGCCAGGGTGGACTGGGTCGAGACAGCATGTGGGGGTAAAAAGACCAGACCCAGAAACGGGGTGCAATAGAAGATCAGAAAACCGTCCCCCGCCAACCAACAATCCAGCCTCTGGGCCTGAAATGTGCAAGCAATTACGATCAAGCCAAAAAGTGCTTTCAGGCCGATCATCAGCAGCGTTTGAGCGCGTTGCAGGCGAGGTCGATCCGCGCCAATCACGGTTGTGATTGCAAGAAACACCAGCGGGGCCACCCAGATGAACCGCCAGGCATTTTGGCCAAAATTGAGGGGAATGAGAAACTGACCCGTGAATTTCAACGCGCGCACAACAAGACCATCCCAAAGCCCGTAAGGAGTAGTGCCTTTGGAAAAGACGAACGCGCAAGAAATCAAACCGGGTAACACAAAAGCCAGGACCAAGATCCACCATTGTCTCGGTACTCGTTCATACGGCAACTTTCTCTGACTGATCAAAAGGCTGATCATCGAGAGTACCATAACGCCAGCCAACCTGCCTGTGGCGGAATCGTGCAGACTGGCCCGCATGAGGAGTACCGGCAGAAGAACCACGGCCAGGGCCACGCTCCAGCGAGCAACACGCAACAGTTTGCCATGATCGAATGCGAACAGGAACGAAATTAGCAACGCCAGCGCAGCCGGCACCCCCACGTTGATCTTGATCAAGATCAACGAACACGTAATGGCCCCGCAGATCGCCAGCGGAACCGTGGTTCGGCCATGCCTGGCACTGGCCGCCACTGCGGCGAACCCTGCAAACAAGAGAGCGCACAATTCCTGGGGATGAACCGGTTCATTACGAATCGCCGTCAGATGAAACAACACTCCTGCAAAGGTAAGGACCACCATCGAGGCCTGACGGGTCAGAAACCAAACACAAACACAACAGAGTCCCACCGAGCCAATCCAGTACCCCATGGTCACAAAGCGAACCGCATCCGTGGTCAGAGGGACACCGAACAATCCGTAAATCAACCAGTAGACCAGGTAATAAAATGGGCCATAAACATTGGGGATCACGTCATACATCACACCGCCATCCAGAAAATGCTGGAGGACGATCATCATCCATCCTTCATCATCATGGATCGCAAACTTGCTAAAAAGACTGAAATACATGTAGGCAATTCCTGTAACCGCCAGGGAACTTGCCAGCCCCGTCCAGATCAGGACTTGCAGGTATCTCCTGCTTCCCTGTCTTGCACCCTCAATGTCATTCACCAGAGCGGTCCTTGCTTGACATCCTCAGAAACGTGATCGGGCTTCATTCTGTGTAAGATCCACGGCAATCCACTTCACCAACCCACCAGGACGGATCGGCTTGGTTCACCCTGAAACCGACCCCCAGTCGCTTGCGCTGGTGGGGTAATCAGGCCAGGATCTCTCGAACCACATTTCCGCTCACATCCGTGAGTCGGATATCACGCCCACCAAAGCGGTACGTCAGTCGCGTGTGATCCAGGCCCAGCAGGTGTAGGATTGTGGCGTGAAGGTCATGCATCTCAAGGGGTTGATCCACCGCGCGGTAGCCCCACTCATCCGTGGCACCATAGGCCATCCCTGGACGAATTCCACCCCCCGCAAGCCAGACCGAGAAGCCATACTCATTGTGATCTCGACCGTCCGATCCCTGCGCAAACGGGGTGCGGCCAAACTCACCCGCCCAAACCACCAGCGTGGAGTCAAGCAGCCCTCGCTGTTTCAAATCAACCAGCAGGCCGGCGATCGGCTGATCCACGGCACGCGCATTATCCCCGTGATTCTTTACCAGTCCACCGTGGGCGTCCCAGCGCGCATACCCATCCACCATCGGGATCGTCAATTCCACAAACCGCACACCACGCTCCACCATACGGCGCGCGATCAAACACTGGCGCGCATAGGTCTGTGTATGCGGAAACTCAGCGTCAAGCCCATACAGCGTCTTGGTTGCTGCCGACTCGCCCGAGATATCCAGTAACTCGGGAACCGCAACCTGCATCCGTGCCGCCAGTTCGGCATTCGCAATCGCCCCCTCAAGCGCATCATTGCCACCACTGGCGTCCAGACCCAGCCGATTCAAGCGATCCGATAATCGTCGCTTCACCTCCTGCTGTACACTGGTTTTTTCACCAGGGGTGATGTTCGCCAGCGGAGTGCCATTGGCATTCAGCAGCGAACCCTGATAACTGGCCGGCAGGAACCCGCTGCCAAAGCAGTCCAGGCCACCAGACGGAATCTGCCCGCCATTGAGCACCACAAACCCGGGCAAGTTTTCGTTGTCGCTTCCAAGCCCATAGCCAACCCAGGCCCCCATGCTCGGGCGCCCCTGCAAGCCCAGCCCACTATGCAAAAAATAGTTGGCGCTGGTGTGCTCTGGAAATTTCGACGTCATCGAGTTGATCACACACAGTTCATCAGCCTGCGAGGCGATCTGCGGAAAGAGATCGCTGATCCAGAGTCCACTCTGACCACGCTGACGAAAGGTCCAGGGAGACTTCAAGACCGTGCCGATACTCTCAAACTGGGTTTTTTCCAGCTTCCCGATCGTGTTCCGGGGATTCTCACCATGATGCTTCTCAAGCATCGGCTTGTAATCAAAACTATCCACCTGCGAGACCGCACCTTCCATGAACAGGAAGATCACGCTGGTGGCCTTGGCGGGAAAGTGAGGAGCCCGGGCCGAGCCTGAGTCTTCTCCTGCAACCGTCCTGGACAGCGAACCCAGCAACGCCGAAGCCGCCATGGCACCAAAGCCACTGCCTGCTTGCTGGAGCAATTCCCGTCGCGAGAGCCAGGATCTGGTGTGCTGCACGTTCATCGCCGGAACCTTTCCGTTATCTCAGGTAAATCAGCTCATGGGCGTTCATCAAGGCATGACAGTATTCGGACCATACGGACGAATCCGGATCAGCCGGATAGAGCGCCTTCAGTTCCGCCAGAGCATCCTGAGAGATTCGCAGTTCCTCAGTTGTGGGTGGGCGGCCATAGGCAGACTCAAATAGCCAGACAACACGCGTGGACGGATCTGCGTCAGGCAATTCCTTCAGCATCCTGGCAGCCCACAAACTGGCTTGTTCCCGCACGAACGGGTCATTCATGAGAACGAGCGACTGCGCGGGAACATTGGTCACGTTTCGTTTGCCAACCGTGCTGAAGGGCGTGGGTAGGTCAAACGCCAGCATCATGGTGGGCAGAAAGTTGCGCCTGACCGCCATGTAAATGCTGCGACGACCGGCCCCATCCAGTGGACCACTCACGTCGGGTCGGCCCCGGCCAATCACAAATTCCGTCAGGTGCACTGGAACCGACGGACCATACATCGTGGAGTCATACCGGCCAGAGAGCACCAGCAACGAATCACGAATGGCCTCACCTTCCAGCCGCCGCACCGGCATGCAATGCAGCAGAATATTTGCCGGATCAAGTTCCGTTGCAACCGCATCGTCGGCCCGACTGCTGCGCCCAAATGCACGCGTAAGCACAAGTTTCCGGATCAGACGCTTGAGCGACCACCGGTCTTCCTGCACAAATTGCCAGGCCAGATGGTCAAGCAATTCCGGGTGCGATGGGCGTTCTCCCAGGTAGCCAAAATTATCCACGGTGGCCACAATCCCGCGCCCAAAAAGCTGATACCACACCCGATTCACAAGCACCCGCGACACCAAAGGATTCGTTGGATCGACCAGTTGGTCCGCAAGTTCGGCCCGCCCACTGGTATCCGCGCCAGAAATCGCCGGTTGACCAAATGCCTCGGGAAGCCCGCGAGGCGCAACCGCACCCGTACGCGAAGGCTTACCACGAATCAGCACATTTTCATCTACACCAGTGCCATCGGCCCATGACACGGCGGTGGGAGAATCCCAGCGAATCGAATTCGCGAGTTGTGCCTTGTCCTGAAAATAATCGTTCGCCGCACTTGTCCATGACTGCGGAGTGGGGTTCAAAAGCGCGGAGTTTTGCACCAGCCAGTCTGCAAGCACCGCCAGTTCAGGCTCAATACGCGGTGTGCCAGATTCTAATGCCTTCACAACCAGGCCCAGATCCGCTCGAAACGCATCGGCAACACCAGCGAGATCCATGGCACGAGCCGGTGGTTGCCACGGCTGGACCGGATGCCAGGCGGCAGGCGGGTCAGTAGACTCGACAACCAGCAGCACATCCAGTTCACTCTCATCCAGCGGTGCAAATTCCAGGTGAACCCGGTGCCCACTGTACGCACTCAGATCCTGCGTCACCCAGCGCAACTGGCCAGCCGTATCAAAGTTTGCAACCAGGCCACCGTGCAGCGGCCCCGTGACCATGATATGGGAATCTACCCCCGCATAAACCTGGGCCTTGCCACGAATCAGGTAGTGGAGCCGACCGCCAGCCAGTGTGGTCTTGGGAGTTCGCAACGTCTTTCCAGCCCGTCCCGCAGCCCCCAGGCTGCCAGAGTCTTGCTCGGTTCCCGGTGTTAGCGTGAGCCGGTTCCAGAACGTGTCACGGCTGGCAGCTCCATAAGTCATGACCCGGGAAATCGGTTGTTCGGGTGTCCCCAGAATCAGATCGCCCGTTGAGAGCGGCCGGGGTCCAAACGCCGGGCCATCGGTCTTCCAGGGAGTGACGTTGGGCCTGGTGTAGTCGGCAATCATCTTCGTTTCCGCCGGAAATTCAGGCGTAGAGCCTGAATGCTGAGCCACAAACTCTTGAAACCGCCCGGCATCCTCGGTTTTAGGAGCATGCAGCACCATGCTCAAGCGATGAAGCGGGTGCGCCGGCGCCGGCTGCGCTTGCTTGAAGAGTTCCACCCATTTGAGCAACCGCGCGGGATCGAGACTTTCCTCACGGGCCACAACTTCCGAGGGCTCGCCCACCAAGACACGGCGGGAGGCCCGTACATAAGGAACCACGGTTTCCAGGCCAGTGCCCAGAGAGCTTGCAAACGCCCGGGCAATCGCCCCTGTGTGTTTGGCTCGCAATTCACTCAGGTTCTCTGCGGCCCGAGCATGAGCTTCCATCGTTTCGAACCGGACCTGGCGAAACGAGGAGCTGAGCACGAATCCGCTGAGCGAGTAATAGTCTCGCTGAGAGATGGCATCGAACTTGTGGTCATGACAGCGGGCGCAGGCCACGGTCAGGCCGAGCACACTCTTGGTGAGTACGTCCACCTTGTTATCCACCCGTTCGCATTCATCTTGGCGGATATCCACGGGGCTATGCACTTCCTCGCCCAGAAACGCCCATCCCGTGGCCAGTACAGACTCATTGCCACCCGTTTGTGGATTCAGCCGTGGAGACAACAGGTCGCCGGCAACGTGTTCGGCCACGAACTGGTTGTAAGGCAGGTCGGCATTGATCGCTCGAATCAGGTAGTCACGATACCGCCAGGCATTGGCAATGCCATAATCACTTTCATGGCCCCGGGTCTCGGCATACCGCATCAGGTCCATCCAATGTCTGGCCCAGCGCTCTCCAAAATGCGGCGATGCCAGCAACCCATCCACCACCCGCTCCCGACGGTCCACCGCCGTGTCTGCCACATAGGCATGAATCTCTTCACGACTGGGCGGTAAGCCCGTGATCACAAAATGGACCCGGCGGAGCCAGGTCAGATCATCCGCCGGGCTGGCAGGCGCAATCCCTTTCTCAGAGAGCTTTGCAAGGATGAACCGATCCACGTCGCTGAGGGCCTGCCCCCCCTGCACTTCCGGCACGACCTGAGCTTGCGGCGTTTGCCAGATCCAGGGAAGCCTGCCTTTTCTGGTCGCCAGGTCGAACGCTTCCTTGCTCACAGCCGCCCTGGTGCCCTCACCGGCCGGCCATGATGCCCCCTGCTCGACCCAAATTTGAAGCGCGGCAATGGCGTGTTCAGAAAGCTTTGCGCCAGCCTTCGTTGGCGGCATCTTGAGATCGGGCTCGGAATGCCTGACCGCCTTCAGCAACAGGCTCGCGCTGGGGTCTCCCGGCACCAAAGCGGGTCCAGAATCGCCCCCTTCCAGGAGCGCGGTACGAGAATCGACCCGCAGTCCACCATTTTGCTTTTCAGGTCCATGACACTGTAGGCAATGCTCATGAAGCAGCGGGCGGACCCGCGTTTCAAAAAATGTGTCATCGCTCGCAACGGCAGCCGCGGGCAAGAGTAACACCGTGCTAAACAAGAATGAAAACACGGTCCGCTCCAGGCTTTGAGTCCAGGTAAGATCCAACACCAGGCTTGAGACGGTCATGCCAGAATCTCGCGGATCACGTGACCATGCACATCGGTCAGGCGGAAGTCTCGGCCACCGAACCGATAGGTCAGTTCGGTATGATCGACACCCAACAGGTGGAGCACCGTGGCCCAAAGATCATACACGGTGGTCACATTCTCAACGGCATGGTAACCCAGTTCATCGGTGGCACCATGAATAGTGCCCCCCTTGATACCACCGCCCGCCATCCAGATACTGAACCCGAACGGATTATGGTCTCGTCCATCGCTGCCTTGAGCAAACGGAGTACGCCCGAATTCGCCGGCCCAGATCACCAGCGTTTCGTCCAGTAATCCGCGTGATTTCAGGTCACGCAAGAGTCCGGCAATTGGCTGATCAACCTGCTGGGCCATTTCGGTGTGGCCAGTTTTCAGGCCGCCATGCTGGTCCCAGGGATTGCCGGTCTGCCCCGAGTCTGCCGGACGTGGTAAGCAGGTGAGTTCGACAAATCGCACGCCCCGCTCTACCAGACGCCGTGCCAGCAAGCACTGCAATCCATAAGCGGCTGTCTCCTTCACCGGAGATTCCAGGCCGTACAGGCGTTTGGTCACCTCGGTTTCGCCCGCAATGTCCATCAACTCAGGAACGGCGGTTTGCATTCGGAATGCGGTTTCATAATTGCGAATAGCGGATTCCACCTGATCGATCCCACCAATGCGCTGGAGGTGATCCCGATCGATCTGTTCCACGAACCGAAGCCGCTTGCGTTGCCGTGATACAGGCTCACGCGGAGTGATGTTGATAAGCGGCTCGGTCTGGCCAGGGTCAATCAGCGAGGCTTGGTTCACGGCCGGCAGAAACCCATTCCCATAAATCCCGATCCCACCGAGTGGACACCCACCGCCTGCAACCACGACAAACCCAGGTACGTTCTCATTTTCCGACCCTAGCCCGTAGGTCATCCAGGCGCCAGCGCTGGGATAACCGGCCTGTGAGAAGCCGGTATGAATGAAGTAATTGGCCTGGGCATGTTCGTTGGCAATACTGGTCATGGAACGAACCACGGCCAGATCGTCGGCACAGGCACCGATGTGTGGGAAAAGGTCACTGACAGGCATCCCACACTGGCCCCGATTCTTGAATTCCCAAGGGCTGGCCATGATATTGCCGTTGGCATTGAACATGGTCGGCTTGACAGGAACAGGCATCGGCTTGCCGTGGTCCAGTTTAAGCCGGGGCTTAGGGTCAAAAGAATCCACATGTGACACGCCACCCGACATGAAGCAAAAGATGACGTTGCGCACACGTGGCTGTGGCTTAGGTGTAACAACGGCCGCCCCAAGCCCAGGAGATACCCCAGAGCCCAGCAGTCCAGCCAGGGCCATCAGGCCGAAACCGGTCGAACTTCGGGCCAGCATCTCACGCCGAGTGACCGGGATTATTTTTCCAGGAAGATCAATCGACATAGATGAACTCCTTCAGGCAAAAGATCGCCTGGGCAAAATCTTGCCACACCGGTTTGCTATCAGAAATGTCGGCTTCGGTCACTCCGTACTCGGCAGCTAGCTCCTTCACAAAACCTTGCGAGGCATCTAATTCGGATTCCAAAGGCTCGCGTGCCAGGGCTTGCATAAACATACATCGAATCCGCTGTTCGGTTAATAGCCCATCGGTCACCAAGACGTTCGCCCATTTTGCAGCTTGGTCGATGACAAATGGGTCATTGAGCATTGTGAGAGACTGTGCGGGCACGTTGGTCACATCCCGCTTTCCGCGTGTGGTGATAGGCTTGGGGGCGTCAAACACTTCGAGGAACGGATTGTGAGCATTGCGCCGGATCCGCTGATAGATGCTACGACGGCGGTCGCCGTCAAGCGGGCCCTTGGGCCCACCCCCCTCGGTCTTGCTCACGTGGTACACGTCTGGGCCTGGGCCGTACATCTTGAGATCGATTTGCCCAGAGGTGGCAAGAATGGCGTCTCGAATCGCCTCCGCTTCCAGACGAGTTACATTGCTATGGGAAAGCCAGACATTATTGCCATCGGCTTGCTGGGCAGCCTCAGAGGCCATTGCCGATTGTTGATAGGTTTTGGATGTCAGCAAAAACTTTAACAGCTGTTTGAGCGACCACTGTTCATCGCCGACAAATCGTGCCGCAAGATAGTCGAGCAGTTCGGGATGGGTTGGCTTTTCACCCAATCGACCAAAGTTATCAACCGTTGCCACCAGCCCCTTGCCAAACACATGATGCCAAACGCGGTTGACCATCACCCGCGCAGTCAGCGGGTTCGTAGGGCTGGCCACTTCGTCGGCAAGTTGCAATCGGCCGCTCTGCCTGGTCAAGTAAGCCGTTCCGCCTAATGCCTCCAGAAACCGCCTGGCCACCGGTTCGGCGGGTTGGGTGTGTCGCCCGCGTGTGAACAGTGGTTGATCAAAAGCCGCAGCTTCTTGAAATCCTGGGGCAAGCTGCGCCAGTGGCACCTCTCGCTCCAGTTGCCGATACCTGTTGACGGTCTCTTCAACGGCCGGCAGTTCGGCCAGCGTTACTGGCAACAGACCACTCCGCACAAAATAGTCCAGAAAACCGGCTTGCTCAGCGCTCATCTTCATGGACTTGAAGGCAGAAATCGCTTCCAAAAGCGTAGAGACATAGAGACTGGAAAGTTCTGCATGAGAGCTCGGCGCACCATGGTTCAAAAGTAACCCATTTGGAACAACCAGGTCACGTGGCGGGTCGCCACCATCATGAAAGACAACCTGCGCTACACCAAAACCGGCTCGGTCATTGTTGTCGGTGGTAAATTCCACGTATGCATGAGCCCCCTTGCGATACGAGGTATCGAGTCGCATCCATCCCATTTCATCGCGATTCAATCGGGTTGCAGGGTAAATGCCCCCGCCCCCGAGTGCATAATTTTCAATCACCAAGCGGGCTATGCTGTTCTCACCGAGTGCACGAATACTGACGCTATCGGTGTTAATCACAAACCGGGGTGATGTCAGTACACCCTGATGTTTGCGAGAGAGCAGGTGAGAATAGACTCCGGTCGGATAAATACCGCGCACGACACGGTCGCCCTCTCGCTCCACAGCAAATTCGCCGCTCGGTGACACCGCTCCTGTTAGCCCAGTCCCTGCTGCAAACCAGTTCGCAAGGTCTCCAGAGGTCAGATCCCACGCCGGGTGGAATTGTTTCTGGTCTCCTTCGACACGGGCCTGTACATCGGTTTGCGAACGCGTTTGGAGTGCGGTCCAGGCTGTGGGATACTCCACCTCCGGAAGCGAATTCAGTTGCAGCCAGGGGCCAAGCGGATTACCTGGATTTTTAGCCCCTTCAAACGCAGCACTCAGCCCGGCCACGGTTTGCTTGTGGTCTGTCAATTGCTTTTGCAGTGAGGCTTGAGATTCCTCAAGAGATTTCAGCGTTTGGGCATCGTCGGCGGCCAGCGATTCCAGAATCTCTTGACGAGAAACCCCACCGGGCCCCGCCTGAAACGATAACGCAACCTCTTGGGATGTCAACGGACGGTCATATAATCGCAATTCATCAATTTCTCCAGCCAGCTTGGGAATTCCTTCGAGCGGGTGCCTTTGCCCAATGAGTATCCGTGCTTTGCCAGCTTCAAAAGTCTGGATCTCGCCTTTGATATAAGCGGTTCCATAGAGAACTCCATTTCGGTAGATGGCAACGCTGTTGTCGCTCCCATACACAATCGCCATGTGAATCCACTGGCTGGGGCCGGCTTGTTCGGCCGGCCCACCTGGACCCTGAGTGCGCCTGAAAAAATCACTCCCTGCAATCCAAACCCCTTTGTCCATCTCGTTGAAGACAATGGAATCAAATCGAGCCCCATCGTCGGACTCAATGGCAATGACTCCCACCCCGCGCTGATCGAGGTTTGCCAAACTCACCCAAGCTTCAAGTGTCTTTTCACGCACATCTTTGGGCAGTGGTCCAGTACGCACCCGCACGTCCTTGCCGTTCAGCACCAGTCGCCCACTCTGGAAAACGGCAGCCCCCTCCACAGTGCCATCCAACTTGCCCATGCAATCACGCGCGTCTTGAGAAAAACTCCAGCGTGCCATGGGCATTGGCAGGCCAGCACTGACTTGCTGGCCACGTGTTTTAAGGATGGCCGTTTCCGCTGGCCCCACGATGGCCGAAACCTCAGATTGCACCTGCCGCAACCGCTCCTCAACTTGCCTACGCTCGGTGACGGCTTGCTCATACTGGTTCATTCGTTCGAGCAAACCGGGAACGGCCGCCTGCCAGGTGTCTGCCAGGCCAGAACGGATCTTGGCCTTCAAAGCCTCAAGCTGGTCTTTGTTACGTTCCAGTCGACCGGGGGCATCTATCGCAATCTGACCCGGGCGACAGCTTGCAAACACGCCATACAAGGCATAAAAGTCATTCTGGCTAATCGCATCAAACTTGTGATCATGGCAGCGTGCGCACGAAACGGTCAGACCCAGAAACGTCTTGGAGAAGACATCAATTTGATTGTCTACCACTTTGACCTGATCTTCCAGTGCGTCGACGGGGATATACCCGAACTCTCCCATTCGGAGTTGTGAGGTGCCCAGGGCCGATTCACTGAATTCGCCTGTAGAATCGAGACGAGGCTTCGGCAGCAAGTCACCGGCTATCTGTTCACGCACAAATTGGTTGTAGGGCACGTCCGCATTGATCGCCCGAATCACGTAATCTCGATATTTATAAGCATTGGGTAGTTCAGGATCTCCCTGGCTACCGTGCGACTCACAGTACCGCACCAGATCCAGCCAGTGCCTACCCCAGCGCTCACCAAAACGGCGCGAATCCAGCAGCTTATCTACCAGTCTCTCATACGCGTCAGGCGTGGAATCGTTCAGAAACGCGGCGGTTTCCGCTGGGGTCGGTGGCAAACCGGTTAGCGTAAAGTAAACTCGACGAAGCAAGCTCCGGCGGTCAGCCTCTGGCGCAGGCTGTAACCCTTTCTCTTCGAGCTTGGCCTGGATAAAGCGATCAACCGGGTGATTCGATCGTGCTGAATTCTGAACCTGTGGCGGCTCAACCCTCTGCACCGGCCGGAAACTCCACCACTGTTTGCGGCGCTCAAGCTGTGATGCCCACGAAGTTTCTTTAACCAGATCCTCTTGCGAGGGTGCCGTTTCACGGGGGTCAACCGCACCACTGGCTATCCAGCGCTCGAAGTCGGCAATGACCGACGCATCCAGCTTGCCAGACCCTTTGGGCATTTTGAGGCCACTGACCTCATGCTTCAGAATTGCCAGTAACCGGCTTCCAGACGGGTTGCCAGGCACCAGAATTTCACCACCATCTCCCCCCTCAAGAAGTCCGGCCCGATCATCAAGCGCCAGCCCACCGTCGGCCGACTTCGTGGAGTTATGGCAACCGTAGCAGTGCTCAACCAGCACCGGGCGAATTCTGGACTCGAAAAATGCCAGTTCGTCCTCCGCACGTGCGGCCTGTGTACAAAGAATTAATGCCAGGAGCATGCCAAGGCTGGGTGATCGCCTCATATTTGATCGATCCTGGGTCGCAGAGGATTGGCGGGCGGCGGGAGTGCGCAAAGGCGGAAGATCAGGATGGTGTACCACCTACCCTATTCGCAAATCGTGCCTGAGTCGATCCCTTGCGTTTTTTGGCACCGCCAAGACCCTACCCGATCAGGCCGTGCAGCGGGCCGCCCGCAACCGCCAAGCTTTCAACCCGCCGGACGACCTCGGGGTCATCTTCCAAGGGAGGAGCGTGGTGCGGCTTGATCCGGGCATCGATAATCAGCGGGCCTGAGCAGCCCCAGTGTTTCTGATCGACGAAGGAATCGACCCCGTCGATATCGGCCGCGGGATCAGATCGGGTGAACGTGACCCAGAGAAAATTGCGCAGGTTGGCGGCCGTAAAACCGGCGTCGTCCACCAGCACAATTAGCGGGAATGCACGCAACGGGTGGGCCCGGCCAATCGCCCTGGAGAGTTGCTCAACGGCCCATTCCCGACCGTCCCTGCGCTTCTCTAACGCGTACCGAGGGCCCTGCACAACCAAAATTCCAGGCTGGGCCAGCCGCAGATCTGGGTAATCGGACGGAAGATCCACCCCAGCTGGAACTTCGGTCGGAAGGTCACGACGTTTGAGGCCGGCCGCGGCAATCACGACCTTGGACCCTTGGTTCAGGCCACGGCCCGAGTAATCCAGGGTATCCATGGTGGTCCTGGTCTGGAAATGGAGGTCATTTTCCCAGTCGACCCGTTCCAGGATGTGGCGGAAGAAGCTGCCAATCTCGTCCAGATCGAGCGCGGGATCATCTTGGTGGGCGGCAATCAGCAGGTATTTGGCCAGTGACATCTGGCCCTGGCCCAAAATTGCGCTGGCCTGGGTGAGTAGCTCCATGGGGCGTCTGGAGGACGCGTATGGGACATAGCGTTCGCTCCCCAAGGCCAGCAAAAGGGGATGCACTCCCGCAGCGTCAACCGCATGAACCCCTTTCACGCCTGGCAAGACTATGGGGACCAGGGGCCCCGTCAGCTCGTGGATCAGTTCACCAAATGAGGTGTCTTCCTGAGGAGGCCGCCCTACCGAAGTGAATGGCCAAATTGCCCCAGGGCGGTGGTAAACCCGGTCAACCCGCAAGACCGGAAAATCATGAACCAGGGCGTAATAGCCCAGGTGATCTCCAAACGGCCCCTCGGGCTTGGTCTGGTGCGGGTCAACGGTGCCGCAAATCACGAAGTCGGCCTCGGCCGGCATCGGCAGCAGCCCAGCCGGCTGAACCATGGAGATCCGGTGCCCGCCCAGAGCCCCGGCAAAGCTCAGTTCCGGTAGCCCCTCCGGCAAAGGCATCACCGCAGCAACCGCCAAGGCGGGCGGCCCACCCACCACCACGTTCACCCTGAGCGGCTCTCCACGCCTGATGGCGCTGGCATGGTGAATACCAATTCCCCGATGAAGCTGGTAATGGAGACCAATCTCGCGATCGGGTACGTACGAATTGCCGCCAAGCTGCACCCGGTACATGCCCAGGTTGGAGTGCCTGAAACCTGGTTGATCTGGATCTTCGCTGTAAACCTGGGGCAAGGTAACAAACGGCCCCCCGTCTTTGGGCCAGGAAACGATAGGGGGTAGCCGGCCGATCGTCGTCTGGTGCTGCAAAATGGGCCCACGCTTCACAGTGCGAGGGAGCAGCGAGAGGGCGGTTCCCGGGATTCCAGCATAGCGCCAGGGTCGCTTCAAAACTTCTGGCGGCCGAACTTTCACTTCGACCAGCCTGCGAACCGATTCCAGGCGGTCACGGAACAGGAACCGGGTTCGAGTGATCGTCCCAAACAGGTTGGCCACCGCGGGAAACGAACAGCCCTTGAGATTCTTGAACAGGATGGCGGGCCCTTGCGCCTCATACAAACGTCGCTGGATCAGCGCGGCCTCAAGGTAGGGATCGACCTCGTGCTCAAGCACCTTCAGTTGCCCGGTTCGCTCAAGATCAGCCACGCATGCGGCAAGGTTTCGGTAGCCCATGAAAACACGACCCTGACGGCAACAAAAATCCAGAACGCAAATTTATCAAGGATAGGCAACTAGACTAGGCTTGAAGGCTCAAGTCGCCAAGGGTCCTGGCCTGGGCCTGGCCAGATTTTCGACCACCACCAGGGTCAGTCGCTTAATCCCAACGCACGATTTCGATAGGGAACCCCGTCTTTGCGAAAAAATTGTCCAGCACAGCCATCAATCACACGCGTCGCAGGCATGAGCGATCATGCACTCAAAGATTGCGTTTGACAGCAAGCATCACAGCGAGCGAAGCCAATATCAGCCTCTGAAAGGGCTAGTTCACAAAAGAATAGTCCTTGATTTCATACTTCCGCACAAAACAATGAAGATAGTAACGATGCCGGCGTGGAAACGGGACACCCGTCAACGACTAACGCCAGACATTGCTTACAGCCCGAGCTAGAGTTGTTGGAAGACGAGTCAAAGAGCAGTCCGAATCCTTCGGAAGGCTCGTTTTCGAGTAAGCCAACACAGTTGAGCGAGATTTCGCGTTCAGCTGTGTTGGCTTTTTCCATTCACACTTCCACGACCAAGGCTCGCCGCCAGTAAGGACATGCATCCAGCCGTTGAGCCATCATTGACAACAAAGCTGACTACCCTGCGCACCACCACCGATCAGGCTCTCACCCCGGCAGGGCGATTGCACCATAAGTCATTATCCGAGCAGCACTTTTTCGAGATAGCTCTCGTCCCAACCGGCCGTGAGCCGTTTGTTTTTTATGCCGACCTTCAGCGTGGTCTCGTTCTTCAGCAAGCCGAGTGCGGCGCGG
>CAIYJE010000087.1 GCA_903926465.1 uncultured Planctomycetales bacterium
CCAAAGTCATGCCGAGCTTCCAGTCGGGCCTGTTTTCCGGGAAGACACCTTTGCCGAGATTCGCGACAATCTCAATCTCGAACGCTGGTTTCGCTTGCCAAAAAGCCATAAGAGCAAGATTCACGGCCGGCGTCATGCTGGTGTGCGGTTGGTCCAAGACGGGCCGACATTGGTCATGGCACTCGATGCCCATGCGGCCCATCCGGAACCATTCGGTGCAGAGGATCTGATTGACTACCGCAGGACGCAAATGCTATTGGGTCAACAGGACTCCAGGCCTCGTCGAAAAGTCATGAGGAAAGCCCGATCATGGAAGCAACGCCCTCTACTTCTGACGGATTGTGAGCGACGCTATGATGAATTGCCTTAGCTCTAGCTCTCTCTCGAACGGTTTAAAAAAAAAGACCGCCAAGGCGGTCTTTTCAGTACCCTCACGGGGATTCGAACCCCGGTCCTCAGGCTGAGAACCTGATATCCTAGGCCTCTAGACGATGAGGGCGTTGAGTCAATATCATCCAACGCGGCAGGCCATTTGTCAAGCAAGCTGGACAAGCCAGGCTTTTTGGAACCGGCTTCCCAACAGCGCGGCCAAGGACCTGCGAGGGCAGTTCCAGACCCCGGATCGATCCACCCACGAACCCTCATTTCTCAAGCATATTCTGGAACCCGATACACCCATGCCCCTGATCCCCCTGACAAACCATTCAATTTTTCTGGAAGAGGCGGGATCAGGCGAATCTCTGGTTTTTTTGAGCGGATTGGGGGGCGACCATCGGGCATTCACCGTGGCGCAACGCCATTTCGCTCCCAGATTTCGCACGATCGCAATCGACAACCGCGATGTAGGCCAGAGCAGCCGATTAGACGGGGGCTACACCATCCACGACATGGCTCAGGACCTCGCTGACGTTCTGGACCATCTGGAAATTCCAGTAGCACACCTGGTTGGTCATTCCCTCGGTGGAATGATCGCACAGGAATTCACGCTCTCCTGGCCTGAACGAGTACGGTCACTGGTACTCGCCTCAACCCATTGTGGTGGTGACCCATGGCGCCATGCCGTCCTGGAATCCTGGATCTTGCAGCGGCACCGCCTGTCGGCTCCCGAGTTCGCCGCCGCAACCTTGCCCTGGTTGGTAGCACCCGCCTTCTTTGCGTCGGCACCCGCGCAGCTTGAGGGCCTGATCCGGTTCGCCGAGAAGAACCCCTGGCCCCAAGATCCCTCCGCTTTCGAACGCCAGGCCCGAGCCGCCATGAGTTTTGAGAGCCGAACCCGGGCCGGATCAATCTCAGCCTCAACTCTGGTCCTGGTAGGTCAGGCCGATCTCGTTAACCCACCGCGCAACGCATGGGACCTTGCCCGCACGATTCCCAATTCGCAATTTGAGGAACTGCCCGACCTCGGACACCTGCCTCACGTGGAAGACAGCCGCGCATTTCGAACCGCACTTGAGAGGTTCTATCTCAATCTCGGCCTCATCTAACCAGGGATCGCTGCCATTAGCCACCGGCACAAAACTTTTGAGCCCCCCACCAACCGCGAGGAGTTCGAGCCAACGCTCACGGCTTCCAGGCTGAACGCCTGCGGTGCGTTCGATCTTCACGTGCTTGTGCTGACCGTCGCCACGCAGATCCTCATCAGCCTCTGCCTCCCCTTGTGGTTTGATAACCAAACCTTTCCCCGGGCTCCCTTCCTGAGAGCATCGCCCTCATTACCTGCGCTCTGGTCGGCTCTTATCCTCTTGGGGCTAAGTGTCTGCCTGACCCTGGTGGCAGGGCGGGTTACCCAGACATGGACGGCTCGGCTGAGCCTGGGGTTGCTTCTGGTCCTGATTGTAGGAGATCAGGCCAGGCTCCAGCCCTGGCTATACCAGGCCATTCTCGAACTTCTCATCCTCGGGTTTGCTCCGGCCCAGGTTCAGAAACGCCTGTGCTGTCTGGTGATGGCTTCCATCTATGGATATTCCGGAATCTCAAAGCTCGATCATTCGTTTGTTCATGAGCTTGGCCCCCTCTTTCTCAACAAATCCCTCAGCTTTGTGAGCCTGAGTTCGGAAAACTGGCCATCCAGCATGCGGCTTGTTTCAATTCTCGCCATGCCAGTTGCAGAGATTGCAATCGCGGTTCTCTTGCTGTTCCCGGGCACCGCCAGGCGGGGCACCATCGGAGCCTGCATTCTGCATCTGGGCTTGCTCTTGCTGGTTGGACCATTCGGCCTGCGTCATAGCGCCACTGTGGTGGGCTGGAATCTGGCCCTGTTGATCGAGGTCCCACTGTTGTTCTGGCCTCAACCGGAATCCGACTCACGTAGGTTCTGGCAAGAAATCAGGGCGTATGCCATGTGCTGGGTGCTCTTGATCCTGTTGCTGTTGCCACTGGGTGAGCGCTGGGGGCTCTGGGACTCTTGGCCGTCGTTCGCCGTTTACGCCAGTCACAATGAACGGATTGAACTTTTTGTGGCAGCCTCAGAAGCGGAGTTCTGGCCAGAGGAAATCAGGCCCTATCTGGTGCCCACTAACCAGGCAGACATGCTCCGTCTGGACCTGACGAACTGGAGCCGATTCACGCGTGGAGTGCCTCCGTACCCTCAGGCTCGAACGGGATTGGGAGCGGCTCTGGGGCTTTCGGATCGGATTGGAGCTGCACGACCCTTTTATGCCAGAGTGCTAAGCCGCGCCCAATTCTGGACCGGTGACCGGCGTGTGATTTGCGAGGGTGGTCCCAATCAACTTCGACAATCGAGCCATCAATTTTTCTGGAATGCACTCCCAGAACAACAATCGTTACGCTGGTCAGAAAGAGGCGTGCAGCCACGTTGAAGCCGTGGCGTACGTTGAACTGGAACCCGGCGGCAACCTCATGGATTTCGTATGAACTCAACACGCTCTTGCGGTGTGCTGCTGCATCCCACGTCTTTACCAGGTCGTTACGGCATTGGCGACCTGGGACAGGAGGCCGTCTCCTTTCTAGACTTCCTGAGTGCAGGCCGACAGAGCTGGTGGCAAATGCTGCCGCTGGGCCCGGTGGGAGCAGGTTTCTCACCGTATCAGTCCCCGTCGTCATTTGCGGGAAATCCGCTCCTGATCTCACCCGATCGTATGCTGGAAGCCGGTTGGCTGGCTGCCTCTGATCTCGGCAAGATTCCAAAATCATCCGCTTCCCGAGTGGATCCAGACGCCGTTGGGATTTTCAAGACCGATCTTCTTGCCAAGGCGTTTCGCAACTTTGGCAAGGCGGGGCTCAGCTCAGCGTCGTTCCTGGAGTTCCGCGAACAGGAGTCGGCGTGGCTTGGCGATTACACTCTTTTTGAGGCGATCCGGGAGAGCCACCCTGGCATCTCCTGGTCTGGCTGGCCGAATGGGCTGGCACGCAGAACTCCCGAATCGTTGGACCGAACCCGTGAGGTCCTCAACGATCGGATCTCGTATCACGCCTTCGTCCAGTATGCGTTTGACCTTCAGTGGAGACAGTTACGGCAGGAGGCCGCCAAACGGAACATTCGCCTGATTGGCGACGTGCCAATCTTCGTGTCGTACGACAGTGCAGACGTTTGGGCCAACCCTGAACTGTTCCAACTCAATACCAAGAGCCTGCCCAGAGCCGTGGCCGGCGTGCCTCCAGACTACTTCAATAGCGATGGCCAGCTCTGGGGAAATCCCGTCTATCACTGGGACGCGCACCGCGAACAATCGTTTGAGTGGTGGGTTGGCAGACTCCAGAGCCAGCTTCGACGGGTAGACCTGATCCGTCTCGACCATTTCCGGGGTTTTGAAAGCTACTGGGAAATTCCGGCCCGTGCCAAGACCGCACGCAAGGGGAAGTGGGTTTCCGGCCCGGGGGCCGCCCTCTTTAAGGTTCTGCAAGAGCGGCTGGGCGGGCTTCCGTTCATCGCTGAAGACCTGGGCGAAATCACACCTCCTGTCGATGCGCTCAGAGAGCAATTCGGCCTACCTGGAATGAAAGTCTTGCAATTCGCATTTGGGACCGCGGCCGGCGACCACCCGTATCTACCCCATAATTACACATGTAACTGTGTGGTTTACACAGGAACGCACGACAATGACACAACGGCCGGCTGGTATCGCGAGATCAGCAAGAACCAGAAGCAAGTCTTTGAGGGTGGGCCCACGGAATCTGAGTTCGCCTTGCTCTACCTGGATACAGATTCTGCTCAGGTGGGCCAGGCCCTGATCCGGGCCGCCTACAGTTCAGTTGCGGACCTTGCCATCATTCCGATGCAAGATATTGCCGGACTTGGAAGCGCAGCCCGCATGAATATTCCCGGGCTGGCAACCGGAAACTGGGCCTGGCGATTGACCCAACCGCAACTGACCAATCAGGCCGCTCTGGAGCTTGCCGAACTTGCAACCATGTTCGGTCGCGCCTCCACACCGCAGGTACAAATGAATCCTCGGCGCGAAATGACGTTCCAGACGTCCCGATATTCGGGTGCCAAAAGCCAATGCCAGCTCACTCCCAGCGAGGCGCTTTCCAAACCAGAAGGCATTCCTTGAGCTTGTTGGGCCAAGGTTCGGTTCCAGCCGTATGATCGACCTGAGCCTAACAAAACCCGATGAAGCGCAATAAAAAAACGCCGTAGCCTCAATAAGGCTACGGCGTCAAGAAAAGGCCGGCCGAGCTGGCTTATTCTGTAAGTAGGATGTGAAAAGAATCAGTTTTGTTCCGCAGAGTGACCCGATTGGGCCATAAAGTTAGCCGTTTCAGCGGCATCCGTGGCCCGGCGACTATCGGAATACTTGGCAAGTGGCGCAGAATGCGAGCCATCGCCATAGACTCCAACAACGGTATACAGACCGCTCGAACGGCCAATCTCGGCTCGCTGAAACAGACCTGATCGAATCAGCGAGGCCAGATTTCGCTGCCAGAGCTGGGTCTCAGCCAATTTCGTGGTCATGATGCCCCCCCCTTCGTGTCTGCGTCCCCCGCCTGTTCCATGGCTCTAAACATGTTTCGAGGATCCATCCTCTCCCAACCATCTAAACGACGGACTCGATGATTTGGTTTGGTCGCACCTGGCAAATTTTTCGAGTCCGCATCATCTGGCTGGTATTCCGAAGCCTCCACCCAGGAAACTTCAGTTATCCCCACCGAAGTTATCGGACGTTTTTCCCGATCGGCAAGTTCGCGTCGAGATCGTTTTCTTCAAAAACGACGATTTTTTGCCAACTTCTTCAAGAACGGCGGTTTTTCTCAACAGGTAACCATACAGCAAAAAAGAGACCATGTGACAATCCTCCATCCAGAATTTCCGTGGTCGCTATACCTGGGCCGCATGCCGCAGACCGAAAGCCCCCAAGGCCGAAGGCGGGAAATCGTCATTTCCTGCTTGATAAATCCTCTGGCGGATGCGTCTGGTACCCAATCAGAGGCAAAGGTATTTCACAGTCCCAGGGTAAGCCCCAAACCCAAAACCTCAGCAAACTCGCCCGTAGCCCGCTAGACATCCCATATTCTCAGGAGTGAGTGCTCCATGCATCGGCAGCCAGTGCCAACGCTCCATGCACAACCACTTTCTGGCCAAGCTCGGCCGGAACCAGATCGTAATGATCGCGGAAACTCGCAAAGACCCTTTGAGCCAGTTCCGCCCGGATCGGATCGAGCCAGAGTGCTGCGGGGGTTTGAGAGACACCGCCGCCCAGCACGATCCGCCTTGGGGCCAGAAGCGTGGTTGCGTGCGCCAGGGCACGGCCCATCGCCCTGGTCGCTCTGGCAAAGATCTGTTGCGCCTCAGAATCGCCAGCCAGCGCCGCGCTCGCAACCATCTCACCAGTCACTCGCTCGGGCGTACCTTGAGCCAGTTCCCAGAGTGCCGAATCGGCCTGGAATCGGCCGCTCAGGTTGCGATTCCGGACAGCCTCGCGTCCGGCCCTCGCAATGGCCCAGCCAGACGCAAGATCCTCCAGCTTTGTGGGTACAAGCTCGTCTTCAATCCACAGGTGTCCGATTTCAATGGCTCCCAATCCTGAGCCTGAATAAATCTGACCGTTAACCACGAGCCCCCCACCCACGCCACTGCCGCTATTCACGTAGAGCAAGGGAGACAGACCTCGTCCCGCTCCAAACCGATACTCGGCGAGGGTCGCGGAATCGGAATCGTTCTGAAGGACGACCGTGTCAATCTGTAGCGAACTGGCAAGCCACTCGCAAATGGGGAAATCGGACCAGCCCTCGACCTGGTTCGAAACCAGGACCGTTCCCCGCACGGAATCGACAGGGCCACCGAATCCAATGCCGGCGGCGGCAACTCGATCGATTCCTTGCTTGGCCAGTAAACCGCGATAAGCTTCCTCAATTTGCGCCCGGATTGCACCCGCCCCTTGGGTCGGATCGATCGTTCGTTCCTCAAGGGCGGTAATGGCTCCGTTTGCAGTCCCAAGCCCCAGTTGCAACTTGGTGCCGCCAATCTCGATTCCTAGTAACCATGGCGCGGACATACAAGCCGTTCCCCTCGCTGCAGCCACAACCCAGCCTGGTCGAGAGTGGCTTCGATCATGACCCAGGACCAACCCAAGCTCCATTCTCAAGCACCGAGACAACCCAAATCAACGCCCGAGACCTCTCGGGCGGTAAGTCTCAGCCGTTTTTTCAACCCTGGGGGCTAGTATTTGCCAGGGCTACGAGATGGTATGAAGAAGTGGAGGCGACGGGTCCAAGGCCCGTGTCGAGGCAATTGCCGGCCTTGAATCGTTATGAACGCGGAGTACACGCTTGAACGCCTGGGACGTGATCTGGTTCCTGTTGCTCCAGGGGATGGCTCTCTGGGCCGGTCTACGCGCAGCCCGCTGGTTCATTCCGAGTGGCGATCCTCTGAGTTATCTCGTGGCCGCTGCGGTACTAAGCTGGACCTGGGTTACGCTTGGACTGCAAACTTTGGGGTTTCTCGGCTTCCTGGAGCGGGCACCACTTCTTGGCTGGTGCATGGTGGGGGGGCTGCTTTCGCTGGGCTTGACCGCATTCTCGGCCCGACCAGGCTCTACCGCGTGGAGGGACGACCTTAGCCCTGAGCCGCGCCCGCAACCACTACTGATGATCTTGATCTCTGCGTTGCTGCTCTGGCTCGGATTGACCCTGACCGCTCGATCACTGATGAGCCCGGTGAAAGTCGTCAGTGATGGACCCATTTATCACCTCTACTTCGCTAATCGCTGGTGGGAAGAAGGACGAATTCACTGGATTGCCAGCCCGTTCGGAGAGTCGGCCGCCACGTACTTCCCGGCAAACGGCGAACTCTGGTTCACATGGCTCATCACCTCTTGGGGCGGAGATCGGCTCGCCAGAATCGGCCAGTTACCGTTCCTGGTCCTGAGCTGTATAACCCTTTACGGACTGATCCGCCGGCTCGGTTGCTCCATCGCCGCCAGTTACCTGGCCGTGGCCTGGTTTGCCACCCTGTTGCCCCTGGCGCTTTTTTCGCTTGAGCCCAATGTCGATACGATTTTCCTGGCCGGCTACCTGGTTTCCGTCTATTTCGCCTATCTCTACCTGAACGAAGAGGCGAATCCCCGATTACTGATTCTAAGCGGCCTGGGGGCCGGCCTAGCACTGGGAACAAAACCAACCGCTCTGGTGTTCATCCCTCCCTGGTTATTACTGCTTTCGTATCTGGTCCTCAGAACGCGATCCTCCAGCCCTCGATGGACCAGCCTACTGGCATTATGGGCCGCATGCGTCCTACCTAGCGGCGTTTGGATGATTCGGAACCTGGCAGTGACAGGGAACCCCTGGTACCCACTGCATCTGGAACTGTTTGGCAGGGTCTTGCTCCAAGGCTGGTACCCTCGTTCGGCCATGTGGAAAAGCCCGTTTTTTATCTCGGTCCGAAACTGGCGTGCGCTGGTGGATAACCTGATTCTTGTGCTGGATGCACGGCTTACCCTGATCTGGGTGGCTGCCGCACTCGGACTCTGGGGAATGGGGCTGAGTAAGGCCACGCCCATCAAGCGACGGTGGATCGTCGGTTTCTGCCTGCTTGGACTCTTGAATGTAGCCCTCTACTGGCTGGTCATTCCCTACCGTACCCAGCAGCGTTTCATGCTTCACGGAATCGCGTTACTCACCGTTCCGCTGGCAGCGCTCTTTTATCGCTGGACCAGCCTGAGATGGATCTGCCTGGGGTTGTTGGCCATTCACCTCCTGACGAATATGAACTGGCCGTTTGCTGCCGCCGATCAGATTCCCCCGTGGAGCCTGGAAAAGTTGATTGCGCCCGTGGGCGATTCCATGATCCGAATCCCGCTGAACGCACAAGATTGGGTATCGGTGATCCAGCCTCCCAGGGACCTGCTTGAGGGAATGCACCAGTCTTACTTTCGAATGCGGTTGGGGCTGGGCTTCATCTCGCTTGTAGTCGCCGCGCTCTGGGTCTTCTCCAAACGCTCGCTACGGGCCAGATTTCTTCTGGTCGCCGGAACTTCAGGACTGGCGCTAGCCGCAGCCTGCGGCTGGATTGGACTCTGGCTTGGCACCCTGAACTATCAATATCCAGAATTTGAGTATTACCCAGCCTGGACCTTTCTGGAGGGGATTTCGCCCAGCCGTGGTTCTCGTATTGCCTACGCAGGTACAAATTTACCCTACTACCTGCTAGGCAAAGGGACCAGGAACCAGGTCTCCTACGTCAATATCGACGAACATCCCACCTGGCAAATGCATCATTACCAGCAAGCCGCACTGGCAGCGGGCGGCCCGAAGCTCTGGGATTCTCCAAGACCGGGTTGGGACAGGATGAGTCCCGATATCTCGGCCTGGTTAACGAACCTCCAGAATCAGAGGGTTGAATTCCTGTTCGTCGCCCAGGCGAATCCGGCCGAGGGGGAATTCAATTGCGTCGATCCGGAAAACTTCCCGATTGAGAGGGTCTGGGCCGACCAGCATCCCGACCGCTTCAAGTTGATCTATGGTGGAAACCTGACCGACCCTCGAACCCATTCACGCACCGATGGTCGCGTTCGAATTTACCGAATCTTGCCTTGATATCTTGCCGAGAACCGCGAACTCCGCGGATATGGATATAATAGAACAACAATGCGAGTTCGATTGGAACGACGGCTGGGAGGTGGCGATGCGGCTGACGTTGCGAACCATGCTAAGCTGGCTGGACGATACGCTTCCACCAGAAGAAGTCCGCCTGATCGGCCAGCAGGTCGATGACAGTGAGTTCGCTCGTGAACTCGTGGACCGGATCAAGCGCGTGACGCGTCAACGGCGGCTCACCGTCCCGCCATCCACCGGTCAAGAAGCCTCAGACCCAAACCTGGTGGCCGAATACCTGGACAACGCAATGCCACCCGGCGAGGTTGCGGACTTCGAGCGGGTTTGCCTCAAATCCGACGTCCACCTTGCGGAAGTTGCCAGCGCACACCAGATTTTGAGCCTCATTGGACAACGCGCCAAGGTTCCCACGGACAGTCGTAACCGGATTTATCGGCTACTTCCCGGTGACGGCAACGACAGCACGCGAACTCGAACCGATCGCCAAGAGGTCCGAACCGAGCCAGTCACCTCAAGCACCACATGGCCACTCTCATCAACGGAGCCGGCCGGGAACCGAAATCTCTGGGCTGCACTCTGCGCATTACTTCTGCTTCCGCTGCTTGGCTGGTCGACCTGGTACAACCTCTCGTCCATCTCTGCGCCCGTGGCGGAACCGATTGTGGACCTCCAGACCCTCGCGGCCCGAGTCGCCAAACCCGTCGAACGGCCCATGGCTGGCCTGAACCAGCCACCCGCATTGCCAATGAACCCAGCCCAGGCGAAACAACCGGAACTCGTACCCAAGCCTGAGAGCACATCCGTTGCCACCATTCCGCAACCGGCGGCCATGGCGGAATCTGCCGACGGCAGCAAACCTGGCCTTAACACCCCAGCCAGCATCAATCTTTCTGCCCAGACCAAAGCCGGTACAAAACCGGATTCTGGGCCGACACCCAGCACAAGCCTGGTCCAACTTGTGAAAACCACAGGAATCTGCCTCGGCCGTTCCGGAACAGAGGATGAACCCTGGGCTCGGATTGAGCCGGGGACTGAAAACCTTCTGGGTCATCAATTCCTGAACCTTGAGCCGTTCCGCTCCGAACTCACCGTTGGGACCCATATCCTGAGGCTGATTGGTGGAACATCGCTCCAACTGTACAGCCAGGAAAAGAACGGTTCCCCGCAATTGAAGCTTGAGCGCGGTCGGATTGTCTTCCACTCAGGAAAAACACCGGTGGTGCTTCCAATCTCGGAAGAATCCGCCACGATTCCATTGAACGTCCCAGCCAATGCCACTCTGGCGATGGAACGGGGTACCACCTGGCAACCTGGCCAGAAGACCGGTAAACGCCCAATCACCTTGTATATGGTAGAGGGAACCGCGGAGCTTGGATCCGAGGGTACGGAACGGGGTCACGCACTGAAAGCCGGAACCCGGATCACGTTGGGCCCAGACGGAGAGATCTTGGGTGAGGAACCGGCAATTGCGCCAGGTTGGGCCGTAGAAGTTGAACCGACCGTGATGGAACAAGAGGAGGGAAAACAGTTCAGTCGGTCGTTCAAACCAGATCAGCCACCGCTGACAAGCCTGGTGGAGGCGGCATCCTCTGACCGGCTTGAAATCCGACGTCAGGCGTTCCGGGGCCTGGCGGCAACCCACCACATCTCTTTGCTGATCAACGCAATGGGCGCCGAGGGAGAGCCGGAAACCCGGCAGATGGCCATAGATTCGATGCGTGATGTTCTCGGTGACGGGGCCGTTGCCGAAAAGAAAATCCTTGAAGAACTTGAACGTCAAGGAGAGGGCGGGAACTGGGCCTCGATTGTGCTGAGCCGTCTCAGGGGCGTTGATCCGGTAGCTGCCGATAACCGTGAACTCAGGACCGAACTGCTCAAAGAGCTGGAAGCGAAAGATCTGACGATCCGCGAACTTGCTCTCGATAACCTCCGCGAGGTCACGCGGCGCGGAGATAACCTGGGCTACGACCCCGACGACCCGCGAGAGAATGGAGTTCGAGCCTGGAGAGCGGCCCTTCTATCAGAACCGGACTCCAGGAAACTGCCAGGCAGACCATGATGCCTGGCCTTTGACCGGTCGAACTTTCTGAGTGCTGCTCCGTAAAGAGTGGAGGCTCAGAATCATTGCGATCCCAGGTGATCCTCCCGGAAAAACTGGGAATGGTCGTTCTGGGTCACGGCAGAGGGCAGTGATTCTCTGAGAAGAGCCTTTTCCTGAAGTGACCGAATCCAGGCTGGGTGACAAGAGTTCCAAACGAAAGTCTCGATTCTTCATCGAACCTTCCTCGGGATGGTATATTTCACGTAGTAGGCATCAACACTGCTGGTTAACCCGAACCCCGCAATCGCTGTAATCGGCACCACCGGCAGATGTCTGATTTCTGGCAGAGGCGTTCTTCTTGAGATTTCCAACGTGCCTTCTCGTTTCCTGGGGATCGTCATCGGGACGATCTTTGCCTGGTTTGGTGGCTGGGGATTTGCAGACGACCGGGTTCTGAACCCACCCGCATTTGTTTCGGAGGGTGGCCAGAGTTCCCCCCGTCCCGATGTCGCCACGTATGTTGTGGTTCCAGCACCGGCCGACATGGATGCCTTGCTGGAACGGCTCGCTCGGCCTGATTTCGTGGTACTAGACTGGGCACGTTATTCCAAGCTTAAAGGCGTTGCAACCACTCCAGGGCGCCCAGACCAGGGGACCGAGAGCTCGATTCGTTCGGTCTTGTTGCGCGGGGATATTGGCGATTCGGATGCACGACTTCGGCTCGTCCTGACGGTTCACCAAGCGACCGAAGAGGCACAAATTGTTCCAATTGGCCTCAACGACGTCTTCATCCAGAGTGCGCGGGCTGGGGATAAAGATCTTCTGGTCAGCAAACTTCCCTCCGGAGAATGGGGGGTCACTCTGAAGCAGGCTGGCGATCTGGAGATTGAGATTGTTTTTGAGGCCAGGGTTCTTTCTCGTGGGTTTGAACGAAGGTTGACGTTGCCTTTCCCCGAATCGGCATCCACGGGTCTTGATGTCTGTTTCCCTGAGGCAGCAAAGGATCTTCGCCTGGGTGGCCGTTCACTGCCACTCCTGGACAAGAGTACGGATCTTGAGGGGCGTGTTCGATGCACGACAGCCATTGGCCCTCGAGATCGGCTGGAACTTCTTTGGCTGATTTCCACCAGCGCCAACCAGTCCAGGTTCTCAGTCAACTCTGAGATGGATATGCGTGTGGAAAAGGGACTGGCCCACTGGGAAAGCGTGCACCAGGTCCAGGTTGATCGCGGTTCGATCACGGCTCTTGAGGTCAGAGTTGACCCGTTTTTCTCCGATTACAAGGTTGAGGTCGATGGCATACCGATCGATTTTGAGATCCATGAAGACTCTCGATTTCGACTCAATCTTGGTACAACGGCCATGGCTGGAGACATCCGTAGCATCAAGGTTTTTGGATCCAGGAAACTCCAGAGCGAGAAGCCGCTTCGAGAAAACCTGAGGGGAATCGAGTTCCCGGAAGCCGCCGCACAAGATGGCTGGCTTACGGTCAGATCTGACCGCAACATGCACGTTGAGTGTTCACCAATCAGTGGGGTTTCCGAGTCCACGTCACGATCTGGACTGCCCGCTCGCCTTCAGGCGGGATCACCTCTGCCGTCGTTTGTGTTTCGCACGCGAGAAGCCTCCTTCGATCTTGGGCTTCAGATTGAGGCCATGCGGCCTTGGGTCTGGGTCGATAGCAGGAGCACGTTTCGCATTTCGCCCACATCCATCACGAACGACCTGTGGTTGGACTACCAGACCCAGCGGCCACGGCCACGCGAACTGATTTTGGCAATTCCGGCCAACTGGGCGCTGGATTCGATTGGCCCTGACTCGGCTATTGAGTCTACGACGGTCACGAGTGCGGGGAGTGAATCACCGGGCGGTTCTCGTTTGATCGTACAACTCAAGGAGCAGGCGAACGAGACGACCAGGTTCTCTATCCACTGTGTTTGTCGATGGTCTGGCCCCAAAGTGGGCGATGTTGTGTTTCCTTGGGTGCGGCCCCTGGAAGCGGCAACGTGGACTGGCACGACCACGGTTTACGCAACAACAGACCTTCACGTTCAGCCGGCGCTTGATGAATCACTGGTGCGGCTCACGGAACCTTCTGAGGATCGCAAATCCGGAATATCTCAGCCTTTTGCATCGGACTATGTATCAAGATTCACGCTACAACACGTGTTACCCCCTTCCGACTTACGGCTTACGATCAAGCCAGAGACCTTGAAGGCGAGAGCCAATCGAGAGATCGAAATCTACGTCGATCGCGCGTTGGCGACGATGCTGGATCAGGTCGTATTGACGATTGACCAGGGGATTATTCAAGTACTGGATCTGGTTGTACCCGAGGATCTCAAGGACAACTGGGAAATTGAAGGGATTGATATCTCGCATCGAGAAGTGATTTCGCTTCCGGATTCGCCGGCAATCACCAGGCTCCATCTGGTCAGCCCCCATCGAGATCGACTGCGGTTCCGGATCCGATCTCGGTTGCCGGTACCTGCTCACGGGCTGGCCAAGGCGGCGCGCATGGTGGTTCGGCCCGTTCAACTGCAAGGGGTCACGTTCGAGTCTGACCGGGTCGAGGTTGGAGGTTCGAGCGGCTTGGAGATTGAGCCGGAAGGACGTGAATGGTACGCCAGGAACCGAGCAGACTCCGGCAGTACGACGGAACGAGATTTACCGTTCTCCAGAATTAGCCACGGACCAGACGTGGTCCCAGTCTCATTTCTGGTTCGATCGGCGTCGGTTCTCAGGTTGCCAGATGCCCTCATTTCCCGGATGTGGATCACCAGCACGCTGCTTCCAGACGACAGCGTGGGTGTGGAACTCCACGCTTTTATCGAGCAACACCGAGGCGAATTGCCAATCATTCTTCCTCCGGACTCAGCCTGGAAGGGAATTCGTGTCGGAGAATCTCCTGGCGAACTTCTGATGAGCGACCCCAAGTCAGGAACCCACGTGATCGCGTTACCGAGACCCGAGGCTCAGAACGGATTCAGTGTGCACCTCAGTTATCTTGTTCCCCCGACCGCGGGGAAAAGCGTTCGGTGGACCCCCAGGTTTCCGAGACAGATCGAAACTCTGGAAGTTGCCTGGGAGGCACGCGTCCCAGCAGGACAGTGCGTGCTGGGCGTTCCAACCGGCTGGGAAGACGCGAATCACTGGAATTGGGACCGTAACCTGTTCCGAAGACACCCGAATCGCGAACCAGCCCAGCTCATGGATTGGATCGAGAATGGGAATTCGGTTGCCAAGTCCCAGACCGCTCAAAGCTTTGGAGTTTCACTGGCACAACCCCCCAATCGCGTCCTGTTCCACCTTGTGGGGAACGCCGTCAACACACAGCCGTGGGTTGTGAATCGCGTGGGACTGATTGCGCTCAGCTCCACAGCAATTCTGTTACCAGCCATCGTAGCGATCTTGGGTGGATTTGCCTTTTCCCGCTTCCTCGTCGTATTTCTTCTGGCACTGGCATTCCTGGCAACACTCGGCCCCAGTGTGGTGGTGGCCCAATGCCTACAATCTGGGATTGCCGGCCTGATCTTGGCTGGCGCAACCGCGGCAGTAACGTCTTGGAGAAACCCGACCACTTCCACCGGCGGATCTACGGTGATCCAGGCCCCCAGCCGAGACACGGCGGCCAGACGGTCAACGGCAACGATCCCAGCTTCTGATAAAGCCACTGCTCAGCACAACTCTGGCGACTCGACACTGATCCGGCCACGTTCAGAGGCTTCTCCGGCCCATCTAGAAGAGCCAACCGTGCTGCCTGGGATGCAGGAACGACCGGTCTCCAGCATCCAGAAAGGCTGAGACCATGAGCCACCAGTTCCTCTTTCGTTCTTTGGGTCTCCTGGCTCTGCTCGCCACACTTTTCCCAGGCGCAGAAGAGGTGGGGGCTCAATCACTCAGGAAAGTCGATTCCAATCCTGTCGTGCGCCGCGTTGAGGTTCCGGCTGATCAACTACCAGCCTTGCTGCCACCCGGCACACCCATCCGGTCAATGCCGCTACCTGAATTTGATGCACTGATCGAGGAGCTACAAAAGGCGGAGAATTCGCAACGGTTACCGGGCTCCCCGCAAGTACTCAGGGTCTGGCATCAAGCCACATTCGACGGCACTCAGCTGATTGGAACCACCGAACTTCTTATCGAAGCCTCCTCGCATGATGCTCTGATTCCACTGAATCCTTGGTCCGCCGCCGTTTCACGACCAGCAACCGGCGAAGCCACCGTACTGAGTTCAACACTAAATCAGAGCTTCATTGCGATCCAGCCCGGTCCACAGCAGACGATCAAGTTCCGTTGGACGGCCGTGGGCCGAAAGGTTGGAGACAATGTCCTGCTCGAATTGTTGCTGCCAGACCACCTTCCAGCTTCGCTCGAACTCGACATTCCTGATCGATTCCGAATGGATGAGGGAAAGCGGCCCTCCCATGGTCCGCTAAAATCCAAAACCACCAAACATCAACACTGGCAAATCGATGATGCCCGCGGCGTGGTCGCACTTCAGTTTCGGCCAGCGGACTCGCAAGACTCTGGCACGCCCGGCCCCATTCCATCGGTCAGCGGTTTCACCAAGGTCATTCACACGGCCAGCGAAAACAGCTGGATGGCCGACTGGCAGATCGATGCGCCTCATCTCGCGGAGTTTGAACTGCGTCTGGATATCGATTCCAGGATCGAGATTGATCAGGTTCTAGGCGAATGCGTTGATGAGTTCCGCCTAGAGCACCAAAATACCGGCGCTTACCACCTTGTGATCAAGGTTATTCCACAACCCGGCCAGCCAGACAATATTCGAATTGAAGGAAAACACCACTCATCACTTGAAGGCCCCTGGGCCGTTCCCACTTTGACAACCCACAACGCCATCTGGACTGGCGGCGAATACCAGGTTGAAATCGATCCAGGCGTTCGCGTTGAATCGATCGATGAGAAACACTCCGTCAGAATGCCAGTTGCGGATCAAACCTCAGGCCGAAAAACGCAGACTGAAAACGCCCTCTTCCAGTTTGAAAGTACAGGGACGGGCACTCCAGCCCTACTGTTGCTGCAACGCAGAAACCCGGAACGCAACGGCGAGCTTTTTGGCGCAGTCAAGATCGACTCCAACGAGATCCGATTCGAGGCCAGACTGACCTGGCTCACCCCACCGCATGGCGGAGATCCACTCAACCTGGTGCTGGACCCCGGTTGGACAGTCGATCATTTCCAGATAGTTGCCCTCGATGAACCAACCACCTGGTCGGTCAAAGGGTTAAGGACCGATGGCAGTCAGGAAATCGACGCGCTCGTGCCGGTTTCTGTACCAGTTCGATCTCCAATGACTGCGGTCATCCGCGGACGTGGAACCGTACTCGATCGTTCTGAACTACGTCCCCCTCGGATTCAGACCCCAGAAGTGCGATGGCAGGACGAAACCTGGTGCATGGTCGCTGCGTCTCACCTGAGTATTCGACCCGTTCGGGTCCAGGGCGCGAGGTGGATCGATCCATCCATGGCATACCGTGAACTTTCTACGTTTCTTCAGGGATGGACCGAGCCGATATCGAAGATCGCCTGGAAATCCTCTTCATCGGAACAGATTCCCACCTTTCAGGTTGGAAACCGTTCTGAGCAATCAACAGTCACAGCCTGGGTTGTCACCAACTTCGGAACGACCACACCCCACACGGAGTGGTTTTTTCAATTCAATGGAATGCTGGGAAAAGAACATCTTGGTTTCAGATCCAACGTACCACTCACAGGCGAAATCTCGGGTCAACTGGTCGCCTCACATCACCATCAGGCCGTTTCCGTCAACCAAATTCATGGTGATGCAGCCGGTCAGGTTGGGCCGTCCTCCGCATTCCAGCTTCGTGTTGATATCCCTCTGGAGTTTCGGGGCGAATCTCAACTTCTGTTACGCGTGGCACTTCCTCCTTCCGTCACACCTGAAGGGGTGATTGCTCTGCCCGCGCTTGATCCCGAAACATGGGGCGATCGATACGTGCTGCTGCACGCGGAGCCCGGTTTCCGCCTGGAATCGACTTCCAGCGGACTCCAGAAAGTCGATCCTCAGACCATTTCGCAAGAACTCGGCCGGGTGTTCAGCGGTGAGCAATTGTCCTCGCTGATCAAGTCTGACCGGGTCTCACTTCAAGACGCCTATCGAATTATCGATGCAAACTCAAGCTTGAATGCGATTTCCCATCCACTCACAAAGGCCGGGCAGGCGGGTGTAATCGAGGAAGCGGAACTCCTGGAAAGCCTGCGTCCGGATGGTCAACTGGAAGCGGAACTGGCACTGACCTTTCGGACCGATGATCACGCAGCTCTGGAGATTCAACTGGGTGCGCAAGACTACCTGGTGGATTTTCTGGTCAATGAAGTCCGGACGCCTCCGAAAATCGAGAACGGACGCCTGCGGGTCGAACTGAGCAAACTTTACCGCGTTGTGGATGGACTTTCGCATCTCAGGCTACGGTACACGAGGCCGGCACAGCTTGCCGCCTCTGCGAATCAATGGAAATCGGCCTGGCCAGGCTTTTCTTATCCATGTCTGACCATGCGATGGTGGCCAGCGTCCGCAACGGAAGTTCGGTCTGAGGATTCACCCCAACGATCTCGGGTTGCAACACGAACTGGAAACTTCGTTCGTGAGGTACTAAACCGCTGGCAGCCCAATCGATCCCACGAGCCGTCCTGGTCAAAACTTGAGGAACGATTTCAGCAGGCCTATGATCCCACTTGCACGCTGGGTGAGATGCTGCTTCGGATTGATAGGCCTCAGGCACCGATTGTTATTGATACAACGGCAATCCGATTCTTGGGCTTACGCTATGGGTCTCGCCCGTTGTCAACGGCTGGGCCAGACAATTTGCCTGGGCTTGCGAACTGGCTACGGAGCTGGGGATTGGCGGCCATCACCAGACCACAAGGCACACTGGTTACCAGTCTACAAATTGCGAGCCAGTACAACTCTGACCCAACCTGGCTAGAAACGAATCTGAGAACTGCGGTCCAGCAACGTTACGAAGCTCGACTTCGATGGGTGAGCGCATCATCGTGGCCGTCGCTGGGAAATGGCCCCCCGATTGATCTCGAGCATGGCCTGATGCCGACCAGGAGTCTAGCCGACAGTCTGATCCAGTCTGGCAATGAGTCATTGAACCCAGGAGTTGCGGAACCAACCGGATCCTCCAGGATTCTTGTTCCACTCATTCTCGGCTTGATGATTGCCACGCTGGGGTGGTACCGAGGCTTTTCAAGAAGCAGTCGAATCGTGCTTAGCCTGCTTGCGATTGGCCTCGGAATCTGGTTCCTGGCAGCTCCTACACTGAGCGACAACCTCAGACTGTTTCGTCAGGGACTTGCGCTTGGAGCCAGCCTTTGTGGTGTGATGATACTCTTATCACGCAGGCCACAGACAGCCATTTCGCGGGAGCAGACCCCCAATCAGCGACCAAGCTCGATGCTCCGGCGTGCGGTCGCTCCAATGGTCATGGCTCCCTTGGTACTGACCTGGTCCGGACCTTGGGTTTCCAGGGCCGCCGATAACGTTCGAGACGAGATCGTTGTGCTCCTACCGTACGAAAAGGTCGGGGATCAACTTATTGCACCCACACGCGTGATCATGCGGCTGGACGATTTTGAGCGGTTGCAAGAGAAGCTTCGGAAGCCGACGATCAAGCCATCGACCCTGGACCGGCCGTGCATCCGCTGGGCGAGTCATCGACTGGAACAACAGTCGGATGGACAGTTCTTGCTGACAAGCATTTTTGATCTTGATCAAACGATTTCCGGCAGAACTAACTTCGTCTGGCCATTTGGCGAGGCGCTCTCTCTGCACGCGGACATTGAAGAAAAGCCGCTCGCGATCAAGGTTGTTCCTGAGCGCAAGGAAGCCCACATTTCCGTTCTTGCAGCCACCGCACGAGTTCGGATTCAACAACTCTTTGCACAACCGGCCGACAACACTTCGCTGACAATCCCACTCCTTCCTGTCACCACGTCGGATTTTCTGCTGGTTGGAAAGCAGGTCCATTGCAGTCTGATCGGGATGGTCCGCGAGCCTGTTCAGGCGGGTCTTCAAGTTCCACTTGGACCTGTCAATTCGCTCACGGTCAGTCCCTCTCAGGCTCCAGCAAAATTGTCTCAGAAGGATCCACTACGGATATCGAAGGCGTTTTGGGATATCGAACCGGCCGGTGACACCCTGCAGCTCCAGCTTCGCTCGGGGACCGTTCGCGAGGGCAATGTTTCAGCCCTTCTGATCGATGGCCACTGGAATCTGATCGGGTTTCTGGGAGAGAACGCAAATCGTCAGGGACAAGTTCTGAATGTGAGCTCTACGCGTGACGGTCAGACGCGAATCGAGTTCATCGCCGCCGATTCAATCCCGTCTCAGGTCACCCTGTGGCGAAGCTCGGATGACTCCAACGGACTTGGCCAAGAACATACACCCCCCAGATTCCGCTGGTCTGAAGGAGAGGATTCACAACCGATCTCTGCTTATCGACTGGCTCCCTTGATGAGGCCAATCGGTAAAACCAATCAACCGACGGAGGAAGCCTCTCTGCGTTTTCGTTCTGGCTGGGGACCGATCCGGCATCCCGATTGGCCCATTCAGGCGATCACGGCCGGTTACCCAACGGCTTTTGACCAGGTCTCATGGTTATCCCCAACGGCGGCCGAACAGACGGTTTCCGTTACCACGACCATTCAAATGCATCCGGACCGGATGGCCTTACAATTCGATGCCACTCTCAACGCTCAACGTGGGCTCATTGATCGGGTGCCTGTGAAATTGCCCGCCGATTTCCACCTGGAAAAAGCGGAAGGCTTGGATCTTACCGATGCATTCACGGACCAACTGGACCAATTCGTTTTATGCTTTGCTCAAAAGAGTCTCAAATCTTCCTCGGTCAGGATTGAGGGCTGGATCCCTCTGACAATCGACCCGAGGGCGGCGGCAACCGAACCCAGACGCATGGAGATTCCGGTACTGAACTGGGTCAATACCACTCAAGATCCAGGATTTCTCACGGTGGAGACCGTGCCCGAGATCTCGGTGGAACTCGACAAATCTGCCGGCTTGGTGCCCGACTTTTCCATTTCTAACGGGGGATTAACCGGACTTCGCAGCCGCTATCGGATCGAACCGGGAGCGCAACCCATACAACTGCAATGGGTGTTGCTGGGGCGCCCTTCCAGGGTCAATGTTGCCAGCCACCTGATGCTGTATCCAGAATCTGCCCAGTGGGAAGCGGATGTTCATTATGCGATTGACCATGGACCGCTGCATCAACTGATCCTGGAGTTGCCTGGGGATTGGTCCGAACACGCGGAATTTCGAGTTGCTGGCAGCCGATCGATTGTTCGCAAGATCACCCAGGGACATCGTACACGCGTTGAGATTCAGCTCCTGGAACCATGCTGGGGCGAAGCACAACTCAGTCTACGCTCAGAACTTCCAAGGACGGCGGCTCCTTTCAGCTTCCCGGACATCACCCCGCTCGGACTTGGAAAAGTCGATACGTATATCGCCTGGAGTGACTTCACTGGACAGAATCTAGCCGCCGAAGGCTCTTCAGGAATTCAGCCGGTTGAAGCCAGTCGATTCCAGGATCGAGCACCTTCGCTTGGCAGTGCAATTCATACTCACGCTTACCACGTACTTCGAAGCGGATGGACGTTACGTGTTCGCGAACCACTGAAAGATCAGGCGACAAAGCAATCACAATCATGGATCACACGTGTGGAACTTACGGTTGCTCCAGACGGATCCTCCCTTGGTACCACACGCGTTGAATCTCGAAATGATCGCACGGATAGTCTGGTGCTTGATGTTCCCGATGGCACCACCTTTCTTGGGGCAACCGTGAATGGAAGGTGGGTGGCCTGCGCCTGGCTTGCAAAGGATCGGGTGATCATACCGACCGGGACCGAAACCCGATGGGACATTCAGGCTTACTGGTCCAGAGCAGCAGGGACCAAGGCAAAACCAATCTCGCCTCAGGTACTTCCGCCACTCCCCGCAGTTGATGATCTCGTCTTTTCCGCAAGGCTACTCTCAACGCAACAACTCCAGCTCACGGCTCTTCAGGGAAACCTCGGTCAGGTAAACCCATCCGATTTCTTCACCAGGGAGTTGCAGGCCAAGATCGGTCAGATCCAGGATACAGCCGCTTCCCTGGATCGCAGCGACGAAGAATCCAGAGAGCTTTTCCTGGCAGACCTTGTTGATTTTGAACTGGAACTCCGCGAAGCCGAGCATCAGCTTGGATCTGGTGTCCTGATCGCGGACGATCCAGAGGTGGCCCGTAGCCCTGAATTCCACGGAGACCTTTTGCAGAGATGGAGCCAGGAACTTGAAGAGAGCCTGGCCACCTACGGGCTAGACTCGCTCTTGATCGAAGCGAGAGTCCAGGCCGGAATGGAGCAGGGGGGTAAGCAAACCCGAAGGCCAGCCATACCTCGAAGAGTCTCACCAAGCCAAAGGCCCATGCTTCCCGGACAGCATCAGCCATTGTATTTCCAGGGGCGCACCTCATTCGAAAGGCTGCAGCCCGGGATTCGCCTGACAGTGGAACAGGCTCAACCCGGCTCCATGATTACCTCTGCCGCCCTGGACCACTGGTTTCAGCTCGCCTTACCACTGGTGGTTCTGATCATTTCAACTGCGGCCCCCAAACGTCTTCCCTTGAGGTTGCTCGGAATGTTGCTCGTTGCGCTCGCCTGGTGGGCTGGACAGGGCTGGCCTCAAATCCCGCTTCTCTAACCAACCTCTGGCGGCTCCCTGGAAGGTGGCAAGGGCCACAACTGCTAGCTAGTGTTCCACGTTTGCCTTGCGGGCGGATTTCCGCTCAACCGCTTGGCCAGGCCATGGGCCACGCAATGCTAAACCATGTTCAGGCACGGGGGGTGATTGGACCTATCGCGTAGCTGGTATGCGTTGCACTCTGAGGTGCGAATGCCAGCCCGAAGTGCTAGCGAGCTGATCTCTTGCAGCTTCTCTTTGTTCCGGCCACAACCTCTGATCCACAGACATTCACGACGATTCCCTCGCTGAACGCGTCGGGCGATCAAGACTATCGAGTCCGGTGCTATTTTGCGGGCTCTGGTCCCAAAAGCGAAACTTCAAAGCTCACGCTCCGGGCCCTGAAAGAAAGCTCATTTGAGCCCTACCTTTCACGGCATTCGGCTGAACGTTTAGAGCCAATTTCCAAACCTGGGAGAGGCAGGTCGCAGACTAGGAGCCAGTCCCGGTTTTGAGCCGGCCTCTGAGATAAGCGTTTATCCACAATCAGGCAATGAACAAGGCCCGCGGAAATGGCTTTCCGCGGGCCTTGTTCAAAATTGTAACTGAGATCTGAGTCTTGAGGTCAGATCAGCTCGGAGATTGGCTTGGCCCCGTCCACAATCTTGTAGGGGCGGCCGTTGGGTGTGGTGTACTGAGTGTTGAGGTCGATGTCCATCGCCTTGGCCATGGTAGCGATGACATCCATGACTCCAAGCTCACGATCCTGAATATCGACGCCATCCTTGTCCGTGGCTCCCACAGCCTGCCCCCCCTTGATGCCAGCGCCGCCCATCACAATCGACCAGCTTCGTGGCCAGTGATCGCGACCGCCGTTCTGATTGATCCGAGGAGTCCGCCCAAACTCGCCCATCCAGACCACCAGGGTATTCTCAAGCAATCCACGGTCGGCCAGGTCACCCACCAGGGTGCCCATTGCCTTATCGAGTTGTGGCAAGTTCCCACGCTGGAGCGTGGCAAAGATGTCGGCATGGTTATCCCAGCCACCCAGAGACACTTCAACATAGGTGACGCCGGTCTCAACCAGACGCCGGGCCATCAGGCAGCCCTGACCGAAATTATTCCGGCCGTAGGCATCACGCACGGCAGCCGGTTCATCGTCTAGCTTGAAGGCCTGCGTGTACTGCGAGTTCATCATCTTGACGGTCTTGAGGTAGACCGATTTGTGATCGGCCGCCGCCTGGCCACGTTTCTGCCGGCCAAACCCGTCTTCGACTAGACCAAGCATCTGCAGTCGTCGACCCATCCGAAGGTCATCCACCCCCGAGGGCAGCTTCATGTTGGCGATATCGGCGGTCGGGCTCGACACAAAGAAGGGCGAATGTGCCATCCCCAGAAACCCAGCTCCCTCGCCAGGCGAATTGATGGCAATGGCATGAGGAAGCGGGAAATCTTCGCCCGCTTTATGGCCCAGTTCGTAGGAACATGCGGAGCCAAAAGAAGGGTGCACAATCGTTGGGTTGGGTGCATACCCAGTGTGCATCATGTAAGTACCGCGATCGTGATTTCCCTCTTTGGAATTCAGCGAGCGGATCACGCTCAGATGCTTCATCTGAGTGGCAATGGTTGGCAGATGCTCACAGATCTGAACACCAGGCGCGGACGTCTCGATCGGACGGAACTCGCCGCCGTTCTTTTCGCTCTCTGGCTTGAGATCCCAGGTATCCATGTGGCTAGGGCCGCCACCCATCCACAACACAATACAACGCTTCTGCTGTGATCCAGCAGCCTCACGCGCTTGCAAGGCACTGAAGAACTGGGACGCGGGCAAGGCCATGGCTGTGGTTGCCAGGTGGCCCAGGAAATGACGCCGTGACATTCCCGAAGGAACAATGAGGCGATTCTGCATCTTGAGCCACCTTTCAAGCAAACGATGAACAGTGAAGCAAAAAGCGATTCCGTAAAGGGTCCGTCTAACTTGATCCCCGGTCAGCCCCCAAACAGGCCACCACCGGTACTGCCCGCAAGTATGAACCTAGTGATTGAGGACGAATTCGTTGGAATTGAGCAAGGCCCAGAACAGATCCTGAACAACTTGCAGCGTATCGGGATTCGATGACAGAAAAGCCTGAGACGCTTTGAGATCTTTGGGGTCCGGATAACGGCCCAGAGCCGCAAGGTAAACCTGATCCACCGCGTATCGGATCGGCTGGATTTTTTTCTGAAGCCGCGCCTGGTCAACAACGTGAGACAGAAAACTGCCAGGCTGTCCACCCACAGCCTTGGTCATCAACTCACCGTTCATCATCATCAAGGCCTGGGGAATTGTGCCCTGAAAACTGGCACTCTCACCAGCTTCGTCGTTGGCAAATGCAACCACGAACTGCCCCAACCATTGCGCTCTAAGCTTATCTGGTGCCTCACCAGCGGTCTTGTGGGCCGAGGTTGCCGTGATCAGTGAATCAAATAACTGCTCAGGACTCATTGGCTTGAGCAAGTAGCGACTGAACAGGTGCTCGTCCTGTTCATTGGAGCGTGTCATCGTGCTGGAAAGCTGGTACGGCCGACTCGCAGCAATCCAGCGCACCAGGGCTTTAACGTCATACCCGCTTGCAATGAAGTCAACCGCAAGCTGGTCCAGCAACTCAGGATGCGTGGCTGCGTTATGGTCACCAAAATCGTCCACGGGATTCACGATCCCTTGGCCCATGAAGTAGCCCCACATCCGGTTCACGAAGGCTCGCGAGAACTGAAGATTGCGAGATTCCGTGATGAACTTGCTCAGTTCCAGGCGGCGATCCGTATCTAACCCGGGGTCAATTCGACGCCCGTCCAGATACGTGGGCGGCACAATTCCAATCAACGCGTTCGGACGCTCAAACCGGGCCCATTCATCGGTCGGGTCATCATAGACCTCGGTTCCGTCTCGCACCAAAGCACCCGTGGCATCCACCCGCTCCAGGGGGCGCTGACGCATACCCCGGAAGAAGGCATTGATGCCCCAGAAATCTTGCTGCTTCCAGTCGTTGTATTTGTGATCATGGCATTGCGTACACTGGATCTGCTGACCCAGAAAAACCCGCGTCGTAGAGGACGTCAGGTTCACACGCTGGTCTGCAAAGTTGGCAATGAGGTAGTTAACCGCACCATTCTCTTTGCTAGACCCCTTGGCCGAGAGAAGGTCAAATGCAATCTCCTGCCAGGGACGGTTGGAAGAAAACTGCTGACGAAGCCAGGAGTTCAACGCCCCCCGATCAACATCCTGTACCTGAGTGCGTCGGCCAATCAGGATGTTCGTGAAAATGGAAGCAAAGTTCTTGGGGTAGTCCGGATTCGCAAGCAAGACCTCGATCAGTTTGGCTCGCTTGTTTGGCTCTTTGTTGCTGAGAAATGCATACGCCTCTTCGACATTCGGGATTCTTCCGAGAATGTCCAGGTAGGCCCGACGCATGTACTCGGCATCCGTGGCATTGGCAGAAGGGGTGAGCTTCGCTTCCTTCCACGCTTCTTCAAGCATTTCGTCAATGTAGGGGAGCCGATTCGGCAGCTTACCCTTCTCAACGGTCGGTTCAGGCCCCTCGGGTGCCGCAGTCTCGGTGGAATCCTGGCCATAAGAAACAGGGCAGGCCAGTACCAGCGATAAACCCAACCATCCGATCAACTTGCGGAAGTTCAGTCCGTGCATCACGCTCTCCCGAACCATCACCCACCTCCGCCTTGCAGGGGAACACCGAACGCCCCAGAGAATCGACAGGCCAACCCCCAAAAAACCACCCTGGAAGCCTGATCCAGGAGTTGGAGGCCTCAGCCACTGCCCGTCAGGTGCCTTAACCTATTTAAGTACAACTAGATTACACCCACAAGACCCAGTCGTGACACCAAAAAGTTACGAACTTTTCGTCAGCCACTCAAGGCTCTGAAATTCGCATCGAAAACGCTATCTATAGCACCACGCATGACGATTTACGCCTTACAAAACTATACATTCGCCTTTGTGTACTACATCTGGCTGAATCTGAGAGGCGAAATGAGGGCTCACGGCTGCCCCTCACTCGGGATCTCGAATAACCGCCCCAACTTAATCATGCTTTGGGAGCGTCAATGGCACAGAATCGAATAAAGGACGAATAGCCACAACTCGCAATCCAATCGTGATCCAGCATCACGAGGTTTGCAAACCCGTATCATCCGGGGCCAAGCAGGGTTCCAGGCTCAGGCTGGAACCCTCAAAGGCCAATGGAACATGGGATTGAGCCGATGGCCTTGAAGATTCAGACCAGATTGGCCTGAGCGTCAGGCACTTTCTCGCTGAAAGTGAATATCGTGGAGTTTTCGATAGAGTGCTGAACTCCGACGTAGTTCGGCATCGGTGCCCACCGTTTCGACTCGGCCATCGTTCATGAGCACGATCCGATCGACACTCTGAAGGGCGCTCAGGCTATGGCTGATCACAAAGGTGGTCCGATTTCGACAGAATTGCTCCAGAGCTTTCCGGATCAGGGCCTCATCCTGAATATCGACAGCGCTGGTGGCTTCGTCGAGTAACAGAATGGATGGGTCTCTGAGCATCACCCTGGCCAGCGCAATTCGCTGTCTCTGCCCGCCAGAAAGTGATAGGCCACGCTCGGTCAGGACCGTGTCATAACCCTGGGGAAGGCTTGTAATGAAAGTGTGCGCGTAAGATCGTTTGGCCGCGTCTTCAATCTTTTCACGGCTAACCGAACTGCTGCCGTAGGCAATGTTTTCGGCAACGGTCCCCTCAAAAAGGACCGCATCTTGTGTAACAAAGCCTACCTGGCGCCGCAGGCTTCGTAAGGACACATCCCGGATATCCTGACCATCGATCCGGATTGAGCCGGCCTTCACGTCCCAGAATCGATCAATCAGGTTGAAGAGCGTGGATTTACCGCATCCATTGGGACCAACGATGGCGATTTTCTCGCCGTGCCGCACACTGAGACTCAATCCCTTAAGGATCGATTCTCGCCCTTGGTAGGCAAACCAGACCTGATCAAAGTCGATCGTTTCATGATGCCGGGCAAGGACGGGGGCATTGGCGACGTCTCGAACCTGAGGGGTCCGGTCCATCAAGCTACAGATCCGATCCGAGGCCGCCGCAGCGCGCTGGATTTTGGAATGGACGTTGGCCAGCTTACGGATGGGGTCGGACATGGCCCCCAGCATGGCGTACAACGTTAGCACGTCCTCAATCATCATGGGCTGCGAGGCCAGTTGGAGCTTGAAAAGCCCAAGATTCAGAAACTTTGTGTGGTAAAGCACCAGATACGATCCGGAGAGCAGGGCGATCATCACCGTGGTGATCGACAGTAGCTCCAGCACGGGATCGCTCATGGCGTCGATCTTGGCAACTTTGACGCTCTTCTTGTAAAGCGTTTTGGTTTCCAGGAAGAAACGGCGACGCTCCTTCCGCTCCATCGTGTAAGCCTTGACAACCTTGATCCCCTGGATCGATTCCTGAAGGATCTTGTAGATGTTCGACATGCTTTCCAGCGAACGTCGAACCGCGCGTTTCATCACCTTGCCAACGCGGTAGGTTGTGTAGCCCGAAATCGGCACGATGATCAGCGTGAGCAGGGTGAGTCGCCAGTTGAACCAAAGTGCCCCGCCAAGGCAGGTGACAATTCGGAGCGGTTCGCGAACTAGCTTGCTCAGCAGCGTGTTGAACCCCTGCGAGACAGAGTCAATATCGTTGGTGAACCGAGCCATGAGTTCGGCCGAACCTTGGTCGGAGAAGCTCTCCAGATCCAGGGCCATGGTCCGTCTGAAGAACAGGTTGCGAATATCGAAGAGGCAAAGCTGAGTAACGTCGGCCACCAGAACGTCTTGAAAGAATTGAAACACACCCTTGAGGGCAATACCCAGCATCACCACGCCCATCAGCAAGCAGAGCGTGCGGAAGCCATCGGCCGGTAGAAAACGGTAGATAAGCGGCTGAATCCAGCGAAGTCGCTGGTCTTGGTTTTCATTCTTCTTCAAATCATGTAGAAGCGTGGCGCGACGCAGTGCGAGCGAGCCGGAATCCCCTTCTCGAAACAGAGACGTTGCTTTTTCAAGCTCATCGACACGAGCCTGGGTTACCGCAACCTGAGTTCGAAGTTCTCTGGCGGTTGTGGTGGGAGAACGGGCCAGGGAGCCATCAGAGGCTGGGGTTTGGGCAATGAGTTCCTGCTCGGCCAGGCGAAGTTCACTTCGGGCCGCATCTGAAGCTTTGACCGTTTCCACGTACCGATTTTTCAGCGGCAGTACGGCGTCTCGACCTTGACCCATCAACTCTTCAACGGCGGTCGTCTCTTCGATCCGGGCCGTAAGTGAAGCGTGCTGTGTCTCGCTCTCCACCAGTTGCTTCTCAATCCAGCGCTGGCAGTCCTGGTCATAGAACAGGATCTGGAGTAGCGGATAGACGGCCCCGATGTTTCCAAACCAAAGGAGCGCAACCATCAACGCAGAGCCTATCGAGAGCCCAAACTTCCATCGGTAGGGCCACGCAAACTTCACGAGGCGGATGAAATTGTTCATGAAATGCCGCCGCGGATACCACGGATTGGGGCCGGCCTCCCTGCCATGCACCCAGAACGAAACCGATGTGACCGGTTTGTCGAGGGTGTTTTAGCGAACCCCGGAATTCTCGGCAAGGCGGATCCATTCCAGATCCAGCCCTGACCAGTGCGGGCCGATAACAGTTAGACAGGCGTTTCGGCTTGGCAATTTCAGACGCCTGTATTACTGTCGCGGCTCAGGATGAGCCTACACCAGAGGAACCGTCAGGAGGACGGATGAACGTTCTGGCACTTATCGAGGCGCCCGACCACGTTTGCTACCGGTACCGAATTCGCGCATTTGAGCCAGCATTCCAGGCTCTCGGTGGTTCCGTTCAGGTGGAACCACTGGCTGCGGATTTCTTTCCGAGGCTTCTGCAACTCCGTTCCGCCCAAAAATATGAAGCGACCATCGTCCAGCGCCGGCTGCTAGCAGGCTGGCAATTACGGATACTTAGAGGACGTGCCAGGCGTCTCGTTTTTGACTTCGATGACGCGGTCCTTCACCGAGATTCCAACGACAAACGGGGGCCCAACTGCCCGCGTCGAAGTCGAAGATTTCGAGCCATGATGTCTGTTGCCGACAGCGTCATTGCTGGCAACGCGTTTCTGGCCCAGTGCGCCGTCGATCATGGTGCATCGCCCGACCGAATTCATGTGATTCCCACCTGTGTGGCCACAGATCGGTACCCGGCCCACCCACCCACGAACCGCCGGCGAGATGGTCTCGACCTGGCCTGGATCGGGTCGTCCAGCACACTCAAGGGACTTGAATCACGCGCAGACCTGTGGGAAGCCCTGGGACGTCGCTTCTCTTCGCTTCGACTGCGGATGATCTGCGATCGGTTTGCCGAGTTTCCGCCGCTCGCCATTGATCGCATCACCTGGAGCGAGGCCAGCGAGGTCTCAGAACTCGGTCGTTGCCATGCCGGCGTGAGCTGGATTCCCGAAGACCTTTGGAGTCAGGGGAAATGTGGCTTGAAAATCATCCAGTACATGGCGGCCGGTTTACCGGTGATCGCCAATCCCTACGGCGTTCACCCTGAAATCATCGCGGATGGCGAAACCGGCATTCTGGCCCGTGATCCAGAGGAATGGATTGAGGCCCTTCAATGGCTTTCGCTTTACCCAGCCGATCGCATTGCCATTGGCAGGGCAAGCCGTGCTCGAGCGGTTGAGCATTACTCTGTGGCCGCCTGGGCAGGGCGTTTTCTGACGGCGCTCACGGGCAAGCCCTGTGAAATCGTCACGCCGGCCGTTTCGGCCACCGGAACCGAGGCGCAGGCGACATCCAGCCAAAACACGCGCCTTGATCCACCCAATGCTGACCGTCAACCACAACCGAACTCGGCTGGCCGGCAGCAGCGTTCCAAGAAGCGTTGAGGTCCGTCAAGGATGGCAACTCCGCCCGCAACTCCAGAGAAGACAGGCCTCACTCGCGGCCGGCGTCCATCTCGTTCCGATACCGAACGACTGGCTGAAACATCAGGTGTGGTGGGCGGCCCGGAACCCTCACGCCTGGACATGGACGCCACGTTTCATGAGCCTGAGTGGACCTGGCAGAAGACCGGTGACGTGGGCTGGTGGGTCAAGCCTGGCTGGCAACAAACCCTGATTGGGACGCAAGGCTTGCGCCTGGAACAGTGGCGAGCCGAGGGCAAACTCTCGATCGTGAAAAGCGGCCCCCACCGAACGGTTTACCGGGCCGATCTAACCGAGGGACCGGTCTATATCAAGCATTATCTGGTGCCATCATTCCGCGAAATGTGGCGGCAATGGCTCAGACGCGGCAAGGGACGCAATGAAGCCAAACGCGCGTTCTCACTCGCTGGTCATGGCGTGTTAACCATCGACCCGATTGCCCTGGGGGAACAGCGCCCCCGTAAACTGCTGTACGAGAATTACCTCGTAAGCCCCGAGATTGCCGGCTCAATGCCCCTGGATCTCTTTATCGAGAGAAATCTTGAACCAGCCCAGGGGATTGAAGCTACTCGGTTGAGAAAGACGTTAACGCGTGAAGTTGCCCGATTAACGGCCAGGCTGCACAACGCCGGCGCAGTTCACCAAGATTTTCATGCCGGAAACATCCTGGTCCGCTCACTTGGCGGAGACCAGATCGAACTGGCCATGATCGACCTGGACGCCTTGCGCTTTCGTCGCCAGCTCTCCTGGAGCGAAGCCCGAGTAAGCCTGGCTCAGTTGAATCATGGATTCTGGCAACGCTGTACCCGTAGTGATCGCCTGCGATTTCTTCAAACCTATCTCAACGAACGCACCACGCCCGGCCCCAATCCGGCCAGCTTTGCCCGCAGTATTGAAAACGCAACCACCCTGTGGGCTGAGCGGATGTGGCGAAGGTCCAGTCGGCGTTGCCACGGTACGAATAAATATTTTCATACCCGAAAAGCACCTGGAGCCTGGGCGGTCGCCTCGCGGTCGCTGGATACACCCACCATCGACCTGCTTCTTCAGAATCCAGACGCCCCCTTCTCGCAATCCGCAACCACAATTCTCAAGGATTCTCGAACAACCACCGTGGCAGAGACCATCCTGCCCGTCGATGGCAAGCCCACGGCCGTGATTTACAAGCGATTCAACCGCAAGAAGTGGCTCGACCCTTGGCTTGCCCTGTTCCGGCCATCGCGCGGCTGGCGGTCATGGAACGCAGGACAGCATCTCGCCGTTCGAGAGGTCCCAACTCCTCGCAACCTGCTCTATCTTCGCCAAAACTCCAACCAGCGTACCGGACTTTTGCGTTTGCTCCGGTTTCTGCCCAGAGAAACCTATCTGGTCACACTGAAGGCCGAGCCGTCCATCACGCTGACGGACTGGATTCGGGACGAACTCGCCCAGGCCACGCCAGCCAATCGGCAACAACGGATCAGACGGTATACCTACGCTCTGGCAAGACTCTTGCGTCTGATGCATGAACGGTCCCTTTCACACAGAGACCTGAAGGCCGCGAACATCCTGATCGTGGGCGATCCAGACTCTCAAACACCCGCGCTCTGCCTGATTGACCTGGTGGGGGTTGACCTGGAGTCGCCACTAAGCCAGCGGCGGCGAATTCAGAATCTTGCAAGGCTCCATCTGAGCTTGCTTGCCACTCCTGGACGGACTCACGGAGATAGCCTGCGGTTCTTGCGGTGGTATTTGCAGCGTGAAGACAAAACCGAAACCCACTGGAAAACCATCTGGCATGCCGTGTCAAAAGCCGCCGGCACCAAGACGGCTCAGAACGAGAGACGCGGTCGACCTCTTACCTGATCTTCCCACTCGCACTCAGCAACTGAAGACACCGGCACAAGGTTTGACACCATGCCCTCAGCCTTCCAGATTCAGATTCGACAGGGCCTGACGCTGATCGCACTTAGCCTGACGTGCGCCGGGTGCGTCACGTTACCTACCAACCCGGCAAGCCAGGCCAAAAGTCTGGTCCCCACCAGGTACAAGTTAGAGACTGGCCCTTACACGGTTTATACCAATAGCCCACTCTCCAAGAATTCGCCAGAAGTCCAGCAGTTGATCAAGCTGGAAGACCAGCTCCAGAACACACTGGACCTCAAGATCGCGGACCAGCAAGACCCGATTGAGATTTACATTCTGGATGACCGGGCCAGCTTCAATCACTTCCTCACCTTCTACTACTCGGAATTACCTCCCCGACGCGCGTTCTTCTTTGCGCAAGGAAACCGGCGGGTGGTCTACACGTTCCATGGAAAGTCCCTGGAACAAGATCTCAGGCACGAAGCAACCCACGCGTTGTTACACGCAAGTGTGATCAACCTTCCACTCTGGCTCGACGAAGGTCTGGCCGAGTACTTCGAGGTTGAAGACAAGCTCGAAGGTTTGAATCCTGAACATCTCGGAAAACTCAGAAGCGACGTCAAAACCGGCTGGCAACCCGACCTCGCACGATTGGAAACGCTCGACGACGTGCGTCAAATGGGCCCGCGTGATTACCGAGAAGCCTGGGCTTGGTCTCACTATTTTCTAGAGAGCAGCGCAGACAACAAACGGATATTGCTGGGATACCTCCACGACCTCTCACGAGGTGAGGCTGCGAAACCACTTTCCACCCGCCTCGGCGAGCCAGACGAACAGAATCAGGCGATCGTTTCTCATATCACGCAATCTCGAGAAGTGATGACCGCCCATTCCCGAAGCCTGAGACACGAAACGCTGCGGTTTCAGGATGAAGCGGTAATCACGGCGTCCGCAACAACCGAACCTGTAAGCCCACGTCCCCTGGAATCAGCTCCCAGGGGGCCGTTCAGACTCACCGCCCGATTCTTTCAAAGACTCATGGCCCCACTTCGATCCCGGTAAGCTGGTCAACCGCGGCGACACTTCAATTTTGATCCGCCCAGTTGAACCCCGTGTCTCCCGGCGAATTACGAATCAAACTGCGTGATTCGCCCCGAGTCTGAGTTCTCGCAGGGTATTGCACGGGCGATGCCGGCGGCAGAAATGGGTAACTGGACGCCGTGCCAAGTTCAGCCCGCACCTCACCACCGGCAGAACGCTGATAGAGCAACACTGGAACCGTCTTGGCACGCAGTGCCGAAAACGGCCCGTATAGACTCATCGTCGAATCTCCATACTGCTGCAGCGGCGTGTAACCCAAACCTCCGGTCACACCGTTTCCGCCAACGGTCATATAGGGGGTTTCGTAGAACGTACCAAGTGATCGGGGCTGGGCCCTGGGTGGACAGGTGTTGCAGGGCTCAGGATTGCCCCGCCTGACCACCTGTGCCGATTGCTGGGCTTGCACCGATTGGGAGAGAAAGAACGCCAGCAAAACCCCTGCGATCGGCAAATAGTCCGAAAGCGCACGTCTCATGATGTCATCTCAAGGTGGTTCACCCAGCCGATCGCGGCCTTCGGTCGCAATCAGGGGCGTCTTGAGAAAAATACACCAGGAAATCGAGAGTGCGCAGGAAAAGCCGACAAGGTCAGCCCTGACCACCCCAGTTTTCCACTCGCGTGTCTCCTTGAGGCAGCAACCGGTACGTCTCCTCAATCAGCAGGCTGATACTTTCTGCCAGCGGAGAATCCAGCAACTCACGCAACTTCTGTTCGACATTGCGCGACCCTACTGAGGCGTTGCTCATCCCCTCGGAAAACACAAGTGGACCAGTCTGATTCGAAAGCATCTGATAAACAACGTCACCGGAACCACCGTGGCCCGGTTCCTTGGGAGCCCGAGCAGAAACCCCATCCACGGGCCTCAAACCAAGCAGTGGGTTCTGCGAGTTGTCTCTGAGTATGCTCAATTCCGTCGGCGGGTTGCGATCAGCACTCAGGAGATCCTCAACCGAAAGCCCCAGAGCCCGGGCAATCCGGATCAGAGTTCCCGCCCGCGGCGTCTCCGTTTTGCCACACTCAATTTGATAGAGAGCGGTTCTAGAGATCTTGGCACGGTCGGCAAGCTCATCTGGCCCCCACCCCTTCGAGTACCGGATGGCACGAATTCGGCGCGCAAGTGTGGTCATTGACATGATCAATCGTCCCGGTAACAAATTCTGATGACTGCCCCCGGTCGCGGATGACCGGACGAAACAACAATCTTGGTATCGGCCATATAAAAGACCAACATTGGCCTTTTATTGCCATTCGCTGGCACAAGCTACATGATATTGCATTTTAAAGCAAATCTAAACATTCAATAAATGGAACCAACACCAACGCGTTGCTTGCGAATCTGAACGAACTGGCAACAAAACCATTGGGCGTGACAAAGCCTGGCGGACCAGGCTGCAAACCTGGAACCGAGGCTCTGACCGCGATCCTCTGGAACCAACCTTCCATGAATCCCTTACGCCAACCTGCAGCAACGAAGGCTCAAGAGATTTTGCCTTCGAGTTCCTTGAGGATGCCGGTGAGCAGGGTGGGGTCTTTGCGACTCATCAGATGTTCAATGCGACTGGCAGGAAACTCAAGCGCAGTGAGGGTCGATTCAACGGTGGTCCAGAGCTTTTCCTTTTTCTTACCCTCGGCGAGGTAAAGGTCTCCCACAAGTTCGGAGAGTCGCTCAAACTTGATGCGATCAAAGTTTCGGTAATAGCGATCAATGATCTTACGCTGATGTGGGGAATGGTCCTGCATGCCTGTCACTCTGGATAAGGTTGGCTTGGGAACTCAGAAACATTGTTTCAGGAAAAGGAAACGACGGCCAGTGATGAACTGGCCGTCGTTCCTGAGTGGTTGAATGATTGAATGGGAGTTGACCAGAACTCAGCGGGCAGGCTCAGGCACTTCCAAGCGCGGCGATAGCCAGGTCATGAATCTGCATCCGGGCCGCCTGCCGTGCGGCAGAGGTTTGAACATGCGGAGTGGAAGTTGTGGTACTGGCCGCATCAATCCGAATGCTTTGGGTTCCCTTGGACTGAGCACCCTGGGAATTGAGTCCGGTCTGACGGAAACCAGGAGCACGGTTGATCACCACATTGGGTGCCACCGTGGCATTTGACGCTTTCTGCGCCCTCAAGGCCAGCTTGACGGTGGGAGCCACGCTGGCGTTTGTGGTCGCGGAAGTTGCCACCGCCGTGTTTGGGACAATCACCACACCGGCACGATTCGCCCGCTGCTGAATAAATTGGGGAGTTTGCGGTATTGGGTCGCCCGTCTTGGCCAGTCTGGCCTGCTGGGCCGCGATCTGACTAGGGCTATAGGAACTGTAGTCTTTAACGTAGATCTGGTTCGAGGATGAGAATGGAACCTGTTTGCCGCTCACCGGGTCATTGTATTGCCCAGAAACCGCGGCGTACTGAATTCCCGGGGGCAGGTTCAACTGGTCTGAGCGGAAGATATAGGTGGCGTCCATGAAATGGTCGCCATTGATGTGACGGGTGAAGTGGGAAACCGGGCTGGCTCCACCAAATTTGACCGTGTCGGAAGCAATCTTGGTCACATCAAAGCCACTGGTCCCGAAGATGTTGACCCGCACATAACTGGCGTGGGCAATGTTCACATGCCGGTTTTGGTGCGGAGCAATGATCACCGGTGGCGAAAGCGGCGGGCAATCCGGTACGGGATTCACCCCCAAGTTCACCGCCTGGGGTGCGATGAACAGCTCTCCCGAAAAATCGGTGGCGGATCCGGCGTAACCACCCACGCCAATTTCCGTGGCAGCAGTCAGAGCCTTACCGGTGATTTGCTGATAAAGCTTGGAAAAGTTGGTGATCTGGAACTCAAATGCACCATGAGCCGGATCGGTATCGTTCAGGAAGGCCTGACCCGTATTGTTAGAAAGAGTTGTGCCAAAGCCTGGAGCCCCGGAACTGAAGTTGACCGCTGTGGCAACCTGGTATAGCTTCGACGCATCTGGCTGGTTTGTGATCCCCGCAACCACATCGGGAACCGCAGAATTCTTGAGGCAGAGTGACACAAACATGTACTCGGATCCCCCAAGACTTGGGAAATCCTGAAACAGCGGTTGCAACGCCAACACAGCAGGACTAACTGTTCCCCCGTTCAGGTTATTGTCGGCATCGCCGGCAATCACAGGATACAGAGGACTAGTTTTCTGGTTGAGTGGCTGCTCAATCGCAATATTGAGAGTGTCATCGCTAGCCGAGTAAAACATCCGGATTGCATTGACGTCGAAGCCAGAAACCTTGATCAACGGAGCGAGCGTGGGGTCAATCGTGACTCGCGTGGTATTCTGTACAACCGCGAAACCTGGTCCGATCGTACTGGGAATATCGGTTGTAGCGTTTCCCGTGAAGGTAACGCTCAGGAGTTGCCGATGATCAAGATGTTCCAGCGCCAATCCGGCGTGTTTCCGGCTTCGTGGTCCTCCTCGACGGCGGTGCCACGCTTCTTTCACAACTTTCAGGAGTGAATGGATCAGGGGCATCGCGCCAACATCCTTTCTGGCGGAAGGAACAGTGGATTTTCCACCTCAACCTTCCAACAAGGTAGAGAACTCGATCGCCGGATTGGCGAGGTGTGAATGACCGGAATCGCACGGAACATAGACTTCGAAGACTGGCCTGGGGACCGGATCGAACCTTCGGGTCGATTCAACCCAACCATCAACGAATACTCGGATCGCTGGAGCTTGGAAGGTCGGTTAGACTGGCTCCAAACGGATTTTGATCCTGATCGACCGTTGCTACACGATGGAGGAATCGATTCATGATTCGGCAAGCAATAGGATGTCGCTTGCTCAGCCTGCTGGGCTTGTTTTTGGCAACCCCGAGTTTCGCTGGAGCGATCTCTGGGAGCGGAATGAACCTCACCGGTAACGTGGAGACCGATTTTCCATCCACGAGTCCGGGAATTATCACGCTTGAAAACCCCAAGTACCCAACAACCGATCCGCTCGGTTACCTGGCCGCCCACAACCTTTCGCCTGGTTGGTCGGTCAAAGATGTTCGTCTGAACTACGACACGTCGTCGGATACGATGTACGTGGGTGTTAACTTTTTTGGCATCGCTGGCGATGCCGACAACAACGGCGTGCAAGGCACCGTCACCGCCGAAAACGCCGCCAAGGGCATGATCGAATATCCCCACCTTGGTGGACGCGAGTCGATCTCGCTCGGTTTTGACATGGCACTGCAGGGAACCCCAAGCTTCCTGGCAGGCGTACCGCAAGACAAATCGCAAGCTGGTACCGGCCTGGATGGCTTCAAGGTTGCAAGCTATCTGCCCACCAACGGTGGATTTGCGTCGAGTTATGGTGCGCAACTGCAGGATCATCAGGGACAGCTGTACTTTGATCCTTCGGCCGCTCATCCCGGCTTCGAATTCTCGATCAAAAACTTCAGCAAATTCCCTGGTTATGACCCGGCCAATGGCTTTGGTCTGGTGCTTTACGCGGGAACTCCAGACGACACCCTTCCTGAGGAAGGTGCGTTGTTCCCCCGCGTGGATGGCGGCAGAATTCCAGAACCAACCACCGTGCTCGGATGGTCGACCGTGCTCCTCGCCGGCGCAGCATGGCGACGATCCCGCAAGGGTCGAACCAGCATTGCCTGAACCTTCCCTGCGTTGCTTCTGCATCGCCCAATTGCCTCATGCTCTGGACGGGCCACGTGGTTCTCACGTGGTCCGTTCTGTTTTATCGACTTGGCAATCGAACGAATCGCAACCTTGCTTGTATCACGAAATTACCTGTTCGCTTTCCCCCAACAACCTGGCAAAATACTAGTATTCGTTCAGGTTTCACCAGGCTGCAAACTCAACCGATTTACCCACCGATGAGTTCCGGCTCAGGGGCCTTCCTATGGGGCTCCCGCCGTACTTTTCAGACTCAATTCTGGGATAAATTGAACCGGGCAACGCGGAGCCTATATCTATGCTGGCCTTCTTGATTCTGGTGCTTTCGCAAACCGGGACCGTTCTTGCCCAGGACCCCGCTCCCACCAAAACAGCGACTCTGCGCCTCAGCGCCCCCATAGCATGTCGCAAGATCTCGGGCTTTGAGGACTACGTGGTTCTCGACCCGCCCGAGCTAACCAAAGACGAGAAACTGCTCGTCTATTGCAAGCCCTCCGGGCACACCTACGTGGAAAAAGACGGCAAGTTCCAGGCCCACCTGGTGCAAGATCTCGCCGTGCGCCGGAAGGGGAAAAAGAAACCCCTCTGGACCCGAAAGAAGGCCATCGATTTCCAGACCGACAGTGATTATCCACCTCTCAAGCTCTATCTGGGATCGACGGTCAGCCTGAAGGGGCTGGAACCAGGAGAGTACGAGGTCGATCTGATCGTGACCGATGAACTGCTCGAAGAACCCCCGGTGACCGCAACCCTGGAGTTCAAAGTGATTGCCTCTCGGCCTGTACCCAGCCCACGGCCCGAGGATTCCAAGCCTTGAATCAGCGAGCCGGCTCTGCCCCCGGTTCTGGCCTGGCAGGAAGCTCGGTCGATTCAAAGCCTGGAGACTTGATCGGAGGCTTTGATGGGGGGGTCAGGCTCTCTTCAAAGGCGGCCTTCAGCTCGGCGGGCTCCATGGTGCGGGGCATGAGGTCGACCCCCTCTGGCTTGACGGCCTGAATAAAAACGTCCATCACCTGTCCGACGTAAAGCGGCAAGGGCTTGGGCTCAACCACCTTGAAGATCACCTGAAGCACCCGGGTATCCACTTTTTCGACGTTATCGCCCATCAGATTCTTTTTGGGAACGATGTACGGATCAATTCTCACGAATTCAAGTGTAAACTTGACGCCCGGCCGTGATCGCAGGATGGCAAACGCCTTGGTGCCTTCCTGGAGGAACGGAACATAGCTCTCATCCACCTCGACCCGGATGTTCATGACGTCATTCTTGGCCAGAACCACCAGCGGTTCCTTCCAGGCGAGCGCAGCAAATTGACCAGGCAAGATGTTGACCTGCAGGATCTCACCATCAGACATCGCCCGGACGGTCAGCCTGTCGAGTTCGGTTTTGACCCGGCTGACCTCGGCTTGCGCCTGCAACACGGCCGCCTGAGCCACCGCGAGGTCTTGCTCCCAGGTCCCCTTCTTGAGGCGGTCCAGCTCTGTGCGAGCCTTTCTTAACCCGGCCTCAGCCTCTTGGGCCGCATATCGGTCATGGTCATAGTCACTGGGCGTACCCACGTTCCGTTCCAGCAGGCTCCTGGACCGTTTCGCCTGAACCTCCGTGGACAGGACCCGAGCTTGCATCTCTTCCACGGCGGCCTCCGCAGGTGGAACATCCTCGGGGCGTGGAGCGGCTTGCAGCCTGGCCAGGCTGACCTGGGCCGAAAGTAATTGCGCCTCACGCACCTTCAACTCGGCTTTGAGCTGACGGTCATCAATCTTGAAGAGAGGGTCGCCCGGTTTGACATGCATCCCTTCCTTGTTCAAGACATAAACGTCAGAAATCACCCCAGGCACCTGGGTCCCAATTGGGGCATTTCGCTGTTGAGACTCCACGGTACCGATTCCTGTGATATGGTCAAATTCGGGCGACTGGGGAGGCGGAATCAGCGGCACGGCCGGAGGGGCCGTTTTCCTGGCCTCCGAGACCGCGTAAACCGCATAGAGAATTCCCACCAGAGCCAGGACCGGTAGGAGATATCTGTTAAACATGAAGGGACTCACAAAGGTCTAGAATTATTGAAAGTAAGGTCCAGTAACGCCGTCTTCAAAGATTCACGTGGAGGCCATGAGACAAAATCAGGCTCGGGCCGCGGCTTCCCAAACATCACCGGCCTCTGGCTCTTGCGCCGATCCGACCTGGGAACGAACCTGGACAATCCTGCCATCGTCCATCCTGGCCATCCGGTCAGCGAAGTGAAAAACGCGACTATCGTGAGACACCACCAGGACCGACCGATCGGATTTGACGGCCGCATCTCTCATGAGCCTCATGACGGCCTGGCCAGATTCGTGATCGAGCGCGGCGGTGGGCTCATCACAGACAATCAGCCGAGGTTCATGGACGAGGGCACGCGCGATGGCCACTCGCTGTTGCTGACCGCCCGAAAGCTGAGATGGCAGACTTCCAAGCCGGTTCCCCATCCCCAAACTGGTCAAAACTTCTCGAGCCCGTTCGAGCGCGCGTGGCCTGGGCACTCCAGCAATAATCAGAGGCACCGAGGCATTCTCCATGGCCGTCAGGGCAGGCAGCAAATTGTATTGCTGGAACACGAACCCAATATTGTCCATCCGAAAGCGGGTTTTGGCCCCGCCCCGCATGCGGGCCACATCGGAGCCGAACACTTCAACCACACCCCCTCGGTCGCAATCCAGAATTCCAGCCACCACGGAAAGCAAGGTGGTTTTGCCACAGCCGGAAGGCCCCACCAGCATGGTCAACTGGCCTCGGTAGATGTCCCAGTCCACTCCTCGCAAGGCCAGAACCGTTTGTTCGCCTGTCCCAAACGTCTTGTTGACATCGCGAAGGCGAATTGCGACCTCGCCCTCCAACCCAGGCTCGGCCAGCACGCCGGCAACCATCTCTCGTTCGGCCGTTGAAGAATCCAGCATGCGGTTGCCCTTTTAGCCACGAAATACGATGGCTGGTTCAAGTACCACCACGCGCCGAACGCAGAGAATACTCGCCAGAATACAGATCAAAACGATGGCGGCACCCGTGATTGGCAAAAGTTGCCAGGGGGTGTAGAAGGCCAGTTCACCCCCCTGGGTCGCCCGGCCAAACCAGGCGGCCGCGCCAACCCCCAGGCCAAAGCCCAGCAACCCCGTGACGGCCGCCTGGAGCAAGATCATGCCGACAATCCGCATGTTGCTTAGCCCCATGGCCTTCAGAGCGCCAAACTGCTTGAGGTTCTCAAGGGTAAAGTTGTAAAAGGTTTGCCCGGCAATCGCCGTTCCCACCAAGAAACCAAGCACCACCGTGATTCCGAAGTTGATCGGTATCCCGGTAAATTTCAAGTAGTAATTGATGGTCATCCAGACAAACTGTTTGCTGGTTTTCGCCTTCAATCCGGTGGCTTGCTCAATCTTTTGGGCCACCTCCTCCGGACTTTCGTTGGGCTTGGTCTTTGCTAGAACAAACGTCATCGGTTTCCGTTCCTGAGGAATGAATAACTTGGCCCGTGAGTACGTGGTGTAGACCACCGGAAATGTCTGGAAAGTCCGGCTCGCTTCGCAAATCCCCACAATTACGGCTCGGCGGTCATTCATCTCCAGTTCACGCCCAAGGAACGATTTCAGGAATTCGGGATCTGTTGACGATTCACCCCCCTGACCGGGAAAGAGTTTTCTTAGCCCAACCCGGTCCACGATGATCGCATCAGGCCGCCACAGATCCCGAAAGTCTCCAACCCAGAGTTTTCTAGGCAGGCCTACCAGCGTTTCATCATCCAACCCCAGCATGACAACCTGTTCGATGATCTCCTGCTGAACCTTGGTCCGTGGTGAAGTTGGTGACTTTGGTCGAGGCTCAGCCCAGTGCCAGGTCGTAAGCTTGGCCCGCCCCTGACCCTTGTAAAGCGGCACGGCCCACTCAACCCCTTCCACTCCACGCACCCTGTACAGATTCGCCTCGATCATCGGCTTGACGTCATCCACAAAGCTCACGTTGGGATCCATCACCCACAGATCCGCGCCGGTGATATCTTCAATCTGGGCGCAGGTTCGCAACATGAGCCCACAGAAAATTGATCCCTGCTGCGCAATCAACATGGCCGCAAAGGTCAACCCGAGCACAATTCCCAGGAACTTGGCTTTATCGCCCGTCAACATTCGGAGTGCGATCCAGTTCATGGTTAAGCCCCACCCAGGCCAGTTGGCTGATCCATTTGAGAAAGACTCAATACAGGCAAAGCCAATCGGTTTCCCAACCCCGCAAGTATCAGGTCACAGATATGAGCAGCCAGAAAATCCAGGTCAAGCGCATGAAACGCCGCTTCACCCACTAGATGCGAGGCCAGCGCTCCGGCCGTCCTGTAAAACAGACACTGGCCAACCACGCTGAAACAAAACGCATTGAGAGACCGATCATCCAGATCTGGGCGGATTGCCAGGATCATCAGCCTCAGGCAACCAAACCGCGGGCCGATCACCTCCCGCACCAGCGCCGCCGAAGCCCTGGTGGGCCGCATCATCTCCCGCAAGATCAATTCATGTTGCCAGCCGCGCTGGGCTTGCATTCCAAGAACCTGGCCCAGCATGGAACGTATCCAGACCCTCAACCCCTCACGGGGCGGCATGCCCACCGCCTCTTCGTGCGGCTCGTGCGGAACCAACATTCGGTGGGCATGGATCACAACTTGTTCGTAGAGAGACTCCTTGTCGCCGAAGTGGTAGTTCACGGCAGCAAGATTCGCTCCCGCTCGAAGCGCGATCGAACGAATCGTGGCCCCTTCGTACCCAAGTGACGAAAACTCTTCACCGGCCGCCTCCAGAAGACGCGCCCTGGTCGATTCCGCCGGTCCAGCGTTTGGCTCGATCACCCGATTGCTATCATGCATGTGTTTGATACTACCGTTTCAAACAGGCGTTTTAATTAGTATAAGCATCGGCCGGCCTGGGTCAATGAAAGATTTTGGCGGTGTCGGTTCTGGCGGCGCTGCCGCTTCCAGGCTGCGTCGAGTACCATACCTGAGGACGCTTGAGGGGAAGGGGGCTTGTCTTGCACGCTTTGGAATTTCTGAAAAAGTCAGACTCGGTCGGCACCATTGGGGTTTGCGTAATTGTGGGCGAGGAACCGTTCCTGCGCGCTGAGGTGTTGCGAGAACTGGTGATCAAAACCCTGGGAACTGCGGCCGACCTTTCTGTTGCCAGTCGATTTCAGGGAGATTCGGCGTCGCTGGCCGAGGTACTCGATGAGTTACGAACCGTGCCTCTCTTTGAGAAGAAACGGATCGTTCTGATTGACGGGGCAGATCCGTTTGTCACGGCCCACCGGAAAGAGCTGGAAGCCTACGTAGAGAAACCGGCCGCCAGTGGGTTACTGGTTTTGCTGAGCAAGATCTGGCCAAGCAATACAAAACTCGCCAAGGCCATTGAGGCGTCCGGCCTGACCATTGACACCAAATCACCAAAAGAGCCTGAACTTGCGACCTGGCTGGTCAGTTGGTCCAAGTCCAGAGGCAATGCCAAGCTCGACAAAGACGCTGCGCTTCTGCTGCTCGAACTCGTAGGCCCGGAGATCGGGCTCCTCGCCTCCGAGATCGAGAAACTGGCGGTTTATGTCGGCCCCAGCGCCCATATCCAAAGATCGCACGTGGCCACCATGGTCGGTACCGGCCGGGTTGAGAACGTCTGGCAAATTTTGAATGCTGCCACAACCGGGAAAACCCGTGAGGCACTCACGGAAATGGACCGGTTGCTGGCCTCAGGTGAACACCCGGTCGGTTTGCTGGCGGCCATGACCGCCTCGCTTCGCAAAGTTCACCATGCCGGCGCACTCAGGCTTCAGCGTTGGGAACCCACAGCCGCCTGCCGAGAGGCTGGAATTCCTCCGTTCGCCGTGGAAATGACGATGAAGCAACACACGCACCTCGGGCCCAGCCGGGTGGCTGGCCTCCCGCAACAACTCCTGGCGGCCGACCTTGACCTTAAAGGAAATTCGCCACTGCCAGCGCGGGTCATCATCGAACGGCTGATCGTTGAACTTTCCTTGCCTCGCCGCGATTGAAATGAACGCCATGGAGCGTTTCCTGAATTCCGCCCCAAGCAACCGATCCACCATGCCAAACCCGCCACAGATCCCCGAGACCACAAACATTCGACACTGCGTCTCCAAGATCCGAGAGATCGTCGAGCAGGGCCAGGATGACCGGCGGTCCATTCTTCAGCTTGGCTATAACCTGGGCCGCCTGAGCGAACTGACCGGCCTGGGTCGGGGTCCGTTTTGGGACACCTGGAAAGAGGCCGTCACGTCCTGGGATTTACAGCAGTTGAAGAACCTGGCCAGGAATCTCGCACCTTGGTCATGAACTCACAATCCGGTAACACATCAGACGATCGCCCAGCAAACGGCAATCGGATTCGTTCCGTTTTGTTCACTTTCGGTTTGACTTGAGCGGTTCTTGCCATCTATGATTCCCTTGTAGCTGACTCACAGCGCTTTTCGCTTGCATGTTGCCTGGGATGAATGTCACGATAAGGTCGGCGCTACGCAGCGATTTGAGTTTCTGGATGAAACCATCGTTGTTGAGCCTGGGCGATCCAGGAGGGCCAATACCATGATGATGCACAACACGGAAACATGTGCTCTGGTTGACACGGTTGCGCACCGAATTCGGGAGCGGACCTACGGGCGGATCCGGGATCTTGCCGTTGAAGTGTATCAGGGAAAAGTGATCGTCCGGGGCTCGGTTCCCTCGCATCATATGCGTCAACTCGCACTTCAGGGTGCCTTGGAACTGGTGCACTCTGGGAACTGCGAACCGATGATCACCGTGAGCTAATCACGGTACGCGTGGCCACTACCAATCCAAGCTTCGAAAAAAAACTCCCCCGGCCCGCCAGGCGAATGAGCTTGAGCAGGCCGGGGGTTTTCGGCATAGTCATCGCAAATATCGCCGCCTAGCCGGACTTGCTTGCCGATGGGAAGCAGGTCGACCTTCCCGTTTCCTCAATCTCCAGGCAGACTCATCCGATGGCCCAGATCCCGCTGATGCGTCAACTCCTGTTGCTGGTACCAATCGCGGCCCTGGTCTGCGTCTCGCCCGATCTAGCTGTCGCCCAGTCAGATCAACCCGTAAGAGAAGCCTGGGACGCAATCTACGTGGGAGATACGAAGGTCGGCAGCATGCACCTTTGGATCAAGCCGGTCAAAGATTCCCGAGGCCGGGAGTTGATGAACGTCCGGGTAGACTATGACATCAGCTTCCAGCGCGGCAAAGACACCGCCCAGATCAAGCTCCTCTACGGCACCATTGAAACACCAGAAGGTCAGGTGCTCCGCCTGGACACCCGAACCCAGGCATCTGGCGAAGATATCAGGACCTACGGCGACGTTAGCAACGCCGCCATGAAGCTAATTCTTGAAGTGGGTGGTCAGAAGCGTCAGATTGAAATTCCCTGGGGTGAGGATGTCCGTGGCCCCTACGGCAGTGAAATGAGCCTGGCCCGCGAACCACTGAAACCTGGCGAATCACGCAGCGTGAGAACCTATATCCCCGACCTGAACAAGGTCTGCCTCACCACCCTGAAGGCCCTTGAATTCGAAAATGTGCCACTTGGGCCTCAGGCGGAAAAGCACAATCTGCTCCGTGTCCAGTCAACCGTGGCCGACCAAGACGGCAAGGAGATCCCCTCTCTTGAGTCCACGCTTTGGGTAGACGGCACCGGGCAGATCATGAAGAGCTTCTCCAAGTTGCTTGGCGGAATGTGGACCTACCGCACCACCAAGGCGGGTGCCATGGCACGCAACGCCGGCAAATTCAAGCTACTCGAAGCCTCGATCATTCGGACCCCGCAACCAATGACCGGTTCGGAAAAGTTCCGACAAGTGGCCTATCGACTCACAGGCGTTGAAGCCCAGCGACTGTTCCCCGCCGACCAGCGTCAGACCTTCACCGCGAACCCGAACGGGGAACCACTCCTGCTGGTGAAGACCGAATCTCCAGAAGCAGGGGCACCCAGCACCGTGCTGCCTGGTAAAGAGTATTTTGAGCCCAATCCGCTGATCAACAGCGCGGACCCTCAGGTGATCAAGCACACCAGGGCGGCCGTTGGCCAGATCACCGATCCCTGGAAGAAGGCCGTGGCTATCCAGGACTGGGTGTTTCACAACATGAAGCGCAAGAATTTTTCGACGGCATTCGCTCCCGCCGACGAGGTGGCTCGCCAGCTCAGCGGAGACTGCACCGAACACGGCGTTCTGACAGCCGCCATGTGCCGGGCCGCCGGTATCCCCGCGCGTTGCGTTGTGGGACTGGTTTACGCAGGCAGCCTGGGCGGCTTTGGCCCACATATGTGGAACGAAGTCTTTGTGAACCAGCGATGGGTTGCCATCGACGCAACCTTCAACCAGTTCGAAGTCGATGCCACACACCTCAAACTCAATGACACCAGCCTTGATGGCGTGGCTCCATTCGAATCATTTCTGCCCGTGCTGGAAGTGCTAGACTCTCTCAAAATCGAGCCGGTGGAGGTCCGCTGAGCTCTTCAGCCCCGCAAAGTTCGCCCGTTTTGCCTACACCAATGCGTGGAACCCATGATTTCTAGGAAATCAAAGAGTGAGTTCTTGAGCCAAGGTCAATGTCTCTTTAGACTGTGGCATGCGCTGTGCAATTGCGGCTGAGCCACTCGCCCGCTTGCTACAGCCTTCCAAGAGCGTGTTTCGCTTCACCCGGCACTGAATTGGTCTTGCTGAAACGTTCAAGATGAACATAGGATACGACCTAATTCGGAACCGAGACGCCGAACTCGCGTCGCTCCCCGATACGTGCTCAGATCAGTCGAGTTCACGCCTCAAGGAGGAGGATTCCGAGCACATGATGGCCAAGCGGCAGTTCGTGTCGCGAACATCCGGTTACACCACGGTAAACCGGTTCCAGACACTTGAGCATAGTGATGCGACTTCCGGTCTTGATTCCGGGATCGAGCGTTCGTACGCCTGGCTACTCGCCCAGCAGAAGTCCGATGGGCACTGGGTTGGAGAGCTTGAAGGCGACACCATTCTTGAATCAGAATATGTTTTGCTCATGGCCTATCTTGGTCGTGAGCGAGAAGACCGGTGCCTGCAACTATGTCGCTACTTGCTTCAGCAACAGCGGCCTGACGGCGGCTGGTCGATCCACCCAGGCGGTCCATTTGAGCTGAGCGCTTCGGTCAAAGCGTATTTTGCCCTGAAACTGACCAGTTTTCCTACCTCGCATCCGGCGATGCTCAAGGCCAAGGCCGCTATCCTTGAAGCCGGTGGGGCCCAAAACTGCAACAGTTTCACACGCTTTTATCTGGCGTTACTCGGACAGATTCCGTACGAGCACTGCCCGTGTGTGCCACCTGAACTTACGCTGCTTTCCAAGAAGCTCGGATTCAGCCTGAGCGCGATGTCGGCGTGGACCAGAACGATTGTGGTGCCACTCTCAATCATTTCGGCGTACAAACCAAAGCGTGAACTGCCTCCAGAGCGGGGCATTCGCGAGTTATACCGGGAAGATCTTCCCCAGGCGTCAGCCCACCCGCACAGCGGGCTTTGCTGGGAGAACTTCTTTCTGGGCGTAGATCGGGTGCTGAAAGGCCTGGATCGGTTTGCGCCTCACTCCTGGCGGAAGGCGGGCATTGATGCCTCGCATCGCTGGATTCTTGAACACTTTGAGAATTCGGACGGACTGGGGGCCATTTTTCCCCCCATGATCTACACGGTGGTTGCACTGGACTGCCTAGGATACAGCCGGGACCATCACCTCTTTCGCTGGGCCTTGAAACAACTGGATGACCTGTTTCTGGAGGATGAGCGCGGCCTGAGAATTCAGCCGTGTGTCTCACCGGTGTGGGATACGGCAATCTCAATCATCGCGCTGGCAGACGCAGGCCTGAGTGGTGACCACACAGCCATTCGACAGGCCTCTCGCTGGCTTCTGGACCATGAAGTCCGTCAGCCTGGAGACTGGGTTGCTCGCCGACCAGGCCTGGAACCTACCGGCTGGCACTTTCAGTATCAGAACGGCCATTACCCAGACATCGACGATACCGCGATGGTCTTGATTGCGCTCCAGCGTTCGGGTCTGGATGATGATCAGGAAGCGGAAGCGGCCGTTGATCGGGCTGTGAAGTGGCTTCTGGCCATGCAAAATCGTGATGGAGGTTGGGCGGCCTTCGACGTCGATATCGACAACCAGATTCTCACAAAGGTTCCGTTTGCGGACCACAATGCCATGCTGGACCCGAGCTGTGCCGACATCACAGCGCGGATTCTGGAACTGCTCGGTTTACTCGGCTACCGGGCTGATAATCCAGCAATAGCCCGTGCGTTAGACTATCTCTGGTCGACCCAAGAGCCGGAGGGCTGCTGGTATGGTCGCTGGGGAGTCAATTACATCTATGGAACCTGGCAGGTGCTTTTGGGTCTCCGGGCGATCAACTTCCCCCTGGGCCATCCTCGCGTCCGGAAAGCGGCAGATTGGCTAGAATCGGTCCAGCAAAGCTCAGGGGGCTGGGGCGAATCTTGCGATAGTTATGAAGACCCCTCACTAAAAGCCGTAGGTGATCCCACGGCCTCTCAGACGGCATGGGCTATTCTGGGATTGATCGCGGCCGGCCGAGAACAGTCGTCATCTACCCAAAAAGGCATCGAGTACCTGCTCCAAACTCAGAACGAAGATGGAAGCTGGGACGAGTCTGAATTCACTGGAACTGGGTTCCCCAAGGTCTTCTACTTACGTTATCACTTCTATCGCATTTACTTCCCATTGATGGCTTTGGGTCGTTACAGAACTGCTGCGGGAACTGAAAATCCTGTTGTGGAACGAACTCTAGGTGGGACCCATTTCGGAAATGGTCACCACCATGTTAATACGGGGCCAGTGGCTTCTCGGGTGCCGGCTCAGCCGCTTCCCGGAGAGGTTTGAGCTGACCTTTTGGACTGACTTTCTACGATTTCACTTCTTGTTTTAGGCTCGCCCTCGAGGAGGACCCCGATGGGGCTTCGATTTCCTTTACCGATGACCCTACGGATTGCGCAGTACGTCGCCAAAAAGAAGGTGGCCCGTACGAAGCGGTTTCCGATGGTTCTCATGCTTGAACCGCTTCACGCCTGCAACCTGACCTGCACCGGCTGTGGACGAATTCGCGAGTACTCGACATCCATCAAAGAAAGGCTTTCGATTCAGGAATGCCTGGATGCGGTGGATGAGGCCAATGCCCCCGTGGTTTCAATCTGTGGCGGCGAGCCCATGATTTACCCTGGCATTGGTGAACTGGTGGCCAAGATTCAGGAGCGCAAGAAAGCCGTTTATCTTTGCACCAACGGCATGTTCATCCGCAAAAAGATTGCCGACTTCAAGCCTTCGAACATGTTCTTCTTCAACGTGCATCTTGATGGCATGCGTGAAAGCCACGACCTGGCCGTTGAGCGGAAGGGCGTTTTCGATAGCGCGGTAGATGGTATCAAGTGCGCCAAAGAGCATGGCTTCATGGTTTGCACCAATACCACGGTTTTCACCGAAACGAACATGACCGAGCTTGATGAACTGTTCGGCTTCCTCACGGGACTGGGAGTGGATGGGTTCATGGTGGCGCCTGGGTACGAGTACTCGGCCGTTCAGGTGAAAGACATCTTCCTGTCTCGCGAGATGATTCGCGAGAAGTTTCGTGCGGCTGAGGCCATGTTCAAGAAGTACAAGTTCGGCACTTCACCGATCTACCTGGAATTCCTGCAAGGGAAACGAGAGATGGATTGCACCGCCTGGGCGAGCCCCACGCGGAATATCAAAGGATGGAAGGGACCCTGTTACCTGATCACCGATGTGCACCACCCCACCCTTGATGACTTGATCAACAAGACCCCCTGGGAAAAGTACGGCTACGGCAAAGACCCACGCTGCGAGAATTGCATGTCTCACGTGGGTTACGAAACGGCTGCCGCCGTGGGCGTAAACAAGCGCCTGGGTGATACCCTGAAGATGATCAAGTGGCAGTTCGTCTAAGATCCGGACGGGCAGGGGGCTTCCAGTGAGCGACCAGCCCGGCGAACGTCCCATTCATGTTGCACCACCGCCGGTACCTTCGGATATCGGCATTGTTGCTGCGCTTCCAATCGAGGTCGGCCCGCTCTTGGGTCGGCTTCGGGAAGTTCGCAAATATGCTGGTGCCCGCCACACCGTGCATGAAGGCTTCTGTGGCGAGCAACTTGTCTCGCTGATCATCACCGGGCCTGGCCGCCAGGCAGCCGCGCGCGGTGCTGAGGTTTTGATCGTTGGTCACCGCCCACGCTGGCTGGTTTCGGTTGGTTTTGCTGGGGCTCTTGATCCAAATCTCAAGCGTAACACCCTGCTGATCCCAGATCGGATCATGACCCCGCAGGGCGATGTCTTGAAAATTGATATCCAGGGAACCAGTCACGACGCTGGTGTTCAACCCTCGCATAGTCTGGTTACGGTCGACCATATTGTGCGAACTGCGCACGATAAGGCCGAACTTTTCCGTTCGACTGGTGCCGATGCAGTCGACATGGAGACTCATGCGGTTGCCTCACTGGCTTGCGATCGGGGAGTGCGGTTCCTGTCGGTACGTGTGATCAGCGATGAGGCGTCTACCGATCTGCCTCCCGAGGTGCTGACTCTGGTGGGCCCAACCGGTGGTTACCGGGTGGGTGCCGCCATCGGGGCTATCTGGAAACGCCCATCAAGCATGAAAGATATGCTCATCCTGCGTGACAATGCGAACTTGGCGGCAAAGGTTCTCGCAGACTCGGTTCCTGAGATTCTTCAGCGCCTGACCGGTCCATGAGAGAGCCTTCGGTCGATCCGATATTCGCTTGACACACGCGAGATAGTGACTAAATTTGTCGGCTCCACAAGGAATCGACAAGCTCCAGAACCTGCGGCCAAATGTCACGGAACAGCCACCCAGGATGCCGCCACACGGTCCAACGATTGGCTCTCAATCTTGCGTGGACGGAGCCATCACACCTGTGACCGCTCACAGACTTAACCCTCTGAATACCAGCGAATCTGGCCTATCTGCCCCGTTCGATCTGGTGGTGGCCGACGCCTCCTGGTCTTGGACCGAACGATTGTTCTCTCCCATGGCCAAGCGTGGCGCGAACGTGCTACTGCTCAGGGTTAGTGACTGGCGCACTGCGCGCGAGCAGCGCCGCCCCTGGCGAGACTGGGTATTCCCACGCTCTCAAACCGGGCCAGAACTCTGGCAACAGTCCATCGTCCTCCCACCTGGATGGATGAAAACGTATCCTAGAATCGGCATGAAGCCGATCGCCTGGGCCATTAATTCCTGGCGGAAATCGTTGCCCAGCCAACGACCGCTTGTGCTCGCAATTTCCTACCCGCATTACCTTTACCTCAGCCATATGGTTCGGCCAACGTCGCTTGTTTATTACAACATGGACGATTATTCCCTGTACTGGCCGGCCCACGCCTTGACCCTTCAGAGCCTGGAACGCCAAGCCGTGGAAGCGGCTGGTCTTTCTGTCTTCTGCGCCCGCAACCGCGCCGACCAACTCATCCGCGACGTTCCGCAAGCCGCCGACCGGATCATCCATCTTCCACATGGCGCACCTGCAGAGTCCATTGCCCTTAAACCGGTCGATCTTCCGGCCACCCCTCCCGCAGATCTGGCCGGCCTGCCACGCCCCTACCTGGGTTTTGTTGGCTCGCTGGAAGACCGGCTCGACTGGAATCTGCTGGAAAAACTCGCACAAGCACGGCCTGAAAATTCCCTGGTCTTCATCGGCCGCCCACCGGCCCATTCCCCTGCGCCCTGGTACCAAGACTTTGAACGCGTGCAAAGCTTGCCAAACGTCCACCTGCTGGGCTGGAAGTCCCAGCAAGAGATTGGTCGCTACATGGCTGCGTTCGATGTCTGCCTGATCCCATACAAGGTCGATCATCCATTCAACCATGCAGCATGCCCAACCAAGATCATGGACTATATGGCCAGTACCCGGCCTGTGGTCTCAACAAAGCTGCCTGAGTGCGACCTGTATTCCGATTACTTCAGCCTGGCCTCAAACCCCGTTGAGTTCATTGAAGCCGTAGACCAGATTGTCAAAGCCGGATCTCGTGATGGGCGAACACAAGCCCGCTGGGATCATGCGCGAAAATCAACCTGGGAGCGAACCTCGGATAAACTCCTGCAACTCATCGCCGATCGGCTGAGAACACGGAATCCAAGCCAGGAATAACCCAGGGCTATCAGGGCTTCGCACTGGTGGGAGTTTCGGCCTTCTCCTCACTGGACGAGCCTTCCTCCTTGGTAGCCTGTGCCACCGGCAAATTCGACCCGATCGACTTGCGTAACGGCTTGCTTACTTCTCGCTTCTGAACGGCCGATCCCCCGGCCGCCCGACGGCTCAGGCTGTTGTAAGCCAGCCCAGACATTCCGGTCAGAAAAATCATCGCCCCAAGCGAAACCGCCAGGGCATGAACCGGATGAAACCGCAGGATCAACGTGAAAAGCACAAACCAGATGATCGCCTGCAAGACCGTCCATGGAAAATCGCTGGTGAACATCGTCTCAAACGAGGTTCGGGCCCAGGTCTGAACAACCGCGAGCAGCGCACTTGCCAGCAAAACCTTGAAGCCGGCGTTAGGTGTGGTCTCGTCATAAAGGTAGTTCTGAGCGAATTCGACAAGCACCGAAATCGCTACGAAGAAGATGAGCCAGAAAACGAGGAACGGAACCACCAGCGTTTGGAAGAAGTTCATGGGGAGATCAAAAGCGATGTGCGGTTCAAAGAAAAGTCACCAGCCAGGACCCAGTATCAACTGGCAAGTTATGCCTGATCGTAGCGGTCCCGGGCGTACTCGGCCATGGGTCGCTGGCAGATTCAAATAGGAGTGGTAGGATATCTACAAGAAGCTGCGTGGGCACACCCACCTGGCCCTATCCGACCCCGCACCGAGCCGCTCCATGCTTCGCCTTAGCGCCTTTGCCGACGAAATTTCTACAGACCCCACTGAACAAGTTGAGTGCCTCGCCGCTCTGGGGATCTCTAACATCGAGTTCCGCTCGATTTACGGCACCAATGTTCTGGATCTGGAACCCAACCTTCACGAAGAGTTCCGGCAACTCCTCCGTGAACGCGGATTCCACCTGAGCGCCATCGGCTCACCCATTGGCAAGATTCCGATCACTCAGGCGTTCGAGCCCCACCTCGACCGCTATGCGATCGCCCTGGATCTGGCCGAATTCTATGAAACGCCAAGGATTCGGATCTTTAGCTTCTACATGCCGGCCGATGTCAAACCGGAAGTCTACCGGCAGGCCGTGATTGATCGCCTGGGAACCCTGAGCGAGCTCGCGGAAAAGCGTGGAATTACGCTCATGCTCGAAAATGAAAAAGGGATCTACGGAGATACTGCGGACAGAGTGGCCGACATCATCGAAAGCGTGGGGTCAAGCGCCCTCAAACACGCCTTTGACCCTGCCAACTACGTGGAGGTTGGACAGCCCGTCATTGCGGCCTGGCACAGGCTCAAACCGCACGTCGGCCATTTCCATGTCAAAGATTATGTGGCCAGTACCCACAAACACGTGCCGGCCGGCCAGGGAGACGGCGAGATTCCAGCCGTAATTTCAGACGCCGTTTCGCACGGGTTTTCCGGATACGTTGTTCTGGAACCTCACCTGATTGTGGCTGAGAAAAGTTACGGTTTCACCGGTCCCGATCGGTTCGCAGAGGCCGCCACAGCTCTCAAGAGACTTCTCCAGGAACGCCACCTCGCGTATACCTGATCATTCAAAGACTTTCCGTGCCCCAGCCTCTTTTTCTTCTCTTCTCTTTTCTTTTCATTCTCCCTTAGCTGAACCCTCGGAGCACTCTCCATGTCGATTCTGAAGAATTCCGTTTCTCGTCGCGACTGGCTGCGTGCCAGCCTGGCCGGTGGTCTGGCCCTGGGTGCCGGCACATTCCGCACCGGTAGCCTGTTGGCCCAGCAAGAGGTCTCCGGCAAGCCGGGCCCCGGGAAAATTGGCGAGTTCAAGATCTCACTGGCCGAATGGTCGCTCCACAAACGCCTGTTCGATAGCGGCAACCCGGCCCAGATGAATCTCGACTTCCCCAAGATGGCCAAGGAAGAATTCGGAATCAATGCCGTTGAGTTCGTCAACCAGTTCTTCAAGGAACATGCTCACGACGCCGCCTACCTGCGTGATCTCAAGAAGCGGGCCGACGACCACGGCGTGACCTGCGTTCTGATCATGATCGATCGCGAAGGAGACCTGAGCGCCACCGATAAGGCTGAGCGAACCAAGGCCGTTGAAAACCACAAGAAGTGGGTTGATGCCGCCGTTGCCCTGGGTTGCCAGGCCATTCGCGTGAATACCGGCAATAATTACTCCCCCACCAGCAACGCCGACGTTACCGATGGCTGCTCGGCCCTGGCAGACTACGGCGCGGCCAACAAGATCAACATCATCTGCGAAAACCACGGCGGCCCATCCAGCGACCCCAACGCGCTGATCCCGCTGATGAAGGCCGTGAACAAGCCCAACTTCGGCACCTTGCCAGACTTCGGCAATTTCGCCCGCAACGGCGACAAGTACGCCATTGACGTCTATGACGCCATTGCCCGCATGATGCCCTACGCCAAGGGGGTCTCTGCCAAGAGCTTTGCCTTCGGTCCCGATGGCAAGGAAACCACCTTGGACTACGCACGAATCCTCAAGATCGTGACCGACAGCGGTTACCACGGGTACGTAGGGATTGAGTTCGAAGGCAGTTCGCCCGAACCGGAAGGGATCCGGGCCACCAAGAAACTGCTCGAAACCCTCAAAGGCTCTGACTACGCAGGTTGATTGAGCCTGGGTTCACCTGAGCCTTTGATTCAAAACCTGGATGACCGGCGGAGGGATTTTCTTCTCCGCCAGTCATCTAGTTTTTTTTGTTCTCGGCTTTCAAGCCTCGGTATGGACAATATGGACGGTATGGACTCGGAGAGCCAGACGGACCTCACCTTGGAAATGCCGTTCGATAAGGCTTGCCCGCCTTGAAACACGCAAGCATTTCCTGTCCCGTGGCCTTGGCCCTGGGGTCATTTGCCCAGGTCAGGGCAAGCTCCTGGAATTCGACGGCTTTCTCAAACAGCCCTTTATCGGTATACACGGCGGCGAGAACCATGAGATCGAAGGAGGATTTCCAATCGTACTTTTCACAGGCATGAATCGCATAATCCAGGGCTTTATCAGCATCTCGATATTTGTCGTCCGGACAGGTCGCCCACAGCCAGGCACGTAACTGTAAGTATTGGGCTTTCCCTGGGCTAAGCCTGATCGCCATCTCGTAGTCTTCGAGCGCCTTGCCGTACTCTTCTTTTTGAGCCCTGCACATGCCACGGTTGAAGTAAATCGTCGCGTTCTTTGGGTTGAGCTCGACGGCCTGGTCCAAGTCTGCAAGCGCCTTTTCGACCTGTTCTGTTTTCGCCAGGGCAATACCTCGCCCGAGTAATGCATCAACGTTTTTGCCATCTAGCTCGACAACGCTGTCATAATCTTGAATTGCCTTCTCGGGCTTGCCCATTTTGCCCCAGACATAGGCACGATTAATATAAGCCGGAGCCACCGAAGGCGCTAGACGAATTGCCTCGCTCAAATCGGCCTCGGCACGGTCAAGATCCCCCTTCCGCAACCAGGCATCACCACGACAGACCAAGGTCTCCACGCATTCAGGATAGAGCCGAAGTGATTCATTGAAATCCGCGATGGCCTTGTCTGTTTCTTTCAGGTTCTGCCAGCAACGCGCGCGGCCAAAGTAGCTCTGCGGATTCTTGGGATCGAGCTTGATCGCTTGATCGAACTCGACCATCGCTCCGCCGTGATCCTGAATACCGCCTGCAAGAATCAGCGCATAGACGCAATGACACCCAGCACTCTCGGGCTCAAGTTCAATGGCCTTCTTTGCATCAGTGAGGGCCTTTTCCACATCACCCAGTTCTACCCACGCTAAAGCCCTCAGGGAATACGTCGAACCCGATCGAGGTTGATCCTGAATGGCTTTGTCCAGATCTTCCATGGCCTGATCCAGCAAGATCAGGTCCTCAACCGGCACGGTGCCTGGAAAAAACCGTGGGAATCTAGATACGCCTGCCCGTTCTCGATGCGTCGTACCAGGTAAAACCTTTCCCTATACAATTCAGGTGAATTGCTGCTGATATTTTGATCGGAGGTAAAAGCTGCCCCCTCCTTCAGGACCACTTTCTTACCCACCCACTGCTCCTGCTTGGCAAGAACTGTTGATCCGCTCATCGCCAGTACACACGCCAGGGCCAGCAAGCCGTATCTGTACATCTTGGTGAGCTTTGCATCGTTCCTGGAACCAACGAAGTTATAAGTGATCCACATGGTTCTCTTATCAAAGCGGGCCTGATCGGTCAAGGGATACCAGTTCCAGACGGCCGTCCAGTCTCCAGGAATACGAACCGTGGCTGGCGGTCCGGCTACTGTTTAGCGAAAGTTCCTCTTTTACGATCTTTTGCAACGCCAGGAAAGGAAAGCGACAGTCCATGCGCCACACAATGTACTCCACTTTTGTAAATTCTTGCTGCAAAAATGGCTTCTGTCAGATTCTGCAATGCGTCAGATTTTCGCAATTCAAACGGACGCATTGCCCCGGTCAGAACAATAGGAACATTTGTGTCAGGAAATGTCTCGAACAGCAATTCGCCCGTAAGAGGCAGTGTATCGGTCCCATGAAGGATGACAATTCCGTCGAGTCGCTGTGATCTCTTTTGGGCAAGTAAGACACGGACGGCCTCGACAATTTTTTGTCGATCACGATCATCAATTTCCAGACTATCTTTCGACATGAGCTCAGTGATATTCCAAGTCAAATTCTCAAGTCGTAATTCCGAGAGCATTCGAGAAACAATGGACTGTCGGTTGACGAGAGTGCCATGATCTTCATCGTACAACTTCTCAATGGTACCGCCCGTGGTAATGATCTCGATGAAGTTCATATGGACCTTTCGGCTTCGTTCACCGGAACCAGTTTCGCCAGGGCTGTTTCCACCAGCCCAAAGCAGATTCCGGGTGTAATGGTTTTCCGTGAAATGGACAAACCTGGGGCGGCGAGATTCCAACCGGAGGATGGCGACCTTCCGAGCTGACGTGCAATTTTTGCAGGGCCCGCCCCTGAGGTAGACTCTTATTCAGTTGTACCTTAAATCGAAGATGGGGTCTGTCCATGTCCGTCTGAAGCAAATCAGACCGGAATGGACGGAATGAAGCTAAGTTCCTGGCCGCATGGAGGTCGTCCATGCCGTCCATTTCTCAAATAAACACCCCATCCCCGACACTCCCGGATACCCACTCGGCTTGACGCTCAGAAGCGGTTCGCGTACTTTCCCGATCTCCAGCGGTGTGCCCACCCAGGGACGGAACCCGTGCGCATCGATCGAACCAGCATCCTGATTCTGAATTACAACGGCCGGGCACTCCTCGAAGAGTGTCTTCCCTCCGTTGTTGCCGCATCCGCTCGCTCGCCTGTGCCCTGCACGGTTTCTGTGATTGACAATAGTTCCACGGATCACTCGGTTGCCTGGCTGGCCGAACATTGGCCCGAGATCACGGTTCACCTTGAACCCAATCGTGCCCTGGCCTCATTCAATACCGTACTGGCCAGGCTCACAGAGCCTGCCGTACTGTTGCTCAATAATGACATCAAGCTCGATCCAAACGCGGTTGGCCCGCTCTTGAAGTCGCTTGAAGTCCACCCCGACGCTCTCTTCAGCGCTCCTCAGTGCTGGACCTTTGACGGCCAGACCTACGAAGGGATGCGCACTCGCGTCCGGATGCGATTCGGTCTCATTCAGGGCCTCTGTCGGGTTCCAGGCTTTGAAGCGAGCGTGACCACCGCCGACCTCACCGCCTCGGCCGGCCCGATCCTTGCCGTGAATCGCCAGCGGTTCCTCGAACTCGGTGGCTATGACCCCCTCTACTTTCCAGGCCGGATCGAGGACCTCGATCTCGGCTTCAACGCCTGGATGCGCGGGTGGAAGGGATACTACGTGCCGGAATCACTTGCCTACCACAAAGGATTCGCCTCGTTCGAGCCGGCATTCGGACAAGGCGGCTGTGATCTGCTGGCTGCGCGGAATAGCCTGCTGTTCGCCTGGAAGAACCTCACAGGCTTGCGCCTGATCCAGCATGCCGCCTGGCTGCCCGCACGGCTTGCTTACGCCGTAACCCGTGGCCGCACCAACTTCTTACAAGCCTTTTGCGAGGCCTGCCTGGCGTTTCCCCAGGTCCGAAACCAGAGGCGACTGAGAGGCATTCCCGTTCGAGAATGGACGCAACGCCAGGAGGCGTTCTTCCGTCAGTTTCACTGGTAGTCCGCCCGTTGATGGGACCGATGTGAGAGGTTTTGTCGTTCATTGCTTGCCTGTTCCTCAGATCTCAGGCAGACGGCGCAAGGAGGCGCCCCATGCCACATCCATTCTCAAAGATTGTGATTGATGCTCGCCCGACCGGTAGCCACGGTCCCTGGGCAGATCGGCTCGTGCTCGGCCAGTCGATGCTGCACAGACATATCGAAGCGGCACAAAGGCTTGACGCAGGTTCGCCTCAGATCCTCAACCACTTGCAACATGAACAGGAACCAGCAGCCAAACCATCGGCCTTCCTCCTCAGAACCGATCGGCTGTATGACACTCGCAAATTGCAAAAGGCCTATCGCAAGGGAACAAGCCCGGAATCGGCGGTCGTCTGGCGTCTTGACCAAATCGACGACCTCGACCGAGCCGGCGACGAACTTCGGCGCAGGACCAGTTACCAGCCGCTTGGTCGATACTGGGCCTGGCCACTGGCCTGCAAGCTCGCACGATCGCTCAAATCAACCCCCGTTCGGCCCAACACGCTCACGCTTGCTGCCGCAGTTTCCATGATGGCGGCTTCCGCCTGCCTGACCCAGGGAACCGGCTGGCGGATTCAATTGGGCACGGCAGGCTTACTCGCGCTGGGTCTGGTTCTTGATACGGCCGATGGCCACCTGGCACGCATCCAGGGGACCGCTTCGGAATTCGGTCGCTGGCTCGACGCCGTGCTCGACGAATTCTGTGATCTGCTACTTCATGGGGCCATTGCCTGGTCGTTTTTCGCTCGATCGGCACAACCTGGCTGGCTGCTACTCGGCATGGCCTACATGATCAGCAAATATGTATTTCAAACGGCCATGCTTGAAGATCGCCGGCCCCCCCAAACACCAAGCACCACGAACGCTCTCAAGACATCCTCCCATCCCTTGAGTCTTTCCAGAAGGCTTCGACCACTGGTGCATCTGATGGGCCATGCCGATATTCGCTGGCATACCTGGATTCTTTTCGCGCTCATCGGTCGGCTCGATCTGGTGCTCTGGTTCGGAGTGGCCTATTTCTCAGTACGAGTTGCCGCCATGGTGGCGAGCAGGGCGGTATCCCATGTATGAATCATTGGTCACCGCCGTGATCATTGCCAAAGATGAAGCACACGACCTGGACGGTTGCCTCGATTCTTTGAAATGGGTCGATGAGATCGTGATCGTTGTGGATGCCCGCAGCCTGGATGCCACAGAATCCATTGCACGCCGACGCGCCACCCACACCCTCGTCCGCACCTTCGACCACTTTGCCGCCCAGCGCAATGCAGGAATTGACCTGGCCAGCGGGCGCTGGATTCTTTCCATTGATGCCGACGAACGCGTCTCAGACGGATTGCGTCAAGAAATTCAGGATTTAACGCAACGCAATTCCAACATCCAGGCCGCTCACATCCCAATTCAGAGCGAGATCCTGGGCCGAACCTTACGCTACTGCGGAACCCAGCTCGATCGGCCAGTCCGCCTGTTCCGCCAGAACGCCACACGCTGGCAGGGCGAAGTCCATGAACGGGTTGGACCCACGGAACATGGCGTGACCCTCCGCTCCCCCATCCTTCACCGCTCGCTCTCAGACCTCAATGAGTTCGTGACCAAGATTCACGAATACACCTCCCTGGAAGCCGAAAAACTGGCGAGGCTCGGAGTTCAACCACGCCGGTTCGACCTCACCCTGCGGCCCATCTGGACCTTTCTAAAGCTCTATCTCGTCCGACGTGGATTCCTCGACGGCACCGAGGGATTCCTCTACTGCGCACTCTCTGCCTTCTCAGCATTTGTTCGCAACGCCAAACTCAGAGAACGAACGCTCAAAATCTCTTCAGAGCTACTCGTCGTGGATCAGGCACGACATCCCCTTCAGAACCGACCCAGCCCATCGGTTCGAGCCGACCGCGCGCATCAGAGTCACGGGGCAACCCATATCCTGGGAAACAACCCGGCGATGACGGCTGCCGTGCCCACAGAAAATCATTCTGGGGCCACCACCCCATGAGCACGGAACTCTTTGTGGCCGAGCGATTTGACACGCTCCAGGAACGCTTCAAGACATTCGTGGCGGAATCCGATGTGCGGCTGACCGCCATTGAACGGGCCACCGGGCCGCTGGCCGGCAAGCGAATTCTCGATCTGGGCTGTGGTAAAGGCCGATTTGCACGCCACTGGATTAGCGCGGGGGCCACGGTGGTCGGTCTTGATATCTCGCACGCCATGCTTGAACGTGGGCTCTCATTCCCAAGGGTACGCGGCTCGGTCGCCCACTTACCGTTCGCAGACGGCCAGTTCGACATGGTGGCCGCTATCGAGGTGCTGGAACACGTAGAGCCGTCACGCCTACCACAGATTCTTGCCGAGTCTTACCGCGTGCTTGCTCACGGGGGCAGCCTGGCCATCGTTGACAAGAATGCCACCGCGCTCGATGCCCAGCGCCCCTGGCTTCCGGCCACACTTGTGAAACGCGTGGATGAACTCCGTGGGCGCTGGATGTACCGGCCTGGTGAGCCGTTTCGTGAGCACTGGTTCATCCCTTCAAAAATGAAACGGATGCTTCGACAACAGTTCCCCGAAGTCCGGTGCTCGTTTCTGCTCAGGCCAGAGGAGCAACCCCGGCTCGTTTTCCACTATGTGCCACGCTGCAGGCTTTGGACCCTTTGGCATGCGCACAAACCGGGGGCAAGTCGATGAATTTGTTGCAGGCCGGATCGCTTCCACTGCTGCCGTTGATCCTCCATCGCACCCCGCCCGGTCTCGAAATCATTCTGAATCAGGCCGGTATCCCCTGGGTATCATCTGACGAGCCACAGTCCCTCTCGCTTGGGCGATTCGTGCTGGTTGATGGTGCCCAATCCAGACACATCAGGTCTCATAGAGGTCTGACGGCCGAACATGTGATGATTGATCTGGTAACCTTCCGCTCTGGCTGGAAGTTTGACCCATTCGCGGCTCTGCTGGACACTCGCCCCGGCTATCGAGCCTGGCAATCTGGCGCGTACAGGCTAGTCGAGCGCGTGAGCCGGGTGGATCGCGCACGAATTCGCGTTACGCTGCTGAAATCGCTCAGGGCGGAGATCGAGCGAGCAGGGGGGGTACTGGCATGCCTGAGCCCGTTCCCGTATCCCTACCGATCGGCATTTAACCTCCGGATCGACCTGGATGAGCCGGCTCCGGCCGACTATCAGGCCATGGCAACCGCACGCCGCCCGCTGAATGACTGCTCCACGCACTTTGTCTGCACGTCGGCTTACGGTCGATTTCCAGAGATCCTTGCCGATCTGCGGGGGCTAGACAGCCACTCTCATGGCCATCATCACGTGGTTTCCCGTGACCCGTCCCAAAACCTGCAAAACCTGACGCAGGCCGACGTATTGCTGCGGGCAGCCGGCATGGAACCGGTAGGTTACGCGGGCCCAGAGGGGCGCTGGAATCCAGGACTGAATGGCGTGATCGAGCAGTTGGGGTACGAGTTTTCTGGGGAATTTCAACTCGGTTTTGATGATCTTCCATTCTGGCCGTGGTTGGGGAACCGCTTTTCGTCCGTGCTGCAGATTCCGGTGCACCCCATTAGCGAGGGCTTGTTTCTGGAAGCAGGGGCAACCACCGGCCAGCCGATTGCAGACCACCTATCAGAGGTGGTTGAACGCAAGCTGGCTGCGGGTGAACCCGCGTTTGTCTATGGCCATCCCGAAGGACGGCTGGGGCGATTTCCTGAAATTCTCGACCGCTTGGCCCAGACCGTTGCAGCCCAGACGGGTCTGTGGCGAACCACTCAAAAAACTTTCGCACGCTGGTGGGTCGCTCGCGCTCGTCAGCGCTGGTGTTTGCATATGAGCGAGCCTGGCATACTCCGTTTCGAATTCCAGCCAATTCAATCGGCCTGGATTCCAACGATCCAGATTCAACACGGAAACCAGACTGCCGAAATCGCCGTGCGCGAGGCTGAATCCACGGTCCCTCTGAGTTCGCTCGATTTCCGACCCAGTCCCGAGCAGCCGAGCGAACGGGAAGCCCCCATCATCAAACGCCCCATCTCGCTACGTGGACTGCTGCGCCACGCGCTAGACTGGGACACGGTGACCCCGATCGAGGATTTACCAGAGACAACCCTCTCTCTGCGTGCCCGCAAGTGGATCCGGTCCGCTCGTGAGAGTTCTCGGCGCTCTGCGGAGCCAACGCCCCAATGAACTCCTCCACGGTTGCACAACCTGAAATTCACACCTCGGGCGACTCGGCACGGGAATGGCTGGAAGCGCGGCTCAACCAGCCCATGACACCAGGCGCGGTGGTGGTTGCAGCTCCGTCGACCGCCTTTCAGGCTCCCGGTGGGGGCGAAGTGCAACTGGTTCAGACCAGCAAACACCTTGAAGAAATCGGCTGGTCGATCCGCCCATTCGTTCCCTGGATCGACTCACTTCGGCAGGCGAAGCTGCTTCATATTTACGGAATGTCAGCAGAAGGGCTCGGGCTGGCCAGATGCGCCCGGACCCTTGGTATTCCAGTCATTCTGTCGCCAATCTGCTGGTTCGAGCCTGGTGCGCTGGCCAGACTGGCAGATCACCCTTGGCATTCCATGAAAGCGCTGGCCGCGTGGTCCGCGCGATCGGCCTGCCCAAGGCTTCCTGGTTGGCGCAGAAGCCTACTGCACGCTTGTGATGTGGTCCTTCCCAATTCCGAAGCCGAGGCGCATCAACTGGTACGACTCTTCGGGCTCAATCGGACCAAGATCCGGGTTGTGCCCAATGGCGTTAAACCCAGAAGCACACCTACCAATACAATCGAGCCACGATTGCTGGAGACCGACTTCGTCTTGTATGCCGGCCGGATCGAACCCCGCAAAAATGTTCTGGGCCTGGTCCAAGCCACGCAGATGGCAGGCCTTCCCCTGGCTGTCATTGGCGACCCTGTGCCCGGGCACGAGGGTTACGCCAAAGCCTGTCGTGAAACCGCTGGAAACAACGCCACATGGTTTCCGCGCATGGCACACAACGATCCCCGGCTTTCGGCGGCGTTCGCCCAGGCGCGGGTCTTTGCGCTCCCGAGCTGGTTTGAAACGCCAGGACTGGCCGCCCTGGAGGCTGGACTGGCCGGCACGCCGCTGGTTATCACTCCACTAGGCTGCACTCGTGAGTATTTCAGCGATCTCGTAGAGTACGCCCATCCGGCCCGACCTCGCCAGATTGCCGCCTCACTTCAAAAAGCTTGGGAACAGGGCCGGCAACCTGATCTGGCCAGATGGATTGGAAGTCGGTATCTCTGGGCGCAAGTTGCCAGGAAAACCGCAGAGGTTTATCACGAGCTTGAGCACTAGCCGACCACCACGACCCGTATTCACCGGACGTTATCGCTACAGCCGTTGGCGCTGGCGAGTGCTCGTCTACGTCCTTGATACGCTAGGCTCGCTCCTGCTCTGGCTCTGGCGTTTGGTGAAACAGCGACCGGTTGTGAACACCCCGCGCCGAATTGTGATCGTCCAACTCGACCACATGGGCGACGGCATTCTGACCACCGCGATGATTCCGGGGCTCCGTTCCGCATACCCGGATGCCCGCATTGATGTTCTGGCCTCACCCAGCAATCAAGCGGTGTTTACAGCCCATCCCGACGTGGACCGAGTACTGCTCGCTCACAAAAACTGGTTCGAGCGGCGCAATAAAGACGGATCACTGTTCTCGGCCGTCTGGTCACTGGGCAGGCTCCTCCGCCAACAAAATTATGAGCTGGGAATCGACGTCCGAGGCGATTTGCTATCTGTGATGGTCCTTTGCCTGGCCGGCATTCCCAGACGGGTGGGCTGGGCCATGGGCGGCGGCGGCTTCCTGCTGACCGACATTGCCGAATGGAAACCAGGCCGCCACGAAGTGGAATCTCGGCTCGCTCTGCTTACCACCCTTGGAATCGATCCGCAAACTCCCGCTCGCGTGATGATCGGGGTGAGCGACCTTGACCGGACCCAAATTGCCCATCGCCTGCTCGGAAAAGCAACGCCAGCCCTGGGCCAGGATCGCCTGAGGGCCGAACCGGAGCGGTCGTTCCATTCACCGGGCAAGAACCGCCGTTCCGCGGCACCCCGGGGACACCACCTGAGCGATTCTCGCCGGACCAAGGCGCGAACCACCGACCAGCGAGCCAGCAAGCTGGATCCAGCTCATCTGATGGACGATCCAGACTGGCTCCACGCCGGACGATTTGGGCAGCCGGAACCGCTGCTGGCGGTACACCTGGGGGCCGGTACCCAGGCCAAACGGTGGCCACTAAAACACTGGCGAACCCTGATCGCCCTCTTCCTGCAAGAAGGCTGGCGGGTGGTGATCATCGGCGGCCCCGATGAAACCCACTTGCAACTAGACAGCATTCCAAACGATCGGGTTCTGGACTGGACCGGCACTCTGGAACTGACCGAAACCGCCGCGCTGCTGGAACGGGCCGACCTGTTCATTGGTGGAGACTCTGGCCCAGCGCACCTGGCGGCGTGCGCAGGCGTTCCCTCGGTGATCCTTTTCAGCGGAACCAACCAGGCTCGCCAGTGGCGGCCATGGTCACGCAGGGCGCTTGTGCTCAAAAAGCGGGTGGCTTGCCGCCCTTGCCATCGCAAAATCTGCCCGCTCGCAGATCACCCCTGCCTGGCCGGCATCCACCCGGAACGTGTGTTCAGAACCGCAACACGCTGGTGGGACCGTTCTCACAAAACACCCAGCGCGATGCCCCAAACCGCACAAGCCACGCTCTGAAATCTCCCTCTCGGTCCAAACTCATGGCGTACCAAGACCCGCAAACGCCTGACGGAATGGGTGGCCTCAGGGCAGCCCAGGATCACTGGAAATCGATCCTGCTGTTCGCCTGGATGATGGGAGTTGCCATCCTCTACACCACAACGATCGCCCAAAGCCGGTGGGGCCGGTTGACCTGGATCTGGGAAACCCTCAAGAGGTCAGTCAACCTCTGAGCCACCTCTTGCGAAAAGTTCCGCAAGTCCCGCTTGGCAAAAGAGTTACCAGCCAGCCTGAAATTTCTTCTAGATTCCTAAGTGCAGGGTCTCCCCGCGGCGATTATCCTTGGAATGCGAAATCTGAATTTTCGAGCCGGCGGAGTTACTTAGTGAATGCCCATCGTCTGAATAGACACGCAAGCCCTCCTGGGCTGGGCTCATGACATCGCACCCACTTTTTGATGAACTGCTCGTAAGGGATCCACCATGAAAAAATTAATTTGCACAGCCCTGGTCGGCTCAATTCTTGCGCTCGCCGTTGCGAACCCCATTGCCGACGCCTGCTCACGGGTGACCTGGCTTAGCCCTGATGGATTGGTCATTACCGGCCGCTCAATGGACTGGCCGTACAGCTTTAATACGCACTTCTACGTCTTTCCTCGGGGCACGGTCTACGAGGGGGGCGGTGGCGAACATTCTCTGAGCTGGACCGGGAACTATGGTGTGCTGGCGGTTGCCGGCAGCACCGACCCCAAGGGGCCGATCGATGGCATTTTTGACGGAATGAATGAGAAGGGACTGGCCGCCAACCTGCTGTATCTGGCCGAATCTGACTATGGTCCAGCCCCCACCGACAATAAGCCTCGGATTTCATTCTGCGCGTGGACTCAGTTCGTGCTTTCCAATTACGCCTCGGTCGCTGAGGTTGTGAAGGCTTTCCGGGAAGACCCGCTCTACATCGTGCCAATCTCCTTCGGACCAGGAAAGGCGGCCCCCGCCACCGTTCACCTGGCGGTTTCCGACTCGACCGGAGATTCCGCCATTATCGAGTACATCCAGGGGAAACCAGTCATTCATCATGGACGCCAGTTCCAGGTGATGACCAATAGCCCCACCTATGAGAAGCAACTGGCGCTTAACACGTACTGGCAAGGCCGAGATGGCGACAAGGTTTTGCCCGGCTCTCACCAGTCTGATGATCGCTTCGTTCGTGCTTCGTACTATCTGAACAGGTTGCCCAAAACTGAGGATGTTCGGCTGGGTGTGGCCGGTGTTTTCAGCGTGATGCGTAACGTTTCTGTTCCTTGGGGAGAGCCCGACAAAGATCACCCGAACCTGGCCCCCACTTACTGGCGAACCGTGATCGACCAGAGCAACCTCCGCTACTATTTTGAATCCACTCTCAGCCCGAACATCCTCTGGGTGGATATGACGACGATCGACTTCTCACCCGAGTCTGGCATTCGCAATGTTCTGGTGGAAGGGAACGATGACCTGATCGGAAATATCAACAAAAGCTTCCAGGCCGCCAAGAACATCACGTTCCTGGCTCCTTGAAGCCAGATGAAGTTCGGTGTTCAACACCACCCGCCCTGATCCAGGGCGGGTCTTTCCATGGCTGTGAGAATTGATTCGATTTCATGGATACCATTGACCGAATTCATACCCAGGAAATTCGTAAGATCGCGTTCTGGTCCGGGCCCATCAGCCTGCAACCCCTGACCGGTGGAATTACCAACCGGAACTACCTGGTGAGCCAGGGGCCAGACCGGTTCGTGGCACGTGTTGGGGCAGAATTGCCACACCTGGGAATTGATCGCCGCAACGAACTGGAATGCCATCATGCGGCCGAAACGCTGGGAGTGGCGCCCAGGATCGTCTATGGCGAAAACGGCATCCTGGTCACTCGCTACATTGAAAGCCGCACTCTGAACGCCGAAGGTGGGCGTGAACCAGGTTTCTCTGCGCGACTTGCCCAGGTGCTCAACCAGCTCCATGACGGCTGGGACACCCTGTGCGGCGACCTGCTGTTCTTCTCACCCTTTCAGGCGTGCCGAACCTATGTTCGTACGGCGCTCAGGTCTGGCGCCAGGCTGCCTGCAGATATCGATCACCTGCTGAGCTCAATACGGGGCCTTTCCAGAACCGTGGTACCGTACACACCAACCCTTTGCCATAACGACATGCTTCCGGCAAACGTGCTGGATGACGGGGAGCGGGTCTGGCTTGTGGATTGGGAATACGCGGGGATTGGACATCCCCTGTTCGATATCGCCATGTTTTCCGCCTGCTGCGAATTCTCTGTCGCCGAAGAGCTTGAGTTTCTTGGCCATTACCTGGGCGACAAATTACGCTCCAGCGATATTCATGAGCTTCGTGTTTTCAAAGCCGCCAGCCTGCTCAGAGAGGCCCTTTGGGCCATCGTGCAGACAGAAGCCTCGGATCTGGATTTTGATTATCACGAGTATGCCCGGAACAGTTTTGACAAGTTCAGAACGGCCTTGAACACTCTTTGAGTACGCGGCCAAAAGATTGGATGCAGGCTCGCATATTTCGGGTCTTGCAACGCCGCCGGTTCCAATCTTCACTTCGCAACTCTGAGCCCCCACACATAACAAAACCTTCATCATGTGGGCCAGAGAACCGCAGGATGACGGCGTCGAAATAGGCATGCTTCCAGACAGCCTCTGGAAAAAAAGGGGATACCGGCCCATCATGAATGCTCATGCCTGAGACACAATCCCGCCACAATTCTCAAAGGGCATCACTGTGTCGCACCGAGCTTGCACCATTGCCATCTGGATTCTGGGACTTTTCTCACAACTAAGCCTGGCGGGCCCACTTCAGGATGCGCCGCCAGATCTTGAACCAAGCCTGATGGCGGCAAAAGCCAACCGTCCTGAACTTGAGCGAGCGCTTCGAGACGTTCCTGCCGAGCAACGTGAAGGTCTGGCGTTCCTGATCGCGAACATGCCCGAGCGAGACCTGACCTCACTGCAGGCCGATTTCCTGCTGGCCAATGTCAAGCTGGCGTACCAAACCCGGGCGGAAGTTCCCTGGGGGAACCAAATCCCTGAAGAAATCTTCCTCAACGACGTGCTCCCGTTCTCCAACGTCGATGAAGAACGAGACTCCTGGCGCCAGGAGTTCCATGACCTCTGCTTGCCCCTGATCAAGGAGTGCAAAACTCCCGCGGAAGCCGCAATCAAACTCAACTCGCAGATCTTCAAAATTCTGAACGTCAAGTACTCCACCGCGCGCAGGGCGGCCAATCAGGGACCAAAAGAAAGCATGGCTTCGGGCCTGGCATCTTGCACCGGCCTCTCAATCATTTTGAGCGATGCCTGCCGCTCGGTCTGCATTCCAGCCCGGCTGGTTGGAACTCCCATGTGGTCCAACAAACGCGGTAACCATACCTGGGTTGAGATCTGGGATAAGGACTGGCAGTTCACGGGTGCCTGTGAACAGGATCCATCGGGGCTGAACCGGGGCTGGTTTGTGGCCGATGCCGCCCAGGCGCTGGAAGACTCTCCAGAGAACGCCATCTATGCGGCCAGCTTTCGGAAATCAAAGACCTCGTTCCCGCTGGTTTGGGCCCCAGAAAGCAAGATGGTTTTTGCCGAAAATGTGACCCGCCGCTACACCCAGAAGAACACCACACCCACGACCGAACCGGGCAAAGTTCGCCTGCTGGTTCGCGTGCTGGATGGCGCGGGGAAACGCCTGCAGAAACAGGTGACCATCCACACCGGCGACCCTAAGAAAGTGGTGTTTGAGGGCACTTCACGCGGAGAATCGGCCGATACCAATGATATTCTGGCTCCCCAGCTTGCCGTCGATCAGACCTACCAGATTGTGGTGGAAGGCCAGCAGTTCCCGTTCAAAATCGCTGCGGATGCCAAGCAGTCTGAAGTGGAAATTGTTCTTGGTTCCGACCCAGGAATGACCCCGACTTTGCAAAAGCTGGCCGAGGCGGTTGAAAAGCACCCAGACTCGCTCGAAAAAATCGCCGATGAACCGATTGCCAAGGAAGCTCTGAGCAAAGCCGAAGCGGCCAAGGCCCGTGAACTTCTATGGCAGGCCCACGTGGCCCAGGTCCGCAAAACCCGCGCAGAGGAACTGGACCAGAAAATCCTGAAAGAAGGGGATAAGTCCATGCCCTTCTTCTACAAGACCTTTGGCGACAAGCCCAAGAATGGCCGCTCACTCTGGATCTCTATGCACGGCGGTGGCGGCGCCCCAGAGGCCGTTAATACCCAGCAATGGGATAACCAGAAGCGGCTCTACACGCTAGATGAAGGCGTATATCTGGCCCCGCGCGCTCCGACGAACACCTGGAACCTCTGGCACGAGTCTCATATCGACACCCTGTTTACACGCCTGATCGAAGACTTGATCGTGTTCGAGGATGTGGATCCAGACCGGGTTTATGTGATGGGCTACTCTGCAGGCGGAGACGGCGTGTATCAACTTGCTCCCCGGATGGCCGACTCTTGGGCAGCGGCCGGTATGATGGCCGGACATCCCAACGGTGTTTCACTGCTATCGGTTCGGAATGTGCCGTTTGCACTTCAGGTGGGCGGTTTAGACGCCGCCTATAACCGCAACCAGGTCGGCAAGGAGTACGGTGAACAACTCGCGAAACTCAGGGCCGACGATCCCGAAGGCTACCTCTCGTTTGTAAAGATCCATGACGGCAAGGGCCACTGGATGAACGGAGAGGACAAGGTTGCGCTCCCTTGGATGGCGGAACGAACCAGGAACCCAGTCCCAGCACGTGTGGTCTGGAAGCAGACCGGCACGCCGCATGATCGGATGTACTGGCTGGCGGTACCAAAGTCTGAGGCCAAGGGAGATTCACTGTTAATCGCCACTTACCAGGGGCAAGAAGTCTCCATCGAAAAAGCCGAGGGGATCTCCCACCTGCGCATCCACCTGGATGACCGGATGCTCAACCTAGATAAGCCGATAACCGTGACCTACCAGGGGAAAACGATCTTCAACGCCATCGTTCCCCGCACGGCCTCCACCATGGTTGAAACGCTTGAGAACCGAGGGGACCCGAAGTTGGTTTTCGACGGAGCAATTGACCTGGAATTACCAGCGCTGGCAAGCCCCTGAATGGGAACCCACGCTTTGCGGTTCTAGCGCCTCACGATTAGGTTGCCTCTGTAAAACGATCGCCATTGGCTGTCTCTTGGGGTCGTTTTTCCTGTGTAATCCAATCGTGAGCCGCGTCAAACTTATGTTGCGTGAACCTGGGGCTGCAAACCCTCGGTTCATGCCACTTACTGAACTTGGCTTGAGATCTCGTTTCAGCACCGATACAGCGTTCAGATCCGCGAGGGGCCGGTCTCAGGTTTCCAAGTCTCTCAACAGGTTGGGTTGGCTCAACTAGCCAGGGCGATGAACCTGACGCTTGCTAATCCAAATGTCATTCAGGTTTCAGACTTTCCAGGGAAGCGTGCTCATGTTTTACTGGATTTACGATATTCCGAATGCCATGGTGGCATTCTTATTTTGCACCTTCAGCATGCTGTTTGCATGGAGCAGCGTCCTCATTTTCCGACCGTTTGTGCGGCGATATCTTGGCCCAGAGCCTGGCGCCAATGACCTGATCGCGTACTTTGTTTCCGCATTCGGTGTGTTCTATGGCTTGTTACTCGGATTGATCGCAGTAGGCTCTTACACAAACTTCTGCAAGATTGATGATGCGGTTGGCGGCGAGGCCGCAACCCTTGCTGCGCTTTACAACGACGTTTCTGTGATGCCTGACTCGCATCGTGAAAGGCTTCAGCAAAAACTTCGAGCCTATGCCGACAGACTTGTTTACGTTATATGGCCAGATCAGAGAAAAGGAATTATTAACCAAACCCTGAGCTCGACCGTCGATGAGTTTTACAGAGATTTACTGTCGTATGAGCCAACGAATAAAGCGATGGACAACCTCCAAAAAGAGACGATTTACCACCTCAACAAATTGCTTGAGTTACGTCGAGAACGGATCAACAGCGTGATGACCAGTCTCCATCCCACATTTTACTACGTGGTGGTGATTGGCGCGGTATTCAATTTGTGGCTCTGCTGCATGTTCTCGTTCGAGAATCTCAAACTTCAACTGGTTTTAATTTCGCTGCTGGCAATCTTTATCGGACTCGTGATCTTTTTGATTGCAGTCATGGATAATCCATTCAGGGGCGAGTTCAGCGTGCAACCCACAGCCTTCAAACTTCTCTTGGATGGTCTCATGACGCCAGAGAAATGACACTCTAGCGGTTGGGGAGCGGATTGCACGTAAAACAAACCCAGGACACAGCCAAGGGCGGCGGTCTCATAAATAAAACCCCATCGTGAACCGCGAAAGCTCTATTCTGATACGACCCTGCTAATCTCCAATCCACCACGGCACGACAATCAGAGATGGATTGGGATAGACGGCCGGGATGATCACTCGATTTTCATCAACCGTGATGGTGAGCCTTGTGACTGAACTCCAGCGACTTCTTTTCCTTCAAGGTCAGAGATGCTTCTTCTGTGAACAGCCAATCTCATCGGGAGAGGCGAGTATCCAGCACCTGGCAGCCCTTGGCAATGGTGGCACCAATGCGGATGACAACTGCGTGGTTTGTTGCAGTGCCGTCAACGCCATGCTCGGAAACCTGACCGTTAAAGAGAAGATCCAGGTGAGTTTGCGGCACCGTGGGGCGTTTGTTTGCCCGCGAGCAGCGACGGGTGACCGAGTCAATAATAAGAAGCCGTTTCAAAACCGGGACTGGCTCCGAGTCCGGGAGGTGCCTGTCCCAGGTTTTGAAATTGCCTCTAAACCGGCGAACGCCATCAGTGCTGGGATCATGGAAGCGGTACTCGATGTGCTGATGGGATTCGAAGACCATAGGCCCCGCAGTCTCAAAACATTACGAAAAGTCATTGCCCACGAGATCCCTCGGCTGAGCCGTGTGGTGATGAACACTGTTGTGGAGAACCTCAAGGATCAGGGGCATATTGCGATGCAGGGAGACCGAGTCATTTACCCGCAATTTGAGGCCGACATTTGCACAAGGTCAAGCAATCAATCTAATCGCCAAAAGATGGAAGCTCCGTTGGCACCCACGGATGATTACGACCATATCCCATTCTGAACATCGAGCTTTGAATGCCAGTCACGCCATTTCACTTCGGTCCTGGTGGGTTGATTCATGCACTGGCACCCAGGCATGTGAGCTTTCTTTCCTTCTGCGCAGCCAACGTATTGATGGATGTGGAACCGCTGTATTTTATGCTGACCAGCCAGTACCCGTTGCATCGGTTTTTCCATACCTACGTTGGGGCCACGATTGCCGCAATAGGAACCGTTGCGCTGTTCACGCTGGTTCTGAAACTGGCATCCCTGCTCAGAGCTCCGGACCCGTTTCACCTGAAGCGGCTCACACTTGGCGCAATTGCGTCAGGCGCCGCGATTGGGGCGTACTCCCACATTCTGTTTGATAGTGTGATGCACTCGGATATCGAACCCTTTGCCCCTTTCAGTAACTGGAACGGGCTTTACCGAATTGTCTCGCTGGCGATACTTCATGGCTTCTGCCTGCTGGCTGGCACTATCGCAACAAGCTTGATTGTGATTCGCAAAGGGATGGCCGCGAACCAGGCCGAGAAGCCGCCGTGGGCGGAGTGAGGAACAGGACTCTGCATGCTATGGACCATGCGTTATGCCTTTGACCGTCCCTGGATGCATTGATGCGCAATTCTTGTTATAGGCCTATGGTCTTTGGTATCTGAACGATTTTCCAGTCAAACGCGACGAAGCGAAAACAGACCCGAAGAACGGCTTATAACCCTGTGCGCCAGGAACTTTCCTTGAATTGATATCGAGTTGCCTGGCAGGGATTGTTTCTTGAGGGCATGAACAAGTTCGAGGCCATTCATGTTACTTGGGGTCGCATTAATTGTTGATGTTATAACCACCGGCGATACGGAAGCAAAGCCAGTATCTTTCGATTCAGACAGTGCAATGCTGGCGAGTGCGGCACGGGCTGGTTCGTTCGTCAGGACGCCATTGCTGACTGTGATTGTGGAGGTCGTCTTCCAGTACTGACCCCAGTCACTGAGATTGAAGGTACCACCAGCCAAGATGGTATCTTCAAGGAGTGGGGCGTACGTTAACGGCACATTTGGCGAGCAAAGAAGTGTCCCTTTTCTTGGCGTCTGGATAAGACTTACCTGAGGTAGACTTTTTGCTTTCGCGTTGCCGAAAAGCTGAGCCATTCCGCCGGGGCTGATCAAAAGCGCAGTCTCTTCATTGATCCCAATTCCCATGGGTTGGCGATTGGGTGACCACCCATCTGTGTTCACCCTCGCCAGAAAGGCGACCATCCGGCCCATTCTATCTCTGGTGACAAAATGGGTATCGACCAGCGTGTTTTGCAGGAAGGCCTCTGCTGAACCAGTCGGCGACGTTGCCGAGGCAATAAAGTCTTTGTCAAACGTCATATCGTTGTTAAACGGATCAGCAAGCGCAGCGGTAGACGTCACGCTATTGTACATTGCCGAATAGATAAATTAACCCATCACATCGGTACCGGCACTGGTGCCACCGAGCGGAACACCGCTGGCAACGGGCGCGTTGAGTGCCGCTTGCACGGGCGTACCTTTCCAGAAATTCAGGTACTTACTCTGGTCTCCGCCGGAAATAAAGATCGCGTCTGCACTGGCAATGATGGCCTTCACCGCCGGATCCTTGGCCGCCGAAATGCTTGGGATATCAAGAGACGCAACAGAGTTCACGCCTCGCATTTTGTAGATATACGAGTTATAGGCTGTAGATTTCACGGCGCTCAGCACCAAAAAATCTCCCTTCCCGCCCATCCGGCTGATCATCCACTGAAAGGCAGCGTCAACATCGGTACCACCCCCTTCGAGTGCAAGCCCACCAAGCCCTGCCATGCCCGTGGCATCCTGGTTACTTCCCGTACGGCTATAGATATAAGCTGGCGTGGTACCCGCTCTTACTGCGTCCGAAAGCAGTAGGGGCCCCATCGCTGCGTTCAAGCAGAGGAGGGTTTTGAGTGATTCAATTATGAACCTTTCATAGTGCCTATCGTTTTGCCGATAGCAAGGCTTGAATGGCAGCCTGAAGCACTCGTGAAACGCAGCCAGACGTTGCGTGAACCGACCCCTATCAAGACGATAGGCGATACCCAAGGCAAGCCGACAAGTATCGTTGGCTATCTGTGAAGCTCTACGACTGAATATCTCCAATATCGGATTGTTGAGAAATGTAATGCGATCCGAAATCGACAAAACTTCCGCACCTGTACGAGAACCAGGCATGTGGATCAGACTCCTTTCCCTGAGTAAGTCCGAGAACCTGCATCAGATCTGCCACTATTCTTGATCCTGATGAGACTTCAGCTTGGGTATCGTTTCTGAATGGTCTGGAGTGAGACCGTTGGAGAAGTCACAGTTCAGAGTTCACGGAAAAACCTGTGAACACAAAAATGAGTCCGGGGTCGTTGAATCAAGTTGTTATCCATGGCACGCACAACACATACCAGCCTTGGACGGGCTAAACGCTGCTCGCGTTGGCACAAGCTGGCTGCCAGCTAGAGCACAACGCCCCCAAGTGGCCCAGGCAGGCTTACCCCCATCCCCCAGGAGGAGGAACCCCTTGAACCAGGCCCACTCTCGCAAAACCTCAATCATTCCCATGCTCTCGGTTCGCAGGGGCTCTGATGCGGTTGCGTTTTACATCGTCGCGTTTGATGCGGATTTCTTGCTAAGAATTGATGCCGAGGATGGCGCAGTGGTCGCCCAGCTTTCCGTCGGGGGTGCGGAATTCTGGGTTGTTGATGAGTGTACCGAGCACCAAAACTTCAGCCCGGAATCACTCGGGGGCGGGTCTGTCCGAATGGTCATGGTGGTCCAGAACCCAGACGCGGCCTTTGAGCAAGCTGTTGCCGCGGGGGCCACTCAGGTTTGGCCAATGCACGATGAGTACGGCTGGCGGCTGGGTCGAATCGTTGACCCGTTCGGCCACCACTGGAAGATCGGCAAGCTACTCAAGGACCAAAGCACCACGTGAGATTGACGCGGGCAGTACGCCAGCCGCAATCGCCCAGCGCGAGCCCTAGCACCCGCCAGGTTTGACCACCAGAATCCCAAACCCGAGCGAACGACTGATATCCGCCGCAAAAGCTGCTCAATAAACCGGAGAATGCTTGGTGGTGGTTCGTGATGACGCCAAGGCGTGCTTCAGGCATTCAATGCTCTGCTGTGCCGTGAGCTCTGGTCCGGCGCTGTAGTCAAAAACTTCAACGGACACCCAGCGATCATAGCCAGAGGCGGTCAGCGCCCGCATGATTGGTCCGAAGTCGAGTTCGCCCATGCCAGGGCCCTGCAGGTTCCCAGGATCTTGCGCATGGAAGTGGCCAGCCTGCTCGCCGTACCGGGCAATGAGCTCGGTAACCGAGCCACCAGAATCGGCCGACATGGCCTTTACATCCAGGTGCAGCACCAGGCTCGCATGATTGACCCGCTCGATAAGCGATCGGGCCTCGGCAATCGAGTTCAAGAAGTCGGTTTCCGATGGGGCCAACGGCTCCAGGCAAAGCTGAACCCCAAGCGCTCCGATGGCGGGCATGGTGGCGGCCAAAACCTGCGCAGCATGGTCGTAAGCCTGGTGAATGGAAACACCCGGTAACAGCGATCGCTGTTTGGGCGACCCCAGCACCATCAGTGATCCGCCCAGTGCCGCCGTGGCTTCGGCCAGAGCAATCAGGTAGGCGGCCGTATGTGCCCGCACGCTCGAGTCTGGCGAGGTGAGGTGCAGTCCCTCGGTTTTGGCCAGCAACCAGTGCAAGCCAATCGTTTCCAGACCGGAATCCTGAATCGTCCCCTTCATCTCTTTGAGTCGCCAGATAGGAAGGTCGGTGATGCGCGGAGCTAGCGTGAACGGGGCCAGCTCAAGCCCCTCATAGCCCAGGTCTTTCACCGTGCGGCAAACTCGCTCAAGGTCCCAGCCCTCAAAGAGTTCGTTGCAGATTCCCAGACGAATCATGTCGTTTGATCTCGGTTTGGAATGAGGAAAACCACCGGAGTGTGCGGGCAGGCGATCGGATTGAGGCATCCTGGTTTGATCAGGTCCGGTCAGGCCGGGGTACTTGCTTGGGTTTGAAGACGGGCAGCAAGCAGGGTGTTATGCAAGAGCATGGTCACGGTCATCGGTCCAACGCCACCAGGCACAGGGCTTAACCAGCCGGCAACGCTGGCGACCGCAGGCGATACATCGCCACAAAGTGAGCCATCGGCCTTACGATGAATCCCCACGTCAATCACCACGGCCCCCGGCTTCACCCAGTCGGCCTGAACGATCTCAGGTCGACCGGCCGCCACCACCAGAATGTCGGCCTGGCGTGTCACGGATGGAAGGTCTGGGGTGGCGGTGTGGGCCACGGTTACGGTGGCATCGCCCCCTGGGCCTTTTTGAAGGAGCAGCAGGGCCATCGGCTTGCCAACAATGTTGGAACGCCCAACCACCACAGCGTGCCGGCCCCGGGTCTGAATGCCGGTTCGAATCAGCATTTCTCGCACTCCCAAAGGAGTGCAGGGCACCAGCCTGGGCCGCCCGGAAGCCAGCCGACCCAGATTCTCGGCGTGGAAACCGTCGACATCTTTCAGTGGATGAATTCGATCCAGCACTTCGAGTTCATCCAACCCTGTCGGCAGCGGCAGTTGCACCAAGATGCCGTGAATTTGAGGATCGGCATTCAAACGATCCACCTCGGCCAGAAGTTCCGCCTGTGTGGTAGCGGCTGGCATCTGAATCAGAACGTCGTGGATTCCTACCGTCTGGCAAGCCTTGCGCTTGTTTCGTACGTAAACCTGGCTGGCCGGGTTCTCGCCAACCAGTACCGCCGCCAGGCCGGGACGCACCCCGGTCTGACTCACAAAGCTGGAAACCTCTCCAGCAATCTCTTCACGGATTCGGTTCGCCAGGTCCGCGCCATCCATTCGCTCTGCAGCCACACTGGCACCTCGTGAATCGTTGAAAACAAAACAGGGTCAGAAAAGAATCAGTTCGGGAACATTATTAAACCACAGAGCCACAAAGTCACAGCAGAGGAAATACCAGGGATGTTCCCAAGAAATCGGTTGTGCCTGAAGATCGAGAGTGTTTCGCTCACGCTTGTCGCGGTTCCCGTTTGCATTTCTCACAGGGTGCCATGAGGGCCGGAAGGCCGGTTTTTCAAACCGAGCCGGGGCGAACAACCTGGTGTGCTTGGACCCACTCTGATCTTACTAGATTGACCCGTCACTGACGTTCCGGTCTCTGAAAGAGGACACTCGCACATGCGATCAACCTGATGTTCGTGGCCTCTCTATGAACTTACCAGATTGACCCGTCACTGACGTTTCGGGCTCTGAAAGAGACCATACGCACATGCGAACAACCTGGTGTTCGTGGACCCCGGAAATCACCGGAAGCTGGTCGGTCGCTTGCGCTCCCGGCTCGGTGTAGGAGGAGAGCGCCGGGGAGAATAATCTGGAGTGCTTGGCCCCGCTAGAACCTCTCCAGATTGACCCGTCACTGACGTTCCGGGCTCTGAAAGAGGCCATCCGCTACATGCTAACAACCTGGTGTTCTTGGTCCTCTGGCGGCGATTCCGCCAACGCACCTGTCAGACACTTTCAGCAGGACCACGTTCCAGGGCTTCAGTCCGATTGTGGTAGATGTGGAAGAAGCGGTCGAGTGAAGCACTTTTGAGCAACGCGGCCACGTTTTCCGTGAGTTCGCACAGCACCAGGCGGGACCCTGAAGCCTGCAGGCGGCGATGCACAAGGATAAGCCTGCCCAGCAGGTTACTGGACACGCTGTAAACTCCCGAAAGATCCAGCACCAAAACCGAGCCTGAGGTCATTTCCTCGGTCAAGCGAAGCAATTGATCACTCACAGACCGAACGGTGGCGTCGTCAAAGAGTTCGCGATCGAGAAATCGAACAATGACCTGGTTAACCCCACGGTCAACCCGAAGCCGAGACCTGGTGACCATGAACGCTCCCCTTTGAGGTGGTTTGGGCAATTAACGGATGGAGACTGGATAGCGTCGTTCGTGTGTGACCCAGGGCGATTGCACCATAAGTCATTATCCGAGCAGCACTTTTTCGAGATAGCTCTCGTCCCAACCGGCCGTGAGCCGTTTGTTTTTTATGCCGACCTTCAGCGTGGTCTCGTTCTTCAGCAAGCCGAGTGCGGCGCGG
>CAIYJE010000088.1 GCA_903926465.1 uncultured Planctomycetales bacterium
CCTCAGCTCGTCGGGCGTCGGCAGCCCAGCGTCGATCGGGGCGAAAGAGACCGACCATGCGGAGAGGAAGCCCTGGGCGTACAGCTCGAAAACGCGATCGGCGAGCGGGTCCATGCCCGCCGGCACGAACTGCGTCTTGGCAATGAGCCGGTTCTTGTTGGCCTTGATCCACAGGTTCTTCCCAATGGGGGTGCTGCCGTCGCCATGGTTGAACAGGACGACGGGGTTCTTGCGGTAGTTCTCAAGCTGAGCGCCCGAGGGGTCGACCACGGTCATGTAGCGGTCGACCGCATCGGTGTTGATGGTCGCCACCACGGTCCGGGCGTCGCGGTCGACGTCGTTGGTCTCGGCCGTGTAGGCCCTGGTTTCAGCCATGGGTGGTTCCTGCGTGATGGCGTGGAGCGAACGAGCACGCCGCGGGGGCGTGGTCAGGTTGTTGGCTCAGTTTGAAATGGTGGTTGCTTAGAGGCTGCCGCAGAGTGCGGCAATAATTCCGGCACCGACCACGCAGGCTAAGCCTAACTCGTCTTTGCCTTGGGAAATAGCTTCTTGGTATCGGTCGACGATTTTGTCGAATTCGTTCGGTGGTAGAAAAGCGATATCGTAGCCGAAGTGATCTCTTGCAATCTCTGTGACGTGGATTTGTTCAAAATCCTCGGTCGCTGGTTTGGTTTTGTCCCACGCTTCTTTGATCACTTGGAAATCATCGTGCCCGATCATGGTGTTGCCTCATCGGTGGCCGGTTTGGACGTCTCAGGTTTGGGCTCGAATTGGATACCGTGATCGCCGGGAAATGGCTCGTGGTGGTCGTGTTTTCCCGTCACGATCTCAATGGGTATCGCTTGGTCAGGGAATGCCGGGCACGTGAACCTTTTTGGCACAAAATGGCGACAATAAACGCACTGTGGAACATCGAATTGCATCACTTCACCATCAAAGACTGAATAAGTTTGACCATCCGCTTGGGAACATGGCTAGCACGTTCGCTCTTAGTAAGATAGGCCGAAAAGCATTCAGCCGCAGCCTCTGTTCCTGAGTGGCCATCTTTAGGTTTGTAAAAGTCGTATTCAGCATACCCTGAGATTTCGACGACCATGTTCTGGATCTTGAGCGGCCAATCCTGGATCGGCTTGCTCAACTTGTATCCTGACTCATGATCAAACGCATGGCAAGCTTCGTGATAGACGAGACCTTTATAGCTGGTTGTTGAAAAATATGGCTGATCTGTAACTGTTTCTGCTTTCCAACGTGCGTTGCTCTTCTTTCGTCGTTCCTCCACTTTGCCTGCGCCGGTTTTTTCAAAGTGAAGGGTTCGTGTTGCGGGGTTGAAACTCGCATAAGCATCATAAGCAACGCCGCCAAACTGAATTGTTCCAGGTATTCCGCGACCCATGGTCGCTTCTAATTCTCGAACAGCTTCGGCGGTTAAAACAATCGACTCCATCTCGACATCGTCTGGCAACTCAGCAAACGGCGTCTTCAGGTTCTCTTTGATCCATTCGGCAGCCTCCGCATTATTCTTGAACTGGGGTATTCCCGCAGATGTCGTTTCCCCGCTGGCTGAAGTAGCAGATACGGGTTCCTCTGAATCTGGCCATGGCTTTTGAACCTTTTGGTGTTGTGGCCCTGGCTGATTCTCTTCCTTCGCCTGGCCGTCGTCCTCCACCTTCGGCTGAACGGCTGTTTTGCCCCACTCGGGGTTCTCGGGGCCGCCGTACTCCGGCTTGAGGATGGCGAGCTGGGAACATCGGCAGCCGGGGTGCAGGGGCGGCGTGCGGATGTTTTTGTAGTGCTCGTTGTGGCCGATGACCGCGAAATTCTCGCCCAGCGGCATCTGCTTCACTTGGTCGCTGATGTGGTAGCAGAGGGCGCAGGCCCCTTCGCTCAGCAGCCACTGGAACCCGGCCACCACCTCGCTCTCGACCGCCGCTTCCAGCTCGGCCTCATGCCGGGCTCGGCTGTTCTCGGTGAAACACCTTCACGCCACCGAACATCGTGCTGTTACCGGTGCTGCCTGCCCCGTACTGGTCGAGCGCGGGCCATTCGACCGTGCG
>CAIYJE010000089.1 GCA_903926465.1 uncultured Planctomycetales bacterium
ACTATAGCGGTTAACATTTGCGTTGCACACAGAGTGAGCGCCTTTCCTGTTGTTCCATTTCCGAATGTAGGACAGCCGCCCTCGGCTGTCTCTGAATTCCTGGGCCGTTACGAAGATGACAGCCGAGGGCGGCTGTCCTACATCGAACGAAGATCAAGACACTGAGGCGTGACACTCAGCAAATCCTTTCGTGTGCAACCCAATCGTGAACCGCTGTAGAATAATCGCGGTTCAGGGTTGCACGGTACACGGTTTGTTTTAAGGGCCAAAGGCCCGTTTCAGCACCGAGCCGCGAACGCAATTTTTGAAGATGTTACGCTTTTTGAGAATGGTTCTTCATACCGCGAGCCGGGAGCGCAAGCGACCGACCCTCTCAAATCAGACGCTTCCGGACCTTGGACACCAGGTTTATGGCCGGCGCGGACGTGTATTCTTCTCGGCCCGGGAATGCTTGAGCCAGTACGGTGAACCTTGAGTTCGTGGCCCCCGGAAATCACCGGAAGCTGGTTGGTCGCTTACGCTCTTTGAAGTTGCGCTTTTGAACAACCATGGCGTCTATCGCGGTTCACGACGGGTTCAGGACAGACGCCGGCTACTGAAAATCATCGTTGGGAACCGTTTGGCGAAATTCCGCAGAAAAGCCCCGGATTCTATGCTCCGGGATCTCTGGAAGGGCGATCTCATCTCGGCCCAGGGTAAAACCCTCGTTGTTCTACATAACTCCAGACCCGCCTCAAAAAGGCATGGTTTCGCGCATTTGGTCTCCTGAGGGCTGAAGGCCCGATTCAAGTTAGCCCAGCCCAACGGGGCTGGGTCGCAGGCTTTTGTAGTACAACGAGGGCGGAACGAGAGGAGGGTGGTCGGTCCCCTCACTCTTTTTGAGCAGGGAAGCAGCGACCGAACGAATTGGATTGCCTCTGCATGGCTCCAGGCAAACTCAGGAAAACCGTGTCAGTAACAGGAGCGAGCCAACGGCCATCACAAGCCCGGCAATTTCGGGCAGTGTCAGCGTTTCTTTGAAGAAGACGAAGCCAATTGTGGTCAGCAGCAAAACCATGGACACCGAGTAGACCACGCTCACGGTCGCAAGCTTGAGGTGCTTCATCACAAACAGCCAGCCGAAGGCGGTTGAGGCATAAAGGCCGAACCCCAGATAAAACCAAGGCGAGCGAAACGAGTCTTTTTCCTGGCTGGCGAGCTTCAGAAAGTAATCGCCACACACCCCTATCACGCTGAAGATCAGGGTCACCACCACCGCCATTTGAGTTCGGTTCATTGTCGCTGGGTTCCTTGAGAATCACTCGGTCATCCACTGTTCAGGGTTGGAATTTGCTCTGGGTTGCTAGAGCCGTACACGTTTGCCTTGCGCGCTGATCTTTGAATCTGAGCCCGAATCGCCAGCTTTGGGCTCGACTTCGTAGTAGAAGTCCTTGCTTCTCAGTCGGGCGTCTTACCCAGCAAAACCTCAAGAATCGCAACTTCAAACAGCGTAAGCCCGTGGACCTCTGGTTTCCCCGGGAAGGACCGTGCGATTAGACCAGCCGAATCGGTGGACGACCAGTCAGCTGGTCTAAATACATGAAAAAAGGACCGGCCCACTGGGTTCAGGGAGCCGGTCCTGAGTTTGATAAAGATCAGGACATCAGAATGTCTGTATCGGATTCATGCTCTGCGTTCGCCTCAAACACCCACGGGTTGAGGCACTTCTAGCTGAATCAGACTGGCGGTCTGAAGTGCAGACTTGCGCAAGTCATCACTGATACGCATGGAACAGAATTTTGGCCCGCACATCGAGCAGAATGCCGCGCTCTTGAAGGCGTCTTGCGGCAGGGTTTCATCGTGCATGCGCTTGGCCGTTTCGGGGTCGAGCGACAGGCGAAACTGTTCGTTCCAGTCAAACGTGTACCGGGCCTTGGAAAGGGCATCGTCCCGGTCTCGTGCACCCGGACGATGACGCGCCAGATCGGCGGCATGGGCCGCGATCTTGTAGGCCACCACACCCTGTCGAACGTCTTCGACATCCGGCAGGCCCAGGTGCTCTTTGGGCGTGACATAGCAAAGCATGCTGGCGCCATGCCAGCCGGCCAAGGCCGCACCAATGGCCGACGTGATGTGGTCGTACCCGGGGGCGATATCGGTGACCAAGGGGCCGAGTACATAGAACGGTGCTTCGTCACACTCGGCGGCCTGTTTTTCCATGTTCACGGCAATCTGGTCCATGGGCACATGGCCTGGCCCTTCAACCATGACCTGGCAACCGAGCGCCTTGGCTCGACGCGTCAATTCACCCAGCGTTTTCAGCTCAGCGAACTGTGCCGCATCAGACGCGTCAGCCAGTGAGCCCGGCCGCATGCCGTCGCCCAGACTCCAGGTCACGTCATAGGCTCTCATGATCTCGCAAAGCTGGTCGAAGTGCGTGTAAAGCGGGTTTTCTTTGTTGTGAGCCACCATCCACATGGCAATCAAAGAGCCACCCCGCGACACGATTCCCGTGAGTCGATGTGCGGTCAGGGGAATGTAGTCTCGCAGCACGCCAGCATGCAGGGTCATGTAGTCGACCCCTTGCTTGGCCTGGTGCTCAACAATGTCCAGGAAATCCTGCTCGGTCAGGTCCTCGACCTTCTTGACCTTCTGGACGGCCTGGTACATGGGTACAGTGCCAATTGGCACGGGGCTGGCTTTGATGATGGCCTGGCGGATGCTGTCGATTTTTCCACCGGTCGAGAGATCCATCACGGTATCTGCGCCCAGGGCAACGGCGGCCCTGAGTTTGGATAGCTCGCTCTCGGTATCGCTGGTGACCGCGGAGTTACCAATATTTGCGTTAATTTTGCAGGTGGCTTTGATACCGATGGCCATCGGTTCAAGGCCCAGGGAGAGGTGGACGGTATTGGCGGGAATGACCATGCGGCCTCGGGCCACTTCGGCCCTGACCGTCTCGGGGGCCAGCTTCTCGCGCTGGGCCACATATTCCATCTCGGCGGTCACTGTACCCTTCCGGGCGGCTTCGATCTGGGTCATCGTGCTCTCGGACCTCCGTTGGGCAAACTATCTTGAACTTGAACTGAGCCAGGAACGGGCGACGTGCGATCAGGATCACGAATTGCTTCGCTGCAGCGTTACACTATAGTAGCGATCGACGATCAATCTCGAAAAGACGAAGCAGCTCAGAGGCCGAGGATGAGCCACGATTGTTTGACCGGTTTCGCTGTTGGAAAACGGTGAGAATTACCGATCTAAGACGTATCGCTTGTCTGTGAATGTGCGAAATTCGATTGGTGAGGCAGGCGGGACAGCGCAAAAAACTGAGGAGTCGGGCGGTTATGGCTGAAGTCCGCGATCACTCCGCAACGCCAGCCGGCCCGGTCGCACGTTCGACCAAAGGCTGGCCCCGACCCCGTTTCTGGATCGCTCTGACGGTGGGCGGCCTGGCGGCCTTGGCATTGATGACGCTGGGGTATTGGCTGCAAGAGCCAGTTCCGAACGCCGACCCAGCTAAAAAACTACCGGAACCGAATTTCAGCACCCCTGAAATTTCTGAAGGTGCGCCGGAACCCCAGGCCTGGCCAACGGAAACCGTTTCAGGACGACCGGCCAAAGAGTTTTTGCTTCCGTTTGTTGAGGCCGCCACGAGGAAACTGGAGTCTGTGCCTACGTACACTGCCACGCTGGTGCGGCAAGAGCGGGTGGATGGCAAGCTGGGTCCAGAGCAAAAGATTGAGCTCAAGGTTCGGCATGAGCCATTCGCGGTGTACATGCGATTCGTATTGCCAGACTCTGGCAAGGAAGCGATTTTTGCCGAAGGCTTTCATGAGAATCACGTTGTGGCCCACGGCGGTGGCCTGACCAAGTTGCTGTTACCGCATCTGAAGGTCCCACCCCGGTCTCGGTTGGCCATGTCGGGAAACCGCCATCCGATCACGGAGGCTGGCCTGCTGAACCTCTCTAAAAAGCTGGTTCGCTTTCGTCAGATGGACATGGAAGACGACGACGCGGAAACGGTGCTGGACCGTGTGGTCGATTCCGAGGGCCGCGAGTGGCTTCGTTCGGTTCACACCCATACCATTCAGACTGAGGATCGCCCGTTTGCTTACGTGGAAGTTCTCTATGATCCTGGTACGCGGTTACCCCGCCGTATCCATAGCTATGAGTGGGCCGGCAAGTCTGGCGATGCTGCCAAGCGCCCGCTTGCCGAGCGTTACGAGTACGACAACCTGAGTCTTGATGCGGAACTGACTGAAGAAGATTTTGACTACCGGAACCCGGAATACAATTACAAACGCTTTTAGTTCAGTCAGGGCTGGTGAGCCTGGAACGTCCTGGCAGGCCAAAATACCAGCGCGCCGGGTGGAACAGGCTCCATCCGGGCGGGTTCGCCGAAGTATTGGGGCCATCGCTCACTTCTGAGGTGTTTCGGCCTGGTCGGCCGCGGCGATCATGGCCAGCACCGCGTAACGCACTTCTTTGAGGTTTCTGGCGTTCTGCCCGAAATCGGCTTTGCCAACCCGGGACCGGCTCTCTCCGGTCATCCGGCATCGCTTCTCGCCAAGCGGTTCAAACTTCAGCCGAACATCATCGTTGAACCGCCAGAACCGGGTGGTGTGAACCAATTGAATCGAGCCTTCGGCCCCATTCACGGTGACAATCATCCAGCGCGGCAAACTTGCTACCAGCGATGTCACTCGCTGCACCGCTTCATGGGGGCTATACGGAAGCTCGATGGCCTCGAGCCCAGACTCGCTGGCATCCACTGAGATGTTCGCCCAGTTTTTGGTAAGCGCGTCTCGATAGGCCAAGGCAAGGACTCCTGAAAGGGCGAGAATCGCGAGAACGATCCGTGTGAAGTTTCGCAAAGGGCCTGGCCGCGTGATGCTCGGCATCGTATTCCTCAAAAAACCGAATCGCGACCTGGGCGGTTTTGCCTGGCCGAGAATCTATTCTGGCCCAGTGGCAGGACGTTCGACCAGCCCTTCGATGGCCGTCTTGGTTCGGCGGGTAACTGGAAAAGCTTCCGCAGCTTGACTGCTTCCTCTGGCCGTTACAACCCGACCGCTCGGCATGTCCTGCTTATTGGACGCTCCAGGTTCGATTTCCCGGATCCAGCCCTGTGGCAACTCCTCAATACGGGACGATAGTAGGCGTGGTCAAACTTGTCTCGACCGCCAGCGGACGCTGGAGATTCGGGCCAAGGAGTTAATCGCGGGATGCGTCGGGGCCGTACGCTCCGCCAAGTCGGACGAGGTTCGGGATGTTGTAGACACCCACTCGGTTCGTACACCTTGGCAGGGCGGGCGTGCCGAACTTCGGTTGGCCCCGAAGTTCGCTAACCCTGGGGAGGAGGCAGGACGTGAACATCGTGACAACCCGTTTCGGCCTGATTCAGGCGTCTGAATCTGATTTGATCCGCATGGCGGAAGGCCTGATCGGGTTTCGGAACCAGACCCTGTTTGTACAGCTTCCAGACCTTGAGGTCGGGGGCTTGTCTTGGCTTCAGAGTGTTCTGAGCCCAGATCTAGCCTTCGGGCTGGTGGCACCACCACTGGCCTTGAATGACTACAGGGTTGAGCTTCGGCCGGGTGACCTTACCGGCCTGGAGCTGGAGGATGAGCGATCAGCCCTGATCTATCTGATCCTCAATCGCGCAGATGGGGGTGGACTCACGGTCAACCTCCAAGGTCCGCTGGTTTTCAATCCTGCTCGTCGGCTTGGCCGGCAGTTGGTTTTGACATCCAGTCGCTACTCAGTGCGTTATCCACTGGGCGGTCATTCCAGTATCACACCCGCGGTGGTCCCAGCTCCGATGGTGCTTCGCGCCTCGGCCTGATCGACCTTTGGGTTTGTAACAGGTTTCGTTTTGACCGTCACAGTTAAAGCCGGGTTGGTGTCAGACCGTTTCGATCTGACCTTTCCTGGTCCCGCCCGCAACTCGGCCCCATCGTGATCTAACGAGAACCCGGACAGCGTGATCACGGATGGTCATGGGTGTCTCGCGCAAACGCTGGAGGAAGGAGCCCGTACGATGCTGGTCCTGTCCCGACACCGCGACGAAAGCATCATCATCGGGGATGACATTGTCATCACGGTGGTCGATATCCGGGGCGATAAGGTCCGCTTGGGGATCGCGGCCCCCATCGAGATCAGCGTACACCGACAAGAGGTGTACGAGGCCATTCAGAGAGAAAATCGCCAGGCAAGTCGCTTGGAGCCCAAAGATGCTCGCCAGGTTGGGCGACTTGGAGCTCCCGCGATCCGACGCGAAATCCGCAGGCCTAGAACCGAAGAAGCCTGAGCGGACGACGGACTTGAAAACGCCCGGTTTACCCCCCTCCGGATGAACACGACGTCTCACGAAGACACGACCCGATGCCGCGGGGCCAGCCCCGAGTCATCGGGTCGTGCCTTGTTTTTAGCGACACACTTATTTCAACCCGAACGAACCGGTTCGAATTCGCAATTTGCTTGTCCAAGATCCGGTGGCGAATCGAAGCCGCCCTCGCGAGTATTCGAGAGGCTTTTTGCATGCGCCGCTATTGGTAAGGCCTTGCAAATTCTCTGGAGCCTCACCCGGAACAGGTTTTGAAATCCCCAGGGTTTCTCAGGTATTGAGGAATTCCAGATCGTCGTTTTCAAATACTGAGACCGGGCGGGGCAAGGGTACGGGCTGGGGCGGCGGTTCACCCGGATTGAGCGGGCGGCACGATCTCATCTGGACTCGAAGGTGCGGCAAAGTCCTGGTCAACGTCTTGCCAGCCTGCAATCTGAACGGGCGGGCGATCAGGCGTTCTGGTAGCAACCTGGGACGCGGCCAAAGGGGACTGGTCGACCATTTCCGAGGGGCTGGGGGCATGATCTGGGCCCAGATACACCCGGTATTTCATTCGACCCAGGGTCACCTGGTCGTCTGGCAAAAGCGCTGCCCACATGACACGCTGGCCGTTGACCTTGGTGCCGTTGGTGGTAATCAGGTCCCGGATCACGAGCAGGCCATCGGTTCGCACTACAATGCAGTGACGCCTTGAGAGGCTTGGGTGGTCGATTGCCACATCGCAGTATTCTCGGCGTCCGATCAGCGTGAGTTCACGCGTGATCGGGATTGGCGGGCCTCCGTCGAGCGGAATCAGTTCCGATTTCATCGTAGCTTCCCATCGAGCGTCGAGGGTTCACCCGGTACCGAATCGTTATCAACGCCGAACGCGAGACCCCTACCACATCCTACACCTGGGTTCAGGCTCATGCGAGCCTGACTGGTGACCAGTGTGGAAAGGCTGAAACCAGATGCGGCCTGGCCGGGTATCCTTTCTCAAGAAGTATTCCGATCACCTGATCCAAGCTGGGCGGCATCATGTTGTTATTCTCCAGGCCGAGGGGCTCAAGTCTTTTCTGCCCGATCGTTCTTGTGGCCACCATCTTCAGTAGACCGGTGGCTGCCGACGAGCTTGCACGCTGGCTGCCCGCAGACACTCCGCTCATTGTGGAACTAGCCCGACCCGCAGCCCTTCAGCCTCTGCTGGAGAACTGGAATCTGCTTCCGATTCTTCGAGACTTACCCCAGGTCAGATCCGCGCTTGAAAACCCCGATCTTGGGAATGTACGTCTGGCCGTGGAAGCGGTTGCCGCCTCGCTGAACACTACTCCCCTGGCACTGGCCGACGAACTGGCGGGAGCTGGAGCCACACTGGCCGTGGAAGGCCCCCAAAAATACGTGCTCGTTGTCAGGCCCAACCGGCCCGATCGCTTGCAGCCGGCTCTCGATGCCGCTCTCAAGCTCGTGCGACAGGAGCTGGCAAAGCAGAACCTGCCAGACTCGTACGTGACACAAGAGCATCAAGGGGTGTCGATCACCAGTTTTGCCCAAACCGGCGCCTTGGCGATTGTGGACCACCAGCTCCTCGTGACGAACAGTCTGGATCGGCTGAAGGCCTTGCTCGATCTGCGTGCGAATCCACCGGCCGAATCTCTGGCCGGTGACGCTCGGTTCGCTAAGCTCAAAGGATCGCTGGCCGACAATGCGGCCGCCTGGTTCTATGCTCGTCTCGACAAAGTGCGTGCGTTTAATGCAAGCCCGGAAGCTGCCAAGCCCGGAGACGAGACCGGCGGCCGGCTGCTGCTCGGGCGCTGGCTGGACCTGGTCCAGAAGGGGGAAACCCTGGGCGGCCAGTTGATCGTTCAGGCCGATTCCCTGGAGTTGAAGGCCCTCATGTCGGTTCCTGCCGACGTTCAGAATGGCCCGCTGGAGGTGTTTCGGCCCCACACCGTGGGTGCCAGCCTGCCAATTCAGATCCCCCAGACGTTGCTCAGCGCCACCTTGTGGCGAGACTTTTCGGCGATGTGGGAAGTGCGTGAACAGTTCCTGGGCCCAGAAGCGCTCAAGGGACTGGCTCAGCTTGATAGTTTTGCCGGACAGTTTTTCGGAGGCCGAGATTTTGGGACCGGCGTGCTGGGCTCGCTGGGTGACCAGTGGAGAATTGTGATTGCCCACCAAGACTACGACGCTCAAAAGCCCGCCCCAGGGACTCGGTACCCCGGAGTGGCCCTGATCATCCCCGTCGATCCCGAAGACGAAGAATTCGGCGTCCGGCTTCAGTCTGCGTTTCAGACCTTCATCGGCCTTGCAAACCTGGGAGCGGCGCAGTCCAAGTCTCCCCCCTTGATGCTTGGCTCCGAGCAGGTGGAAGGGGTGACCATGTTCCGAGGAACCTTTGTTCCACCCAAGAATGCCGTGAAAGATGAGCCGGCCGATGATCGGTTCAACCTCTCGCCCAGCGGGGCCCTGGTCGGTAACGCCTTTGTTCTGGCCAGCAGCGCAGATGTCGCCAGAACCGTCATTCGCTCGCTCAAGAACCCAAGCCCTACGCAGGCTGAGCCCACTGATCAAACCAAGGCCGAGGCAATTCCAACTCTCCGGATTGCAGCCAGTGGTCCCGAGATTGCCAAGCTCGTTGCCATCAATAAAGAGACCCTGGTTTCACGCAACGTTCTGGAGAAGGGAAACTCGCGGCAGGCGGCCGCAGGTGAGATCGAACTTCTGGAGAAGCTGCTGGCCATCGTCAAAACGGCCCATGCCGAGATTCTCGATGCCCCCGATGAGGTCCGTCTGAATTTTCACCTGGATCGGGCAAACGCCCCCACGAAGTGACCTGGGTTCTGAAAACCACCGCCATGCCAGGCGCTTTGCCGTAAGAGGAGACCGATCCGTGAGATCCGTTCGACGTCGAGAGGATGCCGTTGCCGCCTGGGCGCCGTACGCACCAAGCCCAGAACAGCCCTGGAATCTGGCCCGTGTGGCGCACCTGCACCGCCGGGCCGGCTTTCAGGCCCCCTGGAGTGTGCTGGAACGCGATCTGGCCGAGGGGCCTGAGGCTGCGATCGACCGGTTGATTCATGGAGAGCCAACCGCGCTCGACGGCCAGCCGGCAGCGCAGTTTGAACGCACCATGGATCTGCTGTCGGCCGAGAGCGCGGCCTCAGGATCACTCTCCAGGCTCCAGTCTGCCTGGATCTACCGCATGATTCTGACGCCGAACCCGTTGCGTGAGCGGATGACCCGGTTCTGGCATGGCCACTTTGCGACCTCCAACACCAAGGTGAACAATCTCAAGCTGATACATCGCCAGTCGGCCCTGTTCCGCAGCCATGGAATGGGTGATTTTCGCGAGTTGCTCAGCGAGGTGGGACGCGATCCGGCGATGCTGATCTTTCTGGATTCGCCCACCAACCGGAAGGCTCATCCCAATGAAAACTACGCCCGCGAGGTCATGGAACTGTTCAGCCTGGGACGTGGAAATTATTCCGAGCAAGACGTGAAAGAGGCGGCCCGCGCGTTCACGGGAAGGTTTGTGCAGGGAGATCGCTTTCGTGAAGTGGCCGCGCAGCACGATGGAGAAATCAAGCAGATCTTGGGCAAGGAGGGGGTGCTCAATGGTGAGACCGTGGTTGGCATCCTCGTCGATCAACCGGCTTGCGCCCGCTTCTTGGCGCACAAGCTGTACAGGCTATTCATCAGTGAGTTCGACGATCCTGACCCCGCCTTGCTGGAGCCGGTTGCCAGCAACCTGCGAGCGGCGAACTATCGCATTCAGACAACCGTGGAAATGATCTTGCGCTCGCGGCTCTTCCATGATAATGCCAGCCAAGGCCGCAAGCTGCGTAGCCCTGTGGAACTGGCGGTGGGGACGGTGCGGGCCCTTGAAATTCTGGATCCCTGCCCGTCGCCAGAGACGCTTGCGGCCGCGTGCACTCGAATGGGGGAAGCTCTGTACGCGCCACCCAATGTGGCCGGCTGGCCCGGTGGAACCGAATGGATCAATACGGCGAGTTCCTTGGAGCGTGCCAACCTGCTGCTGGGTTTGCTATCCAAGAGTGATGACAAACTGGGGCGGCGGCTCAATCCCGAGGCGCTGGCCAAGCGATACTCATTCGCGAATCCAGGAGACACTCGCAATTTCTACACACAGTTGCTGGTTGAAGGTCCGTTCCAAGACGGACTTCGCTCGGCGGTTGAACGGCAAGCGCAGCCCGATAGCCAAGAGGACGACCGGGTCCGGTTCGATATCTCGCTCATTCTGACCGCGCCCGAGTATCAGCTGACTTGAACTGGTCAGGTCATTAGCACGCGTTTGTTCATAGTTCAATGCGAATCATAAGATCTGGGGAGTTTTACATGTCATTGCATCGCCGTGATTTTCTGAAGGCTGGCCTTACGGGAAGTAGTCTGGTTGCGTTTGGGGCCTCGACGGTGCCCGGGTTCCTTGGCAAGACCGCAGCCGGGGCCAGCGTGGCGACCGACCGCGGCGAACGTGTGCTGGTTGTGGTGCAGTTGCTGGGCGGCAACGATGGTCTGAATACAGTCGTTCCCTTCAAGGACCCCGGGTACGACCGTGCACGCAAGGTTTTGAGAATGAATAGCGGGCAACTGATCAGCGTAAATGACGAATTGGGTCTGCACCCGTCGCTGGGCGGGTTCGGCAAGCTTCTGGAGTCTGGCCGGCTCTCCATTCTGCAGGGCGTGGGGTATCCGAACCCTGACCGTTCCCACTTCCGGTCGATGGAGATCTGGGAAACGGCAAGGCTGGACCATGGCCGAGATTCCCTGGATACTGGCTGGCTTGGGCGTACGATTGACCGGACCGGTGGCGAGGCTGCCAGCGAGTCTATTCCGGCTATGAGCCTGGGCGGGCAGGGGCTACCGCTGGCCTTGAAATCGAGTCGACGTTCTGCGCTTGCCGTGCAAGGGCTTGAGCAGTTTCATCTGCGGCTTTCTGAGAAGCAGGCGGCTCGTCAGTCTGAGGCTGCGGCCTTGCAAAACGTGGCCAGTGTGGCGCAGCCTGCAGACCCGGTCCTTGATTTTGTGAGGCGATCCACGCTGGCGGCTTACCAGTCCAGTCAAACGCTGGAAAAACTGCTGGATGATAAGGGGACAGGGGTTACTTACCCGGGCTCTGGGCTGGGTCAACGGCTTTCTAGCATTGCACGGATCATCCGAGCTGGATTCCCGACCCCGATCTTTTATACAACCTTGGATGGCTTTGATACGCATGCCAACCAGCCAGGCGCACATGCGGCATTGCTTTCGGAACTGGGCGATGCCTTATCGGCTTTTGAGGCCGATCTGAAGAGCTCGGGGCAGGCGGAGCGAGTAACCACGCTGGTGTTCAGCGAGTTCGGGCGTCGAGTTGAGGAAAACGCCTCGTCTGGCACCGACCATGGCGCGGCCGCACCGGCGTTTGTGCTGGGGCCGCTCGCCCGGCCTGGCCTGGTTGGTGCTCACCCGAGTTTCGATGATCTGGACGATGGCGATCTCAAACACCACACTGACTTCCGGCGCATCTATGCAAGCCTGCTCAGCGAATGGTTGAAGCTAGATGCCAGTGCCGTGCTTGGTCCAGGCTTTGAGCCCCTGGGGCTGTTTGCGTGATCGCTGGTCTCATCGACAATAGTTCACGCTTGAACGTCCATTCGAAAAACCCGCCACTCAGGGATTTTGAAGTCGCGATTTTTGAGCATGTTTCGCGAAATACCCCTGATAACAGGTTGAAAACGAAGAATCTCTCGCTAATGCTTCTGTCTGAAACTGGCCCGGCCGATTAATGGCGGAAGTGGCGGCGGCCGGTAAAGAGCATGGCGATGTTGTGCTCATTGCAGGCCACGATGGTTTCATCATCTCGCTTGGATCCGCCCGGTTGAACGATGGCGGTCACGCCTGCGGCAGCGGCGGTGTCTGGGCCGTCGCGGAACGGGAAGAAGGCGTCAGAGGCCATCACTGCACCCTTGGCTCGCTCGCCGGCCTTCTCCACGGCAATCCGTACCGAGTCTAACCGGCTCATCTGGCCGGCTCCCACGCCTACCACCTGGCCGCCCCGGACCAGAACGATAGCGTTGGACTTTACAGTGGAGCAGACGTTCCAGGCGAAGACCAGATCCGCACTTTCGGCATCGGTTGGTGCGCGGTGGCTGGCCAGTGTGCCGTCAAGGGGGGCGGCTGCCAGTTGGTCCCAGGTTTGGACGAGCAGGCCGCCCTCGATGCGTCTCATGTCGAATCCTGGTGGTTTGGGAGAGCCTGGCCCAAGCGGGAGTCCTACTGCGACCAGGCGTACGCTATTGCGCCAGGTGGGCTTGGTGGTCAGCCATTCAAAGGCATCGGGCTCAAACGAGGGGGCAATCACGCATTCAAGGAATCGGCCGGCTTTCCCCATCCGTTCGGCGGTGGCCAGATCAACTGGGCGGTTGATGCCAACAATGCCACCGAAGGCGCTGACGGGGTCACCCTCGTAGGCCTTTTCAAAGGCCTCGGCGAGGTCGTGTGCCGTGGCCGCGCCGCAGGGATTGTTGTGCTTGAGAATCACGGCCGAGGGGTGGTTGAACAGTCGGACCAGCCGCAAGGCGCTATCGAGGTCGAGCAGGTTGTTATAAGAGAGTTCCTTGCCGTGCAAGATCTTTGCGGTGGGCAGGGTGCCGGCAACCGGAGGTCGGTCTGCGTAGAATGCGGCCGCTTGGTGGGGGTTTTCGCCATAGCGAAGCGAACCCACGCAATCAAATTGGAGGTTGAGCACAGTCGGAAAGGACGTGGTTTCTGCAGGGGCGGCCTGAGCGTTCAGGTATGCGGATATTGCAATGTCGTAGGCGGCGGTCAGGTTAAAGGCCGTCCGGGCCAGGTCGCGTCTGAGTGTAATGCCAGTTCCACCCTGGGACTTCATGGCCGCAATGATGGTGGCGTAATCTTCGTGGCGGGTGACCACGGCCACATGGTCATGGTTCTTTGCGGCGGCCCGGATCAGGGTTGGGCCTCCAATGTCGATGTTCTCGATGGCCTCTTCAAACGAGACGCCCGGTTTTGCCACAGTGGTTTCGAACGGATAGAGGTTGACCACCACAAGGTCGATCAGTGAAATCCCGTGTGCTTCAATGGCGGCAAGGTCTTCTGGCACATTCCGACGCGCCAGAATTCCACCAGCCACCTTGGGGTGCAGGGTTTTCACCCGCCCGCCCAGGATTTGTGGCTGTCCGGTATGTTCGGCCACTTCCACGGCGGCCAAGCCCGCGTCGGTCAATGAGCGATGGGTTCCGCCGCTGGCCAGTAGTTCTACCCCGTGGCTCACCAGTGCGCGTGCCAGTTCGATCAGTCCTGTCTTGTCTGAAACGCTGATGAGTGCACGCCGGATCGCCACGACCTCGTTCATCTTCCTCGCCTTGCCATCCAGAGCATTAAAAATTTCCGGCTCATGCAAACGCGGCGAGCCGGGCGTTGTAAACAAAAAAAAGATCAGACGGGCCACGGTCAATCGCCGTGGCCCTGGAATCTGATTTCAAAACCAGGGCGAGGCTCGGTGGAATCCCTGTCCCGGTTTTTTCAGGATGTTCTGAGATAAAGGCTCAGAGATTTTCTTCTTCGTCCTCAGCCGCGTCGGGCTGATCGGCATCGGCCGGCTTGGCCGGTGAGGCATTACCCGGAGTGATCTCGGGGCCTGGTTGGTTAATGAGAGCCGTTTTCTCTTCCGGAATCCCTTCAGGAGGAATGTAACCGAAGACCGGCTGTTTGGGGTCTCGCAACGGTGAGGGGTGAAGGTGACCCATCTCTCGCAGGCTGTAAACCATGCCGTTCGGGTTTGCGAGGTAAATCCGGTCGTTTTCCGCGTTGATCACGTTCACCGTGTAGTTGCGAGAGTGGAGTTCCGCCCGCTCATACGAATCTTTGGGGCTGGCGAGCATCTGGCCGGTGGCCCGGTCCACAATCGACATTTCTCGGTAGATGGTCATCAAGTACAGTCGGGTGGGGCTGATGGCGACAATCTCTGAGCATTCGGTCGGCCGCTCCCAAAGAATTTTGCCCGCTGTGCCGTCGATGGCGATCAGTCGGCCCACATTATTGATGGCATAAACCTGGTCTCCAGCAACGCTTGGCGCATGGCTGATGGGATCTCCGGTGGCTACAGACCACTTGGGATTGCCAGAGAAAAGGTCGATGCCGTACAGCTTCTTGTCTTCACTGGGCACAATCAGAGTGCGAGTTCCAAAGCCGACCAGCGGGGCCACTACGGGTCCGTCGGTCAGGAAGCGATAGAGCGGCTCAACCATCCCCTTGCCGGGTTCGGGAATGATCGCGGTGTATACGCGTTTGTCATGACTTCCAAGTGCAATCACCTTGGGAGAGAGCAAGGGGCGTGCGGAGAGGGTGTCATGCGTTTGCATGGCCCAAGCGAACGTACCAGGCGAACGGCCCGGTGGATCTTCCTTGGAACGGTCTTTCAGGTTGTAGGCCACCAGTTTGCCGTTCTGCTCGCCAAGCACCGCATACTCTTCGTCGGCAGAAATTCCGGTTGCCGGAGTGCCGTCCAGTAGTTCTTTCCAAACGGGGCGGCCCGTTGCCTTATCAAGGCCGATGAGGAATCTACCGGCGGTCACAAGCACGGTGTTGCCGCTGACAGTCGCGGGAAAGGCCAGGTCAATGCCGCGCTGGAGGGAGGTGTTCCAGAGGTAGCGGCCGGTTTCTGCATCATAGGCGTGCAGCATGCCGCCGCCGGTCTGAGCGAACAGGATTCCGCCAGACAGGCTGACATCCAATAGCCGGTCGTCGGATGTGCCGAGCGGAACCACGGTTGACCAATTTTTCTCTAACCCGAGCCGACCAAGGGCGGTCCGGGTGAGCATGGTCTCTTGCGTGAACGACACCTGAGCGGCAGCGGTGGAGGCCAGGCCCATCAACGCGAGGGAGGCCAGTGCTGTACGTCTGAGCATGAGTGGACCCTTCGGTCTAGGCCGGCGCAATGGGCCCGGTCTGGGCGCAGTACAATGACTCCTAATACTTCCCGACAACCAGGCTCCGGTCAAGTTTCCTGCGAGCATTCGAACGGAAGCTGAGCCGATCGGCACCAGGTTTCCGGAAAAGGGTTAGTGGAACTCTTTGTAGGGGTCGTCCGGTTTGTCTGGGATTTCTTCGTTTTTCAGTACATCTGGAGCAGGTTCCGGTACGGGGGCAGGGGTTTGGGTAGGCTTCTTGAGGCAGTTCGGGCACGCAGACTCGACCCCGTTGTATTTTTGAGCACAAACGGCACAAAGCCCCGCACTCCGTCTGAGAGTGCCGAGTGAGGCTCTGAGGCTGGCCCCTTCCGGAGTTTTGGAAAAGGTGTTGGCAACCCGCTCGGCCAGGTTGGCCACATCTTCGCCCACGGTGCCGGTGCGCATCCGCTTCATCAGCAAGCGCAAGAACCAGCCGACCTGTTCTTTGTCCGATTGTGCTCGGGCCTCGGGCTCAATCAGGCTTGTGAGCTTGCCGTACAAGCTGAGGACGGTTTCCGGGTCATTGGCGGTGCGTGCGGCCGCCAGTTGTGCCTGAAGATCCAGTGAATGGGAGGCTCGCCCTTCAATCCAGAGCTCGGCCAGGCGATCCGCCCGTTCATGGCGCTCCGGCACATCAAGGTGGCGGATCTGCTCGATCCGTTCCATGGCCTGGTCCCAGTCTTTGCGGGCGAGTGCCGCCCGAGATTGGGATTCCAGGTCGGCCAGCAGGGAGGCGGACAAAGCCCGGTTCTCGCCGTTGGTCCCTGCGCTTTGCGGGTGAGGTTCGGTCCTGGTAAGAAACGGGCTGGTGCCATTCTCCAAATTCTTCAGCGAGACCGAGATCTCACGAAGGGACCCCGCCACGCTCCCAAGCAGCAGCACGCCAAGAAACAGCAGGAGTACGATGATCGCGAAGACCATGACCGAGAAAGCCACCGGACGACTCCTGGTTTCTTATACTCAAACGAATGCGTCTTCTTCTGGAGACGCTGGTGTGAAGTCCATTAGAGCGGTTCTTGCCCGGTTCGCAAGCATAATTGCCATCTGGTGCCAGCGAGCCATGTTGATCGTGGTTCTCGGTTGTGTTGAGCGCTGGGGTTAGTTACGAGCTCGAAGGGGAAGCGAGTGAATTTCTTGTTCTCAAGGCGGGTGCCATGCCACGGTGAAACGCGTTGACTCGCGAGACTGACTCCCAAAAAACGCCGTCCAATCTTCATGCTAGAAACGAAGATCGCCGCGGGGGTGGCCGCGGCGATCTTCGTGAATTCGAGATGGTTGCAAGATCAGGTCAGTTTTCAACCTGCTTGGCAATCCGATTGAAGTGCGGGCCGGCGATGGCGGGCACGGACGGCTCATGATATGTGTAGGTCATCAGGTAGCCGTCATCATCGGTATCTTCATAGTAACCACGCAAAACTTCAGTCGCCTTGAAATCCTCGGCGCGGAAGAAGAGCTGGGCTATCAAGTTGGTCTCACGCACCGTGAGCGTGATTCTGGTCCGACGATGGCTGGAGAGTTTGCCGACGAGTTTGGCAACCATCTGGTGCCCAACCCCGATACGGCGACAATCTCGAGAGACCGCAAAGTTCACGATCTGCAGCTTGGACTTGTGAAGCTCATAGATCATGAACCCCACAACCCGTTCGCCCAGTTCGGCCACCATGCCAATGCAGTTCCGCTGGCGTAGTACGCGAAGAAATTCCTCTTCGCTCCAGGGATGCTCGTAGCTGGCATGTTCAATCCCCAGAACTTCCGGCATATCACGACGGATCATCCAGCGAATATGCACGCGTGCCTGGCTCCTCGGGGTCGGAACAGCGCTCATCGAGCCTCCTTCCATCCTTGGTCGGGACGATCGAGAGTGCCCCGTGTGAACGGGGTCGGTCGTATCTTCAGTCCCACCCCGCGAACTCGGTAGAGAGGGATCGTCAGGGGTCCCTCACGCGGGTATCGGGCCCGTTTTCGTGGCGAGCGGCTTGCCCCTGGAGGAGTGGCGGATTCTATCGAAGCCCCCAGACCCTGCCTAGACCGCTTGCTTGGGGCATGCGCCCCGGCCCGACGCCCATTTCTATCGGCTCCAGACCGGGCCAAGGATGAGGAATGTATAGATTGTGTGGAACCGAGCCCAATCTCTGGGTTGTCGGAGGGTTTTTCACCAAATCGTCTTGACTCGATTCCCCTCCGGACATTCCCGGTTTTCAGCGGTTCACGATTGGGTTGCAGGTGCAGGACAGCCGCCCACGGCTGTCTCTTGGAGTCGTTTATGTGTGCAAGCCAATCGTGAACCGCTAGAGATCAATAGCGGGTGAACCCGTACGTCGTGTTCGCAGGGTCGAAGTCGTTGGATTCCAGGCCCGTGTTGGTGGCCAGGTTCACGTAGGTGTACTCTTCAATCAACTCTGCGGGCACGCCCTCTTCCTGCGGCCAGGCGTACGCCTCGAACCGGATTGGAAGGTGAAGCTCGTTATCCACATAGAGCTTGATCTTGTGGTAGGCGTACCCCTCATACTTCACCGGGTGCCTGGACTCAATCATCGTGCAAACACGGTTGCCCACGCGTGAATCATGAGTCACATTCACTTCGGTCTCGCCCGGCTTCAGTTCAATCTCCCAGCGCGTTGAGACCTGCTCGATCAGATATCCCAGGCCCGCTTCGGTCACCGGGTGTCGGCAGCCCTTCATGGCAAAGCTTGAAGTGGGGTCAAGCTTCAGGGTTCCAGCAATCAGGCGGGCCATCCCACCCTCATGCACCAGAACCTTGCTGTCATTGGAGCCTGCCACCCAGATCACCTCTCGCCCGGCAAACGGTTGCAGGAACTTGAAGTAAACGCTGAACGGTCGAGTGAGCACCTTCATCTGCATGGCTTGCGGACCCACCAGGGTTCCGTCATCCATCCGTTCACGTTTGGTGAACGTGCAGGTGTAGTCATTTACACTTTTGAATGTCTCTCGACAGTCGGCAATCAGCTTCCTCGCCTCTTCGATCGGGCCGCTGGTTTCTGCCTCGGGTGCGGCGACAGGCGTGGCTGAAGCCGTGAGCGGATCAGGTTCAATATCCGGAGTTGCAGTTGCCGTAACCGGACCTGGAACCTGCGGAGCGGTCTCGGGCTTGGAGGCGAAACTCAGACCGGAGGCAAAACTCTGGATCGAACTGGGGAGCGGATCACAGGGTTGCTTCGGTATATTGGAGATAAGCACGTAGCTGGCCGGCTCGTCTACCACAAGGACCGAGGCCGCTTGAGTGCCCTCAAGAGACCGACCATCGGAGCGAAGGTCTTCCCAGTCGTAAGCTCCCAGGAAATACGCGGGGGCCAGCAGCCCAAGTGCGGCCGGGAACGCAAAACGCCGACGCCAACCTGAGATTCCAGCGAGGCTCATGCGAGAGAGACCCTTCCACCGGTAGAGAGCCGGGAGAGGCTGGGGGGGACGGAGGTCATGTCGAAAACGAGGAACGGCCGACCCAGGCAGGGGCCTCTCCCGCTCGCGAAATGGGACGATCTACCAGACGCTCGGAGCGATTCCTTGATGCATGGATTGATCGCGTCAAGTACTGTCAGTGTCCACTTCGATCCATCGACCAATCCGGCCGTCCTTCCACGCACCATTTTTGGAAACCTTGGCCGGAACTTGTTTCAATCAATGCCCCCGGAAGAGTCGATACACTCGAACTTCTTCGGAACGACTTCCAAAAGGACTCCCAGGTGGGAGACAGATGAACATGGATTCTTATCAGTTCGAGACGATTGTTTCCGCACCTTTTGATCAAAATGCTTATGTGGTCTGGCGTTCGGACCGGACCGACGCCCTGGTGGTCGATCCTGGGTTTGACACCGATTCGATTGATCGGTTCCTGGCCCGCAAAGGATTGACGGTGGCTGCCATTTTGAATACGCATGGCCATGCCGACCACATTGCCGGCAATCGTACGATGAAACTCCGGCACCCATCGGCCCCGCTGGTGATTGGACGGGGTGAGAGCCAACTTCTTGAGGATCCGAAGCTGAACCTGAGCGCAGGGTTCGGCCTCAACCTGACCAGCCCGCCCGCCGATCGCCTGGTGGATGATGGCGAGCGGATTGAACTTGCCGGGTTTGATCTGCTGGTCAGAGAAATTCCAGGGCATAGCCCGGGCTCTGTGGTTTACATTGCCGACCAGCTTAGCCCACCCCTGGCGATTGTGGGGGATGTGCTGTTTGCAGGGTCCGTGGGCCGGAGCGACTTTCCTGGCGGCAGTTCCCAGACCCTCTACTCAGGCATCCGGTCCAAACTGTTCACGCTTCCAGATTCCACCGTGGTCATTTCAGGGCATGGCCCAGTGACCACAACAGGTCAGGAGAAGCTGGACAACCCGTATGTGGGGCAGGGAGCCTGAAATTCTTCCGGTTGTCTCTCTGAAGGAGAGGTTGAACTCAGTACGACGAGGCTCTGCTCAACTGGGTCTCTCGTCGCTCCATCCAGGCATTGAGCCTGGAGGCGCTCGGTATGCTGGTGAAAATCCGCCCCATTAGCAAAATTGCCAGGAACAGGCAGAGGACCTTCCCATCGTAGGTGAACGCGATCAGGTTCACAAATGCGGCCCCTTCCAGGATTGCGCACTTGAGAATGTGACTCATTTGAAACGCCTGCAACAGCGATTGCTCAGTGGCTGGATCCGAGGCCCTGCGCTGGAAAGCAGGTTTGGCGAGCAGGGAATCCATGGTGGTACGAACAACGAGTTGGGGAACTAGCACGCTGAGCACCATGGCCACTATCCCAAAAAGTAGCGATGCCAGCGTAACAACCGAATCGGCATCAAATTCAATTCTGAGTGCCGCGGCATCGACCGCCTCTGGTTGAAAATTCCACAAATTGAAGATCAAGAATCCGAGTAAGCCACCGATCAACGTCCAGGTGATAAAGAGCGAGTTCCGGAGGCAGTTCTCACGATCAAGCCATGGGATTGGTTGCATTTCAAGAATCGCCCCTGCGGAACAACACTCTGGGGTTCAATAACTGGGCTCAGATTACCAGTCCAGGTACTCTTTGTTTCTATCATCGGCGCGAAGTTCCTTGAGAATGACTGAGCATTCCCGGGCCGCGGTCAGTGCCGTGATGGTGGTAAGGAAACTAGCGACACAGCGGGTCAGGGTGAACCCGATGAATTGCAACGGTAAGAACGGGCCCCGGAATCCAAACCCGCGCCGGCGGCCAACCTGCGGGTCTAGCAGGTGCGGCAGTTCCGGCAACAGCAGCATGACCCAGAAGATGCACGCAACCGCCAAGGCCGTCCGGGCCGCGGCTCGCTCTTTGGTAACGGTGGCCGATCCCAGGTGTTCAGACACATCCGTGGCAAGGTCAATGAGCAGAAACATCCAGATCCAGCGAAGTCCGATCGTCAGATGCATGCGAAGCGGCCCGTACGGGGCTTCGCCCTGGATCCATCCAAATCGGTCCGCGTGGCGCAGAAACCAAAGCGCCAGGCAGCAAATGCTGGTCAGTACCAGAAAGGTGGAGTTTCTACGCCAGTACGGTTCTTTCCAGCGGCCCAGCAACAGCAAAGAGCCAAGAAAAGCGCACCAGGTTAGCGTGGAGCCCGCAAACCAGGCCCAGGAAGGGGAATTGAAGACTTTCAAGAAAAAGGGATTTCGGCTGAACATCAAGCCGACCCAGCCGGCTGAGTCGATAGTCATGATGGCACTGGCCACGGCCGCCAGACCCAGCCCCAGTCGAGTGAGGGCATAACGAGTCGACAAGTCTGGCGGTGTTTCCGTGTGTTCCATGGTTGCAATCTGGTTCCCGGACCGGCGTGGTGGTTTGAGATCTGGCGTAGACTCTCAATCAGGCAACGGACAATCATTCTCTGGGGCTATTGTCGCAACCAGCCGCCAAACCGGCAACAATTCCCGCACACATGCCACAGACTCGTGACAATCCGAGAGCGACGAGCGTATGCGAATTTGGGGGATTGCGGACCTACATCTCTCCGAATCAACCCCGGAAGATCGGGGTCAATTTGCTGCGCGCTGGAAGGACCACGCGGCAAAAATTGCCGAAAACTGGTTGCGGACGGTGGACCGGCAGGACCTGGTTCTGATTCCAGGCGATATCTCAATGGCTCAGAATCACCGGCAGCTTCAGCCCGATTTGAACTGGTTGGAGCGGCTTCCCGGGACCAAGGTGATTACGCCCGGCAATCATGATCGCTGGTGGAACGGTCTGGAGCGGATCAGGCCGATGCTCAGGTCTAGTCAGCGGGCTCTGGAGGGGACTGCGATTGAAATTGGGGGGGTGATACTTTGCGGCACGCGAGGTTGCTCCGCCGAACCGGATGTCTCTGAAGAGCTAGAAGCGGCCCAACTGCAACTCCTAGACGCCTCGCTGGCTGAGGGGCAGGCCATTCGGCAGCCCGGGCAACCGCTTTATGTGCTCTGGCATTACCCGCCGCATGACCGGCGTGGGCATCCGGGTCCGGTGGTTGACCGCCTGATAGATGCGCAGGTAACTTGCTGCGTTTTCGGGCACATCCATCAGCTTGGACAGTGGTCTTCGCTGGTTCAGGGGGTGCATCACGGAGTCAAGTATGCGTGCGTGGCGGCAGACGCCATTGGCTTTCGGCCCATTCGGCTGGATACCGCCCGGGTGGTGCCGCGGCGCTAGCTCTGGCCATCGGTCGCCCAGTGCACGCTCTTTTGAAGCTCTGGCTCAGTGTGCTGGCCAGACCTGCGTCAAAGATTCACGAGTGGCCAGGGCACGTTCCAGGGGCGATAATCCCTGAAGTCGCCGACAGGTGCCCAGTGGTTCGGCGGTGACTGGCCCTGCATATCCTGAGGTCTTCAGTTTTTGAAGAAAATCGGCGACAGGAATCCGGCCGCAGTCGCCCGGCAGGCCGCGATCCGAATCGCGAATTTCCTGAAGCGGTAGTTTCTGGGCATCGTCTGGAAGATCGGCCACGTGCACCCAGACGGCGTTTTGTTCGGCCCAGGCTCGTTCGGGGGCATCAAGGTCGCCGGCGGCAAACAGGTGAAACGCGTCATAAAGCACTCCCACCTGCGCAGAGGTCTCTGGCATCTGGGAGTTCAGGGCGTCAATCAGTTGCTGCAGGCGATGGTCTCGCAGGCTGTGAATGAAGGTGAGGGGGCGTCCGATCCGGAACGAGGCCGAACCAATCCACTCAATTCCAAGCCGGATCCCGGCTTCGGACAAGATCCGAACAATTGGCAATAGCCAGGAAACCGTCCAATCGACGGCTCGATCGACCTGGCTTCGGTTGATTGGCCGGTGATCTTCGGGCCAACCGTGCGGGCCCGGCTGTTCGAGCCATTCGGTTTCGAGTTCGGGAAAAATCCAGGTCCCGGTCCGGCGGAGTCCCAGGGTGGTTGCGGCCTGTGCATATTCTGGAAGCCGCTCAAGGTCGTTTTTGGCCTGGTGGTGATCTCGAGTTCGCCAGTCGATCGGGAGGCCAAAGGCACCAGGAAGAACCTGCAGGTCATCCATGAGATTGCGGAGTTCTTGGGGCTGCTCGCCGCGGTTCACCAGGTCGCGGACCAGCAGATCTACGGCATCAAAGCCGGATTCGGCTGCCAGTTCGATCGATTCACGGGCAGAGAGGTCGAGTCCAAGTGCTCGGGCATTGAAGCTGGTGTACATGCTGCGGTTGACCTAGCTGGGCTGTGGGATGAGGATCAAGAAACCAAGCGTGAGAATCTTCCTCGGCTTGATAGGGGGCAGGCTGGTAAAAGAGAATGTCGATAATGAGAGTGGAGCGGACCACCGATTCAAACGCGTGTCGAGAGAGGACGGCGGTGCCACGATGATATCGACCTGGATCGAGGCATCGGCAAAGGGCCGGCATGGGGGCCCAGTTCGCGCTGGCATGTGGTCTACGGTGGTTGTCGGTACACACCCGATTCAGCCCAAACAGTCGGTCTGGCTGGAGTTCTCGGTCGATGATCGAGAGCTTGGGATTTTGCCGGGCTTCTGGCTGGAGAACAAGGGGGTTAACAGTTTGTGGCATGTGGCGTTGCCGCCGCAAGCGGTTGGGAGCCGGATCCGATACCGGGCCGTGGCCGAGCGGGCGGGCGACGGGCGTAGTACCGCTCCCCACCAAGAGGTGGTGGTTCGCCCGAACTTACCGATGAAAACCGAGCTGGTTGATACCTTGCCCACCTATCCCGAGGGGCTGGTGGGGAACCGGCGGATGACCGTGAAGGTTGATCGCCGTGGCACAACCTACGATATCTTCTTTCCCACGGTCGGGCTTCACTCAGACGCCCGGCCGCTAGAAGGGGAACTGGCTCAGAGTCGCCTGCACTTCCAGGCGATTCAGGGCGGGCTGGCTATTGGCAGGCGGCTTGACTGGTTCGACGAGCGGTTGGCCTGGGAGGCTGAGCAGTCTTACCTGGGGGCCACCAATCTGCTGGTAACCGATCTCCAGTGGCGTCATGGCGCCATCCGTGTGAAGGCGACCGATTTTGTGGCCATGGGAGAGAGCCTGCCCCGCACGGCCGGCGGAAACATTGCCGCCGGGCAATATCTCAAACGTTATGAGATTTTCAACGACACGGCCGAACGAAAACGGGTCCTGTTCGGGCTGTTTGTCCATGCCGAGATCAACGGTGGGTTTGGCGAGACTGGGCTCTCTTGGCGCGATGATGAACGGATCCTGGTTGCGTTCAATCGGGGTCATGTGCATGCCAATCGCAAGTTGTGCCGAGATTCCACCATCGAATTCTCAATTGCCTTCGATGACCGTGGTGAGACCTACTGCGAGCCGGCAGGCGCCAACGAGGCGATCTTGCTCAGGACCGTGGAAATCGAGCCGAGGTCTTCCACACGTCTGGACGTTTTGATTAGCGGAGCCTTTACCGGTTGGAGTGGCGACCAGGGCACCTTTGACCACTGGACCCGGCCCGCGCTCGGCTGGTTCAAGTCGGCCGATCTTGATGAGGTTCAGCGGGAGTCCGCAGAGGCGTGGAGCAATTACATCGATCCCCTGCCAGCGCTTCTGTTTCCTCGCCCGCAGTATGCAACCTGCCTGCAGCGCTCATCGCTGGCGTCTTTGCTGCATTGCGACGAAGAGTTTGGCAGCTCCGCCAGCGGCTATGACCGCGGCCTGAATGCGTATAGCTGGCCCAGAGACTCCGTTGCCCTCTCTGGAGTACTCGACCGCTGTGGCTACCCGGCCATCGGTCGCCAGGTCTTTGGATGGCTGGGGTCGGTCCGGAACCTGTCACTTCACTCGCTGCACGCCTACTGGTTCCAGAAATACACCATTGACGGCTGGGCGGAATGGGAAACTCCGTCGCTTGATCAGTCGGCGGCCATCCCCTGGTCTCTGGAACGACATTACCGCCGAACCGGTGATCTGGACTTCGTGGCGAAAAACTGGGCTGTGGTTGAGGTGGCGGCCGGCGTTTGTTCGGGTCGGTCCGGACATCCCGCCATGCAGATGCAGGAAAGTTGCTCGCTCATTCGCTCGGCAGGTGCCTGGGACAATCGCTTTGGGTCGTTCCTGTACTCAAATGCCGCGGCGGTGGCCGGATTACGGTCGGCCTGTCGGTTGGCAGTCAAGCTGGGCCGAACCGAGTCGGTGGACCAGTGGGAATTCCTGGCAGACCGGATCTGGAATCGAGGCATCCTGGGTAAGACCAGCCTGGGAAATCCCAAGGAAGGGCTGTATGCCGAGGATCTGGGCCGGTTCCTGGAAGCGCGTGGACTGAGCCGAATGCGTGGGCTTTGGTCAGATGACCCCGAGTTGAGTATTGAACACGCCCCGGGGCTCGATATTCCGATTCTGGGCCTGGCCACTCCGTTCGGGCTACTGCCCGCCGCCGATGAACGGATGAGACAGACCGCCGAAGCCATTCGAGACCACTGTGCATTGAACGGGAACCCAAACGCGATGGCGCTCTGGGCGGCCGATCGCGTGCATCCTCAGCTTTGTATCTCGCCAGGCGAGTCTCATCAGCATGTGGCCTCCAGCCTGGCGGCACTCTGGATGGCCCGGTACCTGATTCAGCTGGGCAAGGAGACCGGCGAGGTCGATTGCTGGACCGAAGCCGTGGCCCTGCTTGATGACGTACTCTCCAGACTCGGTCCGCTGGGCCTCTCTCTCAATTCCTCCCCAAGCGCAACCCATGGCTCGGAAGCTACCCAGATCATCCCCCGAGTCTGCCACCTGCACGTTCCATTGGTCGAGGCGATGCTCGATCTAGCCGGGCTCGACTTTGACGCAGCCGCCGGAACGCTCATTCTGGAGCCGGCCCTGCCGCCCGAATGGCCAGAGGTTGGCATTGAGCATGAAATGCCGTGCGGCCGGGTTGCATATCGGCTGCAAGCATTCGCTCACCGCAGGCCAAGCCACCGGATTAACTTGACGGCCAACCTACGCTACCCCGTAACACTGCAAGTCATGGTGGCCAGCCCCGGTGTGACCGAACTGCGTAATTGGAATTCGAACCCGGCGATGGGTAAGCCGACGCTGGATACCAAACGGCAGATGCTGAGCTGGACCATACGCCTGCCCGCAGGCGCCAACCAGTGCGACTGGTCATGGGGTTGAGCCGGTCGGCGTTTGGAGAAGTAACGCCACATTGACGATTCTGAGGCGGGTGCATTCACCGGTTCTCCCGCGAGCTCAATCGCCCAATACAGATCCAACATAGAGTTGAGAGTGCTGGCTTATATTCTGATTGTGCCGATGCTTTCGAGATCGGCCTGGTTCCCGTCATCCGGCCTGTGGCCACCTTCACCCGAAGTGCGGGTGAAGCCAGGATAGACCGGCTTTACGTTTGGCACGAGCACGAACCGTTTGCCAATCAGCGATTTGCATGTGTCCCCAGCAGCGATGGAATCACTTCTACGATTCGCCTCGGTGAGCCAATCGGCCGATGGAACAGGCCAGTCTTCATGCCTAGTTGATCCCTAATCCGAGGAATCAAACGTGAGCGGTCAACCCTTGGCAATGCACGAACTGCGGAAATGATTTCGTTCTTCCGAGTACACACGCAACAACAAGTTTTGAACGAGTCTCATCAGTTTTGAAAAAACGCCCCAATCAGGTCGAAAGTGGTAGGGGTTCTTTGCGGAACGCATCGAACCGACGTTCGACCTCGTTTATGGCGGTGGCTTTGGGGAGCCAGGTTGCCTGGAGCCTGGCTCTCAGCACAATCCCCTTCTCGATGTCGTGCCCGAAAAGGGCATGACGGGCGACCAGGAACGGCAGCTTTCCTTCGAGGATCCGTCGACTGACGTCATTGGCGTGGCTGAACTCGGCGTAGGCCCAGCCTTCCCGGCTGGTCTTGGGAACAAGCCATGGACCTTGGTGTTCGTCGGGCGGGCCGGTCACGAGTGCTGCAAGGTCCAGTTCGCGGCCGTCATAAGTCAGACCGGCGGACCGGGCATCGCGGGGTTCAACCGAACGGTGCCCACCAGGGGTGGTCATTGGCCCGAGCTTGCTCAGAACCATCACCTCCACGCCATGCAGCTCGTTCACGGTGCGGGCCTGAACCTCAACCAGCAGATCGAGCGTATCGTCATTGCGAACGGTCCAGCGCGCATTGACCCAGATCGCCCCCCAGCCAAGCGGTGCAAAGGTGGCCGAGATGGTTGAGCCCTGGGCCTCGTAGGAAACGAGGGCGGCCCCTTCCAGTGCTGTTGGCGCACTGCGGCCAGCTGCGCGGAGGCCTTCGAGACCTAGAACGGGGCCAATTCCGGTGGCTGGGTCGTACAAGCCGGGGACCGGCCGATCGAGCCTCAGTTCCCAGGTGGTCCCGCCCCAGTCGAGATCGTAACTGGCGTCTTGATTCCGCAACGACTCGGACATCGTTCCACTACTCCCCCACGTCCTCAGTCTGCCTGGGCCTGAAGCGGCCTCAGCCCCATTAAGTGTATCGCTGGCGCGTGGCCAAGTGGAAGGGAAGGGCGGTTGGCTGGGGAGGTTCTGGTGGGGTTATCCCCGTTCGGGCAAACGCCTGGAGGATAGGAGTGGGTGGATTGTCAGTGGCGTGAGCGACTCCCCTTCGCCAAGGGGAAAGCTGGCGCGTCGGAGTTCGGCGGCGATCTGGAGAGGCTCCAGGTGGTTCTCGCAGGCAAGAGCGTAGGTTTTGAGCTCGTGGAACGTACCGTCGCTCCAGTCGGCAGCCACCTTGAGTTGTGCTCGATTGGTACAGCCAGGAAACGAGCAACGAGGCAGATAAGTGAATTGAGCGGAAGCCATGGCGTGTTGCTCCGAAACGCCTCGCGGTCACTGTGTTAGGCTCGCTAGATTGTAACCCGGGGAAACCCCGGGGAATTGTCGGGCCGTGTCCTGCATTAATCAGGCGAGCCTAAGTTGTCATTTTGGCTTGCGTACTGAGGCGACCTGGTTCCCCTGAGATTGCTTGGGTGCCCATGGGGTGCCATCGAACAGTGGCGAAGTAACAACCACTCGGCTCTGGACCTTATCGACAAAGACCTTCATGGCCTTTTCAAACTGTGCACCCATTAGTGCTTCGTTGATCTGGGTCTGAACTTCCTCAAACGGGGCCGGGCCGGCGGGTCGGCGGTTCTCAATCTTGATGATGTAGAACCCCTTGGGGTCAGAAACCAGGTTGCTGATCTGTCCGACAGGCAGCACGTTCAAGACGGTATTGACCGAATCTGAACCGAAGCCACCGGGCGTTGTTTGCCAGAGGCCGCCATCTTGGGCGCGAGGGCTTTGGCTCATCGCTTTGGAAACGCTGGTGAAGTCTTCGCCGGCCAGCAGGCGTCGGCGTGCGTCTTCCGCCTTGGTACGGGCTGCGTCTTTGGTGACATCGTCGCCGGTGGCGATGAAGATTTCACGCCAGGTAATCTGCGCGGCTCGCTGGAAGCGTTGCTGGTTCTCTCGGTAGTAGCGGTAAATTTCTGGGAGGTCGGGCTGAACGATCTTTGTACGAACCTTCTCGCCGAGGTAAGCACGCGCCATCTCTTCGAGCAGGAACGACTCTTTGATTTCGTCGAGCGATTCACCGTGATCGGCCATCTTCTTTCTCAGATCAAACTCATCTGTGGATTTGGTGCGGCGGATCATGGCCGGAAGTTCTTTATCGGTCCATCCCTTGCCGATCATCTCCTTGAGCATGTCCCACTGTTTGGGCTTTTTGAGTTCGTCGCGTGCGGACTGAATCAGGATCTGGCGATCAATGAGGTATTCAAGCACTTCACGGCCGCGCTGATTCTTTTCGGCCCTGGGCATTTGTTCCCAGCCTGGGCCGCCTTGCATCCGTTCCCGAATGGCCTTTTTCAGCTCACGTACGGTGATGATGGAGTCACCTACGCGTGCGGCAATGAGCGTGACGGGTTCGCCTGGGTCGTCGGTGAGTGTGGCCAGTTTATCCGAGGGATCTTCTGGCTTGGCCTTGGTCAGAATAATTTCGGTGTCTTGGGTGGGCGCTGGAGCGGCCTTGAGCGGTAGCGGCGTTACCCGTGCAGGATTGGGGGTAACCGGTGGCTCTAGAATTTGCGCAGGCTGCCTGGGCTTGGCGGCTGGAGAATCCAGGGCGGCCAGTTCCAAGGGGGGCGGAGAGATTGGCTTCTGGTCAGGTTGAGACTCCGCGAGTCTTTGCGTTGCCGTTTGGCCGGTGGGAAGGCTGGGTGTATACCGATTATCCCGCAGGGAGCGGTAATCGTCACCAAGGGCCGTTAAAACGGGCGCGCAGCCGATCGAGCTAAACAGGCCGCAAAGCAGAATCCCGCGAAAAAACATCAACCCCTCCGGTTGCTGGTGCCGCCAGAAAATGAGAAGGGCGGCGAAATTCCCGCGAGGCAGGGCCGGAGAGAGGCACGCGGGGGGGCCCAGGCGTTGGCTTTATGGTTCCTGGAAATCCAGACGCATCGCGTCTGGTTCTCTGGAATTGTGCGGTACCCTATCCCCACATCAAGAAACGCTCAAGATCGCTTTAAGCCGATCGGCAATTTCCGGGGCCGTTCGAATTTCGTCCAGGGGTACATAGGCTGTCCGTTCATCCACCACACGGATCTGGCCTGGCTTGCGTCTGGCGAGTTCCTGGATTTTGCGTGCGGACCGGAAGGTAAAGACGGCAAATTCCCCTTCAATGTGCACCCGGCTGACCTGCCACTGTTCGGCCCGGATCCGAAGTTCGGCCGTGGTCAGCAAGTTCAAGCCGGGGGTTGGCATCGGGCCGAACCGGTCAATCATTTCCTGACGAAATTCGGCCAGTTCGGTCAGGGTCCGGAGCCGGCCGAGCCGACGATAAAGCTCGACCTTGAGCTTGGGGCCGGGCACGTAATCACGTGGCAAGTAGGCACGCCAGGAAAGCTCAATCGAGCAGTCTCCGGCCAGCCGCTGGGGGGCGTTGGTCAAAGATCGAACAGCCGACTCCAGCAGTGTGCAGTAAAGTTCATAACCGACGGCCTCAATATGGCCGGATTGCTCGGAACCTAGAATGTTCCCCGCGCCCCGGATCTCCAGGTCACGCAGGGCGATCTTGAAACCGGCCCCGAGTTCCGTGAATTCCTCGATCGCCTTCAGCCGTTTGACGGCCGCCGGCGTGAGCGTGTGATTTTCTTCCAGTAGCAAGTACGCATAAGCGCGATGCTTGTACCGGCCAACCCGGCCCCGGAGCTGGTGCATATCGGCCAGGCCGTACTTCTCTGGCTCGTGGATAAAGATTGTGTTCGCGTTGGGAATATCCAGGCCGCTCTCGATGATGGTGGTGGCAATCAGCACGTCGGCTTCATGCCGCACAAATGCCAGCATCGCCTTCTCCAGTGATTCGCCAGTCATCTGCCCGTGGGCAATCAGAATCCGCGCTTGCGGCACAATCTGCTGGATCCGGTCGGCCACCGCGTGAATATCGTGGACCCGGTTGTGCACAAAGTAAATCTGGCCGTTGCGGTTCAACTCACGGTGAATCCCACGCCTGATCAGGTCATCATCCCAGCGCACGATGCGCGTTTCGATGGCCTTGCGATCCATCGGGGGCGTTTCCAGGTTCGAGATGTCACGGATGCCCAGCAAGCTCAGGTGCAAGGTTCTGGGAATCGGCGTGGCCGATAGCGTAAGGATCTCCACGGTGGCTCGCAGGTTCTTGAGCCACTCCTTGTCCTCCACGCCAAACCGTTGCTCCTCGTCGATGACGACCAGCCCCAGATCTTTGAAGACCACGTCTTTCTGGACAATGCGATGGGTGCCGATCAGAACGTCGACGCTTCCTTCGGCGGTTCGTTTCAGCGTTTGCTTGATCTCAGACTTGGGACGGAACCGATTAATGGCCTCAATCGTGAACGGAAACTCGGCCATTCGCTTGGTGAACGTACGGTAGTGCTGCTCGGCAAGTACGGTGGTAGGCACAAGCACCGCAACCTGTTTCCCAAAATCAATGGCCCGAAAGGCCGCGCGCATGGCGACCTCGGTCTTGCCGTAGCCCACATCGCCACAAATCAGGCGGTCCATGGGCCGGGGCTCGGCCATATCGTTCTGAATGGCCTCGATGGCACGAAGCTGGTCGGGGGTCTCTTGATAGGGAAACGCCGCCTCGAATTCCGTGACCCAGTGGCTATCGCTGGACGGGTAGGCTATGCCGGGCTGGCTGGCCCGCTTGGCTTGCAGGTCGATCAGTTCCGTGGCCAGGTCAACCACCGCCTCCGCCACCCGCTTCTTACGCTTGTCCCAGGTAGAGGTTCCAATCTTGGAGAGGGCCGGAGAGATTTTCCCACCGCCGACATATTTCTGGACCAGGTCGACCTTGGCAATCGGCACATACATTTTCGCTTGGTCGGCAAACTCCAGCACCAGCCGTTCCTCGGAGTGGTCGTCTCCCTTGTCTACCAGTTGCAGCCCGCGGTAGCGGGCAATGCCGTGGCTGATATGGACGACCAGATCTCCCTCGTTGAGGTCGAGGAAGCTGTCGATGGCTCGGCTCTCGTAGCGTCGGCGGTTGATGGGCCGCGGCACATCGGTCCGGTCGAATAGTTCGGCATCGCTGATAACCAAGACGCCGGCATCGAGCAGTCGGAATCCGCTCCGGACGTGCCCCACGGTAAGCTGGAGCCGCTTCTCTTTGGCGACGGCGGTCTCAGAAAAGACCTCGCCCAGGCGTTCCACTTCGGCCGTGTTATGGCAGGCAATCAGAACCTTGTCGCCTGCGGAAATTCCGTCGAACTCGGCCTGAACCTTGGCCAGGTCGCCGGCAAAGTGTTCCACCGACTCGATCCGGAGATGGCAGGTGGCTTCCAGCGAGTCTGCGGCAAGGGTGGAAAGGGCGATGGTTGGTCGTTTCAAGAGCGGGGCGAATGCGGCATCGACCGAGAAGATCCCGGTCCGGTCTTCGAGTCGGGTCAGGTAGTTCTTGGCTTCTTCCCGGAGGTCGGTCGGCTCCACGAGCACGATCCAGGTTCCTTGGGGGAGATAGGCGGCCAGATGGCCAAAATCTTTGGCGTGCGCCAGGTCGAGTGGTGGTAGGGCGGTGAGGGTGACCGAGTCCCAGCGATCTCGCGAGCGTTGACTTTCGGGATCGAACGGGCGGATAGACTCAACATCGTCGCCAAAGAATTCGATGCGGACCGGTTCGGTGGCGTCTGGCGGGAAGACGTCCAGGATGCCGCCGCGGGTGCTGAACTCGCCAGCCACCTCCACAACCTCGGTCCTGGTCAGTCCTTGATCGAGTAACCACGCCACCACATTTTCGAGCGGAACCACCTCGCCCACGGACAGGCGTTTTGAGGCCGCCTGAAGAAACTCAGGCCGAGGGACCGGCTGAAGCAGGGCCTGGATGGGGACCACGACCAGCCCGGGCGGATTCTCCTCGGCCAATTGCTTGGCGACACGGACCCGTTTTCCGAAGATCTCGTCGCCCGGCCCAACATCGCGGGGCAATCGGTCCCAGGCGGGCAGGATCTCGGGTCTGGCACCTGCAAACGTGGCCAGGTCTTCGGCAAAATCGTCGACGTCACCAACGTGGGCCAGAACGATCAGTAGTGTCGGGTTCGCCTGGGCACCCAGGGCCGCGGCCACCAGCGCCGAGGCCGATCCCCAGGCCCCATCAATGGTGGTACTGCGCCCGTTTTTGAGCGCGGCGATCATTTCTGGGAACCCGGGCGAACGCTGGATCACCTGGACCAGATCTGGCAAATCTCGAACCGTGGGGCTCAAGGATTTCGACGTCGTCTTTCTCATCCAGGGTTGCTCGAGAGGCGTTTCGGCCAGATCGTCCGCATGATCGCCGTGAAAAGTCGATGGTTGAGAATCATTCTAGGAAGCCCGGGAATCGCTGGCCATGGTCGTTGGTGCTGATGCCGTGAGCGACAGAGTGGGATGTGGCCCTGTTGGGTGATCATGTTTCGGGTGAACTCTTACATCCGCCGGCGCGGCGTTCAGTCGTTCCAGCAGCCACAGCAGATCAGCGGGATCGCCCGGCAGGTCCAGCACGCCCCAGCTTCCACAGTCCATCATCTGGACTGCGAGTGACCGATCCAGAAAGCCTGCCAGTGAGAGGATTGAACGGGTTGCCGCCTGGGACCGCAGTTCCAATTCCCAGCCCGAATCGAGTACCGGAACATCCCACAAGGCCGGGATTCGCGGGGCAACGTCGGACCATTGTCGGCCGGTTTGCACGGGGTAACCAGCCCCGCGCACAATCTCAGACAACAGCGAGCGGATCTCGTGGACCCGGCTCACGATGGCAACCGTGGGTCTAGGACCGCGTGGGGGGAGTTCCAGCCCCGTGGCGGTGGCCACTGGACAAAGCCAGCGCCAGAGGAGGCCAGGAGCCAGAGTCTCGGGAGCAATCCGATCCACCAGCGGCACCCAGCGTTCCAGTTCGTGGTAACGGGGCAGCAGTCCCGTGCAAAGCAGGATTCGTGGTGTGCCGCTAGCTTTGTTCCTGAGCGATTGAACTCGCTCGGCGTCGAGGTTGGTGAGCCAGGTCCGATGCAGGATGACGGCCTGTGCCTTGACGACCGGCTCTGGCCAGGGCCGGGGCAGGCATTCGCCCGCCTGAAGACGACCAACCGTTCCCGGCAGCGCAGCCGCCAGCCTGGCGACCCATGGGTCGGTGAGGTCGCCCACAAAGTAAAGATCGGCTGCGGGTGAAACGTCCATGCCATCCTCGAACCGGGAGCCTGGCAAATTCAACCGGTTAGGTAACAGAATTGGGCGAGCCTGGCAACCACGGACAGTCAAAAGCGAACGCGGAGCGACCGATCACGTTCGTTGGCAGGGCCTTCGGTTGACTCTCATTCACGGAGCGGAAGGCATGATTCGTGAGCATTCTGGAGCGGGACCCAGTTTTAGGTTTCAGGATTCTCTGGGGATCTCGGACATTTTCTCAAGCAGATACCGAATCTCATACTGACCCAGGCCGGCCTTCCGGGCCACACTCAGGAGGATCGTAACGATCTCGTCAACCGACCCAAGGTAGGTCGGGTGATCAGAATCCCCCTCACACTGTCCATAAATTTGGTTGTTTGCGTTAATCTGCATGTGGATCAGCACCGGCGTGCTCCAGTTTTCCTGGAGTAAGCAACCGAGTATAGCCTCAATATGCTTGGCAATCTCAATCTTCTCATACTTTTCCACACATGATCGGCGTAATTGCTCTGGATCATTCTTCCGACCAACTTCGTTCAACACACGCAATCTCCCTAGTGCTGCGTTATCCCAAGAGTTTGGGGTGGCCGTCCTGGTTTAAAGGATAAATACAGACTCGGACCCACTTACAAACCCCAAAAGGTAAGCGTGGCGTTCCACTAGTCACACTTAGAATTAGACCTGATCATCTAAGCAGAAAATGATGAAGGTCTATTCAGATTGCTACCGTCAGAAGGATTTCTATATTGGGTCGTCCATATCAGATAAAAGCCCGACGCATAAGTGAACAGATCTCTTCAATCAATTCAACCCCGACTCCCAACTTCTCCGGTTACGATACTCTTGGTGGTTGCTTGAAAGGCTTTAAAAGGCGAAGGAAGAAAGCAGCCCTTGATGACAGGCCAGGGCTTGAGGAACGCTGATTTCAAGGTGTCTGATACGGCCACCCGGCCAGGTATTGTAACTTCAAAACTTATACATCAGGCGAATTTGGGTGTGTCAGTTGAACGGATCTAGTTCAAGGCTGGGGGCGATGGCTGGTTGTCTCCGTCTCGGTTTGGGGTTAGCATCCCGTCGTTGGCCATTTTGAATTTGGGAGCTTGCACCATGATTCGCGTGGGAATTGTCGATTTTGATACCAGCCATGCCGTCGAGTTCACCAAGCGTCTGAATCACCTGGATATTGACGCTGAGCAGTGGGTGGAAGGGGCAAAAGTGGTGGCGGGCGTGCCCGGTACCTCGCGGATCTCTCCTGAGCGGATTCCTGAATATACAGCCCAGATGCAGAAGTACGGCGTTCCGATCTTTGATCGACCGGAAGACCTGATGGGCAAGATTGACGCGGTATTCATTGAAGCCGTGGACGGTAGCGTGCACCTGGAACGGGCTCGGCCGTTTCTGGAGCGCGGAATGCCGACCTTTGTGGACAAGCCGTTTGCCTGTTCGTTGGTAGACGCCAAGGCGATGGCCGATGTGGCGGTTCGCTCGCATGCTCCCTTGTTTTCGAGTTCAAGCCTGAGGTATGCCCCGGAAGTGGTGGAAGGGGCCTCTGTTGAGCATCCGGGCGGGTCCCTGGTGGGTGCCGCCACTTACGGGCCTTCCCCCCTGGACACCACTGGTCGCAATCCGGGCCTGTTTCATTATGGGATTCACCCGGTTGAGATGCTGTTTGCGCTGATGGGAGGCGGTTGTGCAAGTGTATCGGCCCGTTCGACCGAAGGGGTTGACTTGGTGACTGGCGTCTGGGGTGATGGGCGGATCGGCTCGGTTCGTGGCCTGCGTCAGGGTAAGCAAGATTATGGCTTCACTCGATTCGGGGAGAAAGCCGTCTCGACCCATCCCGTGAGCACGGCTTACATTTATCGAGAACTTTTGAAGCAAATAGTGAAGATGTTCGAGTCTGGCCAGGCCCCTCTGGACCTGCATCAGACCCTGGAAATGGTGGCTTTCATGGAAGGGGCTGCCCGAAGCGGCCGCCAGCAAGGGGCTGAGGTGACCATCCGGGTCTGAGTTTTCAAGGAGGATGGCTGCCGAGACTTCAGGGAATGGCTCCCGCCTTCACGCTGGGGTTAACTCCATGAGTTGGCTACGAGGATTTCGATTCCTGGTGTCCTGAATCCTGGTAAAATCCTTTTCGGCTGGACCCCATAATCTTCCCATCAACCTCGTTCATCGCTGGCAAGTTTGGACAACGGTCTACCTTGTCGCAGCTGAAGAATTGACTCCTCTGCCGTTTGTAAATCATGGCATCTCCCTTCCCTTCGTTTACTATTGTCATTCCGACTTACAATCGGCCGCTCCAGCTTCTGGAGTGTCTGAATTCCCTGGCCGCACTGGATTATCCCCTAGATCGCTACCAGGTGATTGTGGTCGATGACCAGAGTGATCAATCACCGGAATCGCTGGTCGCCGACTTCTGCAAGCGGATGGAAGTGACTCTGCTTGTTCAGCCGCATCGCGGTCCTGCTGTGGCTCGCAACGCCGGCGCGGCCTTGTCGACTGGGGAGTACGTTGTATTCATCGACGATGACTGTGTTGCCGCGTCTGATTGGCTCTGTTGCCTGGCCACGTCGTTCGCAGTGAAGTCCGATTATGCCCTGGGTGGATTAGTGGTGAACCGGCTCACGGAAAATCCCTATTCCGCCGCGAGTCAGGAAATTGTTGACTTTATCTGTCGGTACTTTCGCGAAAGTGAGCGTTCATTTTTTACATCCAACAACCTTGCGGTGCCTGTAAAATTGTTCCGCGAGATCGGTGGGTTTGATGATCAGATCGCTCTGGCTGCCGCTGAAGATCGTGAGTTCTGTGTTCGCTGGCTTCGGTTCGGACATCACCTGGCGTTCGAGCCCTCGGCGATTGTGCATCATGCACACAAGCTGACCCTGCGAAGGTTCTGGCGCCAGCATTTTAACTACGGCCGGGGCGCGTACTATTTCCGAAAAATTATCCAGTCCTCTGGACAAGCACCGTTGAAACTTGAATCCGCGTCGTTTTACTCGGGCCTCGTCTTGTATCCATTCTCTAAAGGCATCAGCTTGAGGTCGTTGCAGCTTTTCCTGCTGCTCTTGCTTTCTCAGCTAGCCAACGCGTTCGGTTTTTTTTATGAGACGATGCGCTCTTCTCGCCAACATTTTGGTGAGAGCAAGGTGTTGGGCGAGTCTGCTCCAGCGGGAGCCCCGTCAGCCCCTGAGAATTCCAGAAATTGAGCGAGTCTGAATCCTCATGGATCAGCCTTGATTCCTCAAGATATCGTCAGCCCGCCTGGTATTGAGCGCGTTCAGGGCCGGAAGCGTCCGCAATCTAGGGCGAGTGTTGAGTTGCGTTCCCATTCCAAGGTGCAGGAACTCCAGAAGCCTCTCTTGCCTGACTTTGAGGTCTTCCTTACCCTGAAACGTCCAATCGGCCATGAGCTTGATGCTCTTGCCCAAGTTCTCTCACTTTTCCCGGAAACTTCCAATGTCCGCGTATTTTCCCAACGTACCCGATAAGATTGCCTACGGTGGCCCCAAGTCCAAGAATCCTCTGGAATTCAAGCATTACAACGCCGACGAACTGGTCGGCGGCAAGACGATGCGAGACCACCTACGTTTCTCGGTGGTCTACTGGCACACGTTCAGTAACCCGCTGGCTGATCCCTTTGGAATGGGTACGGCAATTCGCCCATGGGACGACCATAGCGGCTCGGTTGAGAATGCGGTCAAAAAGGTGGACGTTGCCTTTGAATTCATTTCCAAGCTAGGCGCTCCGTTCTACGCCTTCCATGACCGGGATGTGGCCCCCGAAGGCAAGACCATCAAAGAGTCAAACGCCAATTTTGACGCCGTGGCCAAGCGGCTCAAGGAGCAGCAGCAGAAGACGGGGATCAAGTTGCTCTGGGGGACGGCCAACCTTTTCAGCAATCCCCGGTACGCCCATGGCGCGGCCACCAGCCCCAATATGGAAGTGTTCGCCCACGCTGCGGCCCAGGTGAAGAAGGCCATGGAAGTTACCCATGACCTGGGAGGCCTGGGGTACACCTTCTGGGGGGGACGTGAAGGGTACATGACCATCCTCAATACCAACATGAAGCGAGAGCTCGACCACCTGGCCCGGTTCCTGCACATGGCGGTGGACTTCAAGAAGCAAATTGGCTTCCACGGCCAGTTCTACATCGAACCCAAGCCGATGGAGCCCACCAAGCACCAGTACGACTCCGACGCCGAAAGCTGCCTCAACTTCTTGCGCACCTACGGGCTGCTTGACCACTTCAAGCTGAACCTGGAAACCAACCACGCCACTCTGGCTGGTCATGAGATGCAGCATGAACTCCGGGTGGCCGTGGATAACGGTGCGCTCGGCTCGATTGATGCCAATACCGGCGACCCGCTGCTAGGCTGGGACACCGACCAGTTCCCCACCAGCTTCTACCTCACGGCCCAGTGCATGCTGGAGGTACTTGAGATGGGCGGGTTCACCACCGGGGGGGTCAATTTTGATGCCAAGGTGCGCCGTGAGAGCTATGATCCAATCGATCTTTTCTATGCTCACATTGGCGGCATGGACGCGTTTGCACGCGGTCTGAAGATTGCCCACGCCATTCGCGAGGACGGCCGGCTTGGCGACTTCGTCAAGGCTCGCTACGCCTCCTGGGATAGCGAAATGGGCAAGAAGATCGAGGCCGGCAAGTCGAGCTTCACCGAGCTTGAAGCGTTCATTACTCCCAAGGGAGATGCTGCTGCCTCGCCAAGTGGCCGTCAGGAGATGCTCGAGAACTTGTTCAACGAGTTTATCTGAGTGTGGGTAAGGCGTTCGGATCGGTGAAGGAAGCCTGGATGGGCTGGGCAAGTTCCCAGTTTCAAAAGCTTGCCTTGGCTCGAATCAGGGGCGGGTTTCCAGGAATGCCTGGGCCCGCCCTTTTCCTTTGGAGTCCGGCAGACCAAGATGAAGCGAAGGGTCTGGTTTTCACGGAGCAAGTAGAACCGGTCGAAGGTGAATGGCCGCTACGCCTCAAGAACTTCTACCAAGCGTCCAACCCGGAGCGTTGTATTCATGTCGTGGTCCATCAAGATCGCTCGAATCTTTGGTATTCCGATCTACCTCCACTGGACGTTCCTGATCTTGATGGTCTGGCTGGCCGTGTCCCAGCTTATGCAAGGGGCCACCACAGCCGAGGCAATTCAGGGGCTGGTATTTCCGCTGGCAATATTCAGTTGTGTGGTCCTGCATGAACTTGGGCATGCCGTGGCTGCTCAGCGGTTCGGCGTTCCGACCCGCGATATCACCCTTTTGCCGATCGGCGGCGTGGCCCGGCTGGAGCGAATGCCCGAGAAGCCTTCAGAGGAGCTGGTGGTGGCTCTGGCGGGCCCACTGGTGAACGTGGTGATTGCGTTACTGCTTTATGCTGCGGGCACCCGGGTTGCATTTCGGTCGGAAGATCCAGAGATGCTGATGCACGGTGGGATGTTGAGCCGGCTGTTGCTCGTCAATGTGTTCCTGGTGCTCTTCAACCTGATTCCAGCGTTTCCGATGGATGGCGGCCGAGTGCTGCGGTCATTACTGGCGATGACGATGGATTACGGCAAGGCGACCCGGATTGCGGCCGGGGTGGGGCAGTTTCTGGCGATCGTCTTTGCTTACATCGGGTTGCAGCACAACCCGTTCCTGATCCTGATCGCGCTTTTTGTGTGGATTGGTGCGCAATCCGAAGCCACGCAGGTCTCTGAGCGGCTGGAGCTGGAAGGGACCCCGGTGGGGGATGCCATGCTGACCGATTTCGCCATGCTCCGTCCCAGTGATACGCTGGGCCACGCCGTGGAACGGCTGCTGGCCGGTTCCCAGCAAGATTTTCCCGTATATGACGGGCAGTACTTCCTGGGTGTGCTGGCTCGGGCCGACCTGTTACGCGGTTTGGCTCAGTCTGGGCGTGATGCCACAATCGAGGGATTTGTGCAGCCGGGCCTGGAGCCGATCACCCTCAAAGATCCACTGGTCCCTGCCTTGAACCGCCTGAGAGAAACTGGCGTGCCGTGTGTGCCGGTGCTGGATCAGGGGCGTGTTGCCGGTTTGCTCAGCCTGGAAAATATCGCAGAACTCTTGATGGTGAAGGCCGCGCTGGGGAGCCGAGACGCGGTGGTAACGAGCGGAGCGAGGGCGTAAAGCTACCCAAGTTCCTCCAGGTTTCCACTCACGTCGAGCAGGCAATGCGAGCACGGTGTTGTCCAGGTCTTGGTTCGGTTGTTACGTTGATACGGGCAGAAATAAATACGTCAAGACCTTCGCCTCTTTTCAGGTCGTCACGCTCCAGGCTACTCACCCAGGGAACAATTGCATGTTCTCCATCCTTGACCTGCGCATCAGTGCAATGCACAGGCCGTTTGCGACAGTGATAACCGCATTCTGGTTCATGTCCGTTTGGAGCCTTGCGTTAGCCCAAGCTTTTGCAAGCCCACTCCAAACGCGAGCCGGCGGGCAGGCAGACGCCGGCACGGGGCGGGAAGCGGTCTCTCAGAAGGCGGGGAAGGGCACGGACGCTTCCAGCCGATTGGTGCTAAGTCTGGCCGTTAGCCCCAACGGTGAGCGGATTTTGAGCGGTGACTCCAATGGGTCTGTCACGCTCTACGCATCCGAAACGGGGGATCAGATCTGGACGGTCAAGGGCCATACCGGGCCTGTTGCCAGCGTTGCATTCAGTACTGACGGCGGGCTGGTCCTTAGCGGCGGTGCCGATGGCGTTTTGAAGCTCATGGACCCGGACACGAACGGAGAGGAGTTACTGAGCATCCAGGGGTACGAAGGCCCAACCAACCAGCGCGCGATAACCAGTGTCTCCATCAGCCCCGATGGTAACCAATTCCTGAGCGCAGCTGGAGACAAAACGCTCAGACTTTGGGACAAGGAAACCGGCAAGGAAATTCGCTCCTTCAAAGGCCATGCCGATACGATCAGCGAGGCGGCCTTTAGCCCCAACGGCAAGCGGATTGTGAGTGGCGGCCGTGACAAATTGGTGATGGTGTGGGACGTAACCTCGGGCCAATCGGTTCACATCCTCAAAGGGCACACGGGCCTGGTTTCAAGCGTGGATTTCAGCCACGACGGCAAACGGATCATCAGCGGCAGTTGGGACAAAACCCTGAAAATCTGGGATGCGGAGACCGGTCAAGAACTAGCCACGCTCAAGGGTCACTCGAAGGGCGTGAACAGGTTGGCCATCAGCGGCGATGGGAAGCGAGTCCTCAGCGGCGGCAACGACAAAGAGTTGAATCTCTGGAATATCGACGACGGTGAGTCTCCGCAAAAGTTCGTGGGACACACCGGTGAAGTGATCGCGGTGGCGATCAACGCGGATGGGACGCGGGTTGTGAGCGCTGGCAAGGATAAGCGGGTGCAAGTCTGGGATACCGAGAAGCTGAGCCCTTTGTTCGAGCTTGCCCTTGCAGATCAGCCGGAAGAAGTCGCGGAGGCCCCCAAGGCAACGGCAGAACGGAGCAAGGGGGCCAAAGGGTCGGCCGCGTCCAGTGATCAGCCGCTTCTGGCCATCAAGGTGCCCAACGGGGCGTCGAGACCGTCCTGGAGCAAAGACGGCCAGCGCATCGCGGCCGCAGTTGACTCTGTGCCCGCCGGGGCTGAGTCTGTGAAAGTTTGGAGTACTACCGATGGGCGCGAGCTGGCAACCCTTTCGGAACAACCGGGGCGGCTTGCATCCGCAATCATCAGTCCAGACGGTAAGCGGGTGATCAGTGTTGACGGCAAGTCAATGGTCAAGGGCTGGGACGTTGGCAAGCGAACCGAGCAGTTCAGCTTCAAAGGGCCGAACGCCTTTGGTGTGATGACGTTCAGCCCCGATGGGAAGTTTTTCATACTCGGCGGCTTCAATCCAATGGTGTCGATCCGTGATGCAGAGAAAGGGGGCGAGGTCCGCGCACTCAAATCTCAGGTGCGAAGCCAGTCGGTTGTGAGTGTGGCCTATAGCCCGGATGGCAAACGGGTGGCCGCTGGCACCATGGCAACGCCCGCACTCAGAAAGCCGGCCGACCTCAAGATCTGGGATGCAGAGACCGGCCAGGAATTGCTGACCATCCATCCCGCCATTAACGAGGCTGACATCACGGGCCTGGCCTTTAGTCCCGATGGCAAACGCATCGCCGCAGCCATTTCAGACAGGCTCAACCACAAGGGTGAGATTCAGGTTTGGGACACCGAGAAGGGCGAGGAAATTCTATCCCTTCAAGGACACAAGAAAGAGGCCATGAGCGTTGCTTACAGCCCTGATGGTAAGATCATCGCCACCGGCAGTGAGGACGGGACGTTCCGGCTCTGGGGAGCGGAGAACGGCATCGAGATACGAAGCTACAAGGTGACCGCGGAACGGACTACCGTCTCCTTCAGCCCTGACGGCAAACGTCTTGCCAGCACGGACCGCGGCGAAATCCGCATCTGGGATCTGAGCACGGTTGAGCCCCGACCAGGCGCAATACCGCAGGCCGTGGCCCGGACCAGCAAACCGAGTGGTGGCCAGGCCCAGGGGCAACAACCACCCGGCGGCAATAGGCCCATGCGGCTCCAGGTTGGAACGCTTGTAAAAGTCGATAAGCCGATCCTCACCTTCAAGGGACACACGTTCCCGGTGAACAGCCTGGCCTACACTGGCGACGGTAAGAAAATTGTCACGGGTAGTGGCGATAACACCGTGAAGATCTGGGATGCCGACAAGGGCACGGAACTCTTGACCCTCGAAGGGCATAAGCGAGGGGTCAATGGCGTGGTGTTTGACGCCGATGGCAAACGCGTGATCTCTTGCGCAGGTGACGGCACCATAAAGATCTGGGATGCGGTCAAGGGGACCGAGATCGCGACCTTGGGCCAGCCTAGCACTGCGTTTCACGATCTCTTCTGCGTGGACCTGAGCCCGGACGGCAAGCGGATCGCCAGTGGCAGCTTTGAAAAGACGATCACACTGTGGGACCCTGAAAAGAAGGCTGAAATCACCAAGCTCACCGGCCATAATGACCGGGTGACGACTCTTGCGTACAGTCCCGATGGTAAACGGCTTGTGAGTGGAAGCGCTGGGAACACAGCACAAAAGACCATTGGCCAGGTCAAAATCTGGGATGTAGCCACGGGCAAGGAGATGCTGAATCTGGATCTGGGTATGGCTTCTGCAATGAAGGTAACCTTCAGCCCCGATGGCAAACACATTGCCGCCGCACTCGGAACCATGAACCCTCACTCCGGCGAGGTGAAGGTTTGGGACGCCGCCAAGGGGACCGAACTGTTTACCCTTCTTGCGGAGCACAAAGGCCCTGTCATGAGCGTGGCCTACAGTTCAGACGGCAAGCGTCTGGTCACCGCTTCCTGGGATGCATCGATCCGAATCTGGGACGCGCAAAAGGGTGACGAACTCCGTGCTTTCCTTTACAGCAATCCTGCAGGGGCGATTTTCAGCCCCGATGGTCAACGGATTGCCAGTTCGATCAACGCAGGCTCGGGGTTCCAGATCTGGGATACGACCGAACCCAAACCCGACAAACCGGCTCCAACCGAGCCGGCAAAGGCCGCCGCCGCTGCCGCCCCTCAGCCGAAACCGGTTGCACCCAGCCGCCGCTCTAGCGCACGCAACACCGCCAAAGGAAACGCCCGCATGCCTGCCGGCGTGATGAATCAACCAGGCGGCAATAATCCGGGCGGCTTCCCTCCAGGACCAGACGGGCCAGGCTTCATGCCGGAAATGCCCGTCAATCGAGAAGCCGCCGAGCGCGTTGCACGGGCCTGCGCCGCCAAGGGAGATTGGGCCGGGGCTGTGCAAAACTACGCGCTGATGTTCCAGGCCCAGGGGATAGATAACGGCGAGCCTGGTTTTGAGGCTGCTGCCGTTTTGCTGCTTGCGGGAAACCGTGCCGTCTACCGCCAGACCTGTGCCGACCTCTATGATCGCAGCCCCTTGAACCTCATCCGGCCATACCACATGGCTCGGGCCTTCACCCTGGCCCCCGATTCGATCAAGGACTTCTCAATCCCGTCGCGGAAGGCCGCTGACGAACTGATGCAAGCCCAGGGTGCACCCTGGGCTCTCACCCAGCGAGGCGCACTGGCCTGTCGTGCCGGCCAGTATGCCGAAGCGGCCAAGCTGCTGGAAGAGAGTGAGAAACTCAACACGCCGCCTGGCGTCAAGGCGTTGAACTGGTTCTGGCTTGCAGTGCTGGAGGCCCGCCGCAACAACCCGGAAGCCGCCCGCACCTGGCTGGAAAAAGGGACCAAATGGATGAGCCAGGTCTCGCCCGATGGTATCACGATGCCCGCCAATCCCAACGCCTATGGAGTCGATTTGCACAACTGGCTGGAGTATGTGATCCTCCGCAGAGAGGCCGAAGCCCTGCTCCGGAAATAACCTGGACTCCAGGAACGATCATCAGAATATTTTCTACCGACAGTCTTCCATTGCGAATCTTCGGTGGAACCGCAGCCCTTCGCGTTGGGATCAAGGCAAAAGAAACAGCCCGGGCTGATCTCTTCCACGATCTTGCTGTTGTTCAGATCGGTGGTGAGCACAGAAACAGGAAAGCGGTTCCAAAACCGGGTAAGGGCGTGAGCCGATCCCCGTTCTGAAACCGCTTAACAGCAAACTCAGTGTGTGCCCAGCGCTTCCAGAATGCAGGCCATGAAGGCAGGCAAGTCATCGGGAGTACGGCTGGTGATGATGTTGCCGTCGCGAACCACGGCCGCGTCTTCCCACACGCCGCCGGCGTTCTCAACGTCGTCACGAATGGCGAAGAAGCCAGTGGTCTTCTTCCCCTTGAGGCAGTGAGCCGAGCAAAGCATCCAGGGGCCGTGGCAGATGGCGGCCAGGATTTTCCCTTGCTTGGCGGCCTCGGTGACCAACTCGACCATTGGCTGGCAGCGCCTCATATGGTCGGGCGAGTATCCGCCCGGGATGATCACGGCCTCAAAGTCAGACGCCTTCACGTCGGCGGCAGCCACTTCCGACTTGCAGGGGTAGCCGTGCTTGGAAGCGTAACTTTCGCCCGCCTTGGGTCCCACAAGCTGAACCTCAAAGCCGGCCTCGCGCAGCCGGAGCACTGGATACCAGAGTTCCAGATCCTCATAAAACTTTTCGACGAGGACCGCAACGCGCCTGGCTGAATTCTTGGGCTTCATGGCAAAGGCTCCAAAACTGTGGAGTTCGAGATCGTTCAAAAGCAAACGGTCAGGATTTCTGTGAATCCCGACCTCAGAATGAACAGATTGTAGTCCCGAACCGGTCAGGATGTCGCCATCAGGCGGTCCAGATCATTCCCTTCGACTTTTGAGGTAGCGGGAAATTCAAGGGATGAGGGGAAAGAAGATTTCTGGCAATCGTCAGGTTGCCCAGTCGGTAAACTTGATTCAAGGACAGAATGCGAGTGTCCTCTCTTAGCCTTTCATCCAGTTCAATTCCCGGTCGTTCCGGCCGGACCGCTATTCACAGGGAATGGATTCGCATGAACTCGGCAATTTCTGTTTTGCTCAGCGCACCGGTGGTTGTCGCGAGAACTAATTCAACGAGTTCTTGAACAGTTGCATCAATGGTCACGCCGTTGATCTCAAGAAAAATGAGAGCCGCTTCGAGGCCGACTCGTTTGTTGCCGTCCACAAATGGATGGTTCATCACCAACTGATAGAGATAGGCAGCAGCCATTTCAAAGATATCTACATGCAGGTATTGACCGCCAAACCCTGCTTGTGGCTGTGAGATGGCAGACTGAAGCAAACCGATATCGCGAACACCCTAACTTCCACCATAGGTCTCAATCTGAACCTGGTGGGATTCGAGGATGTCATCCAAACTAAGGAATAACATTGGCGCTTACTCCGCTAGCTTTTTGAATGCCTTTGAATGCTTGGCATTCACTTGAGCGCGTGCCGCACGAACCTTGGCATTCTTGTCATCGGCATCGACAGGCATAATCCGAATCGATTTGCCGTCGGTCGTCAGTTCAACCTGTGCAGTTGGGTCGATTTTCAGTAGATCGAGTATCGGGCGATCGATCACCACGGCCCAGCTATTGCCGTGTTTCACCAAATTCTTGATCATGGATAAGCTCCTCTTATGGTCGACCAATGTTATATCATCGTTGCGTTTGCTCCGAGCGAAGTCAAGGCAGGCTTCGTCGGCCATGGGCCGGGACAATGAGTCGGCAATCCAAACTCCAATCACTCGACTTCAACGACCCACGCCTCAATCGGTTGCGGCGAAGCGCATTACCCGTTACCACGATTGATAAGCGGGCGGATCTCGCTAAGGCTAAGGCCAAAGTCTGTTCAGCCAGGGTTGCTGGTCGGGATGTGCGCTCGCTCGCAGGCGTTCTAGCGCACATCCCTTTCCTATTTTTTAGGCGAATCCTGGTTCCGCGTGCCGTGCAGCCTTCCAGGTTCACGCGATCCGGTCCGCCCAGCCTTTGGACAGTGGCTCGTCGCAATACTCGAATCGCCGCTGTGCAACCGCTTGAATGTTGACTTCACCTCGGTGGAAATCATGGCCTTGCCGCCGCGAAACAGGCGGCCCGTGTTATTCACCAGTTGCAGTGAATAGCCCCAAGCCCAGACCATCAACCGAAGAGCTTACGCACGTGATACGCATCGACCGAGAGAAGGTTTTAACCATTTATCAGTTGAAGGCTTATGTGAATTCGATACGTGCGTTTCAGGGTGACGAAACCGAGGATCAGGATGGAGCACCCTATTCGCTCGATCGGTTGGTTGCTGGTCTGGCCATTGGCGAGAACAATGGCGATGTTCTGTTCCTCGATCCGGAAAATGGATATTCCGTTTGGATCTGGCATCACGACGGCTCAGATGTTGAACGACTGGCTGATTCGTTCGATCTGTGGATCGAAATGGCAACGTCTGATGAAGGGGATGGAGATGATGTCGCCGTTGAGGACGACGAAGACGATCGTTGAGTAGGCCTTCACTGGAACCAGCAGGCAAGAAGAACCAAGTCGATATCGGCGATCAGCCCTTCGATGAGAACTCGAAGGGACTTGATCGCGACGCCAAGCTGCACGCCCCAAGGCCTGAAAGCTATCAGAAGACCGTTTGTCGTAGAGATCCGCGCGGGTTTCATTGCGCGTATGATCCGGAATCGTGGCTCAGGCGTTTGAAGCGGCCGAATTTGCCTTTTCTGCGGCCAGCAGTTCGGCCACCGCGCGCTCCAGCCCCTGCTGGGTGGTGAATGGGGGCTGGTATCCCAGTTGCGTGCGTGCCTTGGCAATTGAGTAGTCGAGGTTCAAGCCCAGAAACTTGTAGCGGGCCATGTTGATCAGCGGCGGTTCGGTGGCCTTCTTGCGGCGGGCGCGACGTTCCATCCCCTTGGCCAGCCAGTAGGCGATCGGCCTTGGAATCTTGCGGGTTGGCTCTGTTAGCCCGGCCAGTTTCGCCACGGTGCCCACAAACTGCCGCTTGGTGACCGGCTCACCGTCGGTCAGGTTATAGACCTGGCCAGAGGCCGCAGGAGTCTCGGCAGCCAGAAAAATGCCGTACGCCAGGTTCTTCACGTAGATGCAGTTCAGGGCCTGCTGGCCAGACCCGAAGTAGGCAAACACCTTGGAACGGAGCCTGGTCAGCAACTTGGGAAGCACCGTCCGGTCTCGCTCTCCGTAGATGAACCCCGGACGGACGATCGCCACATCCAGCTTGCGCTCAGCGGCTGGGACCGTGGATTTTTTGAGAGCTTCCTCAACGTAAGGCAGCATGGTTGCAGGCCCCTCGGGCCGGTACGCCAGCACGAGCAACTCCGCCTCGGTCTTGGAGCGAGTGTAGGCATCAAGCGAGTTCAGGGCCGGTGGCGTGGTCTCGTCGGTGCCGTGGTGGTCACGCCCTTCGTAGACCCCCAGTGAACTCACGTGCACAAACCGAGAGACCTTGGCCTTGGTGGCGGCGTCCAGCAAAAGCTGAAGTGCATCCACGTTCAGGCGGCGGAAATCGTCGAGGTCGCCCCAGTCACCCACCTTGGCCGCACAATTGATTACCCAGTCGGCCCCGTTCACGCCCTGGGCTAGGGCGTTCGTATCTTCCAGGTCGCCCAGGACCTTCTCAACGCCCCAGGCATCAAGCTGCCGCGTGTCGCTAGAGCCGCGCACCAGCACCCGGACCTTGTGGCCTCTGGCCAGCGCTTCCTCAACCACATGGCTGCCCACCAGGCCTGTTCCGCCGGTAATGAAGATTGTACGTGTTGGGCCTGGCATGGTATTGGCTCGTTGAGATGAGATCCACGGGATGAGGATAACCTTGAGCACAAACCTAGCCCACGGGCAAGCTGGGTCAAGCCGGTAGCCATCGCTGAAAGGCACGATTTCAGCAATCGTGCCGATTCTTCATCCTCTGACCCAGCTTTCAGCCTGACCGATCAGGGAATTGAGTACCCCAGTTCCCTGAGAATTGACGTCAGGGCCATCAGCGGCAGGCCGGTGATCGCCGTAGGATCGGCCGACTCGACGCGCTCAAATAACGTCACACCCAGGCACTCAATCTTGTAAGCCCCCGCGCAGTCCACCGGCTGGTCGGCCTGCACGTATCTCTGAATTTCCTGGGCCGCCAGCCGGCGCATGGTCAGGCGCGTGATATCCGTGTGTGGAATCACCCGGCCGTTCTGAATCACGCAGAGCGCGGTGATCAACTCATGGGTGCGGCCGCTCAACAGGGCCAGTTGAGAGCAGGCGGCGGAAACTCCACCAGGTTTCCCCAGGATCTGGCCGTCAATCACGGCCATCTGGTCCGAGCCAATCACGGTGGCGTCCGGGAACCGGTCCGCCACCGCCATAGCTTTTTCAAACGCCAAGCGTTCCGCCAGAATTCGCGGAGCGTCTCCTCGCGCAGCGATGGCAGACTCATCCACGCCTGGCGGAACACATTCAAAGGGAAGCCCTAGCCGCTCCAAGAGCGCCCGGCGGTACGGTGAGGTGCTGCCAAGGATCAACATCAGTGGGGTTCGGGAGAGCTGGAGGGTTGGTCTTCGTCCTCGTAAGAGTCACCCCCGCCCACGCCTACACTGACCAGATCCTCGCTCAGCGATTCTTCGGTCCAGGAACTGACGATCACACCGGAGACCGGCTCAGATTCCTCGGCCGCCTTCACGCTGTCACCCATCCGCATCCCTTCTGGCCAGATATGAAAGCCCCCTTTCCAGGGTGGGTCGATCATCTCCCAGGTGCCCCAGATCCCTCGGCCTTCGTTGTAGCCCATGTAGGCAACATCATGTTTGCCCAGGTATTTCTTGCTGAGCCAGCATTTTCCGGTCTCGGTCTCGTACCGACCTGTGACCACAAAAGAGCCAACCCAGTCTCGTCCCTCACCTCGAATTTTTCCTTCGAGGAATGAGAGGTGAAGCTCCATCCAGTGCCGGCCGGGCAGGGCTGGTTGCAAGAAGAACCCAGTCCATGGTCCAGAAGGGAACCGTTCATCGGTTTCGTTCTGGGGCAGGGCGGTTGGTGGTGTGGCTGGAGGTAGTGGTGGCGTGGGTGTCTCGCTCATCAAAGGCAGTCTCTCGCCGGTCTAATGGTCGCGCGTAGCACAGGGAACGATCAAAACAATCGTTCCCTGTCATGAAGATATTAGGGTTCGTGGGCCAAATCTCAAGGGGAAATCCGGCTGGGATTCGGGGCTTCGTTTGCAACCGTGCCGGCACGCTTGAGATAGGCAATCAGATCACGCAGTTCCTGGGCCGTCATCAAGCGTGTGAGGTCGTGCGGCATCAGTGACGTGGTGAGCGGCGTTCGTGCCTCAACCTCCTTGGTGGTTACGCTGATCGTTTTCCCGTCGGCCTGGCGGTAGACCTGCGTCTCATTGCCATCGGCCTCAAGCAGCCCTTCTACCGAGGTTCCATCCTTGCGCTCCACGCGCCAAAGGGTGAACTGGGGGGCAATCTCTCGGCTCGGTTCCAGGATCGACTGGAGCAACCGCTCTTCCGAGGTCGATTCCCCCAAACCGGTGAGGTCGGGGCCAATCCGCTTCCCTCGGCCCGCCACCTGGTGACAATCCGCGCACTTGGGTCCACGTGGATGGAAAAAGATCCGTTCCCCTTCCGCGGGATCTCCAGGGCGTGCCAGCATCGCGGCGACCTCCGTAGCTGGGAGGTCGGTGGAACTGGTGCCTCGTTCAAGAATCTCAATCAGGTTGGCTTGCTGGAGCACGCCACGTTCTTCTGAGGTTAATTCCATCCCACGCAGTGAGCGGGCAGCCTGGCGAGCTACCATCGCGTCGGTACTGGCCGCAAGATTTGTCAGGAGCCGCCTCTGGTCAACTTGCCCGGGAGTGAGTGCAGAAACGGCTTCGGCCCGGATTGCTGGCGGTTGCTTGGGATCGGCCGCCAGTTTGGCCAGTCGCTGACCGTCGGCTTCGCTGGCTCGCCCCACCAGAATCCGCACGGCCTCGGTTCTGAGCGCAGGATTGGCGGCGGACAGCAGGCCGTTGATTCGCTCGTCGGTCAGTTCGGGCGATTTGGGATCAACCCAGCGCAGGGCCATGGCCCGGAACGCCTGTGGAAGCCGGTCTTCAAACGCCAGGCGGGCGCAGAGCTTGGGGTCGGGCCGTTCCCCGTCCAGGGCTTCCTTGGTGTTGTGGAGCTTGGCCATGGCTAGCAGGTACGCGCCAAAGAGCCGGTCAGTGAGCGGGCCGGCTTCTGCGCCTGCCAGCAGGTCGGCGGCCATTTCAGGTCCCGGGGTTGGTGTGATGACAAACCACTCAAGGGCCGCGAGCCGGATCTGGGGGTCGGCCTGGCGGAGTAAACTCGGCAAGACCTGCGGAGCAGCCAAGGGAGCAATCTCGCGCAGGGCGAGCAGGGCTTGGAGCTTCAACGCTGGGTCGGGGTTTCGTGTAAGTTCGACCAGTTGCTCAACGGACAACGATTGTTCCAGGCCCACTCTGGCGGCGAGCTGAAGGAATGGGTCCGCGGATTTGAGGGGATTCTGGAACAGTTCCCATTTTTCACGGGTTTTCAGGTTCCGGAGTGCCCCTGCCTGCACGCTGGGATCTACGGTGGCGGCGGCGAGTTTCAGGGCTTCAGCGGAGCCCCCAGGCAGGTGGCGGGCAGCGATGGCCTGGACCCGAACGTCGAGCGAGCCAAGTCCCAGGCGACAGATATCCTCGGCGTTGCCAGGCTCGGTTGCCAGCAGAGTGCGCAACGCAACCGCCTGGGTGCTGGGGCTGGACTTCTTGTCTTGAAGAATGCCGATAAGGGTCTTTCGTCCGGCCTCTGTGGCTGCCAGTACCCTGGCCCCGGCTTCACGAATCCGTTGATCGGGATGAGCCAGACGTTCGGCATCGCTGGTTGGTTGAACGCGTGCCATGGGTGTACGTTGCTTGATGCGCCAGAGCCGGCCTTTGCCGTGTACGGAGTAAGAGCGGTCGACCCAGTCGGTCACAAAGATCGAGCCGTCTGGGGCCTGAGCGATACCAACCGGCCGGAACTGCTCGCCACCTTGAATGAGCACCTTTCGTGTAGCAGCCACCGAGGCTCCTCTGGATTCCACAGTGTACGCCTCGATCTGATGGTCGCCCCAGCTCGTGACCAGGATCTGGCCGCGGTAGGATGCAGGCAACTGGTCAGAGTCATAAACCAGCAAGCCAGAGGGGGCTTCACCGGTTCCGGCGGCCATGGGCAAAATCCCAGGCAATTCCCCATTCCAGGCGGTGAACGGGTGCAGGCCCCTACGGCCGTTGCGGAAGCGATAGCCGTAATCTCCCTTTTCAACCACGTTCAGTAGGCGGCAAGGGGGCCTGGAATCGGGGTCGTTATCCACGGTGAAGAGCCGTTCGAAGGAGTCAAAGGCCAGGTGGAACGGGTTCCAGAAACCGGTGGCGAACCGGGTCAGGCCGCCACCATTGTGATTGATCCGGAAAACGTTCCCACCTTCACCGCCACCCGTGTGGCTACGGCCATCGGCTCCAATCAGGCTGTAATCAGCACCCAGGTTTTCACCCATGCCAAAATAGATCGAGCCGTCAAAGTCTCGCGCAAACCCGGACAGACCGTTGTGGGGATAATCCCCCTTGGTGTCGAGATGGGCCAGGCTTTTCTGGTTGGTGACCTTGCCTTGGTTGTCTCGGGTGAGCCTGAAAATCTCGCGCCTGGTGGCGAGCAGAATGGAGTCATCTGGCTCAACCGCCACGTTCATTGTGAAGCGCGTTCCCTCAAAAATCACCGTGCGGGTTTCGAGCGTGCCGTCCCCGTTCTGATCCTCGAACTGAATGATCCGGTCGGCCGGTGGCCCTTGGTATCCTTCGGGTCGGAAGTGGGTGTGGCTCTCAACAACCAGCACCCGGCCCTTGGAGTCGATCGCAATCCCAACCGGCGTCATGAGGTCGGGCTCACTGCTGATCAGTTCGACCTCAAGTGCGGGGTCGAGGGACCGCGGTATCACGGTTTGACCGGCTGAAAAAGATCCCCACAATGCAAGCACGGAACCGAACAGCAATCGAAGCCGCATGATCAGCAGACCTTCTTGAAGTGTGAGTTTGAGCCGTAGAACGGGACGCGGTTGGAATGCGATTGCCTGAGTCTACAGGGGCGGTTGTCTGAGGGCGACCACCGAGCCCTGACTTTCGTCGGATAGGTTGTTCAGGCTGAGAACCGTTTCAAGACCAGGGCCGCCAGATGGCCGCCAAACCCAAGTGAGATCTTGAGCGCAGCCTGGGCCAGACACGGTTCTGCCACCGGTGAGGTTCGTAGACCGCAGAGCGGGTCGGGTTCGTTGCGGTTGAGGGTGGGCGGCACCACGCCGTGGTGCAGGCTCAGGCAGGTGATCGCCAGTTCCACGGCTCCCGCGGCCCCCAGCGTGTGGCCGATCTGGGCCTTGTTTGCCACGGCCAGAACCTCTCCGCTGCGTGAACCAAGCACCCGGGCCATCGCCGCGCATTCGAGAGGGTCGTTGCTCCGGGTCGCCGTGGCGTGCAGATTGACATGGCCCACTTCACGGGGATGAACCCCCGACCAGTGCAGGGCTCGCTCGATCACCCCAGAAAGGGTGGTCGGGTCCGGGTCTAGATCGGTGAGATGGTGGGCATCGCTCCCCATCGCGCCGCCGCAAACTTCCGCGTAAATCGTGGCCCCTCGGGCCAGGGCACGGTCGAGCCGTTCAAGCACAATAACGGCCGCCCCCTCGCCGGGCAGGAACCCGGAACGAGTGCGGTCCAGAGGCCGGACCGCAAGGGTTGGTGCTTCGTCTGGGTGAAGCCGTGCAAGCACTCCCATGCGGCGAAATGCGCCAAGGACCAGAGGGTCAAGTGAGGCGTCTCCCGCGCCAGCCAGCGCCAGATCACATTCCCCACGCCGGATCAGATCAAACGCGCGAAGGACGGCCACAAGGCCGGTGGCGCATGCGGCAACCGGGGCGAGTGAGGGCCCCGTCAGATCCCAGATCTCGGCCACTCGAGACGCCGTCCCGCCTGGTGTCACCCCCCAGTCGAAACTGGCAGCATGCGCGCCATCGGCCAGCTGCCGGGCATGCATCCTGCCCAGAGAGCCAAGGTCCCCCTTGCTCAGGCCCAGCACCGTGGCCACGCGATCTCGAATCGACCGTGATTCGAGGCAAATCCGGGCATCCGCAATCGCCTCACGGGTTGCCTCCACAATCTGGTCGCTGGAGCAGAGCGGACTTCCTTCGATCGGGTACCCGGCAAACTTCGGGCACGCCATGCCAGATTCTACATCCAGCCAGCGTGCACCAACCCGGCCGGCGAGTAAGCCAGACCAGGTGGAGTCTCGGTTGGGCCCAAGCGCAGTGCGGAGCCCCAGACCGGTGACGACAATCCGAGCCGAACCCATTCCGTGCCGCGGCGACGACATGTCAGATGCGGCCTCTCATCGTCAGTCGCCGCGAGCGGGCAACGGGCGGAGTCCAAGACGCGCAAACAGCTGTGCGTCACGGTCTTCACCGGGATTGGCTGTGGTGAGCAACTTCTCGCCACTGAAAATCGAGTTTGCCCCAGCCAGGAAACAAAGTGCCTGGTCCATCTCGGTCATGCCAACCCGGCCTGCCGAAAGGCGAACCATGGAACTGGGGAAGAGGATTCTGGCCGTGGCAATCATCCGGACCATGTCCCAGATGGGGACGGGCGGTTGATCTTCCAAGGGGGTGCCTTCCACCGCCACCAGGGCGTTGATCGGAACCGATTCTGGTGCTTCGGGCAGGCTGGCCAGTGATTCGAGTAACCCGATCCGATCTTCGTCGGACTCTCCCATGCCAACGATGCCACCGCAACAGACCGAGATTCCAGCCTCACGCACACGGCCGAGCGTGCGGATGCGGTCTTCGTAGGTTCGGGTGTGGATGATCTCGCCATAATATTCGGGCGACGTGTCGAGGTTGTGGTTGTAAGCGTCCAGGCCGGCCTCTTTGAGTCGTGCCGCCTGAGAGTCGTTCAGCATGCCCAGGGTGCAACAGATTTCCAGGCCGCCCTCGGCCTTGATGGCCCGGACCATCTCCAGAATGTGGTCGAACTGGGGACCGTCCTTCACTTCCCGCCAAGCCGCCCCCATGCAGAAGCGCGTGGCGCCAGACTCGCGTGCCGCCCGGGCCGCCTCCAGCACATTGTCATTCGGCATCAGTTTCTGGGCCGTGACATCGGTGTGGTAGCGCGCCGCCTGCGGACAATATGAGCAATCCTCGGGACAGCCGCCGGTTTTCACCGAGAGCAAGACACAAACCTGGATCTCGCCCGGTTGATGGTGGTCTCTATGAACCGTGTTAGCCTGGCTAACCAGTTCTATGAGCGGGGTGTGGTAAACCTCGCTGATGGCCGCACGAGTCCAACTGGTCGAGGCGAGGCCGGTCTGCTGACCGGAAGCCGGTTTCCGTTCCATGGTCGACATCAAAAGGCTCCGAGCGAATTCTGGAAGACAAGTGTTCGAGAGTGCGGAGTCGTTACTTCGCGATCGACCGGCGGGACGACTTGCTCACCAGGAACACGCTGAGACCGGCCAGGATAGCGAATCCAACATAGCCCATGGTGGGGTCACCGGTCGATTCCGCCTCGGCGGGTCCCTGGGCGCCTGGCAGGCCATTTCCCGGAGGAGCCTGGGCCAGCACCTGAGCGTTTGGGCTGCACACCGCCAGAGCTAGCGCCAGGGCCAGCGTCTGGAGCACTCGCCCCAGCAAGATTCCGCCAGTTTGCGTTTCACGGAAGATCATGAGCGAATTTCCTGCAAAGTTTCGAGAGGGCGAACTGCGGCCGCGTTCATCGGTAGCCAATCCAGAAGTGGCCGAACTCTGCCCCGGAATTCCGCGCGGGCCATTGAAACCGCTTTCCAGGCCGGCCCGCGAGATCGAAGATGCTCAACGTACTGATCATGAGCCACAGCCCAGAAGCGGTAGTGGAGATCGCGCATGACGAAGGCACCATCACCGGGCGGTAGGCCGAAGATGGGTGGGGATTCCGCGTAGGCAAACACGAGCAAGGAACGGAAGCCAGGCCCAAACATCGACTGCCAGCGGGCCAGTCCATCGAGATCGTCCAGGGTGACCCAGTTCTCCCAGGGACGACGTCCCAGAGCGTTCTTTCCACGCTTCCCCTTCACTTCGACCACCAGATTGACAGCACCCCGAGGATATAGCAAGAAGTCTGGGTTTTTCACCCCGATTGGGCCACAAAGGGGGCGCTTGGCTTCATCAACGGCCACGCACGGAACTCTCAGAGCCCGGACGTAGGCCTCAAAGGCTCGCTCGTAATGGTTGTTTCGCCGCGCCATGGTGGTTTGCCCTTCGCTCCTTCAGGCTGATCCTTTGCTCAGGTTCAGTCAGGCATCGAGATCACCGGCAACAGGCTCGGTGGTCCCGATTTGCTCCGTGCTTGACGACGGGGTGGCAGCACCGCGTCGGCGTATTCCCAGATCTGTTCGGGGGTCTCAAAGATCTTGTCAAAGCCCCACTCCGAGTCGTACTCGCAGTCATCGGTCGTGTATTCACGACAGATCTTGGGCCGGTTCAAGTAAATTCCGCAGCGATTATCGGGCAGCAGGAACTGGCATTTGGAGAAGACCAGCAAGTACCAGGTCGACTTTTCTACGTAAATCAGGGTTCCGCCGTGCGCAAGGTACCAGCGGATGGAGTCATAATCGTCCCAGGTTGTGGGGGTGTCGATTGGTAAACAGAAATATCGACAGCATTTTCCCGTGCAGTGGTTGCACAGGCAATCGCCAGACTTCAAATCTTCGCGGCTGAGCCTTCTCTTGGCTTTGGAAGTAGATCGACTCACGCGAACCCCTGCTGCCTTTTGATTTCGGACCACTGAACAAAAAGAGATTATCCACGCCCATGTCCGGGGTTCGTCAAGAGGCGAGCCCCTCCATGTTCATGACTTTCGGCTTCTGAGATTCTGGCTGACCCGGACCAGGAACCGTTGTTCTTCGCGGGTGAGTGAGGCCTTGCCGGAAACGTGAAGCTTTTCCAGGATTTCGTCCAGCCGCATCGCCTCGGCCGCGGTCTTTCGCTCGCGGCGCAGTTTGCGCTGTTCAGACTGCTTCTGTCGCCAGCGTACCAGGGTTCCTTCGGTCTGGGGTCGAACCCGGGACGCTTCGGCGTCCAGGCTGGTGTAGCCCTGCGAGAAGTCGTAACCGAAGGCTCCCTCCTCAAAATAACCATTCTCCTCCAGAATCCGAGCTTCATTCCGGACCAGCCATTCAATCAGCAAAGCCAGGCTGAGCAAGATCAGCCCGCCCGGCTTATGAAAGCTCAGGCGGAAGAGGCCGGCCAGCCCCAGCATCCCTGCGAACACGCGTGCGATGTAAGGAGAAATTTCGCGATCGCGGTAAAACCCGCCCAACCAGTCGCGGCAAATCCGCCCCATATCAAACGGCAGAGCCGGTATCAGGTTCGCCAGAAAAAGAACCCAGTTCAGAAACGCGAACCAGATCAGGCACCAGGCTGGAGAAAGGGGTGTGAGTCTGGGATGGCTGCCGGCCGGATTCCAGGAAAAGATGGCCCGAGCCGGCTCTCCAAACGGATTCCACTCAGGATGGTACCCAAAAAGGTAAAGCACCAAGCCCGAGGCCAGAGCTAGAGCCAGACTGGCCGTGAGCCCGGCGGCAGCTATCGCCGCCCGTTCCGGCGATTGTCCGAACGTTTGACCGCTTGGCACTGCAAAGTTGCCCAGGGGCCAGAGTCGGATCTCTTCCTGGGGCAGTTCGAAGAACGATGCAAAGCACCATTCCGCCAGTTCGTGGATCAGCAAGACGGCAAGCAAAATGCCGAGCCAGCTAGTCGTTTCCAGCAGGCCCTGAAGTGCACCTGCCGGGTCAAAAAGAGCGGCGAATAACCGCGACCCTGCGAAAACCAGCAGCAACAGATGGACCCGGACGGGGGTGCCAGCCCATTGCGTCAGCGGAAACGACCAGGAAAGCAGATCGGGCATCGGGATTCCACTCAAGGGATCAGCCAGGAAAAGGCCCGTGAATCCCTGAATAAAATCCTATCGGCAGGCTCCCTCTCATGGCAACACGCCTTGATCCGGGATGGGGCGGTATTTCGGCGACCCGTCTTCTCGCGTTCCGATACTTAAAGCGATATGATCCGGTATTCTTACTGGAGAAAGCCGTGTCTGATACCGTCAAAAACGCCCAGCCCAGTGACGATGTTCATGTGGCGTTGGGTGAACGATCCTACACTATCCGTATTGTGTCTCAGGCTTCGTCGCAATTTGGCAACTTTGCAAGACAGAGCCTGGACGCATCCTGGGCTGGTCAAGGATGCAAGCGTGGGCTGATTGTGACCGACAAGAACGTTCGGCCAATCGCCGAACGTCTGGCCGGTTCACTTGCCGGCGCAGGGATTGAGACTGATCAGGTGGTGATGGAACCGGGCGAGGAGACAAAATCCCTCGCGGCGGCATCGAAACTCTGGGACCTTCTGGTTGGTCACCGGGCCGACCGTCACACCGTGGTGATTGCGGTGGGGGGCGGCGTGATTGGTGACCTGGCTGGGTTTGTGGCGGCCACCTACGCCCGTGGCTTGCCCTTGCTGATGGTGCCCACCAGCCTGCTGGCGCAGGTGGATAGCTCTGTGGGTGGCAAGGTCGGCATCAATCATCCCGAGGTCAAGAATATCCTGGGCGCCTTCCACCAGCCTGCGGGCGTGTGGATTGATACCGAGTTCCTGGAGACCTTACCGCCACGCCAGTTTCACTGCGGCCTGGCCGAGGTTGTGAAGTACGGCGTGATTCTGGATGAGCCGTTTTTTCAGGAACTGGAGAATGCCGAGCCAGACATTCTGGCCATGGATCCGGTCTGGCTGCGCAGAATTGTGTCTCGAAGTTGTGAGCTGAAGGCCCAGGTGGTTGAGCAAGATGAACGCGAAACCACCGGTATCCGGGCGGCCCTGAACTTCGGCCACACCATTGGGCACGCCATTGAGGCCGTGGCTGGGTATGGTGGAGCTTACAACCATGGCGAAGCGGTTTCGGTGGGAATGGTGGCAGAGACCCGGATTGCCGAGCGACTCGGCTGGATCGATGCCGGCACCAGACGCAGGATCGAACTGTTGCTCGGTCGCTTTGGTCTTCCCACGGCCGCCCCAGAACTTGAGACAGAACCGCTGCTGGAAGCGATGACCCGCGACAAGAAAAATCGGGCGGGCACGATTCGCTTTGTACTACCCAGACGATTAGGCCACGTGGAACTCACGGACGTTGTCACCCCCGAGCTGATCCGAAGCGTACTCGACGCTCAGTGACGATTCAGAAAGCCACCCATGACGCCGGCCCCCGACGATGAATTGCGCGAACTGCTCCGGCTCACCCTGACGTCCGGGATTGGCCCGGCCACGTATCGCGCTTTGCTTGAACGCTTTGGTACCGCCAAGCGAATTCTTCGCGCATCGAGTTCGGAATTGAAGCAGGTGCCCGGAGTTGGGCCGGTGCTTGCCGACCGCATTGTGGCCAGCCGGACTGAGGTCGATCCCGAGACCGAACTCTTGCTCTGCCAGAAGCACAACGTCCAGATCGTCCAGCGCACTCAGCCCGAGTATCCCTCTTTGCTGCACGATATCCATGACACGCCCCCGCTGCTCTACGTTCGCGGCACCCTGGAGCCGTCTGATCAGTTTGCCATCGCGCTGGTGGGCTCGCGGCGTTGCACCCCCTACGGCTTGCGGGTGTGCGAAAAGCTGTCCCGCTCGCTGGGTCGAGCCGGTTTAACCGTGGTCTCTGGCCTGGCCCGGGGGATTGACGCGGCCGCGCACCGAGGCGCCATGAAAGGGGGCGGCCGGACGCTGGCAGTTGTTGCCAACGGTCTGGAAGAGATTTACCCTCCCGAGCACGCGGAACTGGCCGATCAGATTGCTGGCTCCGGGGCCATTCTGACCGAGATGCCGATGCGTCAGAAGCCGCTGGCCGGCCTGTTCCCGCAGCGGAACCGGCTGATTGCCGGCCTTTGCCTGGGCGTGGTGGTTATTGAAGCCGCGCCTCGGAGCGGCTCCCTGCTTACGGCTCAGCATGCGCTGGAACAGAATCGCGAAGTTTTTGCGGTTCCAGGACCTGTGGACAGCCTGAGTAGTCGCGGATGCCACCAGTTGATTCGTGACGGGGCCAAGCTGGTCTCGTCGGTTGAGGATATTCTGGAGGAGCTTGCCCCCCAGATTCGAGGCCGATTGCCGAGGACCGATCAGGTGCCGACCGGGCCCCAGGCCCCGGCCCCAGTGACTGCCGAGTCTCCCACGGCGGCTCGCAGTCTATCCGAGCAAGAGCTGTCGATTTTGGGACAGCTTGACGACCTGCCGCGGCCGGCGGATGACTTGATCGGTCGGACGGGACTGACTGCATCTCAGGTGATGGCCACGTTGAGTGTGCTTGAGATGCGCAGGCTGATCAGACGCATGCCCGGCAACCAGTTTGTCAGAGTTTGAGCCAGGAGGACCGAGCCGGTGGACGACTCCCTGGCCACACAGGATTGGATGCACGCAGAGGCTGCCGCGTGGAAGGCTCGTGGGCTGGACCGTCAGCTTGCTTGCGTGGAGGCCGTTGATGGCGACCGCATCCGCGTTGGTGAGAACTGGCTCTGGAATCTCGCCTCAAACGACTACCTTGGCCTGGCCCGGCACCCGTTGGTGCAACAGGCTGCCTCTCGGGCTGCTCTTCAGTGGGGTGGCGGCGCTGGGGCATCGCCCCTGGTCTCGGGTTGGAGCCGGCTCCACCAAGACCTGACGGATGATCTGGCGGCTTTTGAAGGGGTGCCTGCCGTGGCACTTTTTCCTTCGGGGTTTTCCGCAAACTTAGGGGCTATTGTCTCGCTGGTGGGGCCCGGTGATGCTGTTTTTCTGGATCGCCTGGACCATGCCTGTTTGGTTGCCGGTGCCAAGCTTTCTGGCGCCAGGGTTCGGGTCTATCCCCATAACGACCTCGATCGACTGGCAAACGCGCTTCAGCGAGAGCGTGCGGCCTACCGTCGCGTGCTGGTGGCCACCGATGGTGTGTTCAGCATGGATGGAGATCTTGCCCCGTTGCCAGAACTGGTCGATCTGGCCGAGCGGTTCCACGCCATGACCTTGGTTGACGAGGCCCACGCCACGGGGGTGCTGGGTCCGCAGGGGCGAGGGGCGTGCGCTTTGCTTGGGGTTGAAGATCGGGTCACGGTGCGGGTTGGAACTCTCTCCAAGGCGCTGGGGGCGATGGGAGGTTTTGTCGCGGGATCACGCGTTCTGGTGGATCGGATTCTGAACCGAGCACCTGCTTATATGTTTTCGACATCGCTGGCCCCGGCTGCGGTGGGTGCTGCGTTGGCGGCGCTGGGCCTGGTGCGTGCGGAGCCCGAGCGTCGGATCAGGCTGGCCCAACTCTGCCGCCAGTTTCAAGCGAGTCTGGGAATTCCTGAAATGAAGCTGCCGGAATTCCCCACGCCGATCATTCCGATCGTGGTGGGAAAGGCCGACCGCGCGATGCAGCTGGCATTGGAATTGCGCGATGCCGGGTTCCTGGTGCCGGCCATCCGGCCGCCAACCGTTCCGCGGGGCACATCTCGGCTGAGAGTCAGCCTCTCGGCAACCTTGTCTGAGGATATGGTTGAATCTCTTGCCATGAAAATTGGCCAGCTTCAACCGGGTCCCGGGATTGCTGGCTAAGTCAGCCTCAACTTTGTGAAATGGAATGGAACGCTAGTTGACGTGAAGTTGCCAATCTGACGACTTGACATTTTTTGACGAAGTGTCAGAATTGAATCATGACAACTCTGACCCGAAAACAACGAGAGGTCCAAGAGCGGGAACTTCGGCTCCTTGAGGTTGCCCGCAAGATGTTGATTGAACATGGTTTTGCCGGTCTGAATATGGACGAGGTTGCCCGGGCAACGGAGTACTCCAAGGGGACGGTCTACGGCCATTTTTCCTCGAAAGAGGATCTCGTGACCGCGCTGGCGATCCAGAGCATGGAACAGCGGCTCTTGTTGTTTGAGCGCGCATTTCGGTTTGAGGCCTTGCCGCGGGAGCGCATGCTGGCGATTGGTGTTGCGGATGAACTGTTCGTGCGGCTCCATCCTTCCTACTTTCGGTCCGAGCTGGTGATCAAAATGGCCAACCTGGAGAGTCGAGTCTCTCCGGAACGAACGGAGATCTTGGGAAAACTGGATCAGCAGTGTTTCTCGTTTCTCATGAAGATTATTGATGTGGCACTTGATCGGGGGGACCTGACGTTTGCTGAACCGAGTCAGCCGGCTGACCTGGTTTTCGCGCTCTTCTCCCTGGCCATTGGCAGTAGCACGGTCATCATGAACTTTTGCCCGTTGCTTGAGAAATTTCAGATCGCAGACCCGTTTGCCTCCTGTCGCGAAAACGCCCAGATCTTGCTCGATGGTTTTGCTTGGAAACCGCTGAGATCAGATTGGGATTACGCCGCAACCTACCAACGGATCGCCACGGAGATCTTTCCCGATGAATGTCAGCGCATCGCCCGGGGCTAGACCGGGGCTTTTTTTTGCCGGTGTCTTGACGAATCGTCGAAAATTGACGATTGGTCTGGCGGTGGTGCTTATGGCCGTGCTCCTGACCGTGGTCGGACGCGGGCAACTGGCGTTGATGGCCACCTCTCGTGGACCGTCTGTGGGGCCAATTCCAGCGACCACGGTTCAAGTGGTAACGCTGAGAGAGGAAGTTGTTGCGGTGGGCCTCCGGTACTCAGCGCTGGTGAAGGAATTACGTCGGGTCGAACTCTCGTTTCGAGTGCCGGGGACGGTTGAGAAACTGTTGCAGGTGACGGGGCCTGGCGGGCAGGTTCGCAATGTTCACGAAGGTGACCAGCTCTTGAAGGATCTGGTTATCGCAGAGCTAGACACCGAGGATTATGAACGTGAGCGCAAGATGGCAACGGAGCGGCTTGCAGAGGCGGGTGCCAGGGTGAAGCAGGCCGAGGCCGCCGCGGAACTTGCAGAGATTGACTACCGTCGCGCTGAACAGCTTGGGCAGCGGAACGCAGCCAGTACATCCGAGGTGGATACCATCCGAGCCCGGCTCAGGAACACAACGGCGCAAGAGCAGGTGGACCGCCGCTCCCTTGAGCTTGCCAGGCTTGCTCTGGAGCAGGCCGAGGCCAACCTCAGGCATTGCAAGCTCACGGTCCCGTTTGAGTCAGCCTCCGTGGCTCGTCGCCAGATTGAAGTGAATGAGCGTGTGCTGGCGAATCAGCAAGCCTTTTCACTCATAGATGTTTCGAGCGTCACGGTGGCGTTCCATGTTCCAGACACCCTGGTCAGCCAGCTAATGATGGGCCAGTCGATGGACGTGAGCTGTGAGGCGATTCCTGGCGCCTCGTTTGTCGGCAAGATCCACAAGATTGGCTCAAGTGCTGATCCCCTGACTCGCACGTACCCGGTTGAGATTCGCATTGATCAGCCCGGAGGGCTGCGGCCGGGCATGGTTGCAACCGCACATCTATCGCGCGATCGCTCGGCCTATCTTTTGCCCCTCACCGCCATCGCTCCTGGCCGGTCCAGTCACGCCCGAATGGCGTACCGGGTGGTCGAAGAATCTGGTGAGCTGGTGGTGCGAGAAATCTCGGTGCGCCTGGACGGAATCCTTGATAACCGGGCCGCGATTCGGCTTGGCCCTGGCGAGATGATGGCCCCGGGAGATCGCATCGTTGCCACGGGTGTGCATCGCTTATATGACGGCCAGTCCGTGCGTATTGCCGATTGACGTTGACCGCCGGTTGACTGCGGGAATGGGAGCTCATCGGGATTTGTCCAGCGGCGTTGCCGAGGGACCAAGCGTCTGAAGGCCAGGAGAAGTTGCATGACGACCTCTCAGTATTTTGTGTACAAACGGCCGATCGCATGGACCCTGCTGGTCTTTACGCTGGTCTGGGGGGCTTATGCCTATTTGTCGATGCCGCAGCGTCAGGATCCCTTGATCGAGATTCGGACCGGTGTCGTGCAAACGTACTGCCCTGGGGCAGGTGCGCAAGAGGTTGAGCAAGAGGTGACGCGCAAGATTGAGCGGAAGTTGAGTGAGAATCCTGCGGTTGAGCACGTTCGGTCCATCAGCCGGCAGGGACTCTCTGTGGTTTTTGTTGATCTTTTCGACAGAATCAAGAATGCCGAATCGATCTGGCAAGATCTGGATAACCGCCTGACCTCGATGACCGACCTACCATCGTATGGCGGACAGGTGGCACGCCCCCGACTGGATAAAGACTTTGGCGATAGTGTGGCGGTGATGCTAACGGTGAGTAGTCCGCCAGTTCCCGACTTTGAGGTTGAACAACGGGCGGCCCTGATCCAGCCACAAATCGAGTCGCTCCGCGCGGAAATCCCGGAACCACTCCAGGGTCACAGGTTCAGCGGAGTCCTGGTTTATCCTTCCAGTATTCCACCAACCTTGGTCGAGCGAATGGGGCGGTTGCTGCTGCACCGGCTTGTCGAGCAGAAACTCGCCAGCGATGGCCGCTACCTCGGCCTGATTGGTGCAGGTGTGATTGATTTTCAGCTTGCAGCCAGTTGCGACCGAGCCAGGCTGGAAGCCGAGGTCAAACAGTGGTCACAGCACGCCGTGGGGGCCGGTTGGAGTCACCCGGATCTGTGGCGGCTCGTGTTTGTTGAGAATCCCCAGGAACTGACCGATGAGTTTAAACGCCACTGCCAGGCCGAACCTGGTGGAATCGCTCGCTACTCCTATCAAGAACTTCACAAGTTTGTAGACCTGATCCAGGATCGACTTCGCCAATCACCCCGGGTCGGCAAGATCGAGCAGATCGGTGTCGTCGATGAAACGATTTCGCTCTATTACAGCAATCGCCGTCTGGGAGCTCTTGGGATCGAGCCCGCCAGTCTTGCCCAGCAAATCGCAGCGCGAAATATTCACCTACCGGGCGGCACGGTGGAACTCCCAAACCAAAACCTGGTTGTGGAGCCCACCGGCAAGTTTCTCCAGGAGTCCGAGATCGGTCTCATGGCCGTGGAGTCTTCCAAGGGTTCTCGCCTGTATTTGCGTGATCTCGTCGACGTGGTGCGTGGGTATGAGAATCTGCCCCGATTACTCAACTTCCGGACCGTTAAGGGGACAGCGCCTGGCGCAGCCGAGTCTCATGATTCGACGATGGTTCAGGGGTCATCCGGGCAATTGGTTGAGCCGGACCGGCCCTGGACCACCCGGGCGATCACGCTAGCCATCCGGCACAGCAAAGGAACACATATTGCCGAGTTCAGTACCGATGTTGATCGAGCAATCGAGTCGCTCAAGGGTGTGTTGCCCGATGACCTGCGAATCGAGCGCACCAGCAACGAACCCGCCCTGGTCGAGCACAAGATTGAGCAGTTCAATGACTGTCTGATCGAGGCGGTGATTATTGTTGTGATCGTCGCACTACTGTTCATGGAGTGGCGCAGTGCGCTTGTGGTTGCCATTTCGATTCCCATCACGGTAGCCATGACCCTGGGCATTTGTGCGATGCTGGGGATAGACCTTCAGCAGATCTCGATCGCAGCCCTGATCATTGCTCTGGGGTTGCTCGTCGATGACCCTGTGGTGGCGAGCGACGCCATCAATCGCGAACTGGCCCAGGGTACACCCAGGGATGTGGCGGCCTGGCTGGGCCCGCAGAAACTCTCAAGAGCGATTCTCTATGCCACGGTCACGAATTGTGTGGCGTTTCTGCCGCTTTTGCTGGTGACTGGAGTGGTGGGAGAATTCATTTATTCACTGCCCGTCGTTGTCACCGCATCACTGATTGCCAGTCGGCTGGTTTCCATGACCTTCATCCCCTTGCTGGGTTACCATTTGCTCAAGGGTCAGCGCGGTTTTGAGAGCGGTGCTGCCGGCCAGGAATCCGGCTCCCGATTTGCAAGAATCTACAATGGATTTTCTGAGGTTTGCATAGAACACCGCTGGGCAACGCTCGCTGCGTGTCTGGTTTTTCTGAGCGGAGCGCTGAGCCTGGTTCCCCTGATCGGTACCAGCTTTTTCCCCAAGGATCTCCATACGGTCTTTAGTGTAAATCTCTACCTGGCCGAAGGATCCCCCATCCATCAGTCCAGGTCTGAAGCCATGACAGCCATCAACGCAATCGAGGCTCTGATCGGCGATGATGTGAGCGCCTACACGACCTTTGTCGGCGCTGGTTCGCCCCGGTTCTGGCTTTCTGTGGTTCCAGAGCAGCCGGCCGCCAATTATGCCCAGATTCTGGTCCACACGCGTCATCCACGCGATACTGAAAAACTGGCGATTCGGCTCAAGCGAGAATTACCTTCGCGTCTCCCAGCCGCGCGGGTATCGGTGCAGCAAATGGAGACCGGGCCACCCGTTGGGGTTCCCATCCAGGTTCGGTTGCAAGGCGCTGAAATCGCCAGGCTCCGGCGGCTTGGTGAACAGATCAAGGGTTTCATGCGCAAGTATTCAGGAACGATTGATATCCAGGATGACTGGGAGCCCGAAATCGTTCAGCTGAGGCTCGATATCGACGCCGACCGCGCCCAGCTTTCTGGACTCAATCATGAGGGAATTGCAAAAGCGATGGGCGGCGGTCTCTCTGGCTCGGTATCGACGTATGTCAGGGAGCGAGATCTTATGATTCCTGTCACGCTCCGGCTCCGGCCCGATGAGCGAAGCCAGCTTGATAATCTCATGACGCTGGATTCGTTTGTGGCGAGCACTGGGGAGCATGTTCCCCTGGACCAGGTGGCCACGATTCAGTCTGAGCTGGTTGCCCCGAAAATCTTGCGCAGGGATAACGTGAGATGTATGACCCTGAAGTGCGACACGGTGGCCGGCGTATTGCCAAGTCGTGTCGTGTTTTTTTTGGAAGAGGAGCTTGCCCGGGCATCGAAGGATTGGCCCAAGGGGTACAGCTACGCTTTTGGCGGTGAGAAGGAGGAGCAGGAGAAGGGGTTTGATTCGATGTCTCGGGCCATTGCGGTTTCGATTGTGGCAATCTATCTGGCGCTGGTCGTTCAGTTCAACAGTCTTTCGAAGCCAATCGTGGTGTTTGCAGCGGTCCCATTCGGAATGGTCGGAGGATTGATGGGTCTGCTCCTATTCGATGTTCCGCTTGGCTTTTTCGCTCTGCTGGGCCTCTCTTCACTGGCCGGTGTGATCATCAGCCATGTCATCGTTCTATTCGAATACATTGAAGAGGCTCATGAGCGAGGCGAACCGGTGCGCCGAGCCGTGATTGATGCGGCGCTGGTTCGATTGCGGCCCGTGCTTGTCACGGTGCTGGCTACCGTAGGTGGGCTAATTCCCCTGGCCATCAAGGGTGGGCCGCTCTGGGAACCGCTTTGTTATGTCCAGATCTTGGGGCTTCTGACAGCAACGCTTGTGACCAAGGTGGTGGTGCCGGTACTCTATGTGATTTTCGTAGAGGATCTTGGGTTGATTCGCTGGGAACCGGTACAGGTTCAGATCCAGCGTGAGTCGGGTGGTTTGGAGCATGTATAAACCGTTTCTAACAGGCTGCGGTCCAAACGATTCCCGACTGGTTGCCGTGCTCGGCTTTCTTGGCTTTGCTGGGTTCCTGGCCTGGATGATGGCGTTGGGACGGTTCGCGGATGTGGACGAGTGCTGGTACAAGGAAACGGGCCGCCAGTGGGCCATAAATGGGCGATGGGCAAACCCTACGATACTGGGGTTCATGCCTGGGTTGGAAGTTCCACCCGAGGTGGTTCATTTTACCCAGCCGCCGGTGTATGCATTTTTGTTCGGGCTTTTCGTCAAGGTGGCTGGTTTTGGTTGGCGTCAGTGTGTTTTCTTTGACGCCATCATTCGCATGGGGCTGGCCTTGATTCTAGGACGGGCTGTCCGCAAAATTGGCGGCCCTTTGATTCCTACGGTGGTGAGCTGGGCAATTTCGTGGGGATTCTTGCTGGTTAACACACGGATGGGACGGCCGGATGCTCTGGCTGTTTGTTTTGGTGTTTGTGGTTTATTGCTCTTACAGGATCAGCCGCTTGATCTCAGGCGGATCGTAGGATCCGGGGTGCTCTTTGGATTATGCACCGGAACGAACCTTGTTGGTGGTTGCATCATGGGAATGATCGCTGTTCCGCTGATACTCTTGTCATCATCGGGCTGGCGAAGTGGTTTTGTGTTCTGTGCTCTCTGGGCCACGGTCACTGCGATCATCCTGGGAATGATTGTTGCTCCGATTCTCGTTGCCGCGCCCGGCTGTATCATGCAGTTTTTGGCCCACGGCCGAATCCATGCCGGTGAGAGGCTGACTATAAACGTGATTCTCGAAGTCCTGAAGGGACACGGTTCCATGGCAATTCTCTTGGCGGGAACCGGCCTTGCTACGCTTTTCACGAGCGTATCCAGTCTGAGAATTATGAATCGACAGGACTGGCTTCGATTGTGGTCTGGCCCCGCGCTGGCACTTGCAACTTGGTTCGTACTGAGTTCTCGCAAAGAGTATTATCTCATATTCGTTGCACTCTGGCTTTTTGTGCTTACCGCGGGACAGCTAGGACGCCAGTGGGATTGGTTTCCTCGTCGTGTGCGGAGGCTCTCGGCGGGTACGCTTGCTGCCATCTTATTGCTTGTTGGCTCTCAGGGCGTGAAGGACGCCTCGGAATTGTTCTTACCCACCCATCAGAGCCCTGCCTGGAACGAACGCTGGCTCCAGAGTGTGATTCCGCCAGGGAGCAAGGTTGTTGCCTCTCAGAACTCCTGGTGGTTCCTGATGAATGAACGCGTTGTGTTTGACGGAACCTGGGCCGGGCCCGATATGACACAGGTTGATTATGTGGTTCTGACCCGGGAGTCTTTCTATTCCAAATCCACCGCAGGATATCCTCAACCGCCTACATTTCAGAAGAGTTTTGGGCCCCTGAAGAGTTACCAGATTTCCGATCATTTTCGTCTATTGGCATCCAACTTTAGTCCAGAGAAACCAGGCTTTGGTGCCATGGTTTTTGAGCGAATTCCTGCCGACCTGAACGAAAATCCTGATGTGGCCGGTGATCCAATGATCGCCAGGCCGGACACGGCCGAATGAGATCGGTTCCTGGAGTCCTGGTTCACGGATAAGCCAGGATTGTGGCTGCCGTTCGTCGTTCAGATCGGTCCGGTCTCGCTCCGCGTGCTTGCTCTTCAAGTGCTTGCAGGGGAAGATCGATGCCAGTGGTCTGAAGTCTGGCCGGGTGTTCTTCTGGCATGACGGTTCCTTGGTTCTTTTGCTGCCACCAGCAGCCTCAACAGGAATTTCACCGATGTCCCCAATGATCCAATCCCTGAAGATTCCTTTACGCGGGGGAGTCTGGGTTCGTTCCCTTCCAAGAGTACTGGTTACGCCAGAGATTTCGAACTCTGGAACCGGCCGGAAGATCGGGCGACTGGCCGCCGCGGCGCTGGCGAGCTGGGTAGTGGCCGGGGCCGGTCTGGTAACCGCTGCCGCAGGCGAGCAAACCGGTCCGCCGCGGCGGGTGATTGCCGGCGATGATTCCAAACGGACGGTGGCTTCGATCGCTCCCGATGGCAAGGTCGAATGGAAGCTCGAAAACGGTGCGATTCATGATCTGCACCTGCTGCCCGATGGGCATTTGTTGCTGCAGAACGGCTGGACCAAAATCATTGAGCTGGACCGTGATCGAAAGCCCGTTTGGGAATACGACGCCAAGGCCGGCGACAATGCGAATCGCGGCGTCGAGGTCCACGCCTTCCAGCGCCTGGCAGACGGAGCCACGATGATCGTGGAATCTGGACCGGCTCGCATCCTGGAGGTCACGCGTGACGGCAAGGTGCGGAAGACGATTCCCTTGGTCATCAAGAATCCGGCCGTGCATTCGGATACCCGCAACGTCCGCAAGACGGTTTCCGGGACCTATCTGGTGGCCCACGAACATGATGGCGTGGTGCGTGAGTATGATGCGGACGGCAAGGTGATCTGGGAGTATGAGGTGCCGCTATTCGGCAAAGAGCCCAAGCCAGGCCATGGCCCAGAGGCGTTCGGTAACGAACTCTACTCCGCCATTCGCCTGTCAAACGGTAATACCTTGATCGGTACCGGCAACGGTCATGGCGTGTTGGAAGTCACTCCCAAAAAAGAGATCGTCTGGCGTATTGATCAGAATGATCTACCGGGAATTACCCTGGCCTGGGTGACTCAGGTCACGCGCAAGCCTAACGGCAACACCATCTTTATCAATTGCCACGCGGGCCCAGAGAATCCTCAGATCATTGAAGTTGATCCCAGCAAGAAGGTGATCTGGACGTTCAAAGATTTTGAGACGTTCGGGAACTCGATGCCAGTGGCCGTGATCGGTGAACCCTGATGCTACGGATCTGTTGAGATTGACCCAGGCTGATCCGATTCCAGTCCTGCCAGGATCGGATCAGCCGCGGGGAACGGTCGGGAGGCATTTGAAGAATGCGATCGGTTTCGGCCGGAATATAGAAAAGCACCCAAGAGATCTACTCGCTACCGCTTCGGGCTCGTATTCAGAGAAGAATCCTTCGCTCGCGTGTCGGGGTCATCTTTCAGGTGCCTTGCCCAGCAAAACCCGAGAAAAGCGTAACTTCAAAGCTCGCGAGCTGGGCTCATGCTTCTGGCGTTTTGCCCAGAAGAGCCCCAGAAATCGAGACTTCTGAGAGCATGAGCCAGGGACTCTTCGTGCTTGTCTGTTTTTCAGAGACTGTCACTGGGATACCGGAATTCTCTGGCGGTTCTCGGTTGTGATCAACAGGTAGAATTGAGAAGGCTTCGCTTCAGGGTCTGGAGCTCTGAAGGATCGATTCAAGGTCGCCCAGCCCAACGGGCTCGTTAAAACTCATCAAGCTAAACCCCTGATTCTGCCCTCCAGACAACGTTCAGTTTCACAAGAGGGCGCAGGCCCTGTCGTTCGGAAGGCACTCGGACCTTTTCAGGTCTGGCCGCGAAGAACCGGCCTAGCAGGCGACTGCCGTTCAGCCTGGTCATTCGCTCGTACCTTGCCGTGCTCCCCATTGAATCGGCACGGAACTCAGAAAACACCTCGAAATGTCATGATAAAAGGGTATGTTAAATCTTGCCAAGCCCCTTTACCCTGTCGGAGATATGGTAGAAAAAGCGCTCAGACTTGCTTGGAAAAAAAGGGGGTCAGTGGTAGCCTCACTTCATGCTCGATATCCGATTCCTAAGGATTCATCATGAGCTTGAAGAAAAAACTCTCTGAAAGCCGTTCCGTCCAGGCTGAAGTTGAGAACTCCGGAAGTACCCAGTCCGTCGTAACGCAACGAGCGGCAGAAGCCGAGGTGCGTACACTGATCGCCAAGTGCGCTCCCACGCATCTACGGCTGATCGGCGCAATGCGACGGTGGCTGCGTAAGCGCCTGCCCACTGCCAATGAGCTGGTGTACGAGTATCGAGGCTTCTTCGTCATCAGCTATTCGCCGGATGATCGTGGGTACGAGGGTGTTCTTGGAATCCGGGCCAGCGCGGACGGTGTGAAGCTGTACTTCAATCGTGGTAAGGAATTGCCAGATCCAGAGAAATTGTTAAAGGGGTCCGGCAAGCAGACTCGTTCGATCAACGTGGAAGACTCGTTTGCGCTCGCTTGTCCTGCGGTGGTGAGCCTGATTGACGAGGCTATTGCTCGCAATCACGTACCTTTCGCGAGCGACGTCCGCGGATCGGTGGTCATTCGATCGACATCGGCCAAGAAGTGTGGTCGGAGTGGCCCCGCCTAGCAGGCTTGCAGCTGACAAGGCTGCGGCCAGGTATTCCTGTGAGATCCAGGAGACCGGAGCAAAAGCAAAGCCATGCAGTTGAAGAACGCCCACAGGTGCCACGCCATCGAGTTGCATTGCGTGTCCTTTCGTTTTCGGATCTACAGGATGGCCCTCCCGGACGGCTTGAGCCCTTGGTTAGCTGCTGCCAGAGTCCATGTCACCACCGAAAACTGCCAATTCGCCGCCCCCAACTGCTATGAACTGCCGGTTGCCGCAACATGCGTTCCACGCTTCATACCCTGAAGAATCTGGAAGGATCTGGAGCGAGTGCTCGGTGCTGAATTGGAGTTCCAAGTCGAGGAGCCCTGATCGCAGTTCTATCGCTTCAACCGTTGCACCGTTAAGGCGGCGGTTGACTTCCGCGGCTGCCTTCACCGGTTCGGGCAGACCAAACGTCTGCCCCTCGTCCTCGCTCGTGATGCGAATCCGATCAGACTCCACCAGGCGCCACAAGCAGGAGATGACGATACTTGCATCGTTGTCGAGCGCCACAACCCAGTCGTATTCACGTCGCGTGAGCAACTGAAATCGTCGGCCCACGAGCCACGCAAGTTCGTTCATTGTCACCTACCCCTGATTTATCCGAACGACCGCCGCCGCCTGAAGTGGTGTTTTGATTTGAACCACGCATCGTTCAACTACAGAAGTGGCCTCGTCGATTCACGCTCAATACCAAAGGCATAGTACCACTTGGGATGGGCTGGAGTCTTGAATCGTAACTCTCGATCACAAAGTCGAATAGTCCTTCAACGTTCTTGCCCATGGGCTGGTTTCGGAAAATAGTCGGGGTGACAGGATGGCTATTGAGGCCATGAAACTTCTCAACCAGAACGATAACGCGCAAAGTCCTGCAAGAGGCATCGAGCCGCCTGCTTTGCGGCGGGCGTACACGAACGATAGGATTTGCACTACCAATCGCGCCGCGGCGAAGGCGGTTGGGTCAAGTCGGCCGGAACTTTAGCCCCTCATGCCGCATCATCGGAACGCGATCATTCAAGATGCAACTCTCGTCCCCGCAATGAAAAAGTCCTTCAAAGTACTCTCCGAAGGGCTTATTGCGAAGCGAATTGGGCCAAGACAATTTGACCCCAGGCCTTGAGCATCATGCACAAGCCACTCCGTAACACCTTGGTTGATGGTCTTGCCATTGATAATTTCAAGTGCGAACATGCATGGTTAAGCCGTGAGTCAGCGTTCTCGGGTGCTTTAGATGATATCCTTACTTACGCTAAACCATATTGTTGTCATTCAACAAGATCGCCGGGTTACTGGACAGAGGAATTCACCATGAACTGGAATGAGCTTCGAAAGGCTGAATTTCCAGTCTCTCAGCAGTGGGCTTACTTCGACCACGCCGCCGTGGCCCCATTGCCCAGGCGCTCGGCTGAGCGGCTACGAACCTGGATTGATGACCAGGAGGCCAACGGGGTTGTGAACTGGCCGCAGTGGGAAGCACGTGTTGAGCAAACGCGTCTCGACGTAGCCCGTCTGATCCATGCCAGTCCGGTCGAAATTGCGTTCGTAAGTAGCACCACCCAGGGAATTGGCTTGATTGCCGAGGGTTTTCCCTGGGTGCCTGGAGACAACGTGGTGACCGCCTCGGACGAGTACCCTTCTAATGTTTATCCGTGGATGAATCTGAGAGACCGGGGTGTTGAACTCCGAATGGTGCCTAGCCGAGCTGGTCGAATTTTGCCTGAGGACCTGGTGGCTGCTATTGATGGCCGGACGCGGGTCCTGGCCATCAGCCTGGTTGAGTTTGCCACGGGGTTCCGCAATGACCTGGATCAACTTGCCGAACTCTGCCATGAGCGGGGCGTGGCCCTGTTTGTCGATGCAATTCAAGGGCTGGGGCCGCTGGTTGTCAACGTGCGCAAAACTCCAATCGATTTTCTGTGTGCCAGTGGCCAGAAATGGTTGCTGGGACCAGAAGGGGCAGGTCTGCTTTACGTGCGGCAAGACTGGATCGAACGCTTGAGGCCGCTGGGAGTTGGTTCACATAGTGTGACCTCGTCCTATAACAGCCCTTTACTGGACTTTGCCCTCAAGCCAAATGCCCAGCGCTGGGAAGGAGGATGCTTTGCCATGCCCGCGCTTCAGGCGTTTGGGGCTAGTCTCAGTCTGTTGCTAGAGATTGGCCCAGAAGCGGTCTCCAAACGGATTCTGGAGCAGGCCGAGTCGGTGCGTGAACTGGCACGCAAGCTCGGTTGGACCGTGGCTGGATCTCAACGGCCTGAAGAGCAGGGGGGAATTGTGGCCATTGAGAAGGCGGGGATCTTGCCCGACGATGTTGCCCGGCGGGGACGTGAGGTCCAGGTTGTACTCTCTAGCCGGAGAGGACGCGTACGAATTAGCCCGCATGTGTACAATGACACCCAAGATTTTGATCGTTTGGGGGAGCTTCTGGGCTCTGCCCCTTGAATGAAGTTGGCCCCAGGCAAAGAGCCATCCATGTCTCAACCGTACGGTTCCCAGATGCTCACCCCGCTCGACCCGCGTAAGGCGGTTTTCACGGGGACGTTTGATCCTCTGACGCTGGGGCATCTAGACGTGATCCGCCGGGGCTCCCAGCTTTTTGATCGCCTGGTGGTTGCCATTGGCGTGAATCCCAGCAAGCAGATGCTCTTTCCCGTGGAAGAGCGGGTAGAGCTGATCCGGCGTGTGGTGTCAGATATTCCCAACGTCACCGTGGAACCGTTTCACGAACTGGCCGTGCAGTTCGTCAGACGGATCGGGGCCCGCGTAATCTTACGCGGGCTACGGACCCTGTCTGACATGGAATACGAATTCAGCATGTCCTTGACCAACCAGCGGCTCGATCCCGAGATTGAAACGGTGTTTCTGATGGCCGACGGTGAGTATTCGCACGTCTCCAGCAGCCTGATCAAGCAAGTGGCAAGATTTGGCGGGTCCGAGGCCGTTTCTCGATTCGTTCCGCAAGAAATGGTTGCTCCGGTGATGCGCAATATTGCGGCGATCACCGGCGACTAAGGTAAGAGAGGGCTCTACTAGGGAAAGCAGAGCCGCTCTCCGTTCACGGGCGAGGCGTGACCTGACCGAACTCAGTTGGTTCGGGGATCAGGTCCGGGGCTCAGCCGGCTGCGCAGGTACTGGGCACGAGCTTCGTTTCGATCGTCCACTTCCAGATGCCGCCCTTGGATCTTCTGAAGGTGGGCCGGCTGAGTGTGGATGAATAATTCGTTCACCGTGGCAATCTCAAGGTCATCAATCAGGCCGAGATTGATTCCCATGCGCACGCTGGAAAGCAAGTGCATGGTCTCTTCGCTGGAAATCTGGTGAGCCGTTTTAAGCACGCCGTACGCCCGGCTAACCTGGTCATGAAGGTTCTGGCGGCGGTTATCCACCAAATCCTTCCGCGCCCGGCGTTCGTACTCAATAATCTGCGGGATCACGTCATTCAGGGTTTTGATAAGCTCCAGTTCGCTCTTACCCAGAGTTTGCTGGTTGGAGATCTGGTAGAAATCTCCGAATGCCTGGGTTCCCTCTCCGTACAGCCCTCGAACGGCCAGGTTGATCTTGTGCAGGGCCCGGAAGACTTTTTCGATTTCCCGGGTCTGGACCAGGGCCGGCAAGTGGAGCATCACGCCGACCCGGATGCCCGTACCCACGTTGGTTGGGCAGGCGGTCAGGTAACCAAGCTGAGGGCTGAATGCAAAGTCAAGCTGCTGTTCAAGCTGGTCATCGAGCAGGTTAATCTGCTCCCAGACGTCGTAAAGCGAAAGTCCCGCATGTACGGCCTGGATGCGGAGATGGTCTTCTTCATTGACCATCACCGACATGTTCTCTTCAGGGCCAATCGCCACGCCGCGTGGCCCTTCGCTTTGCATCAGCTCACGAGAAATTAACTGACGCTCAACCAGGAACTGGCGATCCAGTGGATTGAGCGCATGGACGTCGAGATATTCGAGCTGGAAGCTCGTTTTGGCCAGGGCGGCCTTGGCCTCTCGTTCAATTTCGGTCTTATCGCTGCGGGTCGCGCGATTGGTGAACGGATAGGTAGCCAGGTTGCGGGCCAGCCTGATCCGTGAGCAGATCACAATATCGCTCTCGGGCCCGGCACCACGCAGCCACTCTCCTGAAGTTCGTGTCAGATCGTCGAGGTTCATTCGTGAAAAGTCCTGAGGCGAAGTCGAATCTCATCGCGTAGTTGTGCGGCCCGCTCAAAATTCTCGGTGGCTACGGCACCACGAAGATCTGCACGCATCCGAAGGATAGGTTCCGGATCAATGGATCGCCGTGCCGGAATCTTTCCCACGTGCCGGGTGGCCTGGTGAAACTGTTTGAGCATGGGCAAAAGAGCAGTTCCAAAAATCCGATAATCTACCGGGCAACCCAGGCGAAGGTTCGTTCGGTAATCTCGGAAGGTAATTTCACAACAGGGGCATTCTTTCTGGGCCAAAGCGCCCACCAGTTCACCCACATTGGCCGTGATCAGTCCCTGAATCACGGCGTCCAGGGCCAGGTCTGGCGGTGTTTTGGGTAACCGGATACCGGCTTTACGTGCGCAAACACCGCAGAGGTGAATTTCCTTGGGCTTTCCATCAATCGTTTCGGAAAGGTGGACCGTGGCGTCGTCGCGGCATTGTTCACAGGTCATACGTCTGCCTCGCCTGAGACTGGTCGAATGGCTTGAAAATCACCGACCAGCTTCTTGCTCAAGGGTCCGGATCTGGTCTCGGAGCCGAGCAGCCAGTTCGTAGTCTTCGACATCAATCGCCTGTTTCAAAGTTTTCCGCAGCTCAATCATCTGAGTCTGCCGTTCGGTGGAATCCGGAGCCCGGCGGGGGAATTTTCCGGTGTGCCGGGTCTCATCATGGATGTTCTCAAGCAACGGCAAGAGTTCGTTGCGGAACTCTTCATAATCGTGCGGACAGCCCAGCCGTCCTGCGTTCCGAAACTCGGCGAAAGTCATCTGACAATAAGGGCAAGGCCGTTTTTCCGCCGCGGGAGGCTCTTTGGCGGCCCGTGAACTGGCTTTACTTGAAGCAGGAGCGGCCGTTGGGGTGGTGCCTGTCTGCTCGGTTTCCTCCTGGGGCGAGAGATGCTGCCGGGCATGCTCGTCGCAGAAGTGATGCTCACGCACCTTACCACCGTCAATATCGGTAATGTGGTACGTTGCCGGCTTGGTGCAGCGTTGACACTTCTCGCGCATTGGGAAACCGGGGGGTAGACCAGGTCGGAACCAGATCAAAACGCCCGTAGCATGAAGTTCAGCTACAGCGCCTTGAACAAATCGCCAGTCGATACAGAACTCATTGTAATTGGTGAACGGGGGGAGTCAAGCAACCCACCCTTCTCACCAGGGCTTTTGACTATTTCAAAATACCCAGCTTGGGCAATAGATCTTCAACGTGGTAAGCGTTGTTTCTAAGTTCAGCGCTGATGTTCTTGACGCCATTCACTCTGAAGAACGAAATCGCAGCATTTCGAAGCGCCGCCAT
>CAIYJE010000090.1 GCA_903926465.1 uncultured Planctomycetales bacterium
ATGGCGGCGCTTCGAAATGCTGCGATTTCGTTCTTCAGAGTGAATGGCGTCAAGAACATCAGCGCTGAACTGAGAAACAACGCTTACCACGTTGAAGATCTATTGCCCAAGCTGGGTATTTTGAAATAGTCAAAAGCCCTGCTTGGACAAGCAGAGGTGTGGCGGGCCGGCCGGCATCCGGGTACCTTTGTCGATGGTCGGGCCTGGCCCGGAAGTCTGGCGGCATCGTTCCTCATGATCCCGATTCTGACCCATGCGCATCCTGTCTGGCATCCAGCCCTCGGGCGCCCTCCATATTGGCAACTACTTCGGGGCCATCCGCCAGTACATCGCCCTTCAAGAAGAGAACGACGCGTTCTACTTCGTGGCGAACTATCACGCGCTCACCTCGGTACGTGATGCGGCCCGGCTTCGCGAATACACCTTTCACGTGATTGCCGACCTGCTCGCCCTGGGGCTGAACCCAGACCGGGCCTGCCTCTTCGTCCAGAGCGACGTCCCGGAAACCACCGAACTGGCCTGGCTACTCACCACCGTCACCCCCATGGGCTGGCTGGAAAAATGCGTGAGTTACAAAGACAAGGTCAGCCAGGGCTTACCCGCCGACCACGGCCTGTTCGCCTATCCCATTCTCCAGGCCGCCGACATCTTGCTGTACGACGCCGACAAAGTGCCCGTGGGCCAGGACCAGAAACAGCACCTGGAGATTACCCGCGACGTGGCCGAACGGTTCAACAACACCTACGGCCCCGTATTCAAACTGCCGGAACCCTACATCCTGTCTCAGGTTGCCGTGGTCCCCGGCCTCGATGGCCGCAAAATGTCCAAGAGCTACGACAACACCATCGAGATCTTTGACGAGCCCAAAACCATCGAAAAGAAGGTCAAACGGATCGTCACCGATAGCACGCCCGTGGAAGAACCCAAGAACCCAGAAACCTGCAACCTGTTCCAGCTCTTCAAGTTATTTGCCCCGGCCGGAGAGATTGCCGAGGTCGAACAACGGTACCGGGCCGGTGGCATTGGCTACGGCGAGGTCAAGAAACGACTGGCCACGTTGATTGCCGACTATTTCGCTGAACCACGCCGCCGCCGCGCCGACCTGCTTGCCGACCCCGTGAAAATCGAGGAAGTCCGGCGTGCCGCCGCAGACAAAGCCCGCCGCACCGCCAGAATTGTGCTCGATCGCGCCCGCAACGCCTGCGGCGTTGGTTGAACCCAGTTCTCTGACCCAATAGCCCAGGCAGTTCAGGAAACCTGGAGAGACTCCAAGGCCTCTCCAGCAATCCCACCTTGACGGTTCATGGCAACCGGCTATCCTCCCCGAGTGGCTACGCGCTTCAGCGCGGTCCACTCTCTGGCCTCAGTCCTGGATCGATAGAACCAAAGGCGTATCCCATGGACGGGAGACGATCGCACGGCCGATCCTATCCCGTTTGGCCGGGAAGACCCTGGCTTATTCATGGACCTTGCCTGGCCCTGTTGCTGCTGATAGCCGGTTGCGTGGCCACCCGGAACCCCGAAGACCGGGTCACGCCTGAACTGCTGGCCCAGCGAGCCGAACTGAACCGGGTTGCCCAGGATGCCATGGACCGGTCTGACTGGCCCACCGCCCGCCAATCGCTTGAGCAACTGATCTTGATATCGCCACGCTCGGCCGAAGCCTATCAACGCCTCGGCCAGGTGTTGCAGTCTCAGGGCGACTACCCCAACGCGGAAACCGCGTATCGCAAAGCCCTGGATATCGACCACGACTACGCCGCCGCACTGGTGGGCCTGGGCGAGACCGAAGCACGGCTGGGCCGACTCCAAACCGCACTCGCCAAGCTGGAAGAGGCTGCGGAAATTGATCCCAGGCGGTCACGCGGTCACCTGATTCGGGGCCAGGTTCTGGAAGGATTGGGCCGCAACGACGAGGCCATTGCCGCCTACTTCCGCGCCCTTGAATTTGAATCCAACTCCATTCCAGCCACCGTAGCCGTGGCCAAGCTCCAGATTGACCGGGGCCAACCCGACCAGGCGCTTGCTCGCATCGACCAGGCGATTCAGCAAACCCCCAAAGATCCCGAAGCCAGACACCAGCGCGGCCGGGCCTTGCTCGCACTCAATAAAAACGATGAGGCCATTTCCGACCTCAAGCTGGCCGCCGAAACGCTGGTGAACCGCCCCGACGTCTATTATGACCTCGCCCGCGCGTTCGAGATCGCCAGCCCCGCGTACAAGGCCGAGGCCCTGCAAGCCGCGCAACGGGCCGAAGCCCTGGCCCCCGGCTGGGCCGATGCTCGCGACCTGAGCGCTCGCCTGATGCGGTAAGCCGTGATCAGGCCACGGAAGGGAAGAGATGGAATCGCTCCGTGACATCGTCGAATTCCGGTCTCCTCGGTTCACTCCGGTGCTGCCTGATGAGTGCCAGGTAAACCCCGGCCGTTTCATCGCTGAACTCACGTACTGGCTCTGCATCCGGCTGTACGAGGAGCATCGGATCGTGACCAGCTATCCGGAATGCGAAGACTGGGGGTGGTTCCTCGACTACTCCACGGATAAGGGGGATGAATTCGCCCTGCACTGTGGGAACATCGACGGAACGAACGACCGTTAGCTGATCTCTTTACGCCGGTATGGACGCAAACTCTTCGGGCGAGATAAGCCGAGCTTCCAGTGCGCAGGTGAGCTCATCAGTGCCTTGCAGCACCTTCTGCAAACCGAAGAAAGCATCACGGAACTCGATTGGCGGTTCGACGCCGCCGATCCCGCCTATCAATAGCTCTCACACCAGCAACTCCCGGATAACCTCGGCCTTGGTCACCGCGATGTCGGTCAGGCTACCGGGCCGACCGTCATGCGGGTATGTGAGCTGCTTATGATCTAACCCCATCGCATGCAAAAGCGTGGCATGCAAGTCATGCACATTTACCACCTGGTCCACCGCCTTGTACCCAAACTCGTCGGTTTGGCCGTGACTGTAGCCCCCCTTGAACCCACCACCCGCCAGCCAGATCGAATTGGCGTGGCGGTTATGATCACGCCCATCCTTCCCCTGCGAGATCGGCAGCCGCCCAAACTCGCCACCCCACATCACCAGCGTTCGATCCAGCAAGCCCCGCTGCTTCAGGTCAAGCACCAGCGCCGCGCTCGGCTGGTCGGTGCGCGCACAAAGCCCCTTCAGGGATTCTGCATTGTTGCTGTGCGTATCCCAAGGTTGGCCGGCCAGGAACAGTTGCACAAACCGCACCCCACGCTCGATCAATCGCCTGGCCAGAATACAACGAGCGCCATACTCAGCTGTGGCCGGGTTATCCAGGCCGTACAGCCGCCTGGTGGCCTCAGACTCATCACTCAAATCCAGAACTTCCGGGACCGCCGCCTGCATCCGGGCCGCCGTCTCGAAGTTGGCAATGCGTGCCGCCAGTTCGGTATTTCCAGGGTACCGGTCTTGATGCTCGCGGTTGAACCGGTCTAGCAGCCGGAGCTGGTTGGCCCGCGCAGCCGGCGTGACATCGGCCGGGTTCGCCAGGTTCGCCACGGGTGAAGCACCCGGGCGGAACGCGGTCCCCTGATAGACCGCGGGGAGCCAGCCGGAAGTCCAGTTGCGGGTTCCATCCACCGGCAGGCCACCCGGATCGGTGAGCACCACATACGCAGGCAGGTTCTGATTCTCGGAACCCAGGCCATAGGTCACCCAAGACCCCCAGGTCGGGTCTCCCGCCTGAAACCGGCCACCGTGGATCAACCGGAGCGCGGATTCATGATCGACCGATTCCGTGACCACCGATCGGATCAGGGTTAGCTCGTCCACAATCCCCGCAGTGTGGGGCAACAGTTCACTGAGTTCCAGACCCGAGTTCCCCCGCTTCTCAAACGTGAACGGCGAGGCCAACACGTTCCCCTTCTGCCCTGAGAAATGGATCTCCAGATCCCCCTCATACGGCTGGCCGTCCCGCTTGCGCAGTTCTGGCTTAGGGTCGAAAAGATCCATCTGGCTGGGGCCACCGTGCTGGAACAAGCAGATGACCGCGTCGGCCGTGGCCCGATGATGGGGCCCAGACAAAGGCCCTGCCTGCACCCGCGCCTGGGCCTGGCTAGGCCGGGCCGCTTCTGTCAGCAGGTGGGTGAGGGCCAGTGAACCGAGCGACCCAAAGGAACGGCCCAAAAACGCGCGCCGAGAGGCGAACAAAGCGAGGTCATGAAATGGAGACATGTTCACTCCACGTACAAGAAGGGGTTGGCCGCGAACAGCATCTGGGCCAGGTCCGTCCAGGCGTGATGCGTGGCGTGGGCTTGATCGTGGTACACATCACCCTGCTCTTGCAGGAACAAGAGGGCCGCCTGCCGCTCCTGGGTGGTGGGCGGCCGGCCCCACGCCAGCAAAAAGGCCCGATCCAGCCGGGCCGCCACATCGCTGGGCTCTTCACGCTCCAAGCGGCTGGCAAACGACTCGGAACGGAGCCTGACAAACGGTGAGTTCAGCAAACTTAACGACTGCAACGGCACGGTGGTAGAAACCCTGGCCGCGCAGTTAAAAACCAGGGTGGGAGCATCAAACACTTCCAGAAGTCCGGCCACCTGGGTGCGGCGTTGCTGAAGGTAAACCGAGCGCCGGCCAGATCCGGCCGTCTCTTGCTTCACAAACACCTCACCGTCTCCACCACGGTCGGTGGGCACATAAGGCCCCCCCTCGTGGCGGTCAATTTCACCAGCCACGGCCAGCAGGCTGTCTCGCACCGCTTCCGCATCAAGCCGACGGATCGGGAACCGAGACAGGAGCCGGCCATCACCATCAAGTCGCAGGCTGTCCGGGCTGGCCTCGCTTGATTGCCGGTAAATCGATGAGTTCAGGATCAACCGGTGGACCGCCTTCTGGCTCCAGCCCGATCGCTCGAACTCGGCCGCCAGAAACTCCAGCAACTCGGGATGGGTGGGCACGGTCCCCGAGTAGCCCAGGTTGTCTGTGGTGGCCGCAATCCCAGTCCCGAAATGGTGCTGCCACCAGCGATTCACCGTCACGCGAGCCAGCAAGGCCGACGCCCGAGACCCAGGCCGAGTGATCCATTCCGCCAGCGCCAGTCGCCGACCCGACGATGACTTCAAATCCGCAGGCGTGGGCAAAAATGCAGGCTCGCCGCCCTGCTCCTGCAGAAACCCGGGGGGCGAGGCATCAACCTTGGCCCCATGCGCCTTATAGTTCCCCCGTTCGAGTAGGAAAACCTCGGGAGCCAGCTCGGATCCGTCGGCCACATGGGCCAGCTCGCCAGGCATCTGGGGCCGTTGCTTTTCAAACTCCTGAAGCCGGGCGGCGAACGCCGTTTGCTCGGCCTGGCGAACCAACTGGGCCTCTGCAGCCTCACCTGCTAATTCGGCCGAATCAAAACTTGACTCAATCCGAATCTGATCCACTACAAAACTTCGCCCGCAGCAAAGCGCAAACCCGAACCCGCCGTCCGGCAAGGCCGATTCCGGCACCTTGACCGTGTTCGGCTCAAGCTCCGAATCGACCACCTGAGCCAGCTCAAACTGGCCCTCTCCCACGTTCGTTACACGCACGCCGTACCGATGCCCGACCGTATATCCAGACTGGCCAATGGGTCCTGCCTGCTTGGAATCGACCCCCGGGTAGTCCAGATAAACCTGGGCCTTGCCACTGGCCGCACCATCGAACAAGACGTTGCCGCCCTGATCCGGCTGCTCATCGCTATAATCATGAAGAGCCACCAGATACCCCACATAAGGCGCTCCCTCCACCAGCTCAAACGTGGCCTGGACCCAGCCCCCCGGGTGATCGGGAGTCCAGTCAATCACGGATCGAGTCGAAATCGCTCGGTCGCCCGCTGCCCCAGACTCAATGACCTTGAGCTTTCCATCCGAGATCTGAACCGCCGGGGCCATGCTGGAATCGACCGAAACCGCCGGGATCCCTAGCGGCCGCGTGTCTCCCGGCGCCGTGTTCGACCAGTGAGGGCCAAGCGTGGCCCCTGGCGCGTCAAAATCGTCAGCAAACACAACCAGCGAAGGCTCTGGGTGGGCCTTCAGCCACTCTTGATGTTCCTGCTTCCGGTGAGCCAGTTCCGCCTCAAAAGACTTCACAGACTCCTCCGCCGCCCGCCAGACACTTGGGGAAACCGCCGGAATCTGTCGATCTCTTGTTTTGGCCCAGTGCTCAATATTGAACGCCGGGTAAATGACCGCCTGCAAACTGTAATAATCGGTATGGGTCAACGGCTCGAACTTGTGGCTATGGCACCGGGCGCACTGAACGGTCATTCCAAACAGTGACGATCCCATAATTTGAAGCGTGCCTTCAAGCACCGCATATTTGTCGGCTCGAACTTCGTCCTCGTTGCCGTCGCTACTGTCGGTTCCGTCTGCGCTGTTGCGAAGGTAATGGGTGGCCGTGAGCATGTCGAGTTCGCGGCTGGTCAGTTCTTTGTCGGGCGTGTACCGGACCAGCTCATCGCCGGCCAGTTGCTCGCGAATGAACTGATCGAACGGCAGATCGGCGTTGATGGCGCGAATCACATAATCCCGATACCGCCAGGCCAGCGGCCGATCTGTATCGGCATTGAAGTAGCCATTGGAATCCGCGTATCCCGCCACATCCAGCCAGTACTTTCCCCAGCGTTCGCCGTAATGCGGCGAAGCCAGGTACCGCTCAACCATCATTTCATAGGCATTCGGGGCTGCATCGGCCTGGAATCGCTGAATCTCTTCAAGGGTGGGCGGTAGCCCCGTCAGATCTAAACTGACCCGGCGAACCAGGGTCGCCGGCGCGGCTTCGGGCCCCAGGTGTAGTCCCTGCTTCTCAAGCCTGGCTTCCAAAAAGCGGTCCAGGACCGTCCCAACCCGAAACGCATCCCGCACCTCGGGTACCAAGGGCGGGTTCAGTTTCTGGAAAGCCCAGTGCTCATCACCGTCTGGAGTTTCGCTCACCTGGCCGGGCAAGCCAGGCGCACCGGCCTTGATCCAGTTGTAAAGCAGCTCCTTTTCCTGGGCGCTCAGCGGCTCTTCCCCCTTGGGCATGGCGTCGTCTGCCACCTGGTCCCAGAGGAGGCTGGATTCAGGATCATTCGGAACGAACAGCTTGCCCGTCTTCCCCCCGCGCACAATCCCGGTCTTCAAAGCCAGGTTCAGCTTGGCGTCCGACTTCGCCGGCCCGTGGCACCGCACACACTTGTTCTTGAGCAGGGGAGCAATCTGCTGATCAAAATCAGGCAGCGGGGGCACTTGCCCCAAACTCCAGCACGGGAACCAGCACACAAGAACAGCGGTGGAGAGTAGAAACCGCATAAGATCACCGAGGTGGAGTGCGGAACCAAACCGGACCTGGGTTCCGGCATGGGAGGGTGGTTTGTTTGGCCCACCCAGATCCTGGAAACACGGCAGGTGTGATTTAAGTTTAACAGCCTTGAGCCCAGGGCGTGGACAGAAATGCCAATCACCCCCCCAAAAGCGATATCATGGGCAGGTCAGTGGCATGGGGTTAGCCCCTTCGTTGAACTCAGAAAGAATCGGCATGTACCCCAGCCCCGTTGCAAACCAAGCCCGTGGCAAAAACTTGCCCTTCTGGCTGCGCCCGTTCGTGGCCATCGAGCGGGCGCGAGGTCGCCAGCGGCTGTTGCTGATCCTGATCGGCCTGGCCGTTCTGAGCATCCCTGGCTCGTTCATCGCTCGGCATGCTAGCCTGGCCAGTTTGCCCGATATTGGCGATCCCTTCGATGTGAACGCTTTCCGGGCCTCAATTCAGGTGCCCGACGATCAGAATGCCATGGTGCTGTACCGCAAAGCCGTTCAGGCATTCCAGCCACCAGATCAGAATTCTGCGTCGAGACTCAATGCCAGCAAAACGATCGATTATGGGACAGCTTCTCCCGAATTGAAGGCCTCGCTAGACGACAATCGCCCAGCCCTGGGCCTCTGGCTCGAAGGAACCAATCGGCCAGACTGTCTGACGATTCCCGTAGCGCAAATGGTCCAATCGCCCTGGTTCCCAGAGTCCGAGACCTTGAAGCAACTGGCGGGATTGGCCCTGCTCGAATCCACCAAACTCATCCACGATGGGGATATGGCCGGCGCCTGGATCTACCTGCGTGGGGTGCTCAGATATTGCCTGCACCTCACCCGCCACGCTCCCGACGTGCAACTGTTTCAGGTCATGCAATTTACGCAATTACTCGAACCACCGCTCACGTTGTGGGTGAATGACGCAAGAACCCCTTCAGAGCTCCTCCACCAAGCTGTCCAGAACCTCAACAAGGCGGCCAAACTTCAAGGACCGGTCTCCGACACCCTCAAACTGGGTTACATCTCCGCGCTCTACAAGCTCCAGGAAGAGCCAGAAACCAGGCAGCAAGCACTCAACTTCCAGCAAGGAGACCGACCCAACCCGCTACTGTTTCTACCAGGCGGACCCTATGCCTACTGGTTAATGAAACATGAACCCGAACGGAGCTTGCGAACGGCCAAGCTGGTGTATGCCAACTGGCTCAGCCAGTGCGATCAACGGCCCGCCATGCGTGCCCCCATGGCACAACAGCCGAACTTCCTGGAACTTTATGACACGGCGCTCGACCTCAAGGCACCGGCTGCCGCCAAAGCCCTGGATACTGCCACGCTCTACTCATGGTATGAATCAACCATAGCCGCGCGTCAGACCGTGGGCCCAGTGTGGGCCACCCTGCATCAAAGCGAGACCTTGCAGCGGCTCATCACCACCACGAGGCTCACACTGGCCACCCGGCTTTATACCCAAGAAGTGGGCCCCAACCTGACCGATCTGGAAGAACTCGTGAGATCTGGATATCTCGACCAGTTACCACCCGAATACGCCGCCGATGGCAGGCCGTTGAACGCCCCCTGACCGGACCGACGTGCCAAGGCAACCGTTGAATCAAGAAGCTTTCGCAGGGGGCGTTTCCGCCGCTATGGCTTCCACATGCACGGGCAACCGGAGTGTGAATGTGGCTCCCTGGCCGGGCTTGCTCTCCACCCGCATGCGACCGCGGTGGGCTTCCACAATGTCTCGGCACACTGGTAGCCCAAGCCCTGTACCACCCAGGCCAGTGCTGTCTGGGCTCTTGGTGGTGAAGAACGGCTCAAAAATGCGTCGGAGGTGGCTGGGAGAAATCCCCATGCCGGTATCACTGATCCGGATCTCGCCCCACTTACCTTCCGCATCCGCGCCTACCACAACGGTAATACGGCCGCCATCGGGCATGGCCTGGCGGGCGTTGATCACCAGATTGAGCAAGACCTGCTGAATTTGCGCGGGGTTCACCACGGCCAGTGGTCGGCTATTAATTTTGAGGTCAAGCTGAACCCGGTGCTTTTGCAGATCCTTCACCGTGATCATGACAATGTCTTCGACCAGCCGGCCCAGGTCGGCCGGTTCTCGACGATCGGCCCGGGGGCGAATGAGCCCAAGCACGCCGCCGGCAATGGAGGTGGCCCGCTGTGCACCATCCAGAATCTTTTCAAACGACTTGGTGCGATAGTCTGGGTCATTGGTACGCAAACCCAGCTTGGCGTAGTTCAGGATGGGGGTCAGGGCATTGTTCAGTTCATGAACAATCGACCCCGCAAGCACCCCCAAGCTGCTGATGCGCTGAAGCTCGACGATTTGCGATCGGAGCAATTCTCGCTCTTCCACCGACATCGCCTTGCCTGCGGCCGGAGCCGCAGCGCGTTCGGTTGGAAGAATTGCCTTAGCCCTGGAAGTCGGCGTTGCAGCCATCTTGCTCATACCCCTACCACCGGAACGACCGTGCAAACGGGTCATGCGTAAAACTAGCTATCGGCCAGACCATGGGCCTGGAATGAGTCGGCCATGAATTTCCGAGATTCCCCTGTTAATCCAGGGAATCTCGGGAAAAAGCGGCCGACCCCACTCCCCCCTGTCTACCACTGGCAACATCAGCTCAGTAGTTCAGGCAAGAAGGGAAGCCTTGAGCCCTTAGCCACCCATCGGCTGGCGATGGTAGAGCTTGGCCCAGGGGAACGGACCAGGACCAGGGACCATGGGGTCCAGGTCATACACGGGAACGTAGCTGCCCCCGAAGTAGTACTGGGAAACCGGTCGCCAGGGATGAAGGAAGTTGTTCACCACCCGGTGATTCACGGGCGTGCAGTTCGGACCATAACATCCACCCGGCGAACCGGAGAAGTAGGGTGAGAAGGAGACCGTGCAGTCCCCCTTCAGCGGTAACCCATAAAGACCAGAGGTACCGAGCCAGTTGGGCTTGGTGGCCGGCTCATCGCCGCGCCTGGTCTGGTAAAAGTCATCCCGGTCCGGGTCATGCGGCAGCCGGGGCATGATGGGCATGTGGCGGGTGATCACACCACTGCGCTGAGCCTCGCTGGCAAGCACGGGTCCACCAACCTGACGACCTGGCACCTGCGCACTGGCCGTGGTGGCCAGTCCCAGCCCTGCGCTGGTAACTGCCGCAAGTAACCACGCCGTACCGTATCGAAATCCGAGAGGTTGGCGGTTCATCGTCTGCCTCCTGCAGGCTTGAATTCAGACCTGGAAACAACCTGATCGTGTGTGTCGAGAGATGGCCGGCTGGACAGTTTGCCCAGCCGGCCATCCTGCGTACATTCAGCTCAACCCAAAGGACCACTTAACGAGAAGACGAATCGTCGTCGTTGTCGTCCACCGAGGGGGGCGGGGGCACATTGCGACCGTTGCCGGGTGCAACCACCTCACGCTGGAACCCACCAGGAGCTGGTGGCGGTGGAACATTCACGTCCACGTTTCCGTTCTGGTTCGGGAACGGAGCAGACGCTCGCACGCGATCTCGTTCCACAGGAGCGGGGGTTACCACGGTGGCAGACCGGGCCGGTTCCTGGTAGAGCGGAGTGGAGTACGAGGTGTTGTTGAACGCCTGGTCCACATACGGTGGGAAGGCAAAAAAGTCTCGTGGCGATCGGAACGGGTTGACCCAGTTCACATAGCCAGGAGTGATGGGTACCGGGCCGCCAGGGCCAACGAAGTACTCAACACCTCCCTTACCAGCTTTCCACATGGCCTTCTGAGCCATGCCGTGAGCCGTGCTTGCAACATGGTGAACGGCCCTGGAGGCCGAGCTCGCCACATGATGAACGGCCTTGGCCAGCAGGCCGGTACCGTTACACACAGCACAACGAGCACCGTTAATCAGGCCGCTTCCGGCACAGGCACCGCAAGCCACAGCGCCGTGGGCGGCATTGGTTGCACACTGGCCGGCACCGGCCAGAAGGCCCTTGCCACCGCAGGTTCCACAACCATTACCGTTAGCACCCAGACCCCGGCCGCTGCAAGTACCGCACTTCAGGCCGCTCAGAAGGCCGGCACCACCGCAGCTATCGCACAACCCGGAACCAGTCCGGCCATTGCCGCCGCAGGGGCCACACTTCACACCGGACATGAAGCCAAAAATCTTGCCCTGGCCACCGCAACCACCGCACAGATCAGAACCAATCCGGCCGTGACCACCGCACAAGCTGCAAGCCCGCACAGCGGACTGGGCCGAAGGCTGGGTTTGAGCCGAGGGCATGGCCTTGCCCGCCACCGCTACAGCGTTCCGGGGAGTGGCGACGATCGGACTACCACCCTGACCCTTGCCGCACAGGCCGCAGGTAGGATCTCCCAAACCGTTGCCGTTGCCGATGTAGCCTGCGTTGGGTGAGGTCAGGCCGCCGGGACCCACGTAAGCCACACCCTGATGGCCGTGGTTGAGCCCATTGCCGCCAGCGTTGTTGTGGCCATGGCCCCAGTGCGACCCCGCACCAGCACCACCGGCCCCTGGGCCACCGGCAAGTCCCTGGCCACCGCAGGCCGAGCAACCGCGACCACCACAACCGCTACACGAGCCGGTATTGGTCAAGCCGTTGCCACCGCAGGAGCCACAACCTTTACCGTTGCACCCACCGCAGATCATGCCGTGCAGACATCCCAGATATCCGCACACCTTGCAGCCCACACCACGGCAGAATCCGCAGACCTTGCCGATGACACCATGGACCGCACCAGCCGCTTCATGGAGACAGGCTGTGTAGTTTTTTGTGTATTCGCCGTAGGGAATCGGTGGTGCGTAGTACACGCCGCCAGTCCGATAATCCTTCGCCAGTGTGGCGCGCCCGTTGATTGTGTGGCCGTTCCACCAGTGGTACAAACCACCAGCATCAGCCTTGGGAGTTGCGTACAACCCCACCACCATCGCGGACATCAGGGCAAACGCCAGCCCCACCCCTCGCCATTTCACGAAACGCATGGTCACTCCCTTATGACGTTCCGAGTGCCCCCTCCTGGAGTGTCCTGACTCGGGCGAGCGGTGCTCGGCATCACGCCATCCTGGCATAGCCGTGCCTCCTTTTTCTCCGACTCACCAGGCCAGAAAGCCTGGTCCTACCGCGGGAAAGCGGCAGTGTGACGCTTCTTGAGAAAGCCTTCACAACGCCGCCGGTCGGAGTTCGCTTTGTTTGAATCGGATCTGGGGAGATCGAAACTCTAGACAATTCAGGGCATCAAGGGAAAACAGGTAGACTGGCTAGGCTTGCGAACCTGCTGACAACCAACCTTGTCACTCGCGATTTACCCTGAATTTCCTGGGAAAAACCAAAAACCTTGGGGCCGGCAGGAAGCAATCCCACCGACCCCAAGGTTCTGAAAATTCTCGGCCCGATTTCAGTCCGAAGGATCAATGACCGTAAACGGCGCTTGCGGGCAACGAGTTCATGCCAGGCTCCGCGCTGTCATAGCGGGTCATGGCATGGTTGGAGCGATCCACTTCCCGCTGGTAGGCGTTGAACTGGCTCCGACGAGGAATGCCGAGCATGGCCCCCAGAACCCAGGGACGCTTCTTGCCGGTATCGGGCGAAGGTGGAGGAATCAACCCCTGGGCCTGGCCTGGGGCCGCAGCAATGGCACCGGCGCCTGGACCAGCCATGGGTCGTGCACCAGCAGGAGCACCAGCCATGGGCCGAGCACCAGCGGCCGGGCCAGCCGGGTAAGGGCTGGCGGCACTGGGGACAGAGTAATTGGTTCGCATCACGCCAATTGGCGCGGGATCACCATGGCCGGCCAGCTGAGCGGCGGGGCCGCCGATGCTGGCAAATCCCGCGGCGTCCTGGCCGGCAGCAGGTCCATGCGGCCCCACGTGAGCAATGCCGGGGGCTTCCAGGCCAGACGCTGAAGCCTCACAGGCAGCGCAACCTGCGGGCGCAACCACTCTGGCCTGTGCAAACTCAACCGGCGCTGGCGAATTGACCACCACCGGGACACGCTTCGGCATTTTTTTTGCGCAAGCGTCGCAAAGACGGCCTACATGAACATGGGTAGGTAGTCCGCGTGCTGGATCCTCTGGACTTTGAGCCCAGGTCGGTGCCGCCACAGCCAACCCCAGGGCCGCACCCAGGCCCAGCAAAGCATATCGACGCATTGAAAGCTCCTCATTCCCGATCCCTCACCCGGGACATCCTGTCCCAGGCGTAAGACGGTTGCACGGCATCCTGAACAGATTGCAGCAAAACCATGCAAACTGATGACACCGTTGGTTCCTTCCTGTTGATCGGAGGAACAGGGGTAAACTCTTTCCACAAAATCAGATTCTTTGCATCAACCCCTCGATTCAACACAAGCGACCCACCCAATAAAGGCCAGATAACCACTCGCACCCCCAAGAATTAACCGGGACTCCAAAACTGGAAAAGCTGGGCAATCTGCTGACAAAAAACAACATATACCGCCAGGTTGTTGACAATCAGCACAGATCACCGCCATAGTAGTTTTTACACAGTGCCACGATGCCGTTTCGCTGTTGATCAGGGTTTGATCTTTCTGGTGGAGCCTCAAACGTTTCATGTGGCTTGTCCTGACCCTAGCCCTGACGCTCCCCACCAGCTCGATGGAAAGCCTGGCAACCTCCACGCCTGGGAGCGTGCCTGCGGTGAAGGTTAAAGAGCACTCCTGTGCGTGCGACTGGTCATGCGCGGGCCGATGCTGCTGCCTGCGAAAATCGACCGCAAAAGCCCAGACAACCACCACCCCCGCAAGCCTGACCCTTGCACCGGTTGTGGAGCGAACGGTCTGCCTGACTTCGGCCCCCTGCCGCCCTCAACATGCCCCACCCTCTTCGACGTTCTCAACGGCCAGCGACCTTTACTCGCCCCAGTGCCCCCGGATGGGGGCCTCCAGCCACCACTCTCAATCGCTCTGGGTGGCAGCGGCCTGCTGCAAGTCACTTTCCAGAGCCAGACCGCTGGCCGAGCCTCCGGAATTTTCCAGGGCGGGCTGATTGATCTCGCAGCGTTTGGACAGCCTTGGGAGCGGTTCACCCACCAATTCCCAGCGTCTGACCTAATACCACCTAAACAAGCGCTGCGTTCAACGTAAGGACGTTCGCGTGCGGCCCCTCTCCTACCTTTACGGGTAAGACGGATTCCAGCCGGAAATAGCGCGCCCTTGGCTCCAGACAGTGGAACAAAAGGTTACATGCCAGTCCGCTAACGCGCTATTTCTGGCTGGAATCCGTATAAGACGGCCGCGCCTGCTTTTGCAAGCCTACGCACGCGAGCCCTGAACAACATCACCTGGCAAAAACCTGAAAATTTCTTGATTCACCAAGGGCTTCCATCGCCTGGAGAGAGTTTCCATGCCTCGTTCAAGTCGCCGAGGATTCACGCTGATTGAGCTGCTGGTTGTGATTTCAATCATTGGTGTCCTGGTCTCACTGCTGCTGCCCGCCGTTCAATCGGCCCGTGAGGCCGCCCGCCGCGCTCAGTGCACCAATAACCTGAAGCAAATCGGGATTGCTATGCACAATTACGAAACGGCCCAGAATTCATTTCCGGTGGGCTTCCTGTTCCCTCAGGCCAACAAGACTTATCCGGGTGTGCCTGTGCTCCATTATCGGTGGTCGGTGCTGGCGCAGCTTACGCCTTATCTGGAACAGACCGTTCTGTACAATGCGCTCAATATGAACTGGCCGATTGCCGCGGGGCCGTCTGCAGTGCTGGGCACCCCACCCTGGACTCCCTTCCCGGCCAACATCACCGTGATGACCACCAAGGTCAATTTTTTGCTTTGCCCCAGCGATGGGGCCCTTCCGCCCACCACTTTGCCGGGCGGGTACACCAGCGGTCCCAGCAACTACCAGTTCAGCACGGGGGATGGCTCGCCCGGAACCGCAAACCCAGGCGATGCCGGCCTGACGGTTCCAGCCAACGGCGCATTCATTCTGGGTACTCCCCGGACCATGGCCGCCATCAGGGATGGATCGAGCATGACCACGGCCGCTTCCGAGCAACTGATTGGGCCGGCTGGCGGGGGTGCCTCAACTCAGAATGGGGCGAACCCGCCCGGCGACGTGAAACGGCTTGCGGCCATCAGTTCGACCACGCCCCTTTCTGATGCTGGGTGCGCGGCCCCCAAGGGATGGCGGCTTGATAAAGGATATGGGTGGTGGGACGGTGACTACCGAACCTCACTGTACAACCACTACCTGACCCCTAACTCCAAGCTGCATGATTGCTGGCAGTCTAGCCCGCCGCATAACCCGGCGATCAAGACCGCCCGCAGTGAACATTCGGGCGGCGTGAACACCTTGTTCTGCGATGGCCACGTCCAGTTTGTCAAAGACAGTGTTTCTTTGAACACCTGGCGAGCCCTTTCCACCGTAAACGGCGGCGAAGTGGTTTCCGCGACCGATTTTTAAGGAAAACCGATGATTTGGCTGGCCGGCTGGCGGTTCGGGGCTGTCAGCCGGCCAAAATCTGGAGGAGTTTGGACCAAGTTTCGAAATTTTCTGGGCTTGATCGCCCCGAACGGCCGATTCGATTCATGTGATGAAACCCGGGCGACTGTGCTGAACCGAACTTGCCTGGTGCAGGTTTGGCTTCAGGTTCCCCGGTAGGAGGGTTTGAGGTAGGGAGTGCCATGTGCATGCCCCCTGCCCTGAACTCAGTTAGAATTCAGGATCGATGGCGGCTTTAATTCAGGATTAAGCCGCATCGCTAGCCATGGAGGGTCGTGCGATGATGTCCCCCCGCGAGGGTTCACCGCGACGAAAGAACGCGTTGGGGCGCCAGTGGGCGCTGTGGGCCGGGCTCGCGGTCGGCGGCACCCTGCCGACCCTTGTTGGCTGCCAGGTCGAGTATGCAGGGATGACGCTGCCCTCGGGCAAGTACATTTACGACGATGTGCAGTACTTCCCACCCGGTCCCGACTTCCCCTGGGCCAACACGAATGCGGCCGTGCAGCGTGCCCGCATGAAGCAGATGGGAATTGATGTGACCGGCGTGGCCGTGCCCGGCACAGGCGGAACGATTACCCCGCCGGTTGCGGCCGGTGCCATTGACCCCACCCAACTCCGCGGCGGAATGGGTGCCAACGTCAATACCCTGGAAAACCCACCCGGGTTTGATCCTCGGGAAAACCAAGCGGTCCCTGCCCCTCCTCTACCAGAGGGCGGCGCCGGATCAATCGGTCCCTGAGTCTTTGGGGCCAATTCCCAAGACCAAGCCATGTAAAGTGACCGCCCGAGAGGATTTCACCATCCTTCCGGGCGGTTTTTTGCGTTGCCAGGCTTTCAGCCCACGCAGACCGTGAAGAGCCCAAGGTCGATATACGGTTCATGGTCGCGGTACGCTCTGGTGTTTGATACAAGCCCAAGTTGCATGTTTTCAAATTACGATTTTGGGGTTAAAGCCCACCAAAAAAGCAGCGAACGCGACACGGCTCAGAGCCCGATGCGTGGGTTATGAAGCTACGCTTTTGGGACCAGAGCCCGCGTACTAGCAGCGGACGCCGCATTCCTCACTGTCTGCAAGGGATTCTTCGTGAACATCTGATTTTCAAACCCTGTGACTGGCTTACCGGGCCGGATGAGCCAGAAAAACGGGGGGGGGGGGGGGGGGGGGAAACC
>CAIYJE010000091.1 GCA_903926465.1 uncultured Planctomycetales bacterium
ACACTCCGTGAGGAAACCGGCGCTTGGTCCACCGACGTCAATGCCACACAACGTGGCGTCGACTGGCAAATGAAGATCGACGACGCCCGAACGAAACTGAAGTCGGTCTACCCGACAATTAAGCTGTGACAAAGCACTAGCCTTCAAGTTTTTAAGCTTTGCCATAGCAAGCGAATCTGGATCGTTAGTCAAGCATTTCTTTCAACACGCAGGTTTAAGCGCAGCGTATCGCGGTGAGGTCCGGAACAATGAATCACAAAGCCGGCTTGGAACCCTGGCCATCTTGATGCGGAACCGCGGGAAATTGAATGACCTACGAAGCCGTTCCCAGTTTCTGGGGTGGTCACGACGAAACTATCCAGATGCCAGAGAATCGCTCTATGATGCAAACTTGCTCAAGGAAGTGGCCAATACATTTCATGACAGTAATTCGGCCCTGGCAGCCGGTACTGGTTTCTCTTTGGATCAAGAGCTAATCACGTTCGAGAACAAGTACAAGCTGGCAGGTTCGAACTTGAGCCGCGACGAACTTCAGAATTTAAAAAAGGCGTTCGCCCAACGAACTCGCAATCCATTGCTCTTCTCTTCGGTCAGAGAATATTTATCGTTCCTGGATCCCAAGCTTGGCCGTTGATGCAATAGCCAGAGATTGATCACGGCCCCACCTGCTCCAAGATCCAGGTTCCAATCAACTCCAGAACTGCCGGGGTCATGGTCTCTTCAATCTTGGCGTACTCACTTGGTGCCCCGGTGGAAGCCACCTGAAACAGGTGGTTCAGGCCAGGGAGTTCCTTCACCACAGACCGGGTGTTGCCCCCGTCCCTCAGAGCTTTTTCGATCTCAGGCAAGTTTTGCGTGGGGGGAACTTGCAGATCTTTCTCACCATTAATCGCAAGCACCGGACAATGCACCTTGCGCAACACTGGGCGTGGATCATGATCCAAGAAGTACCGGAACCAGGGAGTCGACATCTGGACGATCGAGGCCTCAATGGTTTCCGCGGTTGCCTGGCCGCCACTTTCGCCCTCAACGGCCTTTCGTTCTTCAGCCGTGAGCCCCGCAAGCTTCTCGGCGGTCAGTGCCTTGATCTTCTGCGTGAGGAGCTTGGGGTCAGATTCCTCCTTGATCAGTCGATAGCTGGCGTCGAGTATCTCGCTTTGAAGTTCGAGGGCACGCGGGGTGGCCCCCATCGCCTGCGCAATCAGTTTTCCCTGAAGCCGCAGGATGTCCAAGCCGGGCACGCCGGTCCCGGCCATCATCACCACAAAGGCAACATCCTCAGATTTTGAGGCCGCGATCGGACCAACCACGCCCCCCTCGCTATGGCCAACCAGACCGATCTTTCTGGGGTTGATCCTGGCATGCCCCTTCAGAAACGCAACACCCGCCAGAACGTCTCCCGCAAAGTCCGCGCTGGTTGAGTTTGCCGTGTCGCCCGTGGATCCACCAACCCCTCGGTCATCCACCCGCAAAACCGCGATCCCTTTGCGTGTGAGATCATCGGCCAACACCAGGAATGGCTTGTGTCCCAGCAGCGTCTCATCCCGGTCCTGAGCACCCGAACCAGAGATCAACAACACGGCCGGGAACGGTCCAGCGCCACGCGGCAACGTCAAGCTGCCGGCCAGCTTCACCCCTGCCTCGACATTCTCATAAATCACCTCCTCGACGTCGTAAGGGAACGGGGCGGTGGGCATTTGTGTGCGCTTTGGCCCTTCAACTCTCATCACCTTCTTGAGCGTTAACGGGAACTTGCGGCCAAGCTGGGTCCAGGTTCCTTCATAAGCAATGCCATCCTCTGACCGCTTGCCCGTGAACTCGGCCTTGAGCAGCTTCATCTCGAACGCCAGATTGCCATCCTTCAGAGTCAAGGCACTGATCGGCAAGCCAGAAAGCGACTGATCGGGGCTGTCCAGCACAGCCCGGCGTCGCCCGGTGGCCTTTTCAGTCACATTCAAGACCACACGCAGCTCCAAGCCAGCCTGAACCGCTATCGCTCCTGACCAAAGTCCCTCCAACTCGGCAGGCACTTCAACCACCGGCGCTTTCGGCACTTGATCAGGGTCGGTCTTCGTGAACGTCACGGAAATCGCCCGACCCTGCATCCACGAACCGTCAATCGCCGTACCAGCTTCGTTCAGCTTCCCTTCGAACTTCACACGGGCCACCTTGCTCTCAAACCGAACGATCTGATCTTGCAGCTCCAATCCTGTAACTTCCAGGCCGAACGCTTCTTGCTCAGGCGTATCAAGCGTGGTATCAAAAGCTCCACCCACCCCCTTCTCGACCCGCAAGACCAGCCGGATCGGCTTGCCGAGCAACGGCTTGACGGGAGCCACCCAGACCCCTTCCAGTTTGGAAATATCGCCGGGAGCCTGGGCCCAGGTGGGCGTACCACTGACTGGAGCCACAAGCAGGTAAACCGCCAGCAAACAGACCGTTCGCCAATTCATAAATTGCACTCCGCTTGATTCCAGGAAACCAGCAACTCTGCCAGTTCTAGGAAAATGACGATCCCAGAAACAACGCCAGATTTGATCCAAGAGCAGCGTAACCCAATCCGTTTCATGGATCAGGATGTTCAGATCCCAACATACCCTTCTTCTTGAACACTCTTCAAGGAGCCTGGGCTTTCACCTGAAAGTAACCACGCAGTTCCACCTTCTGGCCATCTTCAAGCACCACGTTCACACGATAGCTGACCGGGGTAACACGATCAAAGGTGCCAAGCGCAAGCTCAGCCGGCGGCTCAACACCAGGCCGGCTGGGCAGGGTCAGCCAGGGCCCCTGGAGGTCGGTTTGGATCCGGACCTGAATCACGCTTACCTTGGCATCCTTGGGCCAGGTAAGTTTGAGAGTCACCGCTTCACCAGGCTGGGGAACGATCGGGCTTTGGAGCGCAGTGAAGGCCGTGAACAGATTCGAACTGCCGCCAAAATCGAGGGGTACCGGGCCAGAATGTGCCGGCCAGCCCAGCGCCAGCTTCTGCTCAGGCGTGACCCAGGTCTGGTTGATCCAATAATGGTACTGGCCAAAGCACATCACACTGTCATCGGCCGGCTCTGGATGCGGTAGCCCGATCGCATGCCCCACCCCTTCGTGATACACCACACAATCCGATCCGCTATACGGCACTCGCCAACCATCAGCACTCACCAGGCCAATGCCAAGCCCCTTCTCAGGATCATAGATCGCCCTCGCTCCGCCAGACTCCGCTCCCGGAAAATGACGACCATCCGGCGCCAGGTTGCCGTCAAACATCGGCTGACCATCAAGCTGTCGCAACCGGGTGAAGTCATCCAGTTCTCGCCAGTTGATCTCACTCAGCACCAGCAAGATCGGAAACCCCTCAGGCTTTTCCTGGTTCCATTTCAACAGGGCCGCAACCTCGTTGACCGAGTTGAAAAAGGTCGCGTTGGGCTCATCTCCACGTAGTTCCTGCGCAGGCTTGCCAGAAATCAGCGGTTCCGGGTGCACCTGAATTTTCAACTTGGACACGCCGCCCGACTCCCGCTCATGAAACCGACTTATCCGATCCATGTAGTAGTCGACTCGTTCCCGCCAGTCTGGTAACGCCTCACGGTCCTTCGGAACCAGGTACGCTACGGTCAGGTTGATCACGGAAATGTCATGCTTGCCATCAAACGTATGCGGCGCCTCGGCACGCACGGGGGCCAAAATGGCCGGCATCGTCAGGCAAGCCATGAGCATGGCCAGTAGTCGAGCGAACATGAACATTAACGGTATCTCCATTCCGTGGGAACTTTGTGTGACCATCGGGAGAACCGGTGGTTACTGGCATCCAATGGTAACAAAGTCACACGACTGCTTGAGCCGGCGGCCCACACAAAACGCTTCGGGCAGAACTCTGGCTCACACAAGACCCTTGACCAGAATTCCGAGAAAGCCTTGCCCTATCAGACGAACCACGGCACGGCGGTCGGTGTCTTTCTCTTTTGCCCGGTATGAGCCACTGGCATCTCACCATGAGGCAAGCCAAAATCATTTGTTGACCGGATTCCCAATCGATGGAAAACCCGGCCGCCACCCGGAACCCTGAGGCGGGCACATGCTGCTGACAATCACCACCGAGCATCAACCCGCGACCGACCTCGGATTCCTGCTCCACAAACATCCCGCGCGGTTTCAGACCTACAGCCTGAGTTTTGGGAAGGCCCACATCTTCTACCCGCAAGCCACAGCCGAGCGGTGCCAGGCCTGCCTGCTGCTCGACGTTGACCCGGTGGGCACCGTCCGAGGCAAGGGACAATCCGAAGGGCTGCTGGCCCAGTACGTGAACGACCGGCCCTACGCCGCCAGCTCGTTTCTGAGCGTGGCCATTTCCCAGGTATTGCGCTCGGCCCTCCAGGGACAGTGCAAAGACCGACCAGAGTTGGCGGACACCGTGCTGCCGCTGGAGGCCCGGATTGATGTGCTCCCGGTGCGCGGGGGCGAGACATTCTTACACGCGGTGTTTGAGCCGCTGGGGTACGAAGTGGAGGCCACAAGGCAACCGCTCGACGACCAGTTCCCTGACTGGGGCGAAAGCTCGTACTTCTCCGTGACCATCCGCAAGCGAACGACCGTCTCTGAATTACTGACCCACCTGTATGTGCTGGTGCCTGTGTTTGATAACGCCAAGCATTACTATGTGGGAGATGAAGAACTGGAGAAATTGCTGAGCTACGGCAAGGGCTGGCTCAGCGGCCACCCCGAACGCGAGGAAATCACGCGCCGGTACCTGAAGTTCCAGCCCAGTCTGTTCCGGGAAGCGCTCGCACGCCTGGTGCAGGAGGAACAGCCGGAAGAGCTGGAGCCAGACAACGAGCCGATCGCTGATCAGGCTGAAGAGGTTCTTGAAAAGCCAATCAGCCTCCACGAACAGCGCATTGGCACGGTGCTGGCCACCCTCAAAGCCACGGGGGCCAAGCGTGTGCTGGACCTGGGCTGCGGAGAAGGGAAACTGCTCCGAGAACTGCTCAAACACCGCCAGTTCGAAGAGATTCTGGGGATGGATGTATCGATCCGAACCCTGGAGATTGCCCGCGACCGACTCAAGCTCGACCGGCTCCCGGAACGTCAGGCTGCGCGCCTTCAGTTGATCCACGGCTCCCTGATCTATCGAGACCAGCGGCTTGAAGGATATGACGCCGCCGCCGTGGTCGAGGTGATCGAACACCTGGATCCGCCGCGTCTGGAAGCGTTTGAACGCGTACTCTTCGAATTTGCCAGGCCGGGCACCATCGTGCTAACCACCCCCAACCGCGAGTACAACGTAACCTGGGAGAACGTGGGCCCGCAGAAGTTCCGGCACGGTGACCACCGGTTCGAGTGGACCCGCCTGGAGTTCCAGACCTGGGCCCAAGCGGTGGCGGCACGCCATCGTTATACGGTGAAGTGCGTCCCACTGGGCCCCGAAAACGCATCGCTCGGGGCCCCAAGCCAGATGGGAATCTTCTCACGTGCGTAAATCACAACCCATCGCCACCGGCAAAATTGGCTGGGAACGAGCCCAGGCAATCTTCAACCACCCCAGCCCGCCGCGCATCGTGCACGAGCAACAGTTTGACTACTGCAGCGATGCCCTCGATCGGCTCGCCAAAACCCCCTACAACAAAATCGACTTCAGCGACCTCTGGTACTACCACCACGACCTCGCGTACGTCGAACTCCAGCCCGACCTGTTCGAGTACCTGTTCCTCGTCTGCCTGATGGACTGGCACCAGACGTTGATGAACAACCAGCCCTGCTCGCACGGCGACTCCGAGTTTCACTATGGGCTCTACCGGGGAAACGTGCTGGAGAAGATGGTCGCTCCCCAGCAGCGCCAGGCAATCTATCACTTCCTGAGCGATAGCTTCCTGGAACGCCTGAATAGCGAACGCGGGTTTGTTTACGCCGGCATGCGAACCCCCGCCTACGCCTGGATTTGCCGGTTCAACTCGCTCGGCATCGTCATGCCGCAGATTGACTGGATCTGGGATGCCTGGTGGTCGCTTGACACTCCCGGGCGCGCCGTGGCTGCGCTCCAGTATTGTTCCGACCTCATGTACCTGGAGGGAGAGAACCCGTTATTCCCCGCCTGGACCAAAGAGCAAGGCGGCGGCGGACCCTACATCTGGGCCAATGACTCACACCTCTACGACGTTGGCTGGCTGCCTTGTAACCTGGACTTTCTGCGGACCACGCTCACCTTGGATTTCGTGGACTCCAAGCTCTGCCAGGCTGCCAACCGCCTGAGCGATCAGCCCGAAGCCGAGCGTGCCCGCCAAATGCTGAACGACTTCTCCGCAGCCAGTGAACTGGTCGAACTGCGTGTGACTGAACTCCCCGAACTGCTGAGCCGCGTTCCTAGCCCTGTTGAAGGCTGGAGCGTTTGATCCAGGCCAAGCCTGCACACCCGAGTCCCGGAACCCTTCCATGCCCCTCAAGATTCCCAATCTTTCCCTGGTCGTGCTGATAGGTCCCAGCGGAGCCGGCAAAAGCACGTTCGCGCGCAAGCACTTCAAGTCCACCGAGATTCTTTCGTCTGATAGGTGCCGGGGGATGGTGTCTGACGACGAGAATGATCAAACCGTGACCAGCGATGCGTTTGAGGTGCTCCGGTTCGTGGCCGGCAAGCGGCTGGCGCTCGGGCGGCTCACGGTGATTGATGCCACCAATGTTCAGCCCGAAGCCCGCAAGCCGCTGGTGGCCCTGGCCAAGCAATTCGACTGCTTGCCGGTGGCCATCGTCTTGAACCTCCCTGAACGAATCTGCCAGGCTCATAACTCCGACCGCGCCGACCGCGACTTTGGCCCGCACGTCATTCGCAACCATATCTCACAACTCAGGCGTTCCCTGCGCGGCCTGAAGCGCGAGGGGTTCCGCCACGTCTTCGTGCTTGACTCACTGGAACAAATCGAGACAACCGCCATCGAACGGGTTCCACTCTGGAACGACCGACGCGACGAGCACGGCCCGTTCGACATCATTGGCGATCTCCACGGTTGTTGTGACGAGCTAGAAGAACTGCTCACAAAGCTCGGCTACGTGGCCACGGCCGGCGAACCCGGCGATCTCTCGCTTGCCGGCGGGCCGTGCTACGCTCACCCTGCCAAGCGCAAGGCGGTCTTTGTGGGGGACCTGGTAGATCGTGGCCCTCGGGTACTCGATACCCTGCGTCTGGTTCGTAACATGGTGGCCACAGGCGCAGGGATATGTGTGCCTGGCAACCATGACGAAAAGCTTTTACGGAAACTCCTGGGCAAAGAGGTCCAGATCAAGCATGGCCTGGCCCAGACCCTGGCCGAGATCGACGCCCTGCCCGCGGAAATCCGGGAACCGTTCTGCCGCGAACTGGCGGAGTTCCTGGACAGTCTGGTGAGCCACTACCTGCTGGATAACGGCAAGCTGGTGGTGGCCCACGCCGGCATGAAGCAAGAGTTCCAGGGGCGCGGATCGAGCCGGGTTCGGTCGTTCGCCCTCTATGGCGAGACCACCGGCGAAACTGACGAGTTCGGCCTCCAGGTCCGGTTTAACTGGGCCTGCGAATATCGAGGACCAGCCATGGTCGTTTATGGCCACACCCCGGTCCCGGAACCAGATTGGCTCAACCGTACGGTGAACATCGACACCGGCTGCGTCTTTGGTGGCAGGCTGACCGCCCTGCGCTACCCGGAAAATGAGTTCGTGTCTGTGCCCGCGGCACGCACTTATTGCGAGCCCTCACGCCCGTTCCTGCCTGCCGAGTCTGGGCCTGCTGCTCTCTCGGCCCAGCAACAGCATGACTCCATGCTGAATGCCGACGACGTGCTGGGCAAGCGGATCATCCCGACCCGGCTCCGCGGCAACGTGACAATCCGCGAGGAAAACGCCACCGCTGCGCTCGAGGTGATGAGCCGGTTCGCCGCCGATCCGCGCTGGCTGATCTATCTACCGCCCACCATGTCACCGTGCGAGACCAGCCAGGCCCCCGGCTTGCTGGAACATCCAGCCCAGGCCTTTGCCTACTACCGCAACGAGGGGGTGCCGCAAGTCGTTTGCGAAGAGAAGCACATGGGCTCGCGCGCCGTGGTGGTTGTTTGCCAAGACGAGCAGGCCGCGCGGAATCGGTTTGGCGTGACCACGGGCGAAACCGGCATCATCGTGACCCGGACCGGCCGCCGCTTCTTCAACGACCCCGATCTGGAGCAACGGTTTCTGGCTCGGCTTCGCGCGGCCATATCGCAGGCCGATCTCTGGGCACAGTTTAACACCACCTGGGCCTGCCTGGACTGCGAACTGATGCCCTGGTCGGCCAAGGCCCAAGACCTGCTGCGCACCCAGTACGCGGCCGTGGGTGCCGCCGGCACCGCCTCTCTCCCGCGCGCCGTCCAGGCCTTGGCAGCCGCCAGTACCAATCTGAAGGGGGATGAGCTGGCGAAACTCGCAGCGATTGAGGCCAGGTTCCAGCTCAAGTCGCAAGATCTCACCCGCTTTGTGGCAGCCTACCGTCAGTACTGCTGGCCCGTGGAATCGCTCAATGACTTCAAGCTGGCTCCGTTCCACTGGCTGGCCACCGAGGGGCGGGTTCACACCGACCAGAACCACCTCTGGCACATGGAAACGCTGGCCAAGGTCTGTCAGGCCGATCCCGAGTTACTCAGGGCGACCCGTTACCAGGTTGTGGACCTGAACGACCCCGCCAGTTTGGAACTCGGCATCAATGACTGGACCGCGCTAACAGCCAGGGGCGGCGAGGGGATGGTGGTGAAGCCACTCAATTTCATTCACAAGGGACGCAAAGGACTAAGCCAGCCCGCCGTCAAATGCCGGGGCCGCGAATACCTGCGAATCATTTACGGTCCAGACTACACCACCGATGAGAACCTGGTCCGGCTCAGGGCTCGCGGGCTGGGCCGCAAGCGCGCACTGGCGATCAGTGAATTCGCGCTCGGAATTGAGGGGCTGGAACGGTTCGTAAGGCGTGAGCCCTTGCGGCGGGTTCACGAGTGCGTGTTCGGCGTGCTAGCTCTGGAAAGCGAACCGGTGGATCCCAGGCTTTGAGTGCTCGTTCCGTCGCTGCGAAACTGGACCGGCTTTGAATTCCTGAGTTCCCTCTTTTCGTAGGACGTGCTGAATCATGCAATTCGCTGATTTTTCGCCCCCATCCTTGCCAACTCCAGACCAGCAAGCCGATGCGCTCAGGAAAGGGCTGGGCCGATCGATGCTCTGGGCCAAGGCCGGCAAGCTCGATGAAGGTCAACTGCTTGCGGCCTGCCTGGAAGACCGGCGACATGACATGCAGATCGAGGACGACCGATGGACCTGGCTCTGGGCACTGATCCAGGCCGTGGATGCAGCCGAACGATTCCGCAAGTCAATTTTCAATGCCCTGATGACATTGCCTGATGCCGAAAGCGCTTACCAGATTTGCGGACTTGCTGGTTACTACGCAGCACGCGGCGATAAAGACTTCCGCGAGCGAATTCGTGAGCTTGTGAAGCTCAAGCCACTCGACGAGTGCCGATGCCTGGGCGAAACCGAACTTCTGCAATTTGATGGCGAGGCTGGTTTTCTGCTGGCTACCAGCGTGCGCGGAACGCGGCTAACGGAACGCGATTGGGATTGGGACGACAGTTCGCTGCTTCGTGAAGCCATCGACCTGTTCGGCAAACCACGCGTGATCGCGTTGCTCGAACAGGCCACCGAGCCAGCGATCCAGCACTTCAGAGATTTGTGGCAGAAGGATGAAGAAGCGCCTGAACCAGAATCCAGTCTCGACCGCGATCAGGCAATGTCCGTGAAGGAAATCCTGACTCTGGCCCGAACCTCTTCCGAGAACTTCTCGCGCTTTCAACAATGGGGAAAGCATGCCAGCGAAGCCGATCGGGAGCGGGTCTACCAGGCGCTCGTTGAGGCTGACTCAGACGACGTGAGTTTTACCTCCGAATTGCTCTGGGTTTTCTTACGCCGGCCATTTCCACGTTTCGACACTCGTTTGCTGGAACTTTGTCGGCACCCGGATTTCAAACTCCGGCACCGAGCTTTTGTTACACTGGGGAAACTGCACCATCCTGAGGTCCGCGCCTTCGCCGTGCGCGAAATTACATCGGGCCATGGCGATCGACGCAATGTCGGCCTGCTCATCAAGAACTATCAACCGGGTGATGAGAAACTGATCCTGGACCACGTCAATCTGCCCGAAGACGTGGATGAACTCCACGGGCTGCTCATGGACACGATCAAGCTTCTGGAAGAAAACGTGGAGGCCGATATTTCGCAACTGGCCTTGATCTGTTACATCCACAACCCCTGCGAGAGCTGCCGCGCCGATGCCGTGAAACTGCTGCAACAGGAGGGGCTTGCCCCATGCTGGTTGATCGAAGAAGCCGTCCATGACTCCGACAAAAGAACACGCAATAGGTTCACCGCTGAGTCTACCTCATGAATAGCGGGCGGCGGCGTATGTCGCTTATTGCACCGAACGCACCTGGAGAAGCTCATGGCTGCTTTGCACACATCAAACCGCACAAGCTACAGGGCGAACCTTCCTGTGTAGGACAGCCGCCCTCGGCTGTCTCTGCTTGACACCCAGATTGGGTTGAATAACTATTGCATATAAACATGTCCAATCCACCTCACCACGGTAGCAACCGGCGAAAGCCATGCCCCAGGATGACAGGATACAACGCAAGATTTCTGGCCAGTGCACCCACCACGGAGTATCTTGGTACAGGCGCAGCCTTTCCCGCTTTCACCTGGGCCAGGCAAGCCGCCAAGGCGCGGAGATGGGTCGGGCCGAACGGCCCATCATGAATTTGACCAACAAGCGCGGCTGGTAGAGCCGCCTCGCCATGCACCGCGCCCAGCCAACCTCCCATAATCGCTCCCACCGAGTCGGCATCGCCTCCCACGGAAACCGCCTCCGTCAGGCAAAGCATCACGTCGTGTCCGTATCGCAAAAAGCAAAAGGTGGCAAACGGCACGGTATGCACCACAAACCCAGAGTTTCCGCAAATTCTGACCGCTTCATCCGTGCCTGCGCCAGTCAAGGCAAGCTCGCGGGCCACATCAATCGCCTGGCCTAGCTCTGGGTTTTTAACCACGCAGCGTGCCTGCTGCTGAATATCCTCAAAGCTCACGCGTGCCCCCTCGGTAACAGCCACCGCCGCCAGCTCGGCAACATAAAGGGCCCCGTCGACCGCGCGAGGATCTAAATGAGTCACCTCGGCGAGATGGCGTCCAAACAGCCGCCGTTCCTCGGGTCGATCGTGAAAGTAAACCCCGATCACGGCGGTACGCATCGCTGCACCATTACCGGCAGACATGACACCCGATGGCGAAATACGAGCAGCAATTCGCAGGCAAGATCGCAAGGTTGCCAGGCCGATCCCCCAGGGGAGGCGGCAGAACCAGCAGAGAAGTGAACGCCGAAACGCCCGGATAAAGCCCGCACAATCGTCTGGGTACCGTGCTAAGCTCTGAGCCACCAACGCGGCCTGCTCGGTATCATCCGAAACGTAACCGGTTTTCCCCAGCAGCCGGAACCGATCGAGCCGGCCAAACCGGCGAACCACCGCTTGGGCCGACATTCCCTCTGCCGGCAACCCCAGCGCATCGCCCAGCGCCGTACCGAGCAGGACCCCTGTCAGCCTATCCGTCGAATCTGTTGGCCCGCCGGCAGACCGCATCCTGAGTTCCTCTCATCAAAACTGTCCCGGATCGGCCGACACAATCATCCCAAACGGCAAGCGCTTCCAAATCTGCCACCAGACCCGGCTTGGACCCTGTAAACTCGACAAAACCGGCACGCCACCCACCCCTGCCCGCAGACTTTCCCCGACCAACCCAGATGGTCGCTTTTCCAGGATCGGGCCCAATCGCAGGTCCAGCCAGGACCGCCGCAAGACCGATCTAACCGGCGAGACAACATGTCCCGGTCTCGCGTAGCGGTTCAAAAACCCTTGCGCCGCCCGGTCTGGCTTGCCAGACCGCGCTGACCGGCAGGACCGGAATCTTCGTCGCGGGAGGAAAGACGATGGGCTTTGTCAGTGGTCGCATCTCGTTTGTACGTTACCGGGTCAGCGGTGATTCTCCGCTTCCGTTCGATTCTGACTTGCTGGAAAAAATTGAAGAACACGCCATTGGCAAGCACAGTCTGGGCGAAGCCCAGGACGGCGTAACCACCGGCTGGGGCGGCGGCGAGCATGTGCTTGATACCACCTTCACCCTTGAAAAAAACATCCTTGAGGATGCGCTCCACCTGGCGATCCGGATTGATACCGACAAGATCCCCGGTGAACTCCTGCGTGCCTACACGCAGATGGAGCTGGATGCCCGCGCGGCCCTTAACCCCAGCGGCAAACCAACCCGCAGCCAGCGCGAAGAAGCCAAGGAAGCCGCGCAGGCTCGGGCCCAGCTCGAAGCCGCCGATGGCCGGTTCCGCCGCCGCAAGCATTACCCCATTCTGTGGGACGGGCTGGAAAACGTTCTCTACGTCGGTGCCACCTCATCGTCCGTGCTTGACCGGGTTGGTTCCCTCTTCCGTGATACCTTTGACCGAGCCCTGGAACCAATTTCCGCGGGCCGGCTGGTTGCCGAACACTCGGAACACCACCCGGAACTGAAGATTTTTGATTCGCTCAGCCCCACCACGTTCCTGCAACATGGTGAATCGCTTGAGGCGTTCGCCTGGTCGCCAGACCCGTCCAGCCCAGACTTCCTCGGGAACGAAATGCTGGTCTGGCTCTGGCACGTACTCCAGAACGATTCAGACACCATCACGCTGGCCGATGGGTCGGAAATCACGGTGATGCTGAGCAAGACCCTATTGCTCGACTGCCCGCGCGGCGAAACCGGCCGAGACTCGCTGTCTGACACCGGCCCCGCCCGGATGCCGGAAGCCATCAAGGCCCTGCAGGCCGGCAAGCTGCCCCGCAAAGCGGGCCTGATCATGGTCCGGCATGATCAGCAGTACGAATTCACGCTCCAGGCCGAAAGCCTGGCGGTGTCTGGACTCGCCCTGCCCAAGATCGAAGGCGAGTCTGGCCGAGAGCTTCGGCTGGCACGCATTGAGGCGCTCCGGCACGCCGTCACTTCCCTTGATATGCTCCTGACCGCCTTCCTGGACCGACGCGCCAGCCGCCAGTGGTCCGGCGATCTTGATCGAATTCGCCAGTGGCTAGGCGCCGCCTGATAACTCTGGCACGGCTTCAGTTGAAGTCTTGATTCAGAACCAAGGCCCGAGACGGATCATAACCGTCTCGGGCCTTGGCCATTTTGCAGATTGACCCAGGCCGAGCCAGCCTACTCCAGAGATTGACGTACCACGATCTTCCGGAACGACGTATGATCAAGTCTGCGGAGAGGGTCTGCGCCTGTCGATTTGCGACTCGCAGTGCTTGAGGATGGCCTCGCCACTCTCTCCATCGAGGCTGTCGCACACCGTACGGAGACGCATCCGATGTCCTCATCGATCCGATCGAGACTTGCCGCCCTGGCTTCGATCATGGCGCTGCCAGCCGCGGCTGCCATCGCCCAAACCCAACCGGCCACCAGTAAGCCGGCCGCACCCGCCGTGGCTACCGCCACCGCCGCCCAGACCAAGGGTGCGGACCTCAGTGAGGTGGTTGTCAACGTCAACGGCCAGCCCGTTTCCAAGCGAGAGTTGATCAAGCTCCTCTCCCAGTTCCAGATTCCCCCTGGTAGCGAACAGCGCGCGTTTGACTCGGGAATTGAGCTGCTGGTAAACACCAAGCTACTCGAACAGTTCCTGGCTAAAGCCAACCTGAGCGTGACCAAGGCCGATGTTGAGAAAACCATCAGCCAAGAACGGGCCCGGCTGGAACAACAGGGAGGCAGCCTGGAAAAGGCCCTCGCCGAAACCAATACCACGGTTGACGAACTGCGGGCCGAGATCGCTCGTTCGTTGCAGTGGCGTGCCTACGTCACCGAGAAGGCAACCGACTCCGAACTCCAAGACTTCCTCAAAAAGAACGCCGACGTTTTTAGTGGCACCCTGGTCAAGGCCAGTCATATCCTGCTCAAGGTTGACCCCAAGGCCACCGCCGAAGATAAGCAGAAGATCCAGCAAAAGCTGGCCGCCATCAGGCAAGAGATCGAAAGCAAGAAGATCTCGTTCGCAGACGCCGCCAACAAGTATTCCGAAGATGATGGCAACGTGGCTCAGCCTTCGGGCGGAGACCTGGGATTCTTCCCGCGCCGTGGACAGTTCATTGAGCCGTTTGCCAAGGCGGCTTTTGCTATGAAGAAGGGTGAAATCTCTGAGCCGATCGAAACCGAGTACGGCCAGCACCTGATCTTTGTGGCCGACCGCAAAGAAGGGGCCACCCTGGATTTCGATAAGATCAAGAACGACGTGCTGAACCAGTACGCCGCCGACCTTCAAACCAAAATTGTTGAGGCGGAACGGAAGAACGCCAAGATCGAAATCAAGCCGATGCCTGCCGACCTGTTCCGGCTCGTTCAGGAAGGTACGGCCGCTCCTGCTGCCGCCGGGGCCGCGCGTCCCGCCCAGGCTGGAGCTGGAACGCCCGCCAAGAAGGCCGCCGCCGCGCCCGCCGGCCGCTGATCCCACCACGGCTTTTCAAACCAGGACCGACATCTTGCTCCGCAAGGTGCCGGCCCTGGTTCTCCATTCACCGGAATGCAAAACAACAACCCCCTGAGTCTCAGCCTTTCCGCTTGAGACTCAGGAGGTTGCGTGTTTCCTGCATTCAGTTCCCGGGCCGGCCTGGCATCATTTCTTGTTCAACATGAAACTCTGAGACTTCACGCCGGTCTGAACGTAAGAGCGAACCGACGCCAGCACGGAATCTTGAATCATATGAGAGGCCTGCTTGCTCACGCGGGTCGAACCAATTTCCGGATTGAGCACCGGCACCAGTTGTTGCGCTCCGTACGGCAACCGGCTTGCAGCCGTGGCGACCCGGGCTTGCAAGGCATTGATATCGTTGGGCTTGTTACCGTCTGGCCAGCTCCAGCGGAAGGTTTTGACGGTATTCCACAGCGAACCAGGAATACTGTTGAGCTGCGATTGGCCCCGGTAAGAGTTGAATGCCATATTGATCTGATTGATCACGCTCTGGTACGTGCTATGGCTCAAAATCGGAATCATGCCGGTGGCAAACGGACTGACATGCGCATGGGCGATCAGACCGGCGGTCAAGACCACCCGATCTTCCAGAGATCCTTCAAGCTGGGGAACAAAGCGTCGAGTTCGCCGATCCATGGCGCGGGCTCCTGAGGGGCGAGAGAGAATAACTCAAGTTCCATCCTCGATGCGCATTCTTTCTACCCGGCCGACCCAAATCGGGCAAGGTCGCATGCATGCTAACCGTCTTGCGGTGTGTCCAAATGCACTGGATGCGCCTTCTAGAGATCCAAAAGGTCAGGCGATGCAGGTTCCGTGAAGACCAGAAACCAGCTCAGGTTTTGCAACCGCTCTCGCGTTTGCTTGACCGACTCCGGTTTCTGGAGCTGCGGCTGCACCCAATCTTCTGTCACCGGCAATGCTTTCCAGCCCACGCCTCGTGGCGGTTCCATCGAACCGCTCCCCGTGCTATCCATTCCTGTTGAGGTGGCAGCATGTCAGCCGAGCATGATCATCCTGCCAAAAGAGTGCCTGTCGACCATACGTCGCACAGGCACTATGGAACAGGATTTTCCCGCTTCTCAGCCGAGGTCACTCAGATCGAGCCGCCCCTCTTCATGGAGCGTCCGAAAGCGGTTGAACGTCTCGGCAATGCCCTGGCGGAATGAGGTGGACACCAGTGGGCCCAGGGCCGCTTGCAACCGAGAATCGTCAAGGTCGGGGGCAATTGGCAACTGACGGTCGCCATGCGTCAACCGGCCTCGGGCCTCGGGAACCACGTCCAGCACGGTGGCCACAAAGGACTCAATCGACACCACATCGCCATGGATATTGAAAGAGTCGGCCCCCTGGAACGGGGCCTCCAGGGCACGCAAGAACGTGTTCGCCACATCGGCCACATATTGAATATCTTGCAGGCCGCCATAACTGATGTGGTAGCTTCGGCCTGCGGCAAGCGCCTTGATAGCCTTGGTTGGCTCGCTGGTTACGCCAAAGTCTCGCCCAACGCCATAAACGGTCCAGGGGCGCAGGCCAACGCTGCTCACACCGTGATCCAGCCAGTAGACCCGCGCATTGAGTTCGTTGCACACCTTGAAGGCGCCGTAGTGGGTTGAGGGACGGAGCAAGGCATCGTCCGGCACCCGCTCGCCAGGCTTCAAAGCCGTTGGCCCATGCACGGCCGCGGAGCTGGCAAACGCCACCCGCTTCACCTGGTCTTTGAGGGCGACGGCCGCCTCAAACACCGCCAGAGTTCCCAGCACGTTCACCCGGGCTCCCAGCAAGGGATCGGTTTTGCACACCGGCACCTGCAACCCGGCCAGGTGCAGCAGATGGGTTGCCCCGGTCGTTTCCACGGCCTGCCGAAACGCCACCGCATCAGACACGTCGCCCGGCACAAAGTGCACCTTGCCATAGTCTTCTGGGGTCAGGAGCAAGTCGATCCGGTGCCGATCCTCCTTGAGGTCGTAAATCCAGACCGAGTTGCCGTTTTCAATCAGTTGCTTGGCAATCCACGACCCAATGCAACCATACCCACCGGTCATCAACACTCGCACGTGGCACCTCGCTGAACGGGAAGCGTTCCTGAAGGGATTGATTCTCGCCCATAGTCGCGGCATCCACGGACATGTCAAGAGGTTAACGGTTGGCCTGGCCAGCGAGAAAGCCCCCAGAACCCCAGGTTCTTATGGGGGAGTGCTTGACTCTACCCCCGTGCGTATGCGCTTATGACGAAAAGGCGCATACCGTTCTCATTCCGAGACCCGAACCCGATGCACTTGCCAGACGGAGTCCTGTCCTTGCCTGTGGCCGCTGTTACCTCCGTGATTGGGGCGGCCGGGTTTGCAACCGGGCTGTACCACTTGCGAGACCGGTCCAGAGATCGGACCCCAGTTTTGATGGGGATGATGGCGGCCTTCGTCTTCGCAGCCCAGATGCTGAACTTTCCGGTGTTTCCGGGAGTTTCCGGCCACCTGATGGGCGGAGTGCTATCGGCTGTGGTGCTGGGCCCCTGGGCCGGTGCCTGCGTGATCGCCTCGGTTCTGTGCGTTCAGGCCCTGCTGTTCGCAGACGGCGGCCTGACCGCGCTCGGGGCCAATTTCGTGAACATGGGGCTGCTCGGCTCCGTTGTGGGATACGCCATCTTTGCCGAACTCCGGCGCCTGCTGGGTGGCGGCATCCAGGGCACCCTGGTTGGTGCCATGCTCGCAGCCTGGGTGGCGGTGCTCATTTCCGCGGGTGCCTGCGCTCTGGAACTGGCCTGGTCTAACCCCGGTATTGCCTGGCTCCCCTTACTGGGCTGGATGCTGCTCATTCACGCGGCCATTGGCGTGGGTGAAGCCCTGATCACGGGTCTGATTCTGCGATCAATTCTTGCCGCTCGGCCAGACCTGATCCCCGGAGCGTGCCATGCCGTACCTAGTAGCAACCAGATCGGCCGCTTCGCTCTGGCAGGAATGGGATTGGCCCTGGCGCTGGCCCTGTTTGCGGCTCCGTTTGCGTACGATGCGCCTGATGGCCTGGAGACTGTGGTTGAGAAAGTAGGAATTGACTATTCCGACGCAAGCGAGCCAGGTTCAGAAACCCAGGAAATCCAGCCGACCAAAGCACCGATGCCAGACTACCAGTTACCCATTCCCGGGCTCTCCTCCATGCGGATGGCAACGGCTGCCGCCGGAGTGGTTGGCACACTCATCGTTTGTGGCGTTGCGGTTTTGCTGGCCCGTGCCACCGCTGGTTCTCACCGCCTGCCACGCCCCTCCGTTCCAATCGAGGCCGGTTCCCATGGGAGATGAAACGCAAATCTCCGCTGAGCGTCGGCTGGATCCTCGCTGGGCGTTGCTAGGGTGCCTGGGTTTTGTGGTAGCCGTGATCCTCACACCGCTGGGAGCCTGGAAGGCACTCGGCTCTGAGGCGCTACTTCTGGCCTTTTTCGTAGGTTATCTGGGGGTCAATCTGGGCAGTTTGGCTCGCCGCTGGCTTGGGCTTTGCCCGCTGCTCGTTGTGCTTGCGGTCTTGCTTGGAATCTCGCACCCTGCTCGCGCAGGAGAGCATGCGGCCGGGTTTATTGCCGCAATCCTTGCCCGAAATGGCGTGGCGTTGGTTGCCGTGCTTGCCCTCGGCCTGGTGTACTCGGCCGTCACGCTGATCCAGACCCTGAGAAGGCTGGGATGCCCCGCCCTGGTCGTTTCCACCCTCCATTTCATGAACCGATACTCACACGTGCTGGTCGAAGAACGAAATCGCATGCTGATTGCCAGCCGGGCCCGTTCGTTTGGTCGGAAGCGGTCCCTCTGGGCCCGCTGGTCCATGCTGGGTAACCTGCTCGGAGCGCTCTTCCTGCGGGCCATGGAACGCGGCGAGCGCGTTCACACGGCCATGGTTTCTCGCGGTTGGGACGGAACCATCCGCTCGCTTGCGGACTCGGAGCAAACGCGATGATTGGCCCCTGGCGAAAACGTACCCAAAAAACCGAGTCTCAGTCCGAGGCCCCGGCCTCGGCACTGGATCAAAACTCCCAGCTCACGGCTTCACCGGCATCGATCCGGCTCCATGACCTCTGCTACCAGTATCCAGATGGACGCCAGGCACTTGACCACCTCAGGTTGACCATTCAGGCTGGCGAATGTGTGGCGCTGGTGGGGCCGAACGGAGCGGGCAAAAGCACCCTCCTGCTCCACCTGAACGGTATCTTGCCAGGCCGCACCACGGGTGGTGCCCTGCACTCTCATGGGGCCGACGACCCCCAGGCCACCTCCCGGCGTAACCCAGGCCAGGTCTGGATTGAGGGGCTGCAGGTGAACACTGCCAACGGTCCCCAGGTCCGGCGCATGGTTGGTCTGGTATTCCAAGATCCCGACGATCAGCTTTTCAGCCCCACCATTCTGGAAGATGTAGCATTTGGGCCGCTGAATCTGGGCCTGAAGCCAGCAGAAGCCCGCACGCTTGCCCTGCAGTGCCTGGAGCGAGTCAACCTGGCGGCCGAGGCGCATCGACCGCCTCAGCACCTGAGCTTTGGTGCCCGTAAGCGGGCCTGCCTGGCCGGAGTACTCGCCTGTAATCCCTCGATCTTGGCCCTGGATGAACCCACCGCAAACCTGGATCCGCGTGGGCGACGCAGGTTCATTGAACTGATCCGTTCACTCTCGGCCACCAAGCTCATTGCCTCCCATGACCTGGATATGGTCGTGGAACTCTGCCCCAGAACCATCCTCATCGACCAGGGCCAAGTCATTGCCGACGGACCCACCCGCGCCATTCTGGCCAATGAGCCACTGCTGAGCGCACACGGCCTGGAAGTTCCCCTCAGCCTGATCCTGGAAGCCAGAACCTCCTCGGAACCGGCCGAAAAGCCGATCATGCCAGCCTGACCTCTGCCAAGCCAACGCCATATTCCCGCTCCCACAAATCATGCACGGCTAGGCCCTGCCCGCAGATCAAGCCAGAAATGCCCACCCGAATGGCATATGAATTGCCTTTAGAGTTAAACGATCTACCAAAGCTCGAGCATTTCACGCGGAAGCCACGGCAATTCCGCGGTTCCTATTCAGGGCCACGTCGCCCATTTGCGGCCAATAGCCATGAACACAAACCTTTCGCACACCGTAGCCCTGGCTCCAACAATTGGACTGAAAATCAAGCATGCACGATGGACCGGCCTGGTTGAGGGAACCCGGCAATTGCTTCCCATCGGCCTGGGCGTTGCAGCGGGTACCTGCCTGACCTGGATGGTCTTATCCAGTAAAAACGGCGCAGCACCACAAAGCATCCCTGCTCCTATTCTGACAGCAACCCCTGCTTCAATTTCGGGCACCAACGAGACTCATCGAAGCACGTTGCGACTTTCTCGCGATCAGCAAACAGCCATCGGCTTGAGTGTTATGAATGCCGAGCTGGGTGGAGTCACTCATACGCTGCGAGCACCGGGTCGGATTCAGCCCGACGAAACCCGGTACGCCATCATCACCCCACGCGCCTCGGGCGTGGTCCAGTCTGTGGCGTCTCGCGTGGGGCAAGAGGTGGAGGCCGGCCAACTTCTGGCCACCATTGAAAGTCCAGAGGTTGGACAGGCCCGGCTCGACCTGATTACCCGCCGCCAGTTACTGGCTGTTGCCCAAACTCAGACCAACTGGCAACAGACGATTTACGATAATACCCGTGAACTGGTTGCCACCCTTGAGGCAGGCAAAGCCCCATCAGAGATCCACGACCTCTTCAAGCATCGCCCCTTGGGGACGAATCGGGAACGGCTGATCTCTGCGTATGCCGACTATCGCCTGGAGCAGTCCAATGTGGAGCGCAACCGGCGACTGGGCCGCGATCGTGCCATTGCTCCCTCCAAGCTTCAGGAATCTGAAGCCGAATTCGAGTCGGCCCAGGCCACCTACCAGGCACTTATGGACCAAATGGAGGTAGAAACCCGGCTTGATCACGTTCGGGCCCAGCAGGCATTGCGGGAAGCCGAAACTGCAACCCGGGTCGCTCGTGAACACCTCCGAATCTTGAATGTTGATCCAGACAGCATCTCAGAAACCGAATCAGCCAGGATCTCGGCGGTAGCCTCAGCGTCCTCAACCGAGAGCCAGAGCGCAGAGGCCGAGTCGTCCTTCCCCAAACTCCGCAACCTGATCAGCGTTTATGACATCCGGGCTCCGCTGGCCGGCACCATTATTGATCAGGAACCACTGGTGCCTGGAATTCCCGTGGCCGCCACCGACCAGATGTTCATCCTGGCGAACCTCTCAAACGTCTGGGTGGAAGTGGACATTCATGAGAGTGATTTTGCGCGACTCAAGGGAAGAAACGGCGCGACGGTCCGAATTCACTCCCCCGCCTATCCCGACCAGGCTTTTCAAGGCAACGTGTTCTACACCGGTGACATTGTACATCCCCAAAGCCGGACCATCCGCCTGATGGCTTCCGCGCCCAATGCGGAACGGTTGCTGAAGCCCGGGATGTTTGTGGAAGTTGAGGTGCTGGGCCTGAATGAATCATCGGGCTCAACCGTGCAGGTACCGGCCACGGCCATTGTCTCACACCAAGAACGCACATTTGTGTTCGTGCAGAACGGTCCGGAAGTCTTTGAGCGTCGTGAAGTCTCGATTACTGGTAATTCCGAAGGCCCCGTGACCATCAAGGAAGGGATCGAACCCGGTGAACCGGTTGTCACCGAGGGAGCATTCCATCTGAAAGCGGAACTTCTGCGGCTTGCCTCCGGAGAATCGGCAAGCTGAGACTCGCCCCGCAAGAGACTTTCGAGTTCGATCTATGTTTGATTGGCTGATTCGTTGGTCGTTGAAAAGCCGATCTTTGGTGATCTTGTTGCTGGCGGGGTTGATCGCCTCTGGATCGGTGGCGCTGCTCCGCCTACCAATTGACGCCGTGCCCGATATTACCAACGTTCAGGTGGTTGCGGTTACAAGCGCGCCCAGTCTCGGACCTGCCGAGATCGAGCAGTTCATCACGATTCCCGTAGAAAATGCCATGAACGGTATTCCACGGGTTCAGGAAGTGCGCTCGTTTTCCCAGTTCGGGCTCTCCGGAGTCACCATCGTCTTCGAGGACGGCGCCGATATTTACTGGGCACGCCAGCAGGTGGGTGAACGATTGGCCCAGGTTCGGTCCCAGATCCCACCGGAACTCGGGCAACCTGAAATGGGTCCGATCGCCACGGGACTGGGCGAGATCTTTCAGTTCGAGGTGCGGGCCCGTCCCGATTCGCCTCGCCCGTACACCCCCATGGAACTTCGCACCATTCTTGATTGGGAAGTTGCACGCCCCCTCAAGGGGGTTCAGGGGGTGGTTGAAGTCAGCGGGTTTGGTGGCGAGCTCAAAACCTTTGAAGTTCAGATCGACCCCAGACGGCTGATCTCACGCGGCATCACCGTGAGTCGCGTGTTTGAGGCCATCCGGCGCAATAATGCCAACGCGGGCGGCGGCTACCTGGAACATAACGGCGAGCAACGGGTTATCCGTGCCGTCGGGCTGGTGCGTTCGCTGAGCGATCTTGAAGAGATTGTGCTGGATACCACGTCCAGCGGCACGGCAATCTACGTGCGAGATGTGGCCGAGGTCCGGTTTGCTCCGATGATTCGCAACGGCGCTGTTACTCGCGACGGCCGCGGTGAAGTGGTGACGGCCACGGTGTTCATGCTCGCAGGCGAAAACTCGCGCGTGGTGGTCAACCGGATCAAGGAAAAGCTGGAGGAAATTGAGCGCAACCTGCCTCCAGGAGTGACCATTGACCCCTATTACGATCGGGCCACCCTGATTGACCGAACCATTGCAACCGTTGCCAAGAACCTGTTCGAAGGGGCGTTCCTGGTTATCGCCGTGCTAATCGTGCTACTCGGCGATCTTCGCGCCGGCCTGATTGTCGCCTGCACCATTCCACTCTCGATGCTGTTTGCCGGCAATCTGATGTTTGCCACCGGCATTGCCGGTAGCCTGATGAGCCTGGGCGCGCTGGACTTTGGGCTGATTGTGGACAGTTCCGTCATCGTCATCGAGAACTGCGTGGCGCACCTCGGCCATGCCAGCAAAACCGCCAACACCTCGGAGGTTGTTGCCAACGCCACCCAGGAAGTTCGCCGGCCGGTGGTTTACGGGGCAATCATTATTACCCTGGTGCACCTGCCAATCTTGGCGTTGGAAGGCGTGGAAGGGAAGATGTTCCGGCCGATGGCGTTGACCGTGATCTTTGCACTGGCCGGGTCACTGCTCCTCACCTTCTCGGCCACTCCCGTCCTCGCCTCACTCGCGCTTCGGCCTGGCCGCGAAGAGCGTGAAACGATCTTGATCAGGCTGGCGAAGCGTGTGTATGAACCGGTGCTGCGCTACGCACAAACTCATACCCGGCGAATTGTCATGCTGGCGCTGGCCACGTCGGCGGCAACCACGTGGCTAGCGTTCCAGCTTGGCGGAGAATTCATTCCCAAACTTGACGAGGGAGACCTGGTCCTGGTGACGACCCGCCCGCCAAGCGCATCGCTTACCGAAGGGCTCAAGAGTTCGACCCGGCTTGAGAAGGCTCTCATCGAACAGTTCCCTGGCGAGATCCGGACAATCGTTAGCAGGACCGGTCGTCCCGAGGTCGGCACCGATCCAGCGTCTGTGAATTCGGCCGATGTGTTCATCTTGCTTCACCCCAAGGAACAGTGGGCCAGAACGCACGAGAAAGAAGAATTGATCCGGCAGATCGAAGAGGAAGTACGTAAGGTAAGCCCTGGGGCGTTTCTCAATTTCAGCCAGCCGATCGAGCTTCGGTTCAACGAATTGCTCTCTGGAGTGCGCGCGGATATTGGCCTGAGCCTTTATGGCAATGACCTGGAGGTGCTTCAGAGTAAGGCCCAGGCCATGGCCACCACGCTCCAGGCAATCTCAGGCGCCACCGATGTACGCGCTCAGGTTTTGGACGGACTGCCCTACTCCCGAATCACCATCCAGCGAGACCGGATTGCCCGGCTGGGAATCAATACCTCGGACGTGCTCAATGTGGTGGCAGCCATTGGTGGTCAGCAAGTGGGCCAGGTTTTTGAGAATGATCGTAGCTTTGATATTCGGGTCCGGTACGCACCCGAATACCGGAACGCCGTGGAGGCCATTGAACGCCTCTCGGTCTCAAATGCCCAGGGCCAAATGATTCCGCTGAAGAACCTGGCCAGTATTGTCAACGAGGATGGTGCTTATGAGATCTGGCGGAAAGACCGCCAGCGACGCGTAATGGTTCAATGCAATGTTCGAGGGCGAGACATTGCAAGCTTTGTGGCCGAGGCCCAGAAAGCGATCACAGCCTCGGTACCGCTGGATCGGGGATACCACCTGGAATGGGGAGGCACCTCCGAAAACCTCAGAGCGGCAACCAAACGCCTGGCTTTGGTGGTACCCGTGGCCATGCTCTTGATCTTCTTGATGCTCCACGGAACTTTCCAGTCGATTGGTCTGGCCTGCTTGATTTTTCTTTCGGTGCCGCTGGGAGCCATTGGTGGAATTCTGGCCCTCTGGATCCGCGGCATGAACTTGAGCGTGCCGGCCGGCGTGGGGTTCATCGCGTTATCAGGCGTTGCCGTTCTGGACGGCCTGGTGCTGGTTTCGGCTATTCGCCAGAACCGAGAGCGTGGCCTGCCCGTGCGCGACGCCGTTTATCAGGCCGCACTGGCGCGACTAAGGCCAATTCTGATGACCGGACTGGTTGCCGGCCTGGGGTTCGTGCCGATGGCCCTTGCCCATGGCGCGGGTGCCGAGGTCCAGCGCCCGCTGGCTACGGTTGTCATTGGCGGCCTGATCACCAGCGTACTTCTGAAACTCGTATTGCTGCCCGCCATCTACCCCTGGTTTGATCCAGATCGAGCCGATCAAACGGCAATTGAGCGTGAGCAGAACACTCTTCCCCAGGCAAGCTAATACCTTGGTCATGCTGCCATAAGCAACATCCGGACCATGACCGCCTTGGCAAGAGCCAAAACCCGGATCCACGTATTTTGATCGACAAGATACGAATTTGAAAGGTTGAACATCGGCGGCCTACGCCAGCCTGATGTATCAAAAACCAACTAAAATGGCATGCGATCAGTGGTGGCCGCAAAAATAGGCTCTGGCCCGATCATCGTCATCCCCTTCAATATAAAGGGGGGGCATGATAACCATTTCTACCTCGTAAGGCCTCACGATCGTCAAGCGAATGGACCGCTCTATCTTGATGGTGGGGAAGCCGATCCAATTCCTGGGCAGAATTTTTCAACCCAAAATCCAATGGGTGTAACTACCGGTTCCGGTCAAGGCGACATCGCCGCATGTGAATGAAAATGAACGAGTTGCGAATTCTGGCCTGTCTGGCCTGGGTATCGAAATGGCCCTCCCAATGCGGTACATTCCGGGATGTCTACGATGTCC